>NZ_JBHYGN010000006.1:0-3794 GCF_051858995.1 Brevundimonas sp. | reverse complement strand
CCCTCTCCCGGCGGGAGAGGGATCACAGCAAACCCAGCAACCGCGCCCGTTCACGGATCGCCTCGTCGATCCGCCAAGGCTCTCCCAACGCGACCTCATTGGTGAAGCGGACCACGGTCCAGCCCAGCGCCTCGATCTCCGTCTGGCGAAGATGATCGCGCAGGACGACGTCGTCACGCTCATGCACGCCGCCGTCGATCTCGATGACCAGTCGGAGACGCACACAGGCGAAATCGACAGTCCAGCGGTCGATGTCATGCTGTCGACGAACCTTGAAACCCTCGACGCCGCCGCCGCGCAGCCGCGACCAGACCCGCTGTTCAGCGAGGCCGGCGGATTGGCGAAGATCGCGAGCGCGGGACATGATCCGAGATTGCGCTGTTCTCCACGGATCAGAGAAGCCTAATCTCACACCATGACCCAACGTCCCCTGCCCGCCACCGCCCGCAAGGCTTCCGCCGCCGGGGCCGCCGCTGTCGGGGCGGCGACGGTGGGGACGCTCGGCGCCGGGATGCTGGCGATCGGGGCCCTCGCCATCGGCGCCCTGGCCATCGGGGCGCTCAGGATCGGCCGCGCCCGGGTGCGGCGGCTGCACGTCGACGCGCTGAGCGTCGGGGTGTTGAGGATCGGGCGGATCGAGAGAGGGAGGAATTAGGGCGTAGGAATTAGCGCGACCGCGCTCCCGGCCCGCACTGCTCCCCTAATTCCTACGCCCTACTGCCTTCCATACGTCCAAAACTGACGTACCGCCGTTCCATACTGCCTCCACACCCGGAGGCTCCCATGACCGACGCATCCCCCGACCCCCCGCCCCAGAACCGGCAGACACCGGCCTCCACACCGCTCCCGACGAAGTCTGGGCGCAGGTCCGCGAGGACTATCTCGCCGGCTGGTCCGCCCCCGCCTGCTGCCGCCGTCACGGCGTCGGGCTCAGCACCCTGCGCAAGCGCGCGGCCGAGGAGGGCTGGCGGCGCACCGACCAGCCCTGGTCCCGCCCCAACGGGCTGGAGCGCGACGACGAGGGGCTGGCGCTCGAGGAACAGTTCGACGGCGACCTCGACCAGATCCCGCTGGGCGAGCTGTCGCTGGTCGCCTTCCAGCGAATGATGCGGGCCGTCCTGCACGGCAAGGCCATGGAGGCCCTGCGCTGGCGCCGCGTCTACAAGGCCATCGAGGCCGAAGCCGCCGAGGTCCGACGCCGCCAGCAGCAGGCCGACCGCGAGCGCAGCCAGGCTGCCCGCCGCGAGGTCCGCGACTTCGGCGACGCCGTCGTCATGGCCGCCCGCGAAGACTACGAAGCCGCCCTCGCCCGCTGGAAACGCGGCGAGCCGATAGACGGGATAGACGGCATAGACGGTGTATTCGCACCGTCTCCCGGCGCGATGCCCTCACCGCCGGTTCTCCCCGGCCTCCCCGGCGGCGCGGCCCTCGCGGGGGCGCCGTGAGGGGTCTGGCGCCCCGACATCCTTCTCCCCGCCGGGGGAGAAGGAAGACGACCGGCGTCAGCCCGCCGCCGCCTCTTCCTTGGCGATGTTCCGCAGGGCCTGTTCGAACACCTCCGGGGGCTGGCCGCCCGAGATCAGGTATTTGCCCTCGACCACCACGGCGGGGACCGAGCTGATGCCGCGCGACTGCCACAGGGCCTCTTCGGAGCGCACCGCCTGCACATACCGATCCGACGCCAGCACCTCGGCGGCCTCGGCCCGGTCCAGCCCCACCGATTGCGCGGCGGCGGTCAGCTCGCCCGCGTCGGTCAGGTTGCGGCCCTCGGTGAAGTGGATGCGGAACAGGGCCTTCTTCAGGTCCGGCTGCTTGTCCGGCGCCGTCTCGCCGGCCCAGTACAGCAGGCGGTGGGCGTCGAAGGTGTTCCAGATCCGGCTCTCGGCGGTCATCCGCATGTCAAAGCCAACCGCTCCGGCCCGCTCGGTGATCATGGCCCGGTTGGCCGCCGACTGCTCGGGGGTGGAGCCGTATTTGCGGCCGATATGCTCGACGATGTTCTCGCCCTCGGGCGCCATCTGCGGGTTCAGTTCGAACGGCTTGAAGGCGATCTCGGCCTCGATGCCCTCGCCCTTCAGCCTGTCCAGCGCGGTCTCCAGACCGCCCAGGCCCACCACGCACCACGGACAGACGACGTCAGACACGAAATCGATCTTCAGGGGTTTGCTCATCTTCGCCATCCGCAACTGCTTCAGGCGCATATGGGAAGCGCCGCTTCACCCGCAACGCCGTCCCGGATATTGCTGACGCCATGACCTTTTCCGGCTTCGCCTCCGCCGACCTGGCCTTCCTGACCCAGTTGGCCGTCAACAACGACCGCGACTGGTTCGCCGCCCATCGCGCCGCCTATGACGACGGGCTCAAGCCCACGCTGGCGGCGCTGATCGCCGAGACGTCGACCGCCTGCGCCGCCCGCGACATCCCCCTGTCGGGTGATCCGAAGCGCAGCGTCTTCCGCATCCACCGCGACACCCGCTTCTCGAAGGACAAGCGGCCCTACAAGACCCACGTCTCCTGCACCCTCACCCGCGACGGCCGGAAGATGTCGCCCGGCATGATGTACATCCACATCGAGCCCGAGGGCGGCAGCCGCCCGAGCTTCGATCCCGACAGCATCGACCCGCTGGATCCGTCCACCCACCCGTCCGAGGCGGCGGCGGCCAGCGACGACGGCTATTTCGGCAAGGGTCCCTTCGTCGCCTGCGGCTTCTATCTGGACGAGCGGCCCGACATCGACGCCATGCGCCGCGCCGTCGTCGCCAACCCGGCCCGCTGGGCGGCGGTCGAGGCGGCCCTGGCGAAGGCAGGCCTGGCGCTCGACCCCGGCGCCCCGGTCAAGCGCATGCCCAAGGGGTTCGAGGCTCAGGCCGACGGCCCGCTCGTGGCCGCCTTGAAGCGCACCCGCTGGCTGGTCAGTCGCCCCCTGACCGGCGCCGAAATCGCCTCGCCCGACCTCCCGAACGCGCTGGCGAGCTTCGCCGATTCTTCCCGACCGCTGCTGGATTTCGGCTGGTCCGCGCTCGGCCAGACGGGCGGACCAGCCTAGGTCCGCAAGCGTACATATCTCATTTTGCTGGCTTTTTCCGCGAACATCCATCACAGTAACGCTATTGCGGACAGCCGATCCATGAGCGTCCGCGACTGAGAGACATTGGTCCGCCCCAGCCTTCGACACGGGGTTGCTCGAACACTCCCGCTCCAGACCGCGCCGGGAGACAACCATGTCCACCTTCAGCCTTCGACTCCATTACGCCTCCGGCATCGGCCCGACCGACGAACCCCTCGACGCCATCGACGAGACCGAGGCCCGAGAGCTGGCCAGGGTCCGCCTGCTCCTGACCCGCGACTACAGCCACGTGGAGCTCCACCACGGCGGCCGCGCCCTGGACGTCTTCGCCCGCGACTAGGACCCTGCCCCGGTCAGGTCCGAACAGCAAAAATGGGCCGCGGCTGTCACCGCGCCCCCCTTCCGTCACCAGCCGTATTTGAGGCCGAGCTGGCCGCCCTGGCTGGAACTGGCGTCGCCGTACATGGCGCGATAGCCGAGGCTGAACATCCACCTTTCGCTCAGCCACCACTCCAGCCGCGCGCTGGGCCGCAACTGGCCATGGCGCCGGGTGTCGAGGCTCCAGCGCAGGGTCGCGCCCAGGTTGGCCGACAGGCTGCTCTGGTCCAGCGCGTCCCAGGCCGCCGCCGCGTTCGCCGGCGTCGGTCCGCGAACCGCCGGCCGGCCGCTCCCGCAGGCCCTCCGTTGGAGACCAGACAGCAAAAACCCCCGGGCCTGAGGCCTGGGG
>NZ_JBHYGN010000005.1:0-43668 GCF_051858995.1 Brevundimonas sp. | reverse complement strand
CCATGAATCACGCATCAGGCCGCAAGTGAATCCCCTGAATGTCGATTGGACCTAGAACGGCCGTTCCGGCGGCGGGAAGCGGCTGCGCCACATCGCGCCGAACAGATTGACGTAGTCATCCGTCCACGGGCGCACCGAGGTCTGTTTGACCGTTTTCCAGCGCGGATCCCGTCCGAAGTCCGCCAGCCCCTCGCGCGTCGGCGACAGGATCAGGGCCTCCGTCGAGGCCTCGGCCATGTCGGGCGACTCCCCCGTCTCGTAATAGAGCTGATGCAGGCTGGGCACGCCCAGTTGCTGCGCCGCCGCGATGGCCGGCAGGGTGATCTCGAGATTGCGGTTCGACAGGTGCAGCAGCACCACTCCGTTCGGCTTCAGCAGGCGCAGATAGCCCTGGATCGCCTCGGCGGTCAGCAGGTGGGTCGGCACCGCGTCCGATGAGAAGGCGTCGATGATCAGCAGGTCATAGCTGTGCGCCGGCTGGTGGTTCAGTGTCAGGCGCGCATCGCCCAGCACCGTGTCGATCGGCCCGTCGGCGCAGTCGGAGATGTAGCTGAACCATTTCGGATCGCGCGACAGCCGGTCGACCATCGGATCGATCTCGAAGAAGGTCATCCGGTCGGCGGCGCGCTTGTAGGCCGCCATGGCGCCGGAGCCCTGCCCCACCACGCCGATCCGCGCCGGGCCGCGCTGCTGCACCATCAGGGCCGACTGACCGATGGGGGTGGCGACGTTGTAATAGAGCGTCGGTGCGCAGACGTTCTGCCCGCCCTGCGCCTGCGCCCCGTGCAGGGTGGTGCCGTGCATCAGCACATGGACGTCCCCGCCCATCCGCGGGTCCCTCACATTGGCGACCCGCATAACGCCGAAGAAGCTGCGCTCCGAATAGGTCCAGTCATAGCCGCGCGCGATCCACTGGGACGACAGGGCGATCATCACCAGAATGACGGTGTAGACCGGCGCCCGGTCGCGCACGAGGAAGGCGCAGATGGCCGCCGGGATCAGCATGATCATGGCCAGTTGGCCCATGCCCAGCGGGAAGATGCGGTAGAAGGCGCCCCGCGCCTCGTCGTTCGCGTCCAGCCACAGGGACAGCAGCACCGGGGCCAGGGCCACGGCGGCGGCGGCGACCAGCGCGCCCAGATGCTGACCAGTGAAGCGCGCCTTGCCCCACGGCCGCAACAGGCCGACCAGCACGAGAACCAGCGGATACTCCCAGACCATGTTGAAGATCACCGGCGCCAGCAGGGCCGTGAAGGCGCCCCCGACCACGCCGCCCAGCGACATCAGCAGATAGAACTCGGTCAGCCGGTCCGGCGCGGGGCGACGCGCCGCCAGCAGTTGGTGGCACATCAGGGTCGTGAAGAAGAAGGCCAGGATGTTGACCCCGAAGGCCATGCCCCAGTTGGCCGAGCGGAAGGCCACCAGCAGCACGCAGACCGCGCCCAGCGCCGCCTGGATGACCAGGGTGATCGGCAGCGGAATCCACGGCCGGTTCTGGAAGGCGATGACGAAGGTGAACAGGTACAGCGCCAGCGGGATGACCCACAGGAAGGGCGCCGAGGCCACGTCGGTCGACAGGTGGGACGTCACCCCCAGCATCAGGCTGGACGGGGCGGCGGCCAGCAGGACCAGCATCCCCTTCTGCAGCCACGGAATCGGCGCGCTCTTCACCAGCGGCGCGGGCTCGGCGGTCCGGTCGAGGCGACGGCTCCACACCACGAAGGCCAGTGCCACGATCAGCAGCACGAAGACGCCGTAGCCGCCGGTCCAGCTCCAGCGCTGGCCCGACAGGGTGCTTAGCGGCTCGATCAGGATCGGATAGGACAGCAGGGCCAGGAAGCTGCCGAGGTTGGAGGCGGCATAGAGGACATAGGGGTTCTGGCCGTCCGCATGACCGGCGCGCACCCGGGCGTACCAGGCCTGCAGCAGGGGCGCGGTGGCGGACAGGATGGCGAAGGGCGCGCCGACCGACAGGGTCAGGGTGGCCAGCAGCCACCAGATCGGCGCCGAGGGGTTGGGCTCGCCCAGCCAGCCGTTGATGTGCAGCGGCAGGAACAGGGCCGCCAGCGCCAGCAGCGCCAGATGGACCCCGACCTGCACCTTGATGGAGCCGATCCGCTGCACGCCGTGGGCGTAGCCGTAGCCGGCCAGCAGCGCCGCCTGGAAGAAGACCATGGCGGTGTTCCACACCGATGGCGAGCCGCCCAGCATGGGCAGGACCAGCTTGGTCACCATCGGTTGGACCACGAAGACCAGAGAGGCCGAGGTGAAGATGGCGACCGCGAACAGGATGGGCGTCAGGCGATCCGCGGGGGGCGTGGCCGTATCCATGGTGGTCTCGCTCATGCCCGCCCCGTATGCTGGCGTCCGTATGACGCGCGGTCAGCCTAGACCGACTCGCCGCCCCTTCGGAAAGCCCCGATGTTCCCGGACGATATCCAGACCCTCGCTAAACAGATCATTACGCAGGCGACGGCCAGGGGGCTGATGGCGGCCACGGCCGAGAGCTGCACCGGCGGGCTGGTGGCGGGCGCCCTGACCGAAATCGCCGGATCATCGGCGGTCGTGGACCGGGGCTTCGTCACCTACAGCAATGAGGCCAAGACGGATCTGGTGGGCGTGCCCGCTGACCTGATCGCGGCCCACGGGGCGGTGTCCGAGCCGGTGGCCCGGGCGATGGCGCAAGGCGCGGTGGCGCACTCCCGCGCGGCCGTCTCCGTGGCCATCACCGGCATCGCGGGCCCCGGCGGCGGCTCGGACGAAAAGCCGGTCGGCCTGGTTCACTTCGCCGCAGCCGGACCGTCGGGCGTCATCCATGTCGAGAAGCGCTTCGGCGACATCGGGCGCGAGGCGGTGCGGCTGGAGAGCGTGCGGGTGGCGCTGGGCCTGCTGCTGGACCGGATCAACGCATGACCGTCGTCGATGCACGCGGCCATCGCTGCCCGACCCCCAGTCTGAAACTTCAGAAGGCCTTCCACGCCGCCGGGCCGGGCCAGCGCCTGACCCTCCTGGCCACCGATCCGATGGCGCGCATCGACGTGCCCTTCCTGATGCAGGACCTCGGCGGGACGGTGGTGTCGATCGAGGAGGCCGACGGCGTCCTGACTATCGCGGTCGAGACGCCCGCCGCTCCGACAGGCTGACCACGGTCTTGGCGGCTTCGCCCTCGGCGTCGTCGGCCTGATCCGGACCGTCGATCTCGCGCGCGGCGATCTCCATCTCGGTGGTGAAGGCGCCGCCGTAGAAGATGGCGTTGACGTTCCACGACAGCCAGATCAGCAGCACCACCACGGCGCCGACCGAGCCGTAGGTCGCGCCCAGCGGCGCGATCTGCTCGACATAGATGGCGCACAGCCAGGACGAGATGGTCGACATCACCGTGGCCACGATGCCGCCGGCGATGGACGGGACCCAGGCCACCGGCGTCCGGTGCGACATGGCGTAGCGATAGAGCATGGTCAGGCCGATCGCGAGGCCCAGCGCGGGCCACAGGCCGTCCAGCGACACGCCGCCGCCGGTCGTCGAGCCGACGGGCCCGGTGTGCTCCAGCAGGCGCGAGGTCACCACGGCGCCGGACACCACGGTGAACAGGGCGAAGGCGAACAGGGCCACAAAGAAGGCCAGCAGGTTGAACTTGAAGAAGCCGTGCGGCTCGGTCTCGTCGTGGATCAGGTTCAGCCCGGCCAGCAGGGCCTTGAAGCCGCGGTGGGCGGCGTATCCGCCGATGACGAGGGCGAAGAAGCTCTGGGCCGAGACGGTCCGGGCCGAGGCGTTGGCCAGCCGCTCGATCTCCTGCTCGAAGATGGCGCGGGCCGCGTGGGGCATGACGTCGGCCAGGGCCGCCGCCTGCTCGCTGACCTGCCCGATGGACAGGACGACCTTGTAGAAGCCGATCAGGATGGCGATGGCGGGGAAGACGGCCAGCAAGGCGAAGAAGGACACCCCGCCCGTGTAGAGCATGACGTCGCGGCCCCAGCTGCGGGTGAAGGCTCGAACGGCCAGTCGGCCCCACAGCTTCGGCATGGCCCAGCGGACCGCCGCGTTCGTTTCAGTTTTAGCCTGCAAGCCCGTACTCGTCGCCGCCCAAGGGACCACGTTTACCGCAATTCGGCCACAGGGGAACCGGCTTACGGACGCCCCGGAAAATCCTCAACGCCGCCCGTTGCTTCCGGACCGGTGTCATCGCTATGGTCGCCGCCAATGAGATCGCCCCGGGGCTGGAGGCGACACGGAGTGCCCATCCGTTGGCTTCTGATCCGCGCATTCTGGTCGTCGCGCCTGACGACGACCTGATCGGGCCGCTGTGCCAGGGGCTGGACGCCCTGGGCTGGCGCACCGTGACCGCCCGTTCGCTGGCCGGCGCCGTGCAGGTGCTGATCGACTGGCCGCTCGAAGCCGTGATTCTGGACGCCTCCCTGCCGGACGCCCAGGAAGGCGTGCGCGCCATGCGCCAGACCGTCACCCCGCGCCGCCTGCCCGTCCTGGCCGTCGGCCCCGGCGCGGCGGACTGGGAGGCCGGGCTGGCCGACATCGCCATGTCCGTGCCGCCGCACGCCGCCCAGGCCGCGCTCCGGCTGGAGAACCTGGTCCGCACCGCCATCGCCGAGGAAGAGGTCAGCCTGCGCGAGGCCACCTTCGCCGCGCGGGGCGAGCCGCTGACCGCCGCCGAGGTCGAGACCAATCCGCTGCGGGTGCTGGCGGCGGGCAAGCCGGACCGGCATTTCCTGGCCCTGTCCAACGCCCTGACCGCGCACGGCTGCGAGGTCGTGGCCGCGCCGACGCCCTACACCGCCTTCGACTATCTGCATGAGCGCCCGTTCGACGCCGCGGTGCTCTGGGGCGCCGAGGACCACGCCCCGGCCCTGTCCATCGCCTCGGGCATGAAGCGGAACACCCGCCTCTATCACGTGCCCGTCATCCTCTATCTGCGCGGCTCCGGCGAGATCAATCTGGCCGAGCTGTACAACCGCGGCTTCGCCGACGTCGCCGCCGCCGATACGCCCGAGGAAGAGACCGCCGAGCGCATCGTGGCGCTGGCCAGGGCGCACCGCCGCCATGTCGCCATCCGCCGGGCGCTGGAGAGCGCGCGCGGCTCGGGCCTGACCGATCCCGCCACCGGCCTGTTCACCCGCGAACTGTTCGCCAGCCATCTGGCCCGGGTGGCCGAGGGCGCGCGGATGCGTCGCCGCCCCCTGTCCGTCGCCGTCCTGCGCGTGTCCGAGACCGAGGCCGTGGTCAGCGCCCGCGAAGGCGGCTGGCTGGACCGCGCCCTGCCCCAGATCGGCGCCATGGTCTCGCGCCTGATCCGCACCGAGGACACCGCCGCCCGCCTGTCCGCCGATGTCTTCGCCCTGGCCCTGCCCGCCACGCGCGGCCCCGCCAGCCGGATCGCCGCCGACCGCATCGCCGCCGTCATCAGTTGCACCGCCTTCGACGCCGGTCCGGACCGTCCGCCCTTCGTGGTCGAGTTCGAGGTCGGCGTGGCCGAGGTCATGCCCGGCGAATCCCCCGCTCTGGTGCTGGAGCGCGCCTCGGCGGACGTCGGCGCCGCCACCCGCTAATTTGACAACTTTATTTGTCTAATGCAGGTTCGGGTCATGACGACCCGGCCCTCCTCCCTGCTCGACGACCTGGACACGGCGCATCTGGCGCTGGCGCCGATCCGCCGGCGCATCCTGTCCGCCCTGATCGAACCCGCCTCCGCCGCCGGTCTGGCCGAGCAGCTGGAGATGCCGCGCCAGAAGATCGGCTACCATCTCAAGGCGCTGGAGGACGCGGGCCTGATCCGGCTGGCGGGCGAGCGGAAGAAGCGCGGCTTCACCGAGCGGCTGTTCGTCGCCGCCGAACGCTATGTGCTGGACCCCGCCCTGCTCGCCCCCGCCGATCCCGACGCCGTCGATGCGCAGGACCGCCACGCCGCCGGCCACCTGATCAACACCGCCTCGGCCATGGTCCGCGACGTGGCCCGGATGCGTGAGGCGGCCGACGCCGAAGGCGCGCGCCTGCTGACCCTGACGGTCGAGGCCGACCTGACCTTCGCCCGCCCCGCCGATTTCGACGCCTTCTCGCGCGACGTCGCCGAGGCCGTGGCCGAACTTGCCCGCCGCTATTCTGCACCTGAAGGCCGTCGCTACCGCCTGACCGCCGCGGCCCATCCGGCCGTGGTCAAACCCGCCCCCACAAGGAACTGAGCGTCATGACCGATCAGCCCATGGAAGACCGCGTTCTCGTTGAGGTGACCGTCCCCGCCCCCGCCGATCAGGTGTGGGCCGCCCTGCGGGACCGGGACCAGTTGATGCAGTGGTTCGGTTGGGACACCGACAGTCTGGGCGCCGAGGTCGACTGGATCTTCTTCGACCACGCCGTGCCAGATGACGCCAACAAGGTGTTGAATTTCGGCGGTATGCCCGACCGATATGAGGTCATCGCCCAGGGCGACCAGACCGTGATCCGCGTGGTCCGCAGCGCCCCGGTCAGCGAGGACGACTGGAACGCCGTCTATGAAGATATGACCGAGGGCTGGATCGCCTTCACCCAGCAACTGGCCTTCCTGCTGGCCCGCCACGTCGGCCAGCCGCGCCGCACCATCTACCTGTCCGGCGAGCCGCTGGGCGACCACGCCCTCAACGGTCTCGCGGGCGTCGGCATGGACGACGTCCCCGCCCCGGGCGAGCCTTGGGCGGGCGTCGTCGGGCCGGATTCCCTGAGCGGAACCGCCTGGCATCTGGGCCGCCATCAGGGCGGACTGACCGTCAGCGAATGGGGTGACGGCCTGCTGATTGCTCACAATCGCGGCCCGAACGCCAAATGGACCAGGGGCTGGACCAGCCTGACCCTGACCACCTATGGCCTCGACGACGCCGCCTTCAGCGCGCTTCAGAACCGCTGGACCGGCTGGTGGACGGACCATTTCAGGAGCCGCCCGCCGGAGGGGATGGAAGAAGGCTGCGGTTAAGCCGCTCCCGCCACCCGCGCCAGATCGGCGGTGATGCGTTCGGCGACCTTCAGGCGGTCCTCCGGCGTGTCCCAGTCGCCCTTCACGACGATCTTCTGATCCGGCCGGATCTTCCAGAAGGCGTGGTTCTTCTGGATCAGGCCGACCAGACCCATCGGGTTCGGGAAAGTCCCATTCCTCAAGGTCAGCACCGCGCCCTTGGGCCCCACATCGATGCGTTCGACGTGGGCGATCTTGCAGTTCGCCTTGATGCCGACGATGCGCAGCAACTGCTTCGCTTCATCCGGCAGCGGGCCGAAGCGGTCGATCAATTCGGCGGCCAGGGCCTCCCGGCCCTCGGTGTTCTCGGCGTCGGACAGACGGCGATACAGGCTCAGACGCACGTTGAGGTCCGGGACATAATCCTCAGGAATCAAGACCGCCGCGCCGACATTGATGGCCGGCGACCAGCCGCGATCGACCACCTCCTCGCCCGCTTCACGCAGGGAGGCGACGGCGTCTTCCAGCATCTGCTGGTACAGTTCGACTCCCACCTCGCGGATGTGGCCCGACTGCTCGTCGCCCAGCAGATTGCCGCCGCCGCGCTGGTCCAGATCGTGGCTGGCCAGCTGGAAGCCGGCGCCCAGATTATCCAGCGACTGGAGCACCTGCAGACGGCGTTCCGACGACAGGGACAGCGGCTTCTTCGGGTCCGTGGTCAGGTAGGCGAAGGCGCGCGCCTTGGCCCGGCCGATGCGGCCCCGGATCTGGTGCAACTGGGCCAGGCCGAACATGTCCGCCCTATGCACAATCAAGGTGTTGGCCGTCGGAACATCAAGTCCGGACTCAACAATCGTGGTCGACAGCAGCAGGTCATAGGCCCCGTCGTAGAAGGCGCTCATCACCTCCTCCAACTGGGTCGCCGACATCTGGCCGTGGCCGACCACGAACTTGATCTCGGGCACCTGCTCGCGGAGGAATTTCTCGATGTCCGGCAGGTCGTTCAGACGCGGCACGACGTAATAGGCCTGACCCCCGCGATATTTCTCGCGCAGCAGGGCCTCGCGGATCAGCACCGGATCGGACGGGGTGACATAGGTCCGCACCGCCAGACGGTCGACCGGCGGGGTGGCGATGATCGACATCTCGCGGATGCCCGACAGGGCCATCTGCAGGGTGCGCGGGATCGGGGTGGCGGTCAGGGTCAGCAGGTGCACATCGGCGCGAAGCGACTTGAGCTTCTCCTTGTGCTTGACCCCGAAATGCTGCTCCTCGTCGACGATCACCAGGCCCAGGTCCTTGAACCCGACCTGCTCGCTCAGCACCGCATGGGTGCCGACCACGATCTCGAACGTTCCGTCCTTCAGCCCCGCGCGCGTCTCCGCGGCATCCTTGGTCGTGACCATGCGCGACAGGTGGCGCACGGTGATCGGCCAGCCGGCGAAACGCTCGGAGAAGGTCTTGAAATGCTGGCGGGCCAGCAGGGTCGTCGGACAGACCACCGCCACTTGCTGACCACTCATGGCCACCACGAAGGCGGCGCGCAGGGCCACCTCGGTCTTGCCGAAGCCGACGTCGCCGCAGATCAGGCGATCCATCGGCGTGCCCTTGCCCAGATCCTCCAGCACGTCGCCGATGGCGTTCAGTTGGTCGTCCGTCTCCTCATAGGGGAAGCGGGCGCAGAACTCGTCGAACAGGCCCTGCGGCGGGGTGATGGCGTCCGAGACGCGCAGGGCGCGCTTGGCGGCCAGGGCGATCAGGCCCTCGGCCATGTCGCGCAGGCGCTGCTTGGCCTTGGCCTTGCGGGCCTGCCAGCCCGCGCCGCCCAGCCGATCCAGCTGCACCCCGTCGCCGTCGGTGCCGTAGCGGGTCAGCAGGTCGATGTTCTCGACCGGCAGGTAGAGCTTGCTCTCCCCCGCGTACATCAGCTCCAGACAGTCGTGCGGCGCGTCCTGGATATCGAGCGTCTTCAGCCCCTCATAGCGGCCGATGCCGTGATCGAGGTGGACGACGAGATCGCCGGTCGTCAGGGCCGAGGCCTCCGCCAGGAAGTTCGACGCCCGGCGCTTCTTCTTCGGGCGCGCCAGACGGTCGCCGAGGATGTCGGTCTCGGAGATGACGGCCAGGCTGTCGGTTTCGAACCCGTGCTCGACCGGCAGGACGCCGCGCAGATAAAGCCCCTCGGGCGCCTTCTGCACATCGGCCCAGTCGCGCACCGCGACCACATGCTCCAGTCCGTGGTCGGACAGCATGGAGGCCAGACGCTCGGACGAGCCCTCGCTCCACGAGGCGAACAGCACCCGCTTGCCGCCGTCCTTCAGCGTCTGGGCGTGCCGGGCCACCGCCTCGAACAGATTGACGCTGTCCTGCGACCGCTCAGCGGCGAAGGTGCGGCCCAGCCGCCCGCCCGCGTCCTCTCCGCCCGAGGCGAAGGGTGTCAGGCGACGCACGGCGCGACCGGCAAGCGCGCTGTTCCAGTCGCCCTGCGGCAGATAGAGCCGTTCGGGCGGCAGGGCGCGATTGGCGGCCCCGCCCTTGGTCTGAGATGCATCACGACGCGCCTCATAGGCGTCCGCCGTCAGGGTCCAGCGCTCGGCGCGGGCGGCCTCGACCTGATTGTCCAGGAAGACCGGCGCATCGTCCGGCAGATAGTCGAACAGGGTCTCGAGCCGGTCGTAGAGCAGCGGCAGCCAGTGCTCCATGCCCTGACGCCGCGCGCCCTCGCTGACGGCGGCGTACAGCGGATCGTCCCCGCCGGCGCCGAACAGGTTCAGATAGCCGGTGCGGAAGCGCGAGATGGCCTCGGGCGACAGCAGGGCCTCGGACACCGGGGCCAACGACACGTTGCGCATCTGGCCGGTCGACCGCTGGGTCAGCGGATCGAAGGTCCGGATCGATTCCAGCTCGGAGCCGAACATGTCCAGTCGCACCGGCTCCTCGAAGCCCGGCGGGAAGACATCGACCACCCCGCCGCGCACTGCGAACTCGCCCCGCTCGGCCACGGTCGAGGCGCGCAGATAGCCGTTGGCGGCGAAATACCGCTCCAGCGCCGTCGTATCGAGATCAAGGCCGACGACAGCCTCGAACCCGGCGCCGCAGGTGATCTCGCGCGGCGGCGTGCGCTGGGTCGCGCCGCCCACCGTGGTGACCACCAGCATCGGGCGGCTGTCGCCAATCTCGCGGCGGGCCAGGGTCGTCAGGGCCGCCATCCGCTCGGCCGAGACCGAGGCGGTCGGGCTGAGCCGGTCGTAGGGCAGGCAGTCCCAGGCCGGAAACTCCACCACCTCGATGTCGCCGGCGAAGAAGCGGAAGGCCTGGGTGAACTCGCCCATGCGGGCATAGTCGCGGGCCACGAACAGGCCAAGGCCGCCCGCGGCGCGCAGGCGTTCGGCCACGGTCAGGGCGTCCAGGCCCTCGGGCGCTCCGCCCAGCTCCTGATCGCCGCGTTTGGGGGTCATCGCATCCATCAGCCGGCGCCCTTGGCCACCTCGGCGGCGACATGCTCAGCCATGAAGGCGCGGATCTTGTCCATCAGCGAGCCCTGATACTGTTCAGGCGTCGGCGCGGTCTCGATGATCCAGGCGTAGAGCAGATGATCGTTGTCTTCCATCAGCAGGGCCTCGAACAGGTCCAGTTCGGCGTCGCTCAGCGTCGGTCCGACCTGATCCGAGAACGGCCCCAGCACCAGATCGGCCTCCCGGAAGCCGCGCCGCCAGGCACGGAAAGCGATCCGGCCCAGCCGTTGTTCCCGGGTTTCGTTCAGACGCGCGTTCGTATCGGCCACAAGAATCCTTGCCCGGTCAGTCATGTAGGGTCGGGCTGGAGATAGGCCCTCGGGACCGATTTTTCCAGTCGCGCGAGCCCCTCCGCCCACCGTCATAAAAGCTTGCGGCCCGCCGCCTAAGCCGGACGCGGCGACGGAGGGGAAACCGGGATGGCGAAGCGGCTCAAGGGATCGGCGCCGGCGCGGCCCAAGGGGGCGTCCGTGCGCGCCGCCGAGACCGAACTGGTCTGCTATGTGCGCCAGGGCTGGACCCCGCGCATCGCGCCCGCCTCGGCCAAGCGCCAGTGGATGACCGACACGCCCGAGAGCTTCGCCTACCGCTGCCTGCCGCTGGCGATCGCCAACGCCCACGGCTGGGACGTGCTCAGCCCCTGCGGCTTCAAGGCGCGCTGGCACGGCGGTCAGGGCGCCGGATCCATCGAGATCGTGCTCGATCCCGGGACCGATCCGAAGAAGGCCCCGGTGTCGGAGTTTGGAAACGGCGTCCTGACCTTCCACGTCGACGGCATCATGAGGACGTCCGAGGGCTGGAACCTGTGGGTCGGCGGCCCGCCCAACGCCGCCAAGGACGGCATCGCCCCGCTCAGCGGCGTGATCGAGACCGACTGGTCGCCCTACACCTTCACCATGAACTGGCGCTTCACCCGCCCGGACGTCTGGATCCGGTTCGAGGAGAACGAGCCCTTCTGCTTCTTCTTCCCCACCCCGCGCGGCGCCGTGGCCGGGCTGAAGCCCGAGCTGCGCCCCATGGAGGATCAGCCGGAGTTGCTGGCCACCTATGACGCCTGGGCCGTCTCGCGCGCGGAGTTTCAGGAATGGGCTCGCCGCACCCAGCCGTCGGCCCCGGCGGACCAGTGGCAGAAGCTCTACTATCGCGGCCTGCATCCGCAGGGGCACGCCGGGCCGGACGACCACGAGACCAAGCTGCGCCTGTCCGAGTTCCGCCAGACCGGCTCGCGCCGCGTCTGCCCGGTCAACCACGCCGACCCGCGCAAGCGTGACGGATAGGGGCGACCCGCGATAGGCTGGCCCCTTCATGCGGCCCCAGATTCTCTTCCCCCTGTTCGCCGAGGTCTCCACCCTGAAGGGCGTGGGCCCCAAGGTGCTGCCGCTGGTCCAGAAGGTGGCCGGCCCGCTGGTCCGCGACCTGCTGTTCCTGTCCCCGTCCGGGGTGGTCGTGCGCCGCCCGATGACCGCCGTCGACGCCGTCGAGGGCCAGGTCGGCATCTTCGAGGTCACGATCGACCGGCTGATCCTGCCCGGCAAGCCGGGCGTGCCGATCAAGGTGCGGGCGACCGACCAGACCGGCTTCGTCCACCTGATCTGGTTCGGCGGCTCGGGCCAGCACATCGACCGCCTGCTGCCGCGCGGCGAGACCCGACTGGTCTCCGGCAAGGTCGAGCGGTTCAACAATGAGGTCCAGATCGTTCACCCGGACGTCTTCAAGCCGACCGAGGCCGATGACATCGCCATGGTCGAGCCGGTCTATCCGGCGACGCAGGGGCTGGCCTCGCGCAACATCCGCAAGCTGGCGCTGCAGGCGGTGGCTCATGCGCCGGAACTGGCCGAATGGCAGGACCCGGCCTGGCTGGCCAAGCGCAAATGGACCGGCTGGCATGCGGCCATCACCGCCCTGCATGCCCCGACCGGCGAGCGCGATCTGGAGCCGGACGCCCCGGCCCGCGAGCGGCTGGCCTATGACGAGTTGTTCGCCCACCAACTGGCGCTGGCCCGCCGTCGCCGCGCCCGGCAGATCACCCCCGCCCCGGTCATCCGCCCCGGCGAGACCTCGGAACGGCTTCTGGCCGCCCTGCCCTTCACCCTGACCGGAGCCCAACAAAGGGCCGTCGAGGAGATCCGCCACGACCTCGCCTCGGGCGAACAGATGGGGCGACTGCTCCAGGGCGACGTCGGCTCGGGCAAGACGGCGGTGGCGGCGCTGGCGCTGGCCGACGCGGCGGCCTCCGGCTTCCAGGCGGCCCTGATGGCCCCGACCGAGATCCTCGCCCGCCAGCACTATCAGCGGCTGGCCCCCATGCTGGAGGCGGCGGGCGTGCCCACCGTCCTGCTGACCGGTCGCGACAGCCAGGCCGAGCGGCGACCGAAGCTCATGGCCCTGGCGTCCGGCGAGGCCAAGGTCGCCATCGGCACCCACGCCCTGTTCCAGGATGCGGTGCGTTTCGACCGGCTCGGGCTGGCGGTGATCGACGAGCAGCACCGGTTCGGCGTCAATGAGCGCGCCCGGCTGCAGGCCAAGGGCGACCCGCGCACCGGCGGCGTCCACCTGCTGACCATGTCGGCCACGCCGATCCCGCGCACGCTGGAGCTGACCCAGTACGGCGAACTGGACGTCTCGCGCCTGACCGAGAAGCCGCCGGGCCGCACGCCTGTGACGACCGCCGTCCTGCCGCTGGCCCGCATCGGCGAAGTGGCCAAACGGCTGAAGGCCGCGCTGGACGAGGGCGCGCAGGCCTACTGGATCTGTCCTCTGGTGGCCGAAAGCGAGGCCAGCGACCTGGCCGCGGCCGAAGCGCGGGCCGCCGACCTGCGCCGCATCCTGCAGGTCGAGGTCGGACTGGCCCACGGCCAGATGCCGGGCGCCGAGCGCGAGGCGGTCATGGCCGACTTCGCCGACGGCCGCACGCCCCTCCTGGTCGCCACCACCGTGGTCGAGGTGGGCGTGGACGTTCCCAACGCCTCCATCATGGTCATTGAACACGCCGACCGCTTCGGCCTGGCCCAGTTGCACCAGCTGCGCGGGCGCGTCGGGCGAGGGGCCAAGGCCTCGACCTGCCTGCTGCTGTACGGCGGCGGCGATGACGGCCAGGGGGCGACTTTGGGGGAGACTGCCAGGACCCGGCTGGAGACCCTGCGCCGCACCGAGGACGGCTTCGAGATCGCTGAGGAGGACTTCCGGCTGCGCGGCGGCGGCGACCCGCTGGGGCTGAAGCAGAGCGGCTTCCCCGCCTATCGCTTCGCCGACCCGGTGCGCCACCGTTCGCTGATGCTGGCCGCCTCGGACGACGCCCGGATCATGCTGGGCCGCGACCCGGACCTGCTATCGCCGCGCGGCGAGGCGGTGAAGGTGCTGGAAGCCCTGTTCGACTGGCGCAACGACCGGTCAGGCCTCGATTAGGCTGGATGAGTCGCGGTCCAGAGCGCCAGTCGCGCCTGAACGTCTGCCTCAATATCTCCGTAGAACAGATTATACGGACGCGCCTTTCGGCGATCCACCCAGCTGCCGGTCGTGCGGAACGACTCCAGCTTGGGGTCGGAGTGGCGCAGCAGGCCGTCGCGGCATTGGGTCGAGACTTCCCGCGCGATCAGGGCCGGACGCGCGCCCCACTCCAGTCCCGTCGCGTTGGTGGCGCCGCGCTGGCCCCGGGCCGCGACCGGCGCCGTATCGGTCGAGCCCGTCACCGGGTTCACGCACAGGGCCGGACGACCGTCCAGGGTCACCAGACGTCCGCGCCCGTCCCAGACCAGCGCCCGATTTAGCCGCCGCCGCGCCGCCCCGTCATTGCCCTCACTCACCGGCGACCAGCCGACGATGCAGCCCATCTGCTCGCGACGGCTGCAGGCGGGCATGGCGGGCGACAGGCTGTCCGCGGCCGCCACCACATCCATCAGATAGACGGCCACGACGCGCGAGCGCAGCGCCGCGTCCGTCGCCACCCGCTCTCGCACCAGCCGCTCCAGCAACTCCCCCCCCTGCTCGGCCCCGGCCAGCACCAGCGGCCCGGTCGGATTGCGGGTCAGCCAGACCTCGAAGGCCGTGGCCACGTCGCCGTAGGCGAAGGCCCGGGCCTCGCGCGCATCCTCGCGCAGGGTCAGGCGGGTGTAGAGGCTGCCCTGCCGATAGCGCGGCGCGCTGACCACCCCGGCCCGCGCGAACGGCCCGGCGTAGTTGGGCAGGACGACCTCTTTCAGCCAGCGCTCGCCGCGCCGCTCGCCGATCGGACCATTCCAGTCGCGACCGCCGTCATAGGTGGTGGAGTGGACGAAGAAGACCGCCGCCGGACCGGCTTCCGGTCCCCGCGCCCCCCGCAGCGCCCAGGCCGAGGGCGTCCGGTAGTCGGGAGCGGGCGGCGGCGTATAGGTCTGGAACGGGACCTTGGGGTCCAGCCCCTCCTTCAGGATATCGCCCCGGAAGACCACCAGGGCGATGGCCACGAGAATGAGGAAGCCGATGGCGACAAAGCCCGCGCACCGGCGCCATGTCAGCCCGCCCGGGATCACCGGTAGGCGTCCGGCTTCATCAGGAAGTCCTGCACATAGCGGCGGACCCCCTCTTCCAGCGGCGTCGACTGGCCGCTGTAGCCGGCGGCGCGAACCCGCTCCATCCGGGCCTCGGTGAAGTACTGGTACTTGTCCCGGATCGACAGCGGGGTGTCGACATACTCGACCTGGGGCGCCTTGCCCGCCGCCGCGAAGGTGGCGTGGGCCAGATCGAGGAAGGACCGCGCCTGCCCCGAACCGGCGTTGAACACGCCCGACACCGACGGCGTCTCCAGCAGCCAGTCGATGATGTCGACCACGTCCTCGACGAAGACGAAGTCGCGCATCTGGCCGCCATCGGCGTAGTTCGGATTGTGCGACCGGAACAGGGTGACCGGCTCGCCCGCCTGCACCTTGGGCCAGATCTGGGCCACGACCGACTTCATCCCGCCCTTGTGGTACTCGTTCGGCCCATAGACGTTGAAGAATTTCAGCCCCGCCCACTGGCTGGGAGCATTGCCCAGATCGGCCTGTTTCACCGCATACTGATCAAACAGATATTTCGAGTAGCCGTAGGCGTTCAGGGGCCGAAGCCCCGACAGCCACTCAATATCGTCGCGATCCTCGAACCCGCTCTCGCCGTCGCCGTAGGTGGCTGCCGAGGAGGCGTAGATCAGCCGCGCGTCGCGCAGCACGCACCAGTCCCACAGGTCGCGCGACAGGCTGAAGTTCGTGCGCATGATCAGGTCGGCGTCGGCCTCGGTTGTCGAGGAGATGGCGCCCATGTGTACGATGGCCTCGACCCGGTCGGCGTGGCGCTCCAGCTTTTCGAACAGCTCTTCCGGCGACCAGAAGTCGGCGATGCCGTGCTTGGCCAGGTTCTTCCACTTGCCCAGCGCCGCCTCTTCCATGCGGTCGCAGACCACGATGTCCCGCCGGTCCTCGGCGCACAGGCGCGCGACGATGTTCGAGCCGATGAAGCCCGCGCCGCCGGTCACCACGATCATCCGCCGGGCCATCAGCTGTCCTTCATCTTCTCGATGGTGCGCGTCGTGGAGAAGCCGTCCTCGAACGTCGCCAGTTTCACCTCGCCGCCCCAGCTTTCCACCAGGTCGCCGCCGACCACGCCCTCGCGGGTGTAGTCCGCGCCCTTGATCAGCACATCGGGCCGGAGCCGCTCGATCAGGGCCAGCGGGGTCGGGTCGTCGAAGCTGGTCACCCGGTCCACCGACTGGAGGCCGCCGATGACCACGGCGCGGCTGTCCAGATCATTGATCGGCCGGCCCTCGCCCTTCAGCCGGCGCACCGAGGCGTCGGTGTTCAGCGCCACCACCAGCCGGTCACACCACGAACGGGCCTGCGCCAGATAGGCCACGTGGCCGCGGTGCAGGATGTCGAAACAGCCGTTGGTGAAGCCGACCTTCAGCCCCTGCCGTTTCCAGCCCTCGACCACATGCGCCAGCTCCTCCAACGGCATCACCTTGGCGTGGGCGCCCGAGGCGTGCTGGCTCATCTCCGCGTCGATCAGTTCGGCGGGCGAGACCACGGCGGTCCCCGCCTTTCCGACCACCACGCCCGAGGCGAGGATGGCGAATTCGACCGCCGTCTCCAGTGAGGCGCCCGCGCCCAGCGCCAGACCCAGCGCCGCGAGACCGGTGTCGCCGGCGCCCGAAACGTCGAACACCTCGCGCGCCCGGCCGGGGAAATGCTTGGCCTCGCCGCCGCGCCGCATCAGGCTCATGCCCTTGCCCGCGCGGGTGACGATGATGGCCTTGGCCGTGGTCGCGGCCAGCAGCGCCGTCAGCGCCGCCTCGACCTCGGCGTCCGTATCGACCGGCAGGCCGGTGGCGCCGGCCAGTTCGCTGGCGTTCGGCTTGATCACATCGACCGCGCCGTATTTGGCGAAGTCCGAGCCCTTGGGATCCACGATCACCGGCGCGCCCAAGGCCTTCGCCGCCTTCAGGGCGTCGTCCAGCAGGGCGGCCGTGACGCTGCCCTTGGCGTAGTCGGAAATCAGGATGCTGGCGGCGGCGTCGAACACGCCGTTGGCCGGCAGGGTCCGGTCGCCCGGCTCCTCGTCGTCCAGCCGCAGCAGTTGCTGCCCGGCCGAGACATAGCGGGTCTTCACGATGGTCGGCGCCGCGGCGCTGACCTCGACGAAGCTGTCCACGCCCTCGTCCTGCTTGATCAGGGCCAGCAGTTCGAAACCGGCGGTGTCATGTCCCACGGCCGCGCCCAGCCGGGCGACGCCGCCCAGCGAGCCTACGTTGCGCGCGACGTTGCCGACAGCCCCGGCCATGGCCACGGTCCGCTTCGCCTTGAGCACCGGGATCGGCGCTTCGGGCGAGATGCGGCTGACCTCGCCATAGACATAGCGGTCCAGCATCAGGTCGCCGACACAGGCGACCTTCAGCCCGCGCACGCGCTCCAGAAGCGCCTGCAGTTGTCCCAGATCGAGCGTGCGTTCAGCCATCCGGACCGACTACCGGATTCAGGCGACCTTCGCCATCCGCGCCTTCGACAGGGCGTCATAGGCCAGAAGGTCGGCGGCCAGGGCCTCGAACTGGCTCAGCGGCACCATGTTCGGGCCGTCCGACGGGGCGTGATCCGGGTCCTGGTGGGTTTCCATGAAGACGGCGTCCACGCCCACGGCCACGGCGGCGCGGGCCAGCACCGGCACGAACTCGCGCTGGCCGCCCGACGACGTGCCCTGTCCGCCAGGCTGCTGCACCGAGTGGGTGGCGTCGAACACGACCGGACAGCCGATCTCGCGCAGGATCGGCAGGGCGCGCATGTCGCTGACCAGGGTGTTGTAGCCGAAGCTGGCGCCGCGCTCGCAGGCCATGACGTTCGGATTGCCCGCGCCGGTGACCTTGGCGATGACGTTCTTCATGTCCCACGGGGCCAGGAACTGGCCCTTCTTGATGTTGATCGCCTTGCCCGTCGCGGCGGCGGCCAGCAGCAGGTCCGTCTGGCGGCTCAGGAAAGCCGGGATCTGCAGCACATCGACCACCTCGCCGGCGATGCGGCAGTGCTCCTCGGTGTGCACGTCGGTCAGGACCGGCAGGCCCACGCTCTCGCGGATTTCGGCGAAGATCGGCAGCGAGCCCTCAAGACCGAAGCCGCGCGCGGCGTTGGCGCTGGTGCGGTTCGCCTTGTCGAAGCTGGTCTTGTAGATGATGCCGACGTCCAGACGCTCGCCGATCTCCTTCAGCGCATGCGCCATCTCCAGCGCGTGCTCACGGCTTTCCAACTGGCAGGGGCCCGCGATGAAGGCGATCTTCTGGCCACCGCCGATGCTGACGGGACGGGCGACGCCCTTGATGTCGATGACGGCGTTGGGCTGGGACACGGCGGATTCCTGCGTAAAGCGACTTGGCGACGCGCGGCCCTTGCCGCACCTATGCGGCGATCAGGTGGCGTCGGACGTTGAGGATCGCAAGCTACCACGGAGCCCGACCGCATGACCACCAGACCCGCCCCCGTCATTCTGTGGTTCCGGCGGGACCTGCGCCTGTCCGACAATCCGGCCCTCAACCACGCGGCGGAGACCGGCGCGCCGGTCATTCCGGTCTACATACACGACGGAGGGCCGGTTCAGGACCGGGCGGGCGGCGCCTCCCTTTGGTGGCTCGACAAGTCGCTGCGCGCGCTGGAAGACAGCCTTGAGGCGCGGGGCTCGCGCCTGATCCTGCGCTCCGGTGATTCGGAAACCGAGCTGCGCCGCTTGATCGACCAGACCGGCGCCACCGCCGTCTTCATGAACCGCCGCTTCGAACCCGAACTGTTCGCCCGCGACGCCGACATCGCCCATGCGCTGAAGGCCGAAGATATCGAGGTGCGCGGCTGGAACGGCTCACTGATGTGCCGCCCGGGCGCGGTGCTGAACGGCGCGGGCCAGCCCTACAAGGTCTTCACCCCCTTCATGAAGGCCCTGCTGAACATCGCCGAGCCGCCGCCGCACACGACCGGCCCTCGCGCCATCGAGACGCCGAATGGTCTGGCCAGCGAGGCGCTGGACGACTGGAGCCTCCATCCCACAAGGCCCGACTGGTCCACCGGCTTCGACTGGACGCCGGGCGAGGCCGGGGCGTCCGAGGCCCTGTCGCGCTTCATCGCCGACGGGCTGAAGGCCTACAGCCGGGATCGCGACTTCCCCGCCGCGACGGGCTGCAGCCGCCTGTCCCCCCACCTGCATTTTGGCGAAATCCATCCTTGGCGCGCCATCGAACGGGTCCGCGCCGTGGCGGACGCAGGCAAGGTCCCGCAGGCCGAGGCAGAGAAATTCGTCGCCGAACTGGGCTGGCGCGACTTCTCGGCCCACCTGCTGCACCACTTCCCGCAGATCACCGACACCGCCTTCCGGCCCGAGTACGACCAGATGCCCTGGCGCGATGACGAGGCGGGGCTTCAGGCCTGGCAGCGAGGCCTGACCGGCTACCCCATCGTCGACGCCGGAATGCGCCAGCTGTGGACGACCGGCTGGATGCACAATCGCGTCCGCATGATCGTCGCCTCCTTCCTCGTGAAGGACCTGCTGATCGACTGGCGGCGGGGCGAGGCGTGGTTCCGCGACACCCTCGTCGACGCCGATCTGGCCAGCAATGTGCAGAATTGGCAGTGGGTCGCGGGATCCGGAGCCGATGCTTCACCGTATTTCAGGGTGTTCAATCCGGTCACCCAAGGGACGAAGTTCGATGCCAAGGGACAATACGTCCGCCGCTGGGTCCCCGAGATCGCGGCCCTGCCCGACAAATGGCTCCATGCCCCGTGGACCGCACCGCCGGAAATCCTGCGCGGGGTCGGCCTGCGCCTCGGCCACGACTATCCCCATCCGATCGTCGATCATTCGGAGGCGCGCGACCGCGCTCTCGAGGCCCTGCGCATGGTCACCGTGTCCCGCTACGATGACAGGGGGCACTGAGCCTCGGACATACACGACGGCGGACCCAAGCCTCTGATCCGGGACAGCTTCCGGCGCGTAGAAGACTCGGAACACAGGGGACGTCATGACCGAAAACGCCGCGCTTTCGAATCGTCGAGCCATTGACGCCCGGGAGGCCCATACCCACCCTCAAGGGATGACGTCGGTGACTACCGAGCGACAGGCGGATCAGGCCCGCACCCCACGCGGCGCGGCGCTCCTGCTTCACCTGCTCGCTGACAAATGGACCTACGGCCGCCTGTCCCTGCGACTGCCCGGCGGCGCGGTCCATGTGCTGGAAGGGACCGAGCCCGGCCCCTCCGCCATCCTCGATATCCGCGACTACGGCTTCGCCCGCCGGGTGCTGGCCAACGGCGATATCGGCTTCGCCGAGGGCTATATGGCCGGCGAGTGGGAGACGCCGCATCTGGCGCCCCTGCTGGAGGTTCTGGCCCAGAACTACGACCACATCCGGCGCCTGTTCGACGGCAATCCCCTGATGACCGCCGTCAACTGGGTCTCGCACCGCCTGAACCGCAACAGCCGCTCGGGATCGAAGAAGAACATCCACGCCCACTACGATCTGGGCAACGCCTTCTACGGCCAGTGGCTGGATCCCTCGATGACCTATTCGTCGGCGCGCTTCGCCACGCCCGACACCCCGCTGGAGGCCGCCCAGCGCGAAAAATACGCCTCGCTGGCCCGGATCATGGACCTCAAGCCCGGCCACAGCGTGCTGGAGATCGGCTGCGGCTGGGGCGGCTTCGCCGAGTTCGCGGCGACGGAGGTCGGGGCCAGGGTCACCGGCATCACCATCTCGCAGCAGCAGTACGACTTCGCCAGGCAGCGCCTGTTCAACGCCGGCCTGTCCGAGCGGGCCGATATCCAGTTGATCGACTATCGCGATGTGCGCGGCCAGTTCGACCGCGTCGCCTCCATCGAAATGTTCGAGGCCGTCGGCCAGGAATACTGGCCCGCCTATTTCGGCAAGATCCACGAGGTCCTCGCCCCCGGCGGCATGGCCGGGCTGCAGATCATCACCATCGAGGACGCCCTGTTCGCCGAGTACAACCGGCGCACCGACTTCATCCAGAAATACGTCTTCCCCGGCGGCATGCTGCCGTCCGAAGCGCGCCTGAAGCCGGTCATCGACCGGGCCGGGCTGGGCTGGCGGGCCATCGAGCGCTTCGGCCTGGACTACGCCGACACCCTCAAGCTCTGGGACGAGCGCTTCCAGTCCGCCTGGCCCGAAATCAGCCGCATGGCCGGCTTCGACGAGCGGTTCCGCCGCCTGTGGCGCTTCTATCTGGCCTATTGCGAGGCCGGGTTCCGGTCGCGGCGCACCGACGTTGTGCAACTTGCGCTGGCGAAGCCCTGAGCCCGCAGGCATCCTGACCCCATGCCGTTCTCCAGCAAGCCCGTCTCGCCGCTGATCTCCGCCGCCGACCTGGCCGCCCGGCTGGGCAAGCCGGGACTGCGCATCCTCGACGCCAGCTGGCATCTGGACGGTCGCGACGCTCGCGCGGACTTCGCGGCGGGCCATATCCCGGGGGCGGTCTTCGCCGATTTGGAGGCGGTGTCGGATCAGGACAGCCCCCTGCCTCACATGCTGCCGACGCCCGCCGCCTTCGCCGCCTCGGCGGGCCTGCTCGGCCTGTCGCAGGGCGATCCCATCGTCGTCTACGACACCGCCGGCCTGTTCTCGGCGGCGCGGGTCTGGTGGATGCTGCGGGTCATGGGCGCGACCGACGTGCGCGTGCTGGACGGCGGCCTGCCGGCCTGGAAGGCTCGGGGCCTGCCGCTGGAAAGCGGCCTTCCCGCCGCCCCCGCCTTCGCCGTCTTCAATCCGCGTCCGGCGGGCGCCGCCGCCGTCGCCGCTCAGGCCGATGTGCAGGCCGCCCTGACCGGCGGCGCCGCCCAGGTCGTGGACGCCCGCGGCCCGGCCCGCTTCAAGGGCGACGCCCCCGAGCCGCGTCAGGGCCTGCGCGCGGGCCATATGCCGGGCGCGATCAACCTGCCCTACGGCGCCATGCTCAATCCCGACGGCACCATGAAGCGCGGCGCGGCCCTGCAGGCGGCCTTCACCGAGGCCGGGGTGAAGATCGACCGCCCGGTGATCACCAGCTGCGGCTCGGGCGTCACCGCCGCCATCCTGACCCTGGCCCTCGCCGAGCTCGGCCGCCCCTCGCGCCTCTATGACGGCAGCTGGGCGGAATGGGGCTCGGCCAAGGGCGGTGAAGTCGTGGCGGGAGCTTAAGCCCCCAGCGTCGAGGGCTCGCGCGCGTCGTCCGGGACGGCGTCGTCGCTCTCGCCGCGCGAGACCACGGTGGCCAGCACCAGGTCGCCGGTGACGTTCAGCGTGGTCCGGCACATGTCCAGGAAGCGGTCGACGCCCAGGATCAGGCCGATGCCCTCGACCGGCACATTGACCATGGCCAGGATCATCGCGACCACCGGCAGCGAGCCGGCGGGCACGCCCGCGGTGCCGACGCCGCCCAGGATACAAACCAGCATGACCACGATCTGCTGGGTCAGCGACAGCTCCACGCCGAAGAACTGGGCCAGGAACAGCACGGTCACGCCCTCGAACAGGGCGGTGCCGTTCTGGTTGGCGGTGGCGCCGACGGTCAGCACGAACCGGGCGATCTTGCGCGGCAGGCCCAGTTCCTCGTCGGCGGCGCGCAGGGCGACCGGCAGCGAGGCGTTGGACGAGGCGGTCGAGAAGGCCATCACCATCGGCTCCCGCACGCCGCGGAAGAAGGTGATCGGGTTGATGCCGCCGCCGATCCACACGACGAGCGGATAGACCACGAACATATGCACGGCCATGGCGCCCACGGCCACGCCGACGAAGGCGGCCAGACGCACCAGCAGGTCCCAGCCGAACACGGCGGCCAGCTTGAACATCAGGCAGGCGATGGCCAGCGGGGCCAGTTTGATGAAGAGGTTGATCAGCTTCATCGTGACTTCCAGCAGCCCCTCGATGGTGCGCTGCAGGCCGTCGGTCTGGGGCGACTTGGCCATGACCAGCCCGATCCCGAAGAACAGGGCGAAGATCATCACCGGCAGGATCTGGTTCTCCGCCGCCGCGGTCACGACGTTGGACGGGATCAGGTCCAGGAAGAAGTCATCGAAGCGAACGCCGCCCTGGGCCTTCTCGACGATCTCGGTCGCGCCTTGGGCGCCCTGCGCCAGCAGCGACTGCGCCACCTCGGTCGGCACGCCGTCGCCGGGGCGGAAGAAGTTCACCATGCCCAGGCCGATGACCACGGCGATGCCCGACACGATGATCGTCAGCGCCAGCGTCTTCAGGCCTGCCCGGCCCAGCGAGTTCAGGTCGCCCATCTCGGCCACCCCGACCACCAGGGCCGAGAACAGCAGGGGGATGACCATCATGAAGAGCAGCTTCAGGAAGATCTGGCCGATCGTCCCGGCGATCACGATGGGGAACCAGTCCGCCGACGGCTGGAGGGTGAAGTTCACCCACAGACCGGCGCCCAGGCCGATGGCGAAGCCGAGAAGCATCAGCCAATGCAGGGCGATCCCGCCCTTTTTGGTCTTTTCCATTATTGGTCCCCCGGCTTTCCAGCCGCGTCGTTATCGGATCGGCAGGCCGTAGATCAAGCCGGCGGGCCGTTGGTCCCATTGTGCGTTAAGCCCGCGGGCCAGGTCGAGCGGAGAATCCGAACCGACGTTACGGGCGAAGATTTCCCCATAATTCCCCTCGGCTTCCAGCGCGTCCTTCATCCAGGTCTTGGACAGGCCGAGCATCGGCCCAAACTCGCCCTCGGCGCCCAGCAGGCGGCGAACGCGCGGATCGGTCGAGTCGTCGGCCATGGCCTTCACATTCTGGCGGGTGACGCCCAGCTCCTCGGCGAGGATCAGGCCGTTCAGGGTCCAGCGCACCACCGAGGTCCAGGCCTCGTCGCCCCGCTTCACCGCCGGCCCCAGCGGCTCCTTGGAGATCACGTCGGGCAGGATGGCGTGCTGCTCGGGGTTCGTCAGCAGGGTGCGGGCGGCGGCCAGGGCCGAGATGTCAGCGCTGAAGGCGTCGCAGTCCTCGCGCGCATAGGCCTCGCGCGCCTGCTCCTCATTGGCCGTCACCACCGGGGTGTAGGCGATGCCTCGCGCCCGGAACCAGTCGGCCACGTTCAGCTCGCTGGTCGAGGCCCGCTGCACGCAGATCCGCGCGCCGGTCAGCTCGGCCGCGCTGGCCAGGTTCAGCGCCCGGCGCACCAGGAAGCCCTGCCCGTCGTAATAGTTGATGCCGGCGAACCGCACGCCTTCCTGCGCCTCGCGCGACAGGGTCCAGGACGTCGTGCGCCACAGCACGTCAACCCGCCCGCTGCGCAGGGCGTCGAACCGCTGGCTGGTGGTCAGGGGCACGAAGCGCACCGCATTGGCGTCGCCCAGCGTCGCCGCCGCCAGCGCGCGGCAGAAGTCGGCGTCAAAGCCCCGCCACTGGCCCCGGTTGTCCGTATAGGCGAAGCCGACCAGCCCCTCGTGCACGCCGCAGTTCAGGCGGCCGCGCCGCTTGATCGCCTGCAGGGTCAGGCTGTTGAAGTCAGGGGCCGCGGTCGGCGCGTGGTCGGCGGCGTCCTCGGTCGCCGTCTTTTCCTGCCCCCGGGGACCGCAGGCGGCCACGGCCAGCGTCATCACCGCCGCCAGAGTCGCGGCCAACGCCGCACCCAGAACCCTCACCCTGCCTGTCCGCATTCCGCGCCTCGTCAGTGTTTCCGCCAGACTTGCGCCCCGGCCCTTTTAGAGGCCTTTGAACCCTGAACCGCAACCCCGCGAGCCGCCGATGACCGACCGTTCCGACCGTACGCGCCTGATCGCGGGGGCCACGCGCCGCACTCCGGTCCCCGGTTCCGGACGTCGCCCCGTCTCCCCGCCGGTCGAGCGGGCCTCGACCCTGCTCAACGATTCGCCCGGCGCCATGCGCGACGGCTCCACCGGCCCGACCTACGGCATCGAGGACCTGTCGGCGGGCCGCGCCCTGCGCGAGGCGCTGGCCGAGCTGGAGGGCGCCTCCGACATCTGGCTCGTCCCCTCGGGCCTCGCCGCCGTCACCGTGCCCCTGACCGCCCTGCTCCAGCCCGGCGATCAGGTCGTCACCACCGACGCCCTCTACGGCCCCACCCGCCGCTTCCTGCATCGCCATCTGAAGCCGCGCGGCATCGCTGCCGCCTTCCATCCCGCCGACGCCGGGACCGACGCCATCCTCGCGACCCTCACCGACCGCACCAAGGTCCTGCTGATCGAGTCGCCCGGCTCCCTGACCTTCGAGATGCAGGACGTCCCCGCCCTCGCCGCCGCCTGTCGCGAACGCGGCGTCCTGACGATCATGGACAACACCTGGGGCGCGGGGCTGGCCTTCAAGCCTCTGGCCCACGGCGTCGACGTCAGCGTTCAGGCCCTGACCAAATACGCCGGCGGCCATTCCGACCTGCTGATGGGCTCCATCGCCGTCGCGGACGACCGGGTCGGCAGGCCGATCTTCGAGACGATCGAGGACTACGGCTGGCGCGTCACCTCCGACGATGCCTGGCTGGCCCTGCGCGGCCTTCGCACCCTGCCCCTGCGCTATGCCGAACAGGCCCGCTCGGCCCGCCGCGTCGCCGACTGGCTCCTGTCCCGACCCGAGGTCGCCGATGTGATCTGGCCCGCCCTGCCCGGCTCACGCGCCCACGCCCTGTGGAGCCGCGACTACACCGGCGCCGCCTCCCTGTTCGGGCTGGTGATGAAGGGCGGCGACACCGCCCGCGCCCACGCCCTGATGTCGGCCCTCAGCCTGTTCGGCCTCGGCTACTCCTGGGGCGGCTTCGAAAGCCTGATCACCCACGAGACCGCGCAACTGGCCCTGCGCGGCAGCCCGCCCAAACTCGCCGGCGAACTCCTGCGCCTGCACATCGGCCTGGAAGACCCCATCGACCTGATTGCCGATCTGCAGGTCGGGCTGGCGGCATGGGGCGCGGCGGCCTAGACCTTCGCTCGCGCCGCCTTCAGCTTCGCCTTCACCGCCTCCCGCGCCGTGGCCTGACGCTTCACCAGCGCCTCCGCCTCGGCCTCCAGCGCCGCCCGCTTCGCCTCGAGCGCCGCCGTCTCCCCGGCCTGCGTCGTGTCCAGCGCGGCCAGTTCGGCCTCCAGCGCCTCCACCCGCGCCTTCGCCCTCCGACTGGCGGCCGTTTCCTTCGGCGCCGAGGTCCGGGCGACCTTGCCGACATCCACCGACAGGCCGCGTTCGATCAGTTCGCCGGGCGCCTTCAGGGCCGCGGCGCGGTCGGGCCCCTCGTCGATCTCCTTGGCCGACCCGTCCTTGAACAGGTCCCGCTTCAGCCCGAACGCCGCCAGCGCCTTCGTTCGCGACGAGGCCGCGACCGTCCAGACATGGAAGCCGTCGGAATAGCAGAAGGTCTTGAGCGCCCGGGCCATCCGCCGCTCAACGGCGACGCGACGTCCGGGTTGCGCGTGAACCCTTCGCCGCCGTCGTCGTTCTCAACCGGACGGATGACACCGGGAGCATGCCCGGAAGGAGACTTCATGCCGCGCCCCGCACCGTCCGAACGCCGCAACTGGATCATGACCGGCTGGTCCAGCCTCTGGGCTGTCATGATCACGGGCCTGCTGTTCCTCAGCATCTACGAAACCCGCACCGCCACCGACCGCCTCGACGCCCCGCCCTATGCGGTCGAGTCGACGGGGGAGCGGCTGCTGTACTGAAAAATCAAAAGCCCCCGCCGCGATGCGACGGGGGCCAATGACGGCGCCCGGGGGAAGATCAGGCCGCCAGCATCCAGTCGGGATCCGTGGGAGCCAGCAGGCTGCTGACATCCACCGTCTCTCCGTTCAGCAGCAGGGTGTCGTTCGCCCCCGTCGTCGCCCAGTCGATGACCCGGACGCCGTAGTCCGACTCCGTCGAGCGGATGAACAGATCGCCGTCCACCACCTCGAACGCGAACGAGCCGTTCAGCACGAAGGTATCGGCCCCATCGGTATTGGCGATGGTGTCGAAGCCGCTGTTGCCGCTGTCGATCATGTAGGTGTCGTCGCCCTCTCCGCCGATGAACAGGTTGTCGCCGCCACCGCCCATGAAGGTCGATCCGGCGTCGCCGCCCACGAATGTGTCGTCGCCCAGACCGCCGAGGAAAGTCGTCGCGACATCCCCGTGGACCGTGATCCGACCACCTTCCTGGGCCGCGCCGACCACCAGCAGGTCGGTGTTTGCGTCGAGGTCTTCGACGTCCAGCACCACATCGCCGGCGCCGTTGGAGACCGTCACCAGCTCCAGCCCCTCGGCGAGGACATGGCTGCTGACATTGACCTCGATCATGCGGGCCTGATCCGAGGCTCCGCTCGAGGCGAAGGCCACATCGGCCGCGTCGCGCACCGTGCCGTCGGCCATCACCACCGTGGTGGTGTTGGCGATGAAGTTGCCGGCGTTGGTCGAGGCGGCGCCGTTCAGGGCCAGGTTGATCGAGATCACCCCCAGTTCGGCCAGCGTCATGGCCTCGCCGTCCTGGCAAAGGCCGTCGCCATTCAGGTCGCGCCAGATCAGGAAGGACGCGAACAGCTCGTCCTGGGCGTCCAGCACGCCGTCGCCGTTGCTGTCGAAGACCGCCAGCGCTTCCAGGTCGCTGCCCGCCGTCGGGCTGAAGTTGGTCAGGCCGAACTCGGCGTAACCGTCCACCGTCCCGTTGCCGTTCGCGTCGAAGGCCAGCAGGCCGTCGTCCGCGCCCACCCAGCCGGTGTAGCGCAGATCCCCGAAACCGGCGTCGATCTGCAGATCGCTGTGTGCGACCGACAGCAGTTCGACGCCGTCGCCGTCCAGATCGATGACCACGGGGAACAGGGCCTTGAACGCGTTTTCAAGGGCGTTGCCCAGCGCGCTGAAGGCGTTCGAAATGCCCGAGACGATGCTGTTCAGCGCGCCCGAGAAATTCCCGCTCATCATATTGCTGATGGCGCCCGAGAAGCCGCCGAACAGGCTCGATCCCGCCGAAGCCAGACCGCCGCCCACCGCGCCGATCGCTCCGCCGATCCCCACCGCCGTGTGATAGACGCTGGCGATCGCCCCGATGAAGGGCACCGAGGCCAGCGCGTACAGGTTTCCGGTCAGCAGCGTCTGCACCAGATTGCCTACGGCGTAGGTGATGTTGCCGATGATGTGGGTCACCGCGCCGCCGAACGAGCTCAGGTCGTGGTTGAAGCCGTTCCAGTCCGTCTGATCGACCGGCTTCAGTCCATAGGGGTCATCGTTCGGATGCTGGCGGATGTACTCCGCCATCGCCGCGCGGATGTAGGCGGCGTCTTCCGGTCCGCGGACCAGGGTCCGGCCATCCCCGTTGACGTAATTCCACGCCTGCCAGCGGATCCAGGCGTCATTCGCCCCATTGCCGTTGTAGCGGCCGTAGGTCGGGATCCAGTCCAGATTGAAGAAGGAATCCTGCCCCGTCAGATTGGCCAGCGTGGCGTAATAGAGGTTCTGCTGAACGCTGTTGACCTGACTGGCGCTGTTGACCTGCGTGTAGTTGATCGCCTCCCCGATCGTATACCCGCCGCCGTAATAGTCCCACGTGCCCGGCGGCGGATTACCGTCGTCGACAAGCTCGATTTGAGTCGGCATCTGTTCCCCCTTGATCGATAGCCGTTACCTGACAGCGGACGCCCGCTGTCGCTCCTCCCGGGTGACGAAGCCGTCCCGGTCGAGGTCATTGCGCCGGAAGTCCCTGTCGGCCCCCGGCCAGATCGCTTGCGGACGGATCACGCCCGAGCGCGCCAGTCGGCGGAACTCGCCGCGCGCGCTGTTCTCGCACCACCCCCGATGCGGGCTGGACGCGTCGATGCCGCCGCACATCATGTCGGCGAACTCGGCCCAGCTGATCTGAACATTCTGGTCGGCGTCGAAGGGGGCGTAGGTCGCCCAGGCCTTGGCGCGCCACTCGTCGCGGTTCAGGCGACCGTCCCGATCCGCATCCGCCTCGTCGAAAGCCCGGATCGACCGTTCCCGCGCGGCCTCAAGCCGATCCTGCGGGCTGACAGTGGTCTGCGAGACCCCCACGGCCGGCCAGAGCGCCAGCCCCATCGCGCCACAAAGGGCGACCACGCGTACAGAACCACCGACTGACAAAACACGCCCCACGCGAACTTCTCGCGCTACGAGAGCATCCCCTCAAAGTGGCGTCAACCGATCAATTCCACTCGTGGACGTCCGCCGGGCGCCCCAAAGCCGTGGCATTACCGAAGCTTCACTGGCTGGCCGGAATGCGATGTGATCCGGTGCCGGGCCTTTTAAAAAGGAGCCGGCATGCAGCTTCGCCCCCTTCTCGTCGCGGCGACGGCGACCGCGATCCTGGCCTGCGCGCCCCTCGCCGCCTGCTCCGCCGAGCCGGCGCCGGGGGACGCGATGATCCAGCAGGCCGTCGCGCCCGAGGTGGCCACGCTCATGGCCGATCCCCGGATTCAGGCCGTGTCCGTCGCCGTGGTCCAGGCGGGGCGCGTCCACACCTTCCACTATGGCCGGCTGCCGTCGGGCGACGCCGCGGATGACCGGACGCTGTACGAGATCGGCTCCCTGACGAAGACCTTCACCGGCCTGTTGCTGGCCCAGGCGGTGCGTGAGAACAGGGTCGACCTCGACGCCCCCGTCTCGCGATATCTCCCGGACGTCGACGCGTCGCGGCTCGCGCGCAACGGCAAGGCCGTCACCCTGCGTCATCTGGCGACGCATATGTCGGGCCTGCCGACCCTGCTGGCCTGCGAGGACCAGGACGCGCCCGACGCACGCCGGACGTGTCTTGCGGCCCACGACGATCAGGACTTCATGGCGCGCCTGGCGAGGGTCGAGCTGCGGTCCGATCCGGGCGACGCCTACCTCTACAGCAACGCCGGAGGCCGCCTCATCGGTCTGGTGCTCGAGCGCGTCCATGGCGCGCCTTTTCCCGATCTGGTGCGCCAGCGCATCCTCTCGCGCATCGGCGCCCCGGACATTCGCTGCGGCGCCGGCGCGGGCGACCCGGATCGCCTGGCGGTGAGCGAACTAGCCGCGACGGGCTGCGACGGCGCCGGCGGGCTGCTGGCGTCCGCATCGGACATGGGGCGCTATCTGACCCTCTATCTGGCCGACCCGGATGCGGCCGCCGTTCAGGCCACGACGCCGCTGTTCCAGCAGGATCAGTTCGGGCGCGCCTATCTCTGGAACACCTTCAGGCCCGAGACCGAGGGCCAACTCTATCATGGCGGCGGCACCTTCAACACGTCGTCCTGGATCTCCCTCTATCCTCGCGAGGGCGTCGGCGTGTTCCTCGTCACCCCCAACATCGACGAGGGCGTCCAGGGCGTGCTCAACGAACGGGCCAACGCCATCGCGGAGCGCGTTCGCCGCGACGCCCGCCAGGAAGCCGCCGCCGCGAGACCCTGAGTTCCGGACCACGCCTGTTAAAGGCCCGCTACCCCCCCGTGCGGACCTGAGCCGTCGCCCTCAATGTGAAGTCATGGCGTCCTTCATGCGACTACCGAAACCATTGGAAACCGGGCTCGCAGTCATCGCGGCGACGGTTGGACTTTTCGCCCTGTTCTCCATCCTGACTGCGCCGCCGCAGCCCCGGCCTCCGCAGGATATCGTGAACGGGACCTGGGTGAGTTCCGACGGCGGGATGATCACCATGCGCGACGGGAAACTGTCTGCCGGCAACGCAAGCACCACCTATGTCATCGAGACGGACAAACAGGGGACTTACGTCCTATTGGGCGGCCGTCTGCTCGCCGAAGACGGCGGGTCTGTTCGTGTCGAACACCATCAGGACTGGATGAAGTCCTATCTGAATGAACCGGATCGTCCCTCAAGGATCAGCTTCTGGGTCTGGCGAAATGCTCAGAGCACAGGGCCGGACCTAGTCGTGTTTGATCGTCGCCCGGAGCGAGAGCCCGACGTCCGCTAACCGCCGTCACGGACCTCTGAAGGTCCGCTCCCAAGATGACCAGGCGCGTGCAGCGCACTTCCACGTCCGCCCCATTGCGGACAGTCGAACGGTGATCGATGATCGCGGCATGGCGTCTTCGACATTGAGCATCAGGCCCGCGTCTTGGGAAGACATTCCGATGTTGCTGGACCTGTACCAGCATCTCATTCCGGGAGACGAAAAGCCGACCCCTGAGGAGGCCGTCGAGACGTTCGAGAGATTTATCTCATACCCGGGCAGCGCGATCTTTCTGGGCGAGACCAATGGGCTGCTGGTGTCATCGTGCGCCCTTGTCGTCGTCCCAAATCTCACGCGCGGAGGCCGCCCGTACGGTTTGCTGGAGAATGTCGTCACCCACGCGGACCACAGACAACGGGGCTTCGGGAGACAGCTTCTGGACGCGGCGTCCGAAGCCGCCTGGAACTCAGGCTGCCACAAGCTCATGCTGATGACCGGGTCGAAGAAACCGGAAACGCTGGGCCTTCTATCTTCGCGCCGGCTTCGAACCGTCAAAGGTCGGCTTTCAGAAGCGGCGCATTCCAGCGCGCGTCGAAAGCTGCTCCGCCGCCGTCAGGACGGCTTTCCCCATCACGGACAGTCTCAGCGGAAACCCTTGGCGCGCCCTGCAGGATTCGAACCTGCGACCGTCCGCTTAGAAGGCGGGTGCTCTATCCAGCTGAGCTAAGGGCGCCCGAGGGGCAGAGGCGCGGGTCGCGCCCCAGATCGCACCATGCCGACAGAAGCCGCGGGCACGAAACACTAAACCGGCCTCAGGTAGCGCGAAGCGCGGTAGGCCAACAAGAATGGCCTCAAGTAGCCGACAGGCGGTAGGCCACTCAAAGAAGCACTGACTGCTGCGCAGTCAGTGCGTCCACGACTGCTTGCGGTAGGTGGCGAAATTGTCGGCGTAGGCCTTGATGATCACCGGCGGCTCCTGCGGCTCGTGCAGGCGGAAGGCGATGCCGTGGCGTTCGGCGTAGGCGACGGCCTCTTCCTTCGAATCGAAGGACAGGCGGACCTGGCCGTTCATGTCCGACGAGGAGGTCCAGCCCATCAGCGGGTCGATGGTGCGGGCCGAGGCCGGCTCGAACTCCAGCCGCCAGTCTCTCGACTTGGCCTTGCCGGACTGCATGGCGGTCTTGGCGGGGCGGTAGATGCGGGCGATGGCCATCGAAATCCTCATTCGTCCGGTCGAAACCGGCTCCCCGGCTCTAGAAGTCTTCGGCATCAGGATCAAGGTTGGCGGGCCTCCCGACGCCGCCTGCGCGGAAAATCCTTCGATTCTCCACATGCCTCGCGGCGCGGGCCTGGGCATGAGAAGGTCTCACTCTGAAGGACGAGGCCGGGATGACGGGCATGACGAAGACGGAAGACGGACCCAAGGTCCCGCTGTGGCGGGTGGTACTGTGGGGCGCCATCGCGGCGCTGCTGGTGCTGCCGCTCGTGGCGATGCAGTTCACGACCGAGGTCGACTGGGGGCCGGAGGACTTCGCCTTCGCCGCCCTGCTGCTGGTCGGCGCGGGCGCGGCGTTCGAGCTGGCGGCCTGGAAGGTGCGCGACCTGACCGGCCGGCTAGTGCTGGGCGCGGTGCTGATCGGCGCTGTCCTGCTGATCTGGGCCGACGCGGCGGTGGGCGTGTTCTAGGCCCAAGGCTGATGGTCGGAGTGAGAGGATTCGAACCTCCGACCCTCTGGTCCCAAACCAGATGCGCTACCAGGCTGCGCTACACTCCGGCGGCGGGATTTGACACACTCGTCGTCCCGCCGCAACGCGCCTGAGGTCTTTTATTCCGCCTATTCGGCGAAGAACGGATGGCTGACCTTGTCGCCCGGCCTGGCGCCGATCTCGTCCGACCGGCCCGCGCGCAGTTCCAGCACGCCCATGGCCGGGCCGTTGGACGGCAGGACCGTGTCATTGTTCGGGGCCGCGTTCTTGACGATCGAGACGATGCGCCCGCGCGGGTCGATGTAGATGATGTCCAGCGGGCTGGGCGTGTTGTGCATCCAGAAGCCGCGCTCGGCCACGTCCGGGAACTGGAACAGCATGCCGCGGTCGTCGGCCAGCGGCGGGCGCTCCATCAGGCCGCGCTGGCGCTCGGCGTCGTCGTCGGCGATCTCGACCATGAATTTGTGGTCGCCGGACGCGGTGGTGATGGTCAGCGGCTCCAGCGCCTCGCCGTTCGGCCCCTTGGGCGTCGCCAGGGCGCAGCCGGACAGCAACAGGGCGCCCGCGACGGCCGCCAAAATCCCGTGACCCAGTATTCCACGACGATGAATCATACGCATTCGCCCTTCCACGCGGGCGGATGCCTTATCCGCCCATCCTGATTTCAGCGACCACCAGCCCCTTGGGGCCATCGGCGAACCGCACCGAAACCGGCTCTCCGGGCAGGAGATCGTCCAGCCCGCAGCGCCGAAGCGTTTCGACATGCACGAAGATATCGCCTGCCTGCCCGTCGCGCACCACGAATCCGTAGCCCTTGGTGCGGTTGAACCATTTGACCACCGCCGGCTCCAGCGGACCGCCGGACACGGGCGCCAGATTCGCCGCCGCGGCGCGCAGGCCGTCCGGCGCCGGGCGGCGCGGCGTCTGGGCCGCCAGGGCCGGGTCGCCCTCGCCCAGATCGACAATCTCGATCACCTGCCAGCCCTTGGGGCGACGTACGCAGTCACACGAGATCGGCGCGCCTTCCGCCGCCGTCTCATGCCCGCTGTCGCGCAAGCTGGAGATGTGCAGAAGCACGTCCTTGAGGTCCGTCATGCCGGGATCGTCGGGTACGATGAAGCCGTATCCCTTGCCCGGATCGAACCATTTGACCCGACCAGCGATCCGCACAGCGGTCGCGGTTTCCCCACCCTCGTAGTCAGACACAACTTTCCCCCTGCCCGGGATCAGTACGGGCACGGCTTATTTAACACGGTTCTTCGAACACCTGAAAAGCGAAAAACACCCATTTTTCGTGGTTGTACAACGACCCGCGTTCAACCGCTTCCCCGGCGTACGGTCGCGTACGGCAAGGAACAGCCCCGCTCGGGCCGGTCATCTCAGCGATGTGTGGGAAGCCCCGCGTGGCAGTCCCTAGGGGAATCGAACCCCTCTTTTCAGGTTGAAAACCTGACGTCCTAACCGATAGACGAAGGGACCGCAGCGCGGGGAAGCGGCGATATAGCCGAGCCGATCCCGCAGGCCAATCCCCAATCTCACGCCCGACGAAGATGACCTCCACGCGAACGCGGAACGCCGCGAAGCGCGGGTGCGTGGTTCGAAATGTCAGGGAGGGAATGATCCGGAGACGGATCAGGCCTTCAAGGAAGGCTAACCCCGCGTGGCAGTCCCTAGGGGAATCGAACCCCTCTTTTCAGGTTGAAAACCTGACGTCCTAACCGATAGACGAAGGGACCGCGGCGCGGGGAAGCGGCGATATAGCCAACGCCTCCGCAGGCTGCAACGCCTTTTTCGACAAAAGTTCAGATCGCCGTTACGGCCCCGCTTTCGTCAGGCCCCGCTTGATCAGGCCATGCGCGGATCGGCGACGTCCTCGATCTCGAATTGCACGCCGCGACGGCCGTTCCAGTCGTCCGCCTTCAGACGGCCCGCCACGCTCAGCCCGCCGCTGCCCGACAGCAGGGCCTGACCGGTCGGCAGGTCGGCGCAGCGCCAGGCGATGGCCTTCACCGCGGCGCCGTCCGGCCCCACGAGGCGACAGCGCACATGGCCGCCGTTCATGGCCACCGGCTCGCGCACCTGCACATGCTCCATGGCGAACAGGGGCTCGGGATTCGCCGGGCCGAAGGGCGCCAGGGCGTCGAACTGTTCGAACAGGGCCCGGGTGGCCGCGCGCGGCTCGATCAGGGCGTCGATCTCGACCGCATCCAGCGCCTCCGCCGCCGCCTGCTCGCCCGCCAGACGGTCGTTCAGGAAGTCGCGCAACTCGCCGAGCCGGTCCGCCTTGACCGTCAGGCCCGCCGCCATGGCGTGGCCGCCCCCGGCGATCAGTACGCCCTGCTCCCACGCCGCCTGCACCGCCTTGCCCAGGTTCATGCCCGGCTGCGACCGGCCCGAGCCCTTGCCGATGCCGTTCACCGCATCCACGCCGATCACGATCACCGGCTTGCGCCAGCGTTCGCGCAGGCGTCCGGCCACGATGCCGACCACGCCGGGGTGCCAGTCCTCGCCCTCGACCACCACCACGGCCGAGCCGTCGTCATGGGCGCCGGTGGATTCGACACGGCGGATGGCCTGATCGGTGACCTGCTTCTCCACCTCGCGGCGCGCGACGTTCAGGGCGTCCAGCTCCTGCGCGATCGACCGGGCCTCGGCCGGATCGTCGGTGGACAGCAGGCGCGCGCCCAGGTCGGACTTGCCGATCCGCCCGCCCGCATTGATGCGCGGCCCCAGGATGAAGCCCGCGTGATTGACCTTGGCCGGGCCTTCCTCGGCCCCGGCGGCGGCCAGCAGGGCCTTCAGCCCCGGATTGCTCCAGCTCGACATCACCCCCAGCCCGAGGCTGGTCAGGGCGCGGTTGAAGCCGGTCAGGCCGGTCACGTCGCAGATGGCGCCCATGGCGGCCAGATCCAGCCACTGGCGGATGTCCGGCTGCTCCCGCCCTTCAAACAGCCCCCTGCCCCGCGCCTCGCGGTTCAGGGCGGCCAGCAGCACGAACACCACCCCCGCGGCGGCCAGATTGCCCTGCCCCGAGTTGCAGCCCGGCCGGTTCGGATTGACCACCGCCAGACACCGGGGCGGCTCCTCGCGCATCATGTGGTGGTCGATGACCACGACCTTCAGCCCGATGGCGGCGGCGTGGGCCACGGCCTCATTGGCCGCCGCGCCGCAGTCCACGGTGACGACCAGATCGGCGCCCGAGGCCTTCAGGGTGTCGAAGGCTTTCGCGCTGGGGCCATAGCCTTCGGTGATCCGGTCGGGGACATAGATGGGCAGCTCCGCCCCCATGGCCCGGAACCAGCGCACCAGCAGGGCCGCGCTCGAGGCGCCGTCCACGTCGTAGTCGGCGAACACATGGACTGAGGATCCGGCCTGCAGGGCGTCGATGATCGCCGTCGCCGCCGCGTCCATGTCGGTGAAGCTGGACGGATCGGGGAACAGGGCCTTCAGCGTCGGGGCCAGGAAGTCCTGCCCCTGATCGGCGCGCACGCCACGGGCCGCCAGCGCGCGCGCCAGCGGCTCGTCCAGACCCAGGGTCTGCATATGGGCGCGGGTGACGCCGGCCTCGGCGGGCCTCTGCCGCCAGACCCGGCCCGACAGCGAGCGGGAGACGCCCAGAAAGGCAGATGCGCTCCCGCCGTCCGCCATCAGGCGACCGGGCGCGTCGTGCGGATGCGCTGCACGGTGCGGGTCGAGGAATCCATCACCAGCGTATGGGTGGTGACAAAGCCGTCGCGGAACGACACGCCGTCCAGCATGGCGCCCTTGGTCACGCCGGTGGCGGCGAAGATGGCGTCCTTCGAGACCAGTTCGTGCAGGTCGTATTTGCGGTCGAAGTCGGTCACGCCGGTGCGGCGGGCGCGCTCGCGCTCGTCGTCATTGCGGAAGATCAGACGGCCCTGGAAGAAGCCGCCGACGCACTTCAGCGCCGAGGCCGCCAGCACGCCTTCCGGCGCGCCGCCCGAGCCCAGATACATGTCGATGCCGGTTTCCGGCTCGGCGGTGTGGATCACGCCCGCCACGTCGCCGTCGGTGATCAGCACCACCTTGGCGCCGACCTCGCGCAGGGCCGCGATCAGCTCGGCGTGGCGCGGACGGTCCATGACGCAGACGGTGATCTCGCTGGTCGGGACGCCCTTGGCTTTCGCGAGGTTGCGGACGTTGTCCTGCGGGCTGTTGTCCAGGTCGACGGTGCCGACGGGATAGCCCGGGCCGACCGCGATCTTGTCCATATAGGTGTCCGGCGCGTGCAGCATGCCGCCGCCCGGCGACATCGACAGCACGCACAGGGCGTTGGCCATGGCCTTGGCCGTCAGGGTGGTCCCTTCCAGCGGGTCCAGGGCGATATCGATGGCCGGGCCTTTGCCGGTGCCGACCTTCTCGCCGATGTACAGCATCGGGGCCTCGTCGCGCTCGCCCTCGCCGATGACGATCTTGCCGTCGATGTCGAGGCTGTTCAGCGCGGTGCGCATGGCGTCGACGGCCAGTTGGTCGGCCTTCTTCTCATCGCCGCGGCCGATCTGGGCGTAGCTGGCGATGGCGGCCAGCTCGGTGACGCGCGCGGCGTCGGCGGCGAGGGTTGAGGCGTAGGGGGCCGATCCGGCCATGGGCGTTCTCCGTCAGCGATCATCCCCGGATTCTGTCGCCCGGGCGATTGTGAAAGGGGTTAGCGGCGGTCGACCGGCGGCGGGGCGCGGCCCCGTTCGCGCGCGGCCCGCAGGCGGGCCTCGATCTCGGCCTGGGTCTCGGCGGACGCCGGGTCCACGGGGGTGGCGGCGATTCGGGCGCGCACGGCGGCGGCGAAGGCCTCGGCGTCCTCGGTCGTCTGCCAGTCGATGCGCGACGCCTCGCCTTCCAGCGCGCCCGCGCGGACCCTCAGCGTGTTCACCTGCAGGGCCACTTGGGCGGGCTCGGGGGCCGGCGTGGCGCGCGGAAACTCCTCCCAGCGGGGGTATTCGCGATTCGCGTCGACCAGGGCCTGCACCTGCGGCGCGACCGGCGAAGCGGCGTCCGTGCGCGAGCTGAACGCCCCGCCACAGGCCGAAAGCAGGCCCGCCCCCGCCAGGACGACGCACAGCGCAGCATTTTTCCGGTTCAGCGCGTTCATTTCAGAGGCGGTCTACGCCATGATCGTGACAGGCGGAAGGGCGGCGCGAGTCCTTGCGTCCAATAATGACGCGCAGCAGGACCCCCAGCATGGCCCGACGTCCCACCGTCCCGCCGACCGAGGCTCCCGTCCCGGAGCCGGCCAAGGCCCCGCGCCGCGCGGGTCGTCCCACCTCCGCCAAGCCCCCGCGCCCCCGCGCGAAGAAGGCGAAAGCCGCCGAACCGGCTCCCGAAGCCGCGCCCGCGCCCGAACCGGCCCCGCAGCCGGAGCCCGAGCCCGAGCCCCAGGCCGAAGCCGCCGCCTCCGCCTTCGGCGCCGGGCAGCGCGAGATGCTCGAGACCCTGTCGCTGAACCTGGCCAAGGCCGCCATGACCGCCCAGACGGCCATCGCCGAGGCCGCGCTCAGCCAGGCGGACCGCCCCGCCGCCCTGTCGCCGGATCCCTTCAACGTGGGTCCGGCCATGACCTCGGTCATGTCCAGTCTGGCCTCGCGCCCTGATCGGCTGTTCAGCGCCCAGGCCGACCTGTTCAACCGCTACATGGACCTGTGGGCCTCCACCGCCCGCCGCGCGGCGGGCGAGGACGTCCCGGCCGCGCCGTCCAAGGACAAGCGATTCAAGGACCCGGCCTGGTCCGAGAACCCCATGTTCGACATCATGCGCCAGTCCTATCTGGTCACCGCCGACTGGATGAACGGGCTGGTCTCATCGGTTGACGACGTCGATCCGCGCACCAAGCGCCGGGCCGAGTTCTTCACCAAACTGCTGACCGACGCCTTCTCGCCGTCCAACTTCCTCGCCTCCAACCCGGTCGCGCTGAAGGCCCTGGCCGAATCGAACGGCGAGTCTCTCGTGCGCGGCATGCAGAATTTCGCCGCCGACATGGAGCGCGGCCACGGCAAGCTGAAGATCAGCCAGGCCGACTACGGCCGGTTCGAGGTCGGGGTGAACGTCGCCACCGCCCCCGGCCAGGTGGTCTGGCGCGACGAGCTGTTCGAACTGCTCCAGTATGACGCCGCCACCGAGACCCAGCACGCCGTTCCGCTGCTGATCTTCCCGCCGTGGATCAACAAATTCTACATCCTGGACCTCCAGCCCGAGAACTCGATGATCCGCTGGCTTTCGGCCCAGGGGTTCACCGTCTTCGTCTGTTCCTGGGTCAATCCGGACACCGACAAAGCCGGCTACGGCTTCGACGACTATCTCGAAAAGGGCGTCTATCGCGCCGTCGAAAAGGTGCTGGAACAGACCGGTTCGAAGCACGTCAACACGGTCGGCTACTGCATCGGCGGCACCCTGATGGGCGCGGCCCTGGCCCATATGGCCGAGAAGGGCGACGACCGCGTCTCGGCCAACACCTTTTTCGCCGCCCAGCATGACTTCGCCGAAGCGGGCGACCTGCTGCTGTTCACCGACGATCACTGGCTGGCCGAGATCGAGCAGCAGATGGACGCCGCCGGGGGCGTCCTGCCCGGCGCCGCCATGGCCGAGACCTTCAATGCGCTCCGCGCCAACGACCTGATCTGGTCGTTCTTCGTGTCCAACTATCTGATGGGCAAGGCGCCGCCCGCCTTCGACCTGCTGTTCTGGAACGCCGACCAGACCCGCATGCCCAAGGCCCTGCACATGGACTATCTGCGCTCCATGTACGGCCGCAACGCCCTGACCGGCGGGGATTTCCAGATCGGCGGCCTGACCGTCGACCTGTCGAAGGTGACCATGCCGCTCTATTTCCAGGCCAGCCGCGAGGACCACATCGCGCCGATGAACTCGGTCTACCGCTCGGCCCGCGCCTTCTCGAACGCCGACGTGACCCTGACGCTCGCCGGTTCGGGCCATATCGCCGGCGTGGTCAATCCGCCCTCAGCGAACAAGTACCAGCACTGGATCAACCCCGCCCTGCCCGCCACCCTCGGCGAGTGGCAGGCGGATGCCGAGGAGCATCCCGGCAGCTGGTGGAACCACTGGGCGGCCTGGCTGCACGACAGGTCCGGCCCGCAGGTCCCCGCCCGTGATCCCTCCAGGGGCCCGCTCAAACCCGTCGAACCGGCCCCCGGCAGCTATGTGAAAGTGAAGTCTTGAAGCGTTTCGAACCCAATCTGCTGCTGGCCGTCTCCACCGCCTTCGCCCTCGCCCTCGTCGTCATGACCGCCAGCCTGTTCGGCGCGCCCGGCACGACCCTGCGCAATGTCCTGCTGGCGGTGATCTGCGCCGGAGGCTTCGTCCTGCTCAACCCGATCGCCCAGCGGATGATGAAGGCGCCCGCGCGCCCGCCGATGATCCATCCGGACAGCCCCGGCACGGCCCTCTGGGCCGGCCTCTTCCCCATGCTGGTCATAGTCGCCGCCGCCCTGCCGGTCTTCTGGCCCGGCAAGGACTACGGACTCCTGGTCCTGATCGCCGCCGTCTGGTTCGGCGTGACGGTCGAGTCGGCGATCAAGGCGCGCGCATAACGCGACACCCTCTCCCGATGGGAGAGGGCTTGAGCGCACGGCGCCGCAGGCGTCGTCCTTGCACTCAAGGGTGAGGGTCGTCTCCCGGCATTCGGCGATGAGCCGCGTCGCTGACGGGAGCGGCGGCTAAAGCCGACGGACGCAATCGACCCTCATCCGACCGGGCTCCGCCCGGGATGGTCTTCTCCCATCGGGAGAAGGATCACTGAAGACCGCTGTCTTCCGCCAGACCCAGCATCAGGTTCAGGTTCTGCACCGCCGCCCCGGACGCGCCCTTGCCGAGGTTGTCCAGCAGGGCGACCAGACGCACCTGCTCGCCCCCGCGATCGCCGAACACATGCAGCTTCAGCCGGTTGGTGCCGTTCAGGCCCTCCGGGTCGATCCCGGTCATCGCCTCGGTCTCCTCCAGCGACGCCACCTCGACGAACCGCTGGCCCGCATAGGCCTCGACCAGCGCGCCATGCACCACCTCGACCGACGGCGAGCCCGGCAGGGCCGACAGGTGCAGCGGAACCTCGACCAGCATCCCCTGCCGGTACGACCCCACGGCGGGCGCGAACAGCACCTTGCGCTCCAGCCCGGTGTGCAGGGTCATCTCCGGCACATGCTTGTGCTTCAGCGTCAGCCCATAGGCGCGATAGGCGTCCGCCTCGCCGCTCTCGAACTCGGCGATCATCGCCTTGCCGCCGCCCGAGTAGCCGCTGACCGCATTGACCGTCACCGGCCAGCCCGCCGGGACGATGCCCGCGCTGACCAGCGGTCGGACCAGACCGATGAAGCCGGTCGGATAGCAGCCGGGGTTCGATACCCGCGTCGAGCCCGCGATGGCTTGCCTCTGACCCGGCGCCATCTCGGCAAAGCCATAGGTCCAGTCGGGATCGACCCGGAAGGCGGTCGAGGCGTCGATCACCCGCACGGCGGGGTTCTCGATCATGCCGACGGCCTCGATGGCCGCGTCGTCCGGCAGGCACAGGATCACCGCATCAGCCGAGTTCAGCGCCTCACGCCGCGCCTCGACGTCGCGCCGCCGGTCGCCCAGCAGCAGCAGCTCCAGATCGGACCGCGCCTCCAGCCGCTCGCGGATCTCGAGCCCGGTCGTTCCGGCTTCGCCGTCGATGAAGATGGTGTGGGTCATTCGCATCTCCTGGTCCTTCTCCCCTTGCGGGAGAAGGTGGCCCGCGCAGCGGGTCGGATGAGGGGTCGCACTGACCCGACAATCTGGCGACTTTCAGACACGACATCCGACAGGCCGGAGCGACCCCTCATCCGTCGGCCTTCGGCCGCCACCTTCTCCCGCAAGGGGAGAAGGAAGACAGACAAAGAAAAAGGGCGCCCGGTTTCCCGAAGCGCCCCTGATCCAACCCGTAATGAAACGGCTTAGCGCTTCGAGAACTGGAACGAACGGCGAGCCTTGGCGCGGCCGTACTTCTTGCGCTCGACGACGCGGCTGTCGCGGGTCAGGAAGCCGTGCGGCTTCAGAACCTTGCGCAGTTCCGGCTCGTAGTGCGTCAGGGCGTGCGACAGGCCGTGGCGGATCGCGCCGGCCTGGCCCGACAGGCCCGAACCTTCAACGGTGCAGATCACGTCGAACTGGGTTTCACGCTCGGTGACGACCAGAGGCTGGGCGATCATCATGCGCAGAACCGGACGAGCGAAATACTGCTCCTGGTCCTTGCCGTTGATGGTGAACTTGCCGGTGCCCGGCTTCACCCACACGCGAGCGATGGCGTTCTTGCGCTTGCCGGTCGAGTAGGCGCGGCCTTGCGCGTCCAGCTTCTGGACGGCCGGAGCCGCGTCTTCAGCGGCGACGGTTCCGAGGCCCTTCAGGGCGTCGAAGCCGGTGTTTTCGGTGGTGACGTCGGTCATGCTCAGACGCTCCGGGTGTTCTTGGCCGACTTCGAGGCGAAGTCGATGGTTTCGGGCGACTGGGCCTGGTGCGAGTGCTCCGAGCCCGAGAACAGGCGCAGGTGCGTCATCTGCTTGCGAGCCAGCGGCGACTCCTTCGGCAGCATGCGCTCAACGGCCTTCTCCAGGACGCGCTCGGGGAAACGACCGCCCAGAACCTTCTCCGGGGTGGTTTCCTTGACGCCGCCCGGGTGACCGGTGTGACGGTAGTAGACCTTGTCGGTGTTCTTCTTGCCGGTGAAAACGACCTTGTCGACGTTGGTCACGACGACATAGTCGCCGCAATCGACGTGCGGGGTGTAGTCACCGCGGTGTTTGCCGCGCAGACGGTTGGCGATGAAGGTCGCGAGACGGCCCACCACGACGCCTTCGGCGTCGATGTGGATCCACTTCTTCTCGACCTCGGCCGGCTTCAGCGAAGCCGTGGTGCTCTTCAGCATAACGAGGAGTCCTTGGGAGACGGGCGAAACGGGTGCTCAACCAACGAACCGGCTGAACGGAAGGCGCGCTGATAGAGGAAGGCGGATCGCCGGTCAATGCCGATCTGCGCGGCCATTTCGGGTTATAGCACTGTAAAATAACGATAAAAATGAAACGGTATTAAAATACCTCACCGTTTTCAGCGCAGGAGGGTGTGGGGGATAGGGTGTAGGGTGTCCCGAGCCACCCGCCCACTGACATCCACTCCACGTCTTCACACCCCATCCCCCACACCCCACCCCCTCTCCATACGACCAATTTTGACGTACCGGCGTTCCATACTGCACCTCGCACCCAGCGCGAGACCCTTCGATGACGACCGCCGCCCCCACGGACCGCGCCGACGCCGGCCTCCACACCGCCCCGGACGAAGTCTGGGCGCAGGTCCGCGACGACTATCTCGCCGGCTGGTCCGCCCCCGCCTGCTGCCGCCGTCACGGCGTCGGGCTCAGCACCCTGCGCAAGCGCGCGGCCGAGGAAGGCTGGCGGCGCACGGACCGGCCCTGGTCCCGGCCCAACGGGCTGGACCTCGACGACGAGGGGCTGGCGCTGGAGGAGCAGTTCGACGGCGACCTCGACCAGATCCCGCTGGGCGAGCTCTCGCTGGTCGCCTTCCAGCGGATGATGCGGGCGGTCCTGCACGGCAAGGCCATGGAGGCCCTGCGCTGGCGCCGGGTCTACAAGGCCATCGAGTCCGAGGCCGCCGAGGTCCGACGCCGCCAGCAGCAGGCCGAACGCGAGCGCAGCCAGGCCGCCCGCCGCGAGGTCCGCGACTTCGGCGACGCCGTCGTCATGGCCGCCCGCGAAGACTACGAAGCCGCCCTCGCCCGCTGGAAACGCGGCGAGCCGATAGACGGGATAGACGGCATAGACGGTGTATTCGCACCGTCTCCCGGCGCGATGCCCTCACCGCCGGTTCTCCCCGGCCTCCCCGGCGGCGCGGCCCTCGCGGGGGCGCCGTGAGGGGCTCCCAAACCCACTCCAAACGCTATCGTCATACCGGACAAGCGCTCGCGCAGCGGGCGCGCGATCCGGGACCCAGCGGCGCCGCGACTGCGGCGAAACACTGCCGCCCGATACTCACGCACCGGCGCTCCCGACAGGGTCGCGCTGTCGCGCGCCGCTAGGTCCCGGGGTTCGCTCTACGAGCGCCCCCGGGATGACGCCGGCAACGAGGAGGCACCCTACTGCCTACTGCCTACTGCCTACTGCCTACTGCCTACTGCCTACTGCCTACT
>NZ_JBHYGN010000004.1:0-52756 GCF_051858995.1 Brevundimonas sp. | reverse complement strand
AAGACTACGAAGCCGCCGGTCCTCGAAAGAGGGCCGGCGGTTTTGCTTTTGTGACACGGCTAAGAGATTTTCGTCCGTGCGCCGCCCTATTACTGCCCCGGTGTAATGACCGAACGGCGACGGTCGGTTTCGCCCGGATCCCGTTGTGGCGGGCTTTCAGAGGCCATTCGCCGCGGCGCAACAAAGGTGTGGCTCTCGCGCCACCCCTCTCGGCTGTCATATCACTGTCACATCAGTGTCGTCCCACTTTCCGACGTCACGCCTAAGGGGGGCGTGATTTCGATCGGCAGCCGCCGGTCGCGGGCGCCTCCGCCCACTTCATCGGGGATAGATGACAATGACGAACCGCAAACGCGTGTTCTGGGCGACGACCGCCCTCTTCAGCGGCCTCCTGGTCGCCGGCGCCGCTTCGGCCCAATCGACCGGCTCGCAGACCGTGGAAACCACCGAGCTGGACACGATCATCGTGACCGGCACCCGTACCTCGGGCATCGACGGCGCCATCGTCGCCCAGCGCAACCCGCGCTCGACCGCGACGATCACCAGCGAGTACCTGCAAACCCAGAACGCCGGCCAATCGCCGCTGGCCTCGCTGAACCTCGTCCCGGGCGTGAACTTCAACAACGCCGACGCCTACGGTTCGTCGGGCGGTGACGTCACCATGCGCGGCTTCGACTCGGCCCGCGTGTCGCTGACCGTCGACGGCATCCCGCTGAACGACACCGGCAACTACGCCATCTACACCAACCAGCAGCAAGACCCGGAAACCCTGTCGCGCATCGGCGTGAACCTGGGCACCACCGAAGTCGACAGCCCGACCGCCTCGGCGACCGGCGGCACCATCAACATGGTCACCCGTCGTCCGGCCAAGGACTTTGGCGTGACCCTGGTCGGCTCGGTCGGCGATGAAAGCTTCGCCCGTATCTTCGCCATGGTGGACACCGGCGAGTTCGGCCCGTGGGGCACCTCGGCCTGGTTCTCGTACTCGCAGACCGAGTACGACCACTTCAACGCCCTCTTCGGCGTCGACAAGACCCAGTACAACGCCCGCATCTACCAACCGCTGGGCGACAACGGCGACTTCGTCAGCCTGTCGGGTCACTACAACGAGAACCGCAACTTCTTCGGCAACCAGCAAGTCACGCTGGCCCAGTTCAACCAGGGCCTCGGCTACAACCGTCCGAACTACGTTCCGGGCTCGACCCAGACCGGCATCAACCCGTCGAACACCGGCAACGTCCGCGGTCAATCGCGCTTCACCCTGGCCGAAGGCCTGCGCCTGACCATCGACCCGAGCTTCCAGTACACCCTGGCGCACGGCGGCGGTAACAACAGCTGGACCCGCGCTCAACTGGACGCCATCGGCGGCGCCGGTTCGGGCAACATGGTCTTCACGGCGGCCGGCGCCGCTCCGGGCGCCACCACGGTGACCCTGGCCCGTCCGAACATCACCAACACGCACCGCTACAGCGTGCTGTCCTCGCTGATCTGGGACATCAACGACTCTCACCAGGTCCGCGCCGCCTACACCTATGAGTTCGGCCGTCACCGCCAGACCGGTCAACAGGGCTACCTGTCGAACGGCTTCTTCGCTGACGATTTCGCCGGCCGTAACGGTGAGCCGGTCCAACTGGCCGACGGCAGCATCCTGCGCCGCCGTGACCGCCTGTCGCACGCGATCCTGAACCAGTTCTCGCTGGAATATCGCGGCTCGTTCATGGAAGACACCGTTGACCTGGTCATCGGCGTCCGCGCTCCGTTCTTCAAGCGCGAGCTGAACAACTACTGCTACCAACGCGACACCTTCAACGCGCTGTGCACCAACGTCACGCCGACCGTCGTGAATGCTGACGGCACCGTGCAGTTCCCGGTCCTCGGCCCGTACAACAGCAGCGCCGCCAACCGTTACGGCCGCCCGATGTCGTTCGAGAAGAAGTACGACGCCGTCCTGCCGAACCTGGGCGCCACCTGGCGCTTCGCCCCGAACCAGTCGGTCTACACCAGCTATGCTGAAGGTCTGTCGGCTCCGCGTACGGACGACCTGTACGACCGCGTCCCGCCGAACCCGGCTCTCGAAAAGACCCAGACCTTCGACCTGGGCTACCGCTACACCTCGTCGGGCCTGATCGCTTCGGCCGCCATCTGGCAGACGAACTACGAGAACCGCATCGTCCGCACCTTCGACCAGGAAGAAGACATCTTCTTCAGCCGCAACGTCGGTGACGTGACCCTGCAGGGCTTCGACGGTCAAATCGGCTGGTCGCCAGCTGAAGCCTTCAGCCTGTACGCCACCGCCAGCTACGTGAAGAGCGAAGTCAAGAACGACCTGCCGAACGGTGAGGACGCTCTGGGCAACCCGATCTTCCTGCCGACCGCCGGCAACGAGCTGTTCGAGACCCCGACCTGGCAGTACGGCATCCGTGCCCAGTACGAGATCTCGGACTTCGTCTTCGGCCTGCAAGGCAAGTACGTGGGCGAGCGTTGGGCCAACGACATCAACACCGAGAAGGCGCCGGACTACACGGTCTTCGACCTGGACCTGCGCTACACCCCGACCTGGATGCCGGTGGCTGACACCTACGTTCAGCTGAACGTGTCGAACCTGTTCGACAAGCGTTACCTGTCCGACATCCGCACCCAGAACCCGGGTGACGCGGGCACCTACTACGTCGGCGCCCCGCGCGCCGTCATGCTGACGCTGGGCGTCGCCTTCTAAGGCTTCGGCTTTAGATGACGGAACGACCGGGGGCGGGGCCGCAAGGCTCCGCCCCTTTCGTTTGCGCCGCTTGCGACGGGGGGCTCAGCCCCCTATCTGGTCCCGCCGTATCGCGCGTCGAGGAGACTGCCATGACCACGCCTGTTCCCGCCGAATGGTCTCCGCACCGCGCGATGTGGGTCGGTTGGCCCAGCCATGACGAGCTGTGGGAAGAGAACCTCGAACCGGCCCAGGCCGAGGTCGAGGCGCTGGTCCGCGCGCTGGCCGGTCCGGGCCGCGAACAGGTCAAGTTGATGGTCGGCAAGCCCGAGGCGCTGGACGACGCCCGCGCCCGCTTCGCCGACGTGGACGGGGTTCAGGTCATCGATGGTCGCTTCGGCGACATCTGGCTGCGTGACACCGGCCCGATCTTCGGCGCCGGATCGGCCCGCGCCGCCGCCTTCCGCTTCAACGGCTGGGGCGGCAAGTACGACCTCGAGCATGACGACACGGTCGCGACCCAGATCGGCGAGGCCTCAGGCGTACCGCTGGACCACAACGACTTCATCCTCGAGGGCGGCGCGCTGGATCACGATGGGCAGGGGACCATCCTGACCACCCGCCAGTGCCTGCTGAACGCCAACCGCAACACAGGCTGGACCGACGCAGCCGCCGAAGCGGCCCTGACCGAGGCGCTGGGCGCCCGCAAGGTGCTGTGGCTGGGCGATGGCCTGCTGAACGACCACACCGACGGCCACGTCGACAATCTGGCTCGCTTCGTCGCGCCGGGCGTGGTGGCCTGCCCGGTGGCATGGGGCAAGGGCGATCCCAATGACGACGTCTATGCCGAGGTCGCTCGCGCCCTGTCGCAGATGACCGACGCCGAAGGCCGCCAGATCAAGATCCTGCCCTTGCCGTCGCCCGGCTTCGTCGGCGACGAGGATGAGAAGCCGATCCCCGCCAGTCACATGAATTTCCTCATCGCCAACGGTGCGGTCATCGTCCCGACCTACGGCGACGAGACTGCCGCCCGTCTGGTCTGCGAGGGGCTGGCGACGGTCTATCCGGATCGGGAGATCATCCCCCTGCCGTCCATCGCCATCCTCTCGGGCGGCGGTTCGTTCCACTGCATCAGCCAGCAGGAGCCGGAATGAGTGGCGAGACGCGAGTGGCGAGTGGCGAGACGCGTCACTACCGCGACTTGCTGGTCTGGCAGAAGGCGGTCGTCTGGGTCGAGAGTGTCTACAAGGTAACCGGGACTTGGCCGTCTGAGGAACGCTTCGGTCTGACCAGTCAGATCAGGCGAGCGGCGGTGTCGATACCCTCCAACATCGCCGAAGGGTGCACCCGTCGCAGCACCGGCGATTTCGTGCGTTTCCTGCTGATTGCCAAAAGCTCTCTCGCCGAAGCGGAGACCCAACTCATTATCGCCGGGCGGCTGGCCTACATTGATACCGCTCAACAGTCCGCGCTGCTTGATGCAGCAGACGAAGTCAGCCGGATGATCGCCGGCCTCATCAATAAGCTGGAGGAGCGCCGCTCATGACGTCACTCGCCACTCGCCACTCGCCACTCGCCACTCCGCGCACCATCACCGTCGCCGCGCTGCAGACCTCGTACGCCTCCGAAGACATTCAGGCGAACATCGACAAGACCGTTGCCCTGATACGGGACGCCGCCGCCAAGGGCGCGCAGGTGATCCTGCCGTCCGAGCTGTTCCAGGGCCCGTATTTCTGCGTCTCGCAGGAGGAGAAGTGGTTCGGAACCGCCTATGCCTGGCGCGAGCATCCGGCTGTCGTCCAACTGCAACCGCTGGCCAAGGAATTGGGCGTGGTCATCCCCGTCTCGATCTTCGAGCGCGAGGGGCCGCACTATTTCAACTCGCTGGTCATGATCGACGCCGACGGGAGCCTGATGGGCGTCTATCGCAAGAGCCACATCCCCGACGGCCCGGGTTATCAGGAAAAGTACTACTTCCGACCCGGCGATACCGGCTTCAAGGTCTGGGACACGAAGTTCGGCCGCATCGGCGTCGGCATCTGCTGGGACCAGTGGTACCCCGAGACAGCTCGCGCGATGATGCTGCAGGGCGCCGAGATTCTGATGTACCCGACCGCCATCGGCACCGAGCCGCATGACGACACCCTGGACACCGCCGCCCCGTGGCAGCGCGCCATGCAGGGCCATGCCGTGTCCAATGTCGTGCCGGTCGTCGGCGCCAACCGGATTGGCCAAGAGCAGGTGACCGAGGCGGGCCAGACCTTCTACGGCCACTCCTTCATCGCCAACCATCGCGGCGATCTGGTCGAGAGCTTCGGCGCGACCGACGAGGGCGTGCTGGTGCACACCTTCGATCTGGACTTCCTGGATCGCCACCGCGCGGCCTGGGGCTTCTTCCGCGACCGCCGCACGGACCTGTACGCCCCGCTGGCCAACGGCCGCCCGGCTTAATCCGCCAGCGCCCGCCGTTCCGACGCGCAGGAGGGGTGGGTCAGGCCTTCGGCCCGGGCCGTCGTGACCTCCGCGCGGGCGGCCTCCAGATCGGCGGCGAAGCCCGGCGCGGCTGACACGCGGGCATAGAGCGCCTCGCCGATCCGCGCGCCGTCGGCGACGTCGCCGGGCCAGTTCATGCGGCAGATCACGCGGCTCTGGCCGATATCGCGTCCGCGCGCGCGGGACCCGGCCGCCTGATCGGGCGCGAGGGCGGAGAACAGCGCGCCATAGGCCGCGCCCGCGACCGCGCCGTTGGCGGGCCATGAGGGGCTGTCGCGCATCGCCCCGGTGACCCTCTGGCAGGGCTGAAGGGTCGGATCGACGGCGATGGGGCGGGCACGGGTGTGTTCGGTGGCCAGCCGCCGGGTCAGGCTGTCGGCGTCGACCAGAAGGCGGTTCATCAGCCGGGTGAGGGCCGGGCGCGGTTCCTCGGTCAGGCGCGTGCCCAGGACACAGTCGAAATGCTGGGCGGCGTCGGGCGCGCGAAGTTCTGCCTGGGCGATGGCCAGCCACCAGCGGTCGGTGCCCGGTCCGGCGGCGGGCGAGCCCTCAGTCCAGGTCAGGGTCTGGGGAGAGGGGGTGAAGCCGTCGGCGAGCTCACCCAGCGCGGCGGCCTCCAGATAGCCGGAGGCGGGCAGGGCGGGGGCGCCCCCGCCGCCGGTGACGCAGGCGCCCGGCACCAGGATCAGGATTGCCGCCGCCGCGGCGCGGATCAGTTGCCGCTCGACCACGACAGCTGGACGTCCGTGGGGCTGCCTTCGACGGGGGTGGCGACCACGTTCAGCAGGCGGTTGCGGGTGTCGCCGGCGGCATAGCCCCGCGCGTCGCCCCGGTTCATCGCATTGATCGACGTCAGGCCCGCCGCTTCGGCGCGGGCGCGGTAGAAGGCCACAACCTCGTCCGGAGTGGCCTCGGTCGTGAAATTCAGGATGCCGCCGGGACCGGCGGGGCCTTGGGCCGTGGTGGCGGGGCCGGTCGCCTCGGCTCCCGGATAGATGACCGCGAAATCGGGGGCGTCCGCCGAAGCGGGCGCGGCGGCCGAGGCCGCCGATGCGGGACCGGCGGCTTCGGCGGCTTCGGTCATCGCCTCCGCCGGATGGGCGTCGACCGCGGTCTTGTCGGTTCCGGCGTTGTTGTCGCAACCGGTCATGACGATGGCCGCCGACACCGCGGCGGCCCAAAGCATGCGCTTCATCCCGTACCCTGTTCTTCAGTCTTGGTTGTTGGCTTCACCGTGGCCCAACGATGCGGCGGCGGCAAGGCGGCTTGAGGTCCCTCCGGCGTCGGATTGGGTCGCCGGGGTGTTCAGCCGGTGGCCGCGTCCGCCTCGCCGCGCCCGCCCTCGGCGCCCTCCTCGTCCTCGCCCGTGTTATTGACCGGGTTAGGGTCCACGCCGGACGGGGATTTCGGGGCCGCGGAAGCCTTGCCTTCGCGGCTCAGGGCCTCGTTGACGGCGTCCTGATCGGGATCGTCGTCCGAGCCGGTGGCGGCCCCGCCCTCCAGCGAGCCCGCGCGGGTGTCCGAGCCCATGTCCGAGCCGGACAGGGCGTCGATCAGGGCGTCCGGCGTCCGGCCCAGATCGGGCTTCTCGCCCACGTCATCGGCTTCACGGGCGTCTTCGGCCTGCTGGGGCTGGTGCTGGTGCGTCATCACGGGCTCCTTCGCGGACTTAGCGAGCGACGGCGCGCGCGGTTCCCGACCACGGCTTGGGGCAGTGAAGAGTGAGCGAGGCGTGAGCAAGAGGTGAGCCGCTTTGGCGGCGACCGGTGGACTTCGCTCACCTCTTGCTCACCAGCACTTTTCACCGTGAGCCATCCCGGGCAGCAAAAAGGGGCCGGATTGCTCCGGCCCCCATTCCATTCCGTGAACTGGTTTTACTTCCCGAACAGCTTGGCCCAGCGGCGCTTGTCGCGGTTCTTCCAGGTCCCGCGGTGATAGGCGTCCGAGCCGATCAGCGGCACGACCGTGGTGGCTTCGGCGAAGACCATCTGCTCGTGCGTGGTCTGGACCTTGCCCCACGAGGCGGCTTCCTTGAGCGTCGAGGACGAGCAGGCGCCGTCACGCACGTCGGCGACGGTGATCTGCACGGCGTAGCGGTGCATCTCGGCCTCGATGCCGAGGATTTCGGCGCAGACGACGGTGTCCTGCGCGAAGTTTTTCGGCACGCCGCCGCCGACCATGAACAGGCCGGTGACGCCGGCGGCGATCTTGATGTCGGTCAGTTCGCGGAAGTCGGCGACCGCGTCGATCATCAGGTAGGGCTTGCCCTCGGCCATGCGCTCCTTCTGGTGCTTGACCAGACCGAAACCAGCCGAGGAGTCGACGAAGGCCGGGCAGAAGATCGGCACGCCTTCTTCATAGGCGGTCTGGATCAGCGAACCGGGCTTCTTGGCGTTGCCTTCCGACAGCCATTTGCCCATCTCCCAGATGAACTCACGCGACGAGTAGCCGCGCGGCTCCAGACGGTTGCAGATCTCCAGGATGGTGTGGTCGCAGGCCTGGAGCTCTTCCTCGTCGATGTAGGTGTCGTAGATCCGGTCGATGTAGTTGTCGCGCAGGACGTTGTCGTCCACCTCGCCGGCGGCCTGATAGTGCTTGAAGCCGAGGGCTTCAAAGAAGTCCATGTCGACGATCGAGGCGCCGGTGGCGACCACGGCGTCGATCATGCCGAACTTCACCATGTCGCGGTACACGTGCATGCAGCCGCCGGCCGAGGTCGAACCGGCCAGGATCAGCCACGGCGAGCAGTCCTTGTCTTCCAGCGCCATGTTGAAAATGTCGGCGGCGCGGGCGGTGTCGCGCGACGAGAACGACATCTTGCGCATGCTGTCGATGATCGGACGGGCGTCGAACGAGGTGATGTCGACGTGCTCCACCGTGTTCTGGAGCAACTGGGCCTTCTGGTTCGATTGAACGGGAGCGTTCATTGCAAGGGTTTCCCTTTGGTTTTGAGCGCCCGTCGTTTGAATAGGAAACAGCGGCCCGGACGGAGCGACGGGCCGCTGTTGTATGGAACGCCTGAGCGACGCTTTCGCGTCAGCGTGACTGTTTTACCGACGCGACTTCTTGCGTTGTCCGGCCTTGCCCTTCGGGCGCGACAGGCGAACGACCTTGCGGGCCTGCTCTTCCGCCGTGGTGCGCACGGTCGGGATGGAGCGAGGCGCCAGGCCGTAAAGCGAAGCCATCGGGGCGTCCTCGACCGCGGCGATGTCATGCTCGCCATAGCCGTTGAAGCCGGTCGTCATGGCGACGCCATAGGCGCCAAGCATGCCGATCTCGATGAAGTCGCCTTCCTGCACGTCCGACGGCAGCCAGAACGGGCCCGGCATGTGGTCGATCGAGTCGCAGGTCGGGCCGTAGAAGCGGAAGGGCTTCAGGTCCGAGGCGCTGTCGCCGTCCCGAACCAGCTTGGTCGGGAAGGGCCAGCGCGAGTGGGTCGCGTCGAACAGCGAGCCGTACGAGCCGTCGTTCAGATACAGGGCGTCGCCCTTGCGCAGATCGACGCGGCACAGGACCGACGAGGATTCGGCGACCAGCGAACGGCCAGGCTCGCACCACAGCTCGGTCGTTTCCGACACGGGCATTTCGCGGAAGCCGCGGTGGATGGCGTCGGCGTATTCGCTCATGTCCGGCGGGACCATGCCCGGGTAGACCGAGGGGAAGCCGCCGCCGACATCGACGATGTCCACGAACACGCCCGCGCGGCTGATGGCGCGGCCGACCTGGGCCATGGCGGCCTCATAGGCGGACGGGCGCATGCACTGCGAACCAACATGGAAGCAGACGCCCATCAGGCCGTCCTTCACCGCCTGGCGGGTGGCCAGCAGCAGCGACGGAGCCTGGTCCGGCGTGACGCCGAACTTGCCCGACAGGGAATAGGCCGCGCCGTCGGCCGAGACGCCCATCCGAACCAGCAGGTTCAGATCGTTCGCGCCGCCGGTGCAGTCGATGATCTTCCTCAGCTCGTCATGGCTGTCGAGCGAGAAGGTGCGGACGCCGTAGTCGAAATAGGCCTTCGTGATCGCGCCGCGGCTCTTGACCGGGTGCATGAAGGCCAGACGTGCGTCAGGGCTGACCGAACGAACCAGTTCGATCTCGGCGATGGAGGCCACGTCGAAGGCGGTGACGCCCGCCTCGATCAGGGTCTCGATGACCCAGCGCGAGGGGTTCGCCTTCACCGCATAGAAGACGTCAGCTTTCAGATTGTCCTGGAACCAGCGCGCCGCTACGGAAACCGAACGCGGTCGCACGAGGGCGACGGGACGTTCAGGGGACCGCTCGCGGACCAGGTCCAGGGGAAGTTGGTACGTGCGCAATTCACGTAAACCCCTGTAATTGTTAAACCCAGACCGGCGTTAGCAGCGCAACGTTAGACCTACGGGGTCCGCCGGAAGGCGCGATATGAGGTCATACGACTGTCATGTAAAGAGGTTTTTTCTAGGCAGCCGTTGAGTTTGCACGACATTTGTCAGCGTGCGGACGGAGCTGGGCCGCGACGTGTGACACAGTCGTAACTTGTGGCGTCACAGAGCGCTGTTACCGTCCCGGCCGACGATCACTTCGGGGGACTGTAATCATGCGCCGCGCCGCTCTTCTCGCCGCCGTCTTTCTCGCCGTCACGCCGTGGCAGGCCATGGCCCAGGTCCCGGCCTCGGAGCTGGCCCGCAGCGTCGACATCCCGTTCGAGGAGTTCACCCTCGACAACGGTCTGAGGGTCATCGTCCACACCGACCGCAAGGCGCCGGTCGTGGCGATCCACGCCTGGTACAATGTCGGCTCCAAGGACGAGCCGCAGGGCCAGACCGGCTACGCCCACCTGTTCGAACACATCGGCCTGTTCAATCCGACCGAGAACGTGCCCGGCGGCCTGATGGAGCCCCTGCGGGCCATGGGCGCCACCGACTGGAACGGCACCACCTGGTTCGACCGCACCAACTTCTTCCAGACCGTCCCGACCTCGGCGGTCGAGCAGGCGCTCTATATGGAGAGCGACCGGATGGGCCACCTGCTGGGCGCGCTCAGCCAGGAGCGGCTCGATAACCAGCGCGGGGTCGTCCAGAACGAGAAACGTCAGGGCGACAACCAGCCCTATGGCCTCGTCTACTACACCGTGCTGGAGACCCTCTTCCCTGAAGGCCACCCCTATCGCCACTCGACCATCGGCTCGATGGCCGATCTGGACGCCGCCAGTCTGGAAGACCTTCGCCAGTGGCACCGTGACAACTATGGCCCGAACAACGCCGTGCTGGTGCTGGCGGGGGACATCGACGTTCCGACGGCCCGGACGCTGGTGAACCGCTATTTCGGCCACATCCCGCGCGGGGCGCAGAACGAGCCGGCGCAGGCCTACATCCCGACCCTGCCCGCGCGCGTGGACAAGCTGCTGCATGACCGGGTGCCGAACACCCAGCTGAGCCGCACCTGGGTGGTGCCGGGCCTGCTGTCGGAAGAGGCGGCGTCGCTGGATATCGCCGCCAGCATCTTCGGCGGTCTGGCCAGTTCGCGTCTGGACAACGCCTTGGTGCGCGGCGAGGAGACGGCCACCTCGGTCAGTTCCAGCTATCAGCCCTTCCAGCGGCTGGGCATGTTCGATCTGGATGTGAACGTGAAGCCCGGCGGCGACGCCGACGCGGTCTCGGCCCGGCTGGATCAACTGCTGGCCGACTATATCGCCAATGGCCCGACCCAGGCCGAGGTCGAGCGCGCGGTCACCCGCCGCATCTCCCAGACCCTGCAGGCGCTGGAACCCACCGGCGGCTTCAGCGGCAAGGCAGTGACCTTGGCCGAGGGCGAGCTCTATGCCGACGATCCCGGCTTCTATCGCCGCCAGCTGGCCGCCTACGGCGCCGTGACCCCCGCCTCGGTGAAGGCGGCGATGCAGCGCTGGCTCAGCCGTCCGACCCTAGCCATCCGGGTCGAGCCCGGCGAGCGCGAGGCCTATGTCGAGGCGGCGGACAACCGCCCGCCGCCCGCGCCCGCCCAGCCCCTGCCGATCACCCCGCGCGCGCCCATGCCGGCGGTCGGCGAAATGCGGCCTCTGGTCTTCCCGACCACGGAGCGGATGCGTCTGTCGAACGGGATTGAGGTCATCTACCTGCGCTCCACCACGGTGCCGATCACCCGGGTGGCGGTGGAGTTCAACGCCGGTCTCGCCGCTGATCCGGCGGATGAGCTGGGCACGCAGAGCCTGATGCTGGGCCTGCTCAAGGAGGCCGCCGGCGATCGCGACGCCGCCCAGATCGCCGAGCGCGAGGAACAGCTGGGCGCCTCCGTCAGCGCCGGCGCCTCCATGGACCGGACGGTCGTCAGCCTGACTTCGCCCAGCGCCAACCTCGATCCGTCTCTGGCCCTGCTCGGCGACATCATTCGCCGTCCCGCCTTCCGGCCGGCGGATATCGAGCGCCGTCGCGCCCAGCAACTGGCCTCCATCGCCCAGGAGCGCAGCTCGCCCAACGGCATGGCCGCCCGCGCCTGGCCCGCCCTGGTCTACGGCGCCGACCACCCGTACGGCCGCCCGATGACCGGCCTCGGTTCGCCCGAGACCGTCGGCGCAATCAGCCGCGAGGACCTGCTGGCCTTCCACGCCAACTGGATCCGCCCGGATACGGCCCAGATCTTCGTCGTTTCGGACAAGCCCCTGTCGGAGGTCGCCGCCCTTCTGGATACGCATCTGGGCCATTGGGTGCCCTCGGCCACGCCGCCCGGGGTGAAGAATTTCGACGCCGCCATCCCGGCCGCCCAACCGCGCATCGTGCTTGTGGACCGGCCCCAGTCGCCGCAGTCGATCATCATAGGGGCCATGGTCCTGCCGACAACCGGCCATCAGGACCGGGTGATCTTCAACGCCGCCAACGAGGCCATCGGCTCGGGCTTCCTGTCGCGCATCAATCAGGACATCCGCGAGACCCGCGGCTGGTCCTACGGCCTCAGCGGCTCGGCCGCCGGGCTGGAGCAGCAGGTGCCCTACGTCATTTCGGCTCCGGTCCAGTCGAACCGTACCGGCGAGTCGGTGCAGGTGCTGATGGACCAGTACCGCGCCTTCCTCGGCGAGCGGGGCGTTTCACCCGCCGAGCGCGAGCGGATCGTCAACGCCAACGTCCGCCAGCTCCCGGGTCAATTCGAGACCTCGGCGGCCCTGCTCGGCGCCCTGCGGTCGATGGCCCTGTACGGCCGCCCGGATGACTACTGGACGACCCTGGCTCCGCGCTATCAGGGACTGGACCAAGCGGCGCTGGACGCCGAGGCCCGCCGCCTGCTGGGCCAGGCCCCCTTCGTCTGGGTGATCGTCGGCGACGCGGCCACCGTCCGGCCCCAGCTGGAGGCCCTCGGCCTGCCGGTCGAGGTGCGGGCGGCGCAGTAGGGGCGACGTGTCGCGGGCGCCGTTCCGCTGGACGAAAACGACGCAGGCGTGTCATTAAGACTTGCCTCGCACGCCTTCACGGGCGATGCGGCGCGCCCTTTTGCAACCGCATCCCCGCGTGCTCATGACCTCAGCCACCGCAGCCGTCGCGTCCGTCAAGGACGTGTCCAAGACGTTCGGCGCCCGAAAGGCCCTGAACGGCGTCTCCGTCGAGGTGGGCGCCGGCGAGATGGTCGCACTGATCGGCCCGTCCGGGTCCGGCAAGTCGACCCTCCTGCGCTCGATCACCGGCCTGCAGTCGATCGACTCGGGCAAGGGGACGATCTCCGTCTTCGGCGAGGTGGTCCAGAAGGATGGTCGCGTGACCGGCAAGGTCCGCAACGCGCGCCAGAAGCTGGGCATGATCTTCCAGCAGTTCAATCTGGTCGGCCGCCTGTCGCTGTTCTCCAACGTCATGCTGGGCGCGCTCGGTCGTCTCCCGGGCTGGCGCGGCCTGCTCGGCGCCTGGCCGTCGGCGGACAAGGACAAGGCCATGGCCGCCCTGCACCGCGTCGGCGTGTCCGACTATGCGGCCCAGCGCGCGAACACCCTGTCGGGCGGCCAGCAGCAGCGCGGCGCCATCGCCCGCGCCATCGTTCAGGGCGCCCAGGCCATCCTCGCCGATGAACCCGTCGCCTCGCTGGACCCGGTTTCGGCCCGCAAGGTCATGGAGCTGCTGGTCGAGCTGAACCAGCGCGACGGCCTCGGTGTCATCGTCACCCTGCACCAGGTCGACTACGCCATCCGTTACTGCGAGCGCGTCATCGCCCTGCAGGCGGGCAAGATCGTCTACGACGGCCCGTCGACCGGTCTGGACACCGCGCGCCTGATCGAAATCTACGGCCCGGAATTCGAGGACGCCTTCTGGGAAGCCAAGGCATGATCCTTTCCGGCTGGGCTCGCCGAACCGGCGTCGGCGTTCTCGCCGTCGCCGCGCTGAGCCTGACCGGCTGCGGCGAGCGTCAGCATGTCTCGGGCGTCCCCGCCCAGACCGTGACCTTCTCCATCCTTTCCGCTCAGGGCCAGGCCTCCGCCGCGCCCCTTTGGCAGCCTCTGCTCGACGACATGGCCAAGGCCGTCGGCGCGCCGGTGAAGCCGCATTTCGCCTCGACCTACGCCGACCTCGTCGAGGACATGAAGCGTGGCGAGACCCAGGCCGGCTGGTTCTCGGCCCAACCCGCCATCGACGCCATCGATCAGGCCGGGGCCGAGCTGATCGCCCGCACGGTCAACCAGGTCGGGCAGGACAGCTATCGCGCCACCCTGATCGTCAAGACGGGCTCGGGCATCACGCTGGACAGCGTCATGGCCTGCGGTCGGCGCTACAGTTTCGGCATCGGGGACGCCCAATCGACCTCGGGCACCCTCGCGCCGCTGACCTATCTGTTCACTCCGCGCGGGATCGACCCGGACCGCTGCTTCCGCAGCGTCCGTCCAGCCAATCATGAGCGCAACGCCTTCGAGGTCGCCTCGGGCGTGCTCGACGTGGCCACCTCCAACACCGTCAGCGGCGCGGCCCTTCTGGCCCAGAACCCGACCCTGGCGGAGCAGATCCAGATCATCTGGCAATCGCCCCCGCTGCCCGAGGGCGGGATCGTGGTGCGCGAGGACCTCGACCCGGCGCTGAAGGAAAAGATACGCAGCTTCTTCCTGACCTATGGACAGGGCAGCGGCGTCGAGGCCGAGCGCCAGCGTCGCGTTCTGGCCGGTCTTCGCTACTCCCGCTTCAATCCCGCCGACGACGACTATCTGGACCCGATCCGGGAAATGATGGCCGACCAGCGGCTGATCGCCGCCCGCGCCGAACGGGACGCCGCCGGCGTCGCCGCGGCCGAGCAGGAACTGACTCGCCTTCGGGCGAAACGACGTGAGGTTCAGCCGTGAGCCCCCTTAAGACCACCCCAGCCGCCCTCGCGGGCGCGTTCCGGAAAGCCATGGGCATGAGCCGCCTTCGTACTGTCTTCGCCGCCGTTCTGGCGCTCGCCGTCGTCGTCCTCGGACTGACCACGGTCCCCTCCGATGCCCGCGCGCAGCAGCGTCCGCAGAAGCTCGTCTTCACCATCCTGTCGGCGGAAGGCCAGGCCTCGTCCGGTCCGATGTGGCAGCCGCTGCTGGATGATCTGGAGCGCGACCTCGGCATTCCGGTCGAGCCCATCTTCGGCTCGAACTACAGCGTCCTGGTCGAGGCCATGACCGCCGACCAGGCCCAGATCGGCTGGTTCTCGGCCCTGCCCGCCGTTCAGGCCATCGACCGCGCCGGCGCGGAGGTCGTGGCCCGCACTGTCGATGTCGAGGGCAAGGACTCCTACGTCTCGTCCCTGATCGTGAAGAAAGGCTCGGGCATCACCCTGGCCGACGTCGAACGCTGCGGTAAGCGCTACAGCTTCGGCATTGGTGACGCCCAGTCGACCTCGGGCACGCTCGCCCCGATGACCTATTTCTTCAGCCCGAGGAACATCGACCCGCGCACCTGCTTCTCGACCGTTCGCTCCGCCAGCCACCAGGCGAACTCGTTCGCCATCGCCAACGGACTGGTCGACGTGGCGACCTCGAACTCGGTCAACACCGTCTTCCTGCGCCGCGAGAACCCGCAGATCGCCGACCAGATCGAGGTGATCTGGGAATCGCCGCCCATTCCGGAATCCGGCATCCTGATCCGGGGCGACCTGCCCGCCGACGTCAAGGCCAGGATCCGCCAGTTCTTCGTCACCTACGGTCAGGGCTACGGCCCCGACGTCGCGCGCCAGCGCGAGGTGATGACCAAGCTGAACTACTCCCAGTTCCGCGCCGCTGATAACAGCTACCTCGACCCGATCCGCGAGATGAAGGCCGACCAGGCGCGCCGGGAAGGCCGTCCGTCGGAAGTCGCCCCGCCGTCTAAGAAGGACCAGATCGGTCGCTGGGCGCCCTTCGCCCTGATCGGGGTGCTGGTGCTGCTGGCCATCGTCCTGAACGTCCTGCCCAAGCCGGCTCCGGCGCCGAGCGATCCGAACGTCGTCCCGACCCCGCCGAAGAAGTCGATGGCCGCCTGGTCGCTCGACGTCCTGTTGTGGGGCGGCTTCGCCATCATCCTGCTGGCCGCGGTCGGCGCCGTGGACCTGCCCAAGATCGGCAACCTGTTCTCCGCGCCCGAGAAGATGCAGCGCTACGGCGCGGCCTTCCTGAACCCGGACTTCAGCCAGTGGCGTCTGCTGGTCGGCCAGATGTGGCTGACGGTGCAGATCGCCCTGTGGGGCACCTTCCTGGCGGTGTTCATCGCCATCCCGCTCAGCCTGATGGCCTCGCGCAACCTGTCGCCCGCCTGGCTGGTCTGGCCGGTGCGTCGCGTGATGGACCTGCTGCGCTCGGTGCCCGATCTGGTCGTGGCCACCCTGTTCATCGTCGCCGTGGGTCTCGGCCCGCTGGCCGGTGTCCTCGCCATCGCACTGAACACCGCGGGCGTGCTGGCCAAGCTGTTCTCGGAAGCGGTCGAGTCGATCGACAAGGGTCCGATCGAGGGCGTGAAGGCCACCGGCGCCGGGGGGCTGCACGAGATCGCCTGGGGCGTCATCCCGCAGGTGGCCCCGCTGTGGACCTCCTTCGCCCTGTACCGCTTCGAATCGAACAGCCGCGCGGCCACCGTGCTGGGCCTGATCGGCGCGGGCGGCATCGGCCAGACCCTGTTCGAAAGCCTGCAAGCCTTCGAATATTCCAAGGTCTCGACCATCGCGATCATCATCGTCGTGGCCGTCACCCTGATCGACATGCTGTCCCAGGCGATGCGCAAGCGGCTCCTCTGAGCCGTTCGCCATCGACGCACGAAAAAGCCCGCCCCGTGGATCACGGGGCGGGCTTCCTGTTTCAGGATTGCGGTGGTGAAGAGTGAAAAGTGAGCGAGAAGTGAGCGGAAGGATGGCGCAGAAACGCACTTTGGCGGCTCACCCCTTCGCTCACTAGCACCCCTTGCTTACCTTTCCGGATCAGCCCGCGCGCTTCAGATCCGGAGGCGTCGCCTCGTCGGTCAGGATGTGGATGGCTTCCTCGACGGTGACCACCTCCTGCGCCTGCGAGCCGAGGCGGCGGATGGCGACCTTGCCTTCCTCGGCCTCCTTCTTGCCGACGACGGCGATGACCGGGACCTTGGCGACCGAGTGCTCACGCACCTTGTAGCCGACCTTCTCGTTGCGCAGGTCGATCTCGGTGCGCAGACCGGCGGCCTTGAACTTGGCCACCACCTCATGGGCGTAGTCGTCGGCGTCCGAGACGATGGTCGCCACTACGGCCTGCGTCGGCGCCAGCCACAGCGGGAAGGCCCCGGCGTAGTTCTCGATCATGATGCCGATGAAGCGCTCGAACGAGCCCAGGATCGCGCGGTGCAGCATCACCGGGCGGTGCTTCTGGCCATCCTCGGCGATGTAGGTCGCATCCAGACGTTCCGGCAGCACATAGTCCAGCTGGATCGTGCCGCAGGTCCATTCGCGGCCGATGGCGTCCTTGACGATGAAGTCCAGCTTGGGCGCGTAGAAGGCGCCGTCGCCTTCGGTCACGACCGGCTCGGTTCCGGCGGCGCGGGCGGCGTCGGCCATCAGGGCCTCGGCCTTGTCCCAGAACTCGTCCGTGCCGGCGCGGTTCTCGGGGCGGGTGCCCAGGCTGATATAGGCGGTCTCCATGCCGAGGTCGGCGTGGACGCTGCGGGCCAGTTTGATGAACTCGGCCGTCTCCTCGACGATCTGATCCTCGCGGCAGAAGATGTGGGCGTCGTCCTGGGTGAAGCCGCGCACCCGCATCAGGCCGTGCAGCGAGCCCGACGGCTCATAGCGGTGGCAGGCGCCGAACTCGGCCATGCGCAACGGCAGTTCGCGGTACGAGCGCTGGCCCTGGTCGAAGATCTGCACGTGGCCCGGGCAGTTCATCGGCTTCAGGCTCAGTTCCTCGCCCTCGACCGTCTCGCAGACGAACATGTTGGGGCGGTACTTGTCCCAGTGGCCGCTCTGTTCCCAGAATTTCCGGTCCAGCACCTGCGGGGTCTTCACCTCGACATAGCCGGCGGCGTCCAGGCGGCGGCGCATATAGGCTTCCAGCACGCGCCACAGGACCCAGCCCTTGGGATGCCAGAAGACCATGCCCCGGCCCTCTTCCTGCATGTGGAAGAGCTCCATGGCCTTGCCGACCTTGCGGTGGTCGCGCTTCTCGGCCTCTTCCAGACGCAGCATGTAGGCGTCCAGGTCGGCCTGGGTGGCCCAGGCCGTCGCATAGATGCGCTGCAGCTGCTCGCGCTTGGAATCACCGCGCCAGTAGGCCCCGGCCACCTTGGTCAGCTTGAAGGCCTTGCCGACGAACTTGGTCGAGGGGAAGTGCGGGCCCCGGCACAGGTCGGCCCAGGTCCCCGTGCGATAGACGGTGATCGTCTCGCTGGCGGGCAGGTCGCGGATCAGTTCGGCCTTGAACTTCTCGCCCTTGGCCTCGAACATCGCCACGGCGTCGTCGCGGTCCCAGACCTCGCGGACCAGCTTCTCGTCGCGGTCGACGATCTCGGCCATCCGCTTCTCGATCGCGGTGAAGTCGTCCGTCGAGAAGGGCTCCTCGCGGAAGAAGTCATAATAGAACCCGTCCTCGATGGCCGGGCCGATGGTCACCTGGGTGCCGGGGAACAGCTCCTGCACGGCCTGCGCCAGAATGTGCGCGGCGTCGTGGCGGATGGTCTCCAGCGCGTCGGGGTCGTCGCGCATGATCAGCTTGAAGTCGCCGCCGCTCTCCAGCGGACGGTCGACATCCCACTGCTGGCCGTTGATCTCGACCAGCGCCGCGCGCTTGGCCAGCGAGGGGGAGATGGAGGCGGCGACGTCACGGCCCGTGGCGCCGTCGTCATACTGTCGGCTGGCGCCGTCGGGGAATTTGAGTTCGATCATCGGTCTGTCTTTTCGGGCGGCGGCGGCACCGGATCATACTTCCAGTCCATGCCGCTGAAGGGATGGCATTTACAGAGGCGTCGGACGGTGAGCCATCCCCCCTTGATCGGTCCGTGCTGGATCAGCGCGTCCCGGCCATAGTCGGAGCAGGTCGGGCGGAACCGGCACTGCTGCCCGATCAGGGGCGACAGCGTCACCTTGTACCCACGATGGGCCAGGCGGACGCCGCGTTCATAAAGGGTATCGCCGGAGGCCATGTCGCCGCGCTTATCGACCGTGGCTACGGTCAGGACAAGCCGTCATCAGGCCGCGCCGGCGAGCCTAGTTCGTGTGTCGGGGGTCTTGCGGGCCAAAGTCCGGATCTGGGCTTGCTGCACGGCCTCCAGCGTCGCCTCAATGGCGACCATGGTCGAGGCGTGGCGCGCGGGATAGTCGGCGACCTGTTTCAGGGCGCGCAGACCCTCGAACCGGCCCCCAGGACCTTCGCCGCCGGACTTCAGCATGGCCAGCATGGCGTCGCGCGCGGCGACCAGCTCCGGCTCGCTCGCGCCGATCACGCTCTGCCCCAGCACGCCCGCGGCGGCCTGACCAAGGGCGCAAGCCTTCACGTCCTGGGCGAAGCTTTCGATCCACCCCTCGGCGTCCAGCGTCACATCGACGACGGCCTTGGACCCGCACAGCTTGGCCACCCGCTCGCCGGTGCCTTGCGGCGCGACCAGACGCCCGCTGTGCGGCAGGTTCGCCGCCAGCGACAGGATGCGCGCGCTGTAGAGCTCGTCGATCATGCGGTGAAAGATAAGGCCTGGGAGCAGGGGAGGGAAGGTCTCAAGCCTTCTCGTTCAGGTCCCTCTCCCCAAGGGCGAGGGGTTAGAGCGTCAGCCGCATCCCGTCCGCCCCGATCTCCAGCGTCACCTCGCCATAGTCCGCCAGTTTCGGATGGACGGTCTGAAGCGGATGTGTCCACGCCGCCGTCACCACGACCACGTCCGCGCCCGAGGCTTCACCGGCCTTGATCCCCGCCTCGGCGTCCTCGAACACCAGACAGTCGGCGATGTCGACGCCCAGCCGTTCGGCCGCCAGCCGATAGCCCGCCGGGTCCGGCTTGCCGCGCTCGACCTGTTCGGCGGTGATCATCAGGGCGGGCGGCGTCACGCCCGCCGCCTTCAGCCGCGCCTCGGCCAGCGGCACGGTGGCCGAGGTGACCACGGCCCAGCGGTCCGGCGGGAGGCGCTTCACAAAGTCGATGGCCCCGGCGATGGGGAGGACGCCGTCCACATCCTCGATCTCGCCTCGCTCGACCCAGGCCACCTCGGCCTCAAGGTCGATGTCCGGCAGGTTCTGCTTGCGGATGGTGTCGGCGGCGCGGACGCCGTGGATGGTCGGGATGAAGGTCGCGACGTCCAGCCCGTGCCGTTCGGCCCAGCGGGACCAGACGCGCTCGGCGGCGGCGGTGGAGGTGATCAGGGTTCCGTCCATGTCGAACAGGAACGCCTGCCAGAGGCGGGGCGAAGCCGGGGGAGGGGAGGCCATGCTCCTGTTCACCACAGGGGCCGTCCGGGAACAACCGCTCTACCCTCCCTGCAGCGAACCCCAGGTCCGGCCCGGCGCGGCGGCGACCGCCTGTGGCGAGCCACCGGCGAGGCGCGCGTTCAGCCAGGCCAGATTGCTGTCCGCCTGTTCCGGCGGCAGGTCGCGGCGCAGGATCTGTTCCGCCTCGCCCATCCTGCCGGTCAGGCCCAGCACCATGGCCAGGTTCAGCCGCACCTTCAGCGAGGCGCCCGGCTGGGCGGCGGCGCGACGCAGCAGGGGTTCGGCGGCGGCGTTGTCGCCCTTGGCCATGGCCGAGACGGCCATATTGGTCAGGACGTCGGGGTTCTCGGGCGAGATGGCCAGCGCCTGCGCCCAGGCGGCGCGGGCGTCGTCGGCGCGGCGCACCTGCTCATAGGCCGTGCCCAGCAGGGACCACGGGCGCCAGTCGCCGGGGCGGGCGTCGCGCGCCTTCTCCAGCGCCTGAATGCCGTAGAAGGCCTGCCCGCGCGCGATGTGGCCGCGGCCGACCTCCAGCATGGCGTCATAGTTGTCCGGCTGGACCATCAGCACCCGCTGGGCCATGTCCGCCGACTGGTCATAGCGGCCCAGTTCGCGCAGGGCTTGCGACGCCTTCACGCCCGCGATGGGGTCGTTCGGCGAAATCTCGGCCTCCTGCGTCCAGAACACCGATCGGGTCAGGGCGTCGGCGCGGTCGGCGGCGGCGCGGGCCTCGGCGGTGGCCGGCGCGGGCATCGGGCGCGGCGCGGCGGGCGCTTGGGCGGGCTGGGCGGCGGGCTGCTGCTGCGCCAGCGCGGGCGTGGCGAGGGCGGCGAACAGGACGACGGTTGCGAGACGGGCGGTCGTGCGCGACATGGGAAGGCGCTCCGGAAAGATCGCCTCAAGAATCGGTCTTCCGCGTCAACTGCTGGTTAACAAAGGCCGTCGCCATGTCCGTTCTTCACCCCGACCTCCTGATCGCCGACGTCACGGGCGCGCTGCCGGTGCGCGTCGTGGGCAGGGATCAGGCCTTGTCGGGCGCCGAAGCGGCCTGGGCCGTCGCCAATGACTTCACCGGCAAGGCGGGCCAGTTCCTACTGCTCCCCGGCGCGGACGGCGCACCTGTCGGCGCCCTGTTCGGCGCGGGCGACCGGTTCGAGCCGCTCAGCGCCCGCGCCCTGTCCGCGAAACTGCCCGCCGGTCTGTGGCGTCTCGACGGCGTCGAGGGCGAGGCCGCCTCGCAGGCGGCGCTGGCCTTCGCGCTGGGGGCCTATCGGTTTGATCGCTACAAGAGCTGGCCCGCAAGCGGGGCCCGCCTCGCCGTCCCCGGCGTGGACGTGCAGCCGCTACTCGACATCGCCGCCGCCTGCGCCCTGACCCGCGAGATGGTCGATACCCCCGCCGCCGACATGGGGCCGTTGCAGATCGAGACCATCGCGCGCGAGATCGCCGAAAGCGCCGGAGCGGCGATCACCGTCATCACCGGGGACGCCCTGCTGGAGGAGAACTATCCGTCCGTCCACGCCGTCGGTCGCGCCGCCGTCCCGCACCGGGCGCCGCGTGTGATCGAGATCGGCTGGAACCTCGATCAGACCGACCTGCCGCTGGTGGCGCTGGTCGGCAAGGGGGTGGTGTTCGACACCGGCGGCCTGGACCTCAAGCCCGCCGCGGGCATGCGCAACATGAAGAAGGATATGGGCGGCTCGGCCCATGTGCTGGGGCTGGCCCGGTTGATCACCCAGGCCGGGCTGCCGGTCCGGCTGGTGGTGCTGGTCGCGGCGGTCGAGAACGCCGTCTCCGGCGACGCCTTCCGCCCGGGCGACGTGCTCCACACCCGCAAGGGCCTGACCATCGAGGTCGGCAATACGGACGCCGAGGGCCGCCTGATCCTGGCCGACGTCCTGACCCGCGCGGCGGAGCACCAGCCCGACCTGACCCTGGACTTCGCCACCCTGACCGGCGCCGCCCGCATGGCCCTGGGGCCGGAGCTGCCGCCGCTCTACACCGATGACGAGGCGCTGGCCGCCGACATGCTCAGCGCCGCCGCCGCCGTCGGCGACCCCCTGTGGCGGATGCCGCTCTGGCCCGGCTACAAGCCCGCGCTCGAGGCCGAGATCGCGGACCTGCGCAACGATCCCGCCGCCTGGGCCCAGGCCGGTTCGGTCACCGCCGCCCTCTTCCTGCAGAAATTCGCGCCCGAGACCGGCGCCTGGGCGCACATGGACATCTTCGCCTGGAACCCCCGCGCCCGCCCCGGCTGGCCCGAAGGTGGCGAGGCGCAGGGCCTGCGGGCGTCGTTCGAGATGCTGAAGCGCCGCTTCGCGGCGTAGGGATGAGGGATTAGGGATTAGGTAGTTCGAGGGTCGCTCAGGCGGGTCGTCCGTGCTCCGTCAGACCTAATCCCCAATCCCTGGTCCCTAATCCCTCTCTCCGAGGCCGCGTTAACCGCCCCTCCACCACCGCGCGTTACAAGGCTGGCTCAACCGGATGAGCCTCGTTTGACCGCAGCCGCCGACATCCTCGACCCCCGCACGACGCTGGCCCGGCCCGATCTGGCCGAGCAGGCGCTGGAGGGTGTGGTTTCCGCCACGACCTATCGCGCGACCCGGGCGATGCGCTGCACCGCGCCCGTGGCCGATGTGAATGGCGAGACCGGCGCGCGCATCGACCAGCTGATCTTCGGTGAGATTTTCGACGTTCTGGACGCCGACGGCGACCGCCTGTGGGGTCGCGCGCGGCGGGACGGCGTGGTCGGCTGGGTCGCCCGCGTGGACCTGACCGAGGGTGTGGTCCTGCCCGCCGCTCGCGTCGCCGCCGTTGACGCCGCCCTACCGCTGAACGCCCTGGTTATCGAGGGCGAGGATCCCAGCTTCCAGCCCGTCGGCGCCTTCGAGCGCGATCCGGTCGCCGTGGCCGAGCGCCTGCTGGGAGTCCCCCACGTCCCCGGCGCCCGCAGCTCGCGCGGCACGGACTGCGCCGGTCTGGTGCAACAGGCCCTCTACGCCTGCGGCCGCGCCGCGCCCCGCTATCCCGACCAGCAGGCCGAACTGGGCCGCGAGGTCACCCAGGCCGACGCCCGCCGTGGCGATCTGGTCATCTGGCTGCACGACGACATGGGGCCGTGGAACGGCCACTCGGCCATTCTGCTCGACGCCGACCGCGTCCTGCACGCCACCGGCCATCACGGCGCGGTGGTCATCGAGCCGCTCGCCGAAGCCGAGGCCCGCTATGCGGCGGACGGCTTCAGGGCGGCGGTGTTCAGAAGGCTGTAGCTCAAGCCTTCTCCCTCCCCGTCCCGGGGAGGGAGAAGGCGAAGCCGACGGGTGGGGGCGGCTCAGCGAGGCCGTCGCGCTCCCGTCACCCCGGCCCTCCCCACCCGGCTTCGCTGCGCTCAGCCACCCTCCCCGGGACGGGGAGGGAGAGGTTCAGCCCCAAACGAAAAAGGCCCCGCCGTTTCCAGCGGGGCCTTTCCGTATCTGTCGCGGACCTTAGTGGGCCGGAGCGGCGGGGGTCGCTTGCGTGGTCGCCGGGGCGGCCGGAGCGGCGGCGGGAGCCGCGCCCTCGGTGGCGGCGGCGCCTTCAGCCGGAGCCGCTTCACCCTCGGCCGGAGCCGCGCCTTCCGCCGGAACGGCGGCGCCCGGCTGACGGGCGGGATCCGGCGCCGGGATGGCGAAGCCGCCCGACCCTTGCGTGCGCAGCCAGGCGATCAGGTTGATGCGGGTCTGCTGGTCGCGGATGCCGGCGAACGACATCTTGGTGCCCGGCACATAGCGGGCCGGAGCGGTGATGAACTGGTCGAGCTGGTCATAGCCCCAGTTCGGCGCCTCGGCCTTGTGGGCGCTCATGGCGTCCGAATAGGCGAAGCCCGCGCGGTGCATGACCGGGCCGCCGACGACGGCCCACAGATTCGGGCCGATCTTGTCGGCGCCGCCCTGGTGCGCGTCGTGGCAGGCCTGGCAGCGCGCGAAGGCGGCTTCACCGGCGGCCAGGTCGGCGGCGGGCAGGACGGTGCCCCAATCCGGCGGCAGGACCACTTCGGCCGCGCCACCGGCGGCTTCTTCCGGCGCGTCCACGAAGTAGCCCATCTTTTCAGGGGCTTCGGTGTGATAGATCGCGCCCGTCACCTGTTGCACGCCGACGATGACGAAGGCGGTCGCCAGGGCGGCGCCGAGAATCTTGTTGCCGTTCAGACTGCCGCTCATCGCGTCGTCGCATCCCGTACGTTAGGGCCCGGCCGAATGAACGGCGGGCGAATTCTTGCGTGGGCGTCTCTTACACGGTAGCGCGGCCTTCGCAACCGGGCCGGAGCGACCTTTCAAACGGTCCGGCGTCGCAGGCAGCGAGGCAGACCGATGAATCCGTTGATAATGATTCCCGCTCGCATGGCGGCGACCCGTTTGCCGGACAAGCCGCTGGCTGACATCGGCGGCAAGCCCATGATTGTGCGGGCCTATGAGCAGGCCGCCCTGTCGGGCCTGCCGGTGGCCGTGGCGGCGGGGGATCAGGAGATCGTGGACGCCATCGAGGCCATCGGCGGCGTCGCCGTCCTGACCGACCCGGACCTGCCCTCGGGCTCGGACCGCATCCGCGCCGCGCTGGAGGCCATCGATCCCGACGGCGTCCATGACGCGGTGATCAATCTGCAGGGCGACATGCCCTTCGCCGATCCGGGCCTCGCCACCGCCTGCGCCGCCCTGCTGCATGGCCAGCCCCAGTGCGACATCGCCACCCTGGTCGCGCGCGAGGCCGACGTCTCGGACCGGTCCAACCCGGACGTGGTCAAGGCCGTCGTCGCCCTGACTGAGGGCGAGCGCCACGGCCAGGCCCTCTATTTCACCCGCTCGACCCTGTACGGCGACGCGCCGATCTGGCGCCACATCGGCCTGTACGGCTACCGCCGCGAGGCCCTGCTGAAATTCTGCGCCGCCCCGCCGTCGCCGCTGGAGAAGCGCGAAAAGCTGGAACAGCTCCGCGCCTTGGAGATGGGCCTGCAGATCTGGGCCGCCGTCATCGACGAGGCCCCGCTCTCGGTCGACAATCCGGGGGATCTGGAGGCGGCGCGGGCTCTCGCGTGAAAGTGGCGGTGAGCAGGTCGTGCTAGTGAGCAAGTAGTGAGCGGGTTGCTTGCTCACGCCTTCGCTCACTCTGCTCACTTTTCACCGGGGCGCTTACAGATCGAACCCATCCACCCACGCCTGCAACAGCGTGCGCGCGATAGCGATCCTCGGCGGCGCCTTGATGCTCGGATGTGTCCCGGCCAGCACTTCGGCGGCCTCCGCCCGCGTCAGCCACGCCACCGCCTCCAGCTCCGTCTGATCCGGCCGCGCGTCGTCGCTGTCCACCTCCGCGAACAGGCCGATCATCAGTTGCGACGGGAAGGGCCAGGGCTGGCTGGAGTGATAGCGGACCCGCGTCACCGTCAGCCCGGCCTCTTCCTCGATCTCGCGGGCGCAGCCTTCCTCAATGCTCTCGCCCGGCTCCAGGAAGCCCGCCAGCGCCGACATCCGCCCCTCGGGCCAGGCCGCCTGACGGCCCAGCAGGCAGCGGTCTTCCACCCCGCCCTTATGGATGGCCAGCATGATGGTGACCGGGTCCACGCGCGGGAAATGCTCGGTCTTGCAGGCCGGACAGATGCGTTTCCAGCCGCCCGACGCCGTGTCGCTGGCGTGGCCGCAGGCGGCGCAGAAGCCGTGCCGGGCGCGCCAGTCGAACAGGCTCTTGGCCAGCCCGGCCATGGCCGCGTCCGCGCCCGACAGCACCCCCGCCGCCTCGCGCATATCCATGAAGGCGCCCATGCCCTGCAGCGGACCGGTCGCCGGATCGATGGGGCTCTCGACCTCCACCGCGAAGACGGGCGCGTCCTTCCACAGGCCCAGAAACACCTCGCGGTCCGGCACGACGTCGCGGGCGTGACCCAGCGACAGCCATTGCAGGCGCGGCCCGTCCGCATGGTCCTCGACCAGCGGCTTGCCCTGCCACATGGCCAGCGCCAGCGCTTCGGGATTGGCTTCCTGCTCGGCCAGCCATGCGGGATCGTTCCGTCGGTCCCCCGCCCGATCAAGCGGATTGCCGGCGAAGGTGTTCTGGGCGGTCAGGGGCATGAGCCGTCTTCTAGCAAGGCTGTGCTTGCATCGGCGAGCCCAAACCGCCATATCCCAACTCGGAGATCGCGGGCGAAGGCTTCGCCAATCTGGTCAGGGCCGGAAGGCAGCAGCCACAACGAATTCCCCTTCGGGTCGCGGTCTCCACCCTTTCCCACATTTTAAGTGCACTAACGCTCGCGACGCGGTCGCTCGCTGCTTGAGCGCGGTCGCATTCCTCCCCCTCGGGGGAGGGGGACCGCGCGTAGCGCGGTGGAGGGGCGTCAGACCGCCCACAACTCCCTTCCACAAACCCTTCGCCCCGGGCCGCCGTCACGCTAAGACAGGCGTATGAGCGATATCGACCCCAATCTCGACGGCCCCCCGTGGGACGAGGACGCCCCCGAGGCGGTCGAAGAACGCGACCCCAATACCGACGACATGTTCGGCGCGCCCGCCCCAGCGCCGGAACCCGAGCCTGCGCCCGCGCCGGTCCCCTCCGCCGCGCCCAAACCGACGCCCGCCGCTGAACCGGTCGAGAGCGACGGCGAGGCCTACACCGTTCTGGCCCGCAAATACCGCCCGCGCACCTTCGAGGACCTGATCGGTCAGGAGGCGATGGTGCGCACCCTGACCAACGCCTTCGCCACGGGCCGCATCGCCCACGCCTTCATGCTGACCGGCGTGCGGGGGGTCGGCAAGACGACCACGGCCCGTCTGCTGGCCCGCGCCCTGAACAACGAGACCGACGTCATCGACCGCCCGTCGCTGGAGCTCTCGGCCAACGGCGTGCACGACGCCGCCATTATGGCCGGCCAGCACATGGACGTCATGGAGATGGACGCCGCCTCGCACACCGGCGTCAACGACATCCGCGACATCCTCGAGAGCGTCCGCTACGCCCCGGTCGAGGCGCGCTACAAGGTCTACGTCCTCGACGAGGTCCACATGCTGTCGACGCAGGCGTTCAACGCCCTGCTGAAGACGCTGGAAGAGCCGCCGCCCCACGCCAAATTCATCTTCGCCACCACCGAGATCCGCAAGGTCCCGGTGACCATCCTCAGCCGCTGCCAGCGCTTCGACCTGCGCCGGGTCGAGCCGGAAATCCTCATCGAGCACCTCGGCCGGGTCGCCGACCGCGAGGGCATGAAGATCGAGCAGGAGGCCCTGGCCCTGATCTCCCGCGCGGCCGAAGGCTCGGTCCGCGACGGCCTGTCGCTGCTGGATCAGGCCCTGGTCCAGGCCGAGCGCGGCGAGACGGTGAAGACCGAGACCGTGCGCGACATGCTGGGTCTGGCCGACCGCACCCAGACCATCGCCCTGTTCGAGGCGATCATGGCGGGCCGCACGCCCGAGGCGCTGGAGCTGTTCCGCACCCTCTACGGCTACGGCGCCGACCCGGTGCAGATCACCAACGACCTGCTGGAGCATTGCCACGCCGCCTCGGTGGCCAAGATGCTGGGGCCGAACGCCACCCGCCTGCCCAATGATCAGGCCCAGAAGTTGACGGCGCTGGGCGCGGTCATCTCGGCGGGCACGCTCGGTCGGGTCTGGCAGATGCTGCTCAAGGCGCTGGACGAGGTCCGGCGCGCGCCCAATCCCGCCGACGCGGTCGAGATGGCCATCGTCCGTCTGGCCTACGCCGCCGATCTGCCCGGGCCGGAAGAGGCGCTCAAGGCCCTGCGCGAAGGCGACCCCGTTGGTGGCGGCTCCGCCCCGCGCGGCGGCGGCGGTGGGGGCGGCGGCGCCTCGGCCCAACTCGCCCCCCGCGTCATGGCCGCCCCGGCCCTGCCCGATCCGCAGACCTTCGAACAGGTCGTCGCCCTGATCGGCGAGAAGCGCGAAGTCGGGCTGCAGATGGACGTGCAACGCTTCGTCCGCCCGGTCGCCTTCAAGCCCGGAGCTATCACCTATGAGAGCGTGCAGGGCGCGCCCATCGACCTCGCCCGCCGCCTGTCCGGCCGCCTCAAGGAATGGACGGGCCGCACCTGGCTGATCGCCGCCAATGGTCAGGGCGGCGGCGAGACCATCATCGAGATCGACCGCCGCAAGCGGGCCGAAGAGCGCGCCGAGGTCGAGGCCGATCCCTTCGTGAAGGCCATCATGGAAGCCTTCCCGGGCGCGAAGATCGGCGAAATCCGCAAGACGGCCGCGCCGGTGGAGATGCCGGTGATCCCCGATGAGGCGGACGACGCCGACGACTGAGTTCGGCGCCTTGTCATCCCGGACGGCGCGCAGCGGCAATCCGGGACGCTGGCCCGCATAAACGCGAAACTCCCGGAAGCTGCGTCAGCAGCTATCCGGGAGGCGGGTTGAAGATCGCGCGATAGCCGGCCGTCTCCCGGATAACCGCTTCGCGATTTCCGGGAGGGGAAGCACTGGTGGACCGCCGTCCCGGCTCTCCGCTTCGCTTCGGCCGGGATGACAAGGGACCTCGACTTGATCCCTAGAGGATCTGCGAGGCTTCCTCGAACGCCAGCCTCGGCGAGCGGGGGAACAGGTTGTCGTCGCTGCCGTAGCCGATGTTCATGATGAAGTTCGGCTCGACGTTGGAGTCCGGGAAGAACTCGGACTTCACCCCGGCGGCGTCGAAGCCCGACATCGGGCCGACGTCCAGACCCAGAGCCCGCGCGGCGATGGTCAGGTAGCCGCCCTGCAGCGAGCTGTTGCGGAAGGCGGCCTCGCGGCGACCGGTCTCGTCGGCGAACCAGTCCTTCGCGCCCGGAGCGTGGGGGAACAGGGTCGGCAGGTGTTCGTGGAAGTCGATGTCCTGGGCGATGATCACGGTGACCGGCGCCTGGGCGGTCTTGGCCTGGTTGCCTTCGCTCATCAGCGGCACGAGGCGAGCCTTGGCCTCCGGCGAGGTCACGAAGACGAAGCGGGCGGGGGTGGCGTTCACCGCCGTCGGCCCGAATTTGGTCAGGTCGTACAGCTTGCGGATCAGGGCCTCGGGCACGGGGCGGTCGGTCCAGCCGTTGCGCGTGCGCGCTTCGGTGAACAATTGGGCGAGGGCGGCGTCGGACAGCGGGGCGTCGCGGGTGGTTTGAGCGTCAAAAGCCATTGGGGTGATCCCTCCGAAATAGATAACTGCAACAGCAGTGGATGCTAAATGGGAGGGCGCGGATGCGGCGCCAAGGGGTCTGCAACAAAATCTGTTGCGGATCGGCGTTTGATGATTTCGCGACCCCCTGTCGCGGCGCGCGCGAACCGCTTATCTAGGGCGCATGAAAGATTTGAACGCCCTCATGCAGCAGGCTCAGCAGATGCAGCAAAGGCTGCAGGATGCTCAGGCCAAGATGGCTGAAACCGCGGCCTCCGGCACGTCCGGCGGCGGCCTTGTGACCATCGCCCTGAAAGGCCCCGGCGACATCACCGCTGTCACCATCGACGACAGCCTGATGGTTCCCGGCGAGGCCGAGATCCTGGCCGATCTGATCGTCGCCGCCCACGCCGACGCCAAGCGGCGGCTGGACGAGGTCAACGCCGCCCTCATGCGCGAGGCGGCCGGACCGATGGCGGGCATGAATATCCCCGGAATGCCAAAGCTCTTCTGATGCGCCTGGGGGAGGGGGCCACCTGCGCATGCTGCGGCTACCGCACCCTCCCTGAGGGCGGAGCGGGCGGCTATGAAGTCTGTCCCGTCTGCTGGTGGGAGGACGATCCCGTGCAGATGGCGTCACCCCTCCTGCGCGGCGGCGCCAACGCCGTCAGCCTGGCCGAGGCCCAGCTCTATTTCATCAGCTCGGGCTTCAGCGATCCCCGCTTCACCGCCCGTGTCCGCGCGCCGACCGAGGCCGAGGCGCCGGATCCGGCCTGGCGTCCGTGGGAATCCCGGCGCGATCTCGCCGGGGCCCTGCCGCCGGGCGCCGCCTCTGACTATCTTCACGCCGCCGGCGCCGAGCCCGGCGCGCCCTACTGGCTGAAATCCTGATGGCCGCTTCCGCGGGACCTGAAATCGAACGCCTGATCAGCCTGCTGGCCAAGCTGCCCGGTATGGGCCCGCGCTCGGCCCGCCGCGCCGCCCTGGCCCTGCTGAAGAAGCGCGAGCAACTGCTCGTCCCACTGGCCGCCTCGCTGGCGGAAACGGCCGAGAAGGTCTCCTCCTGCAGCGTCTGCGGCGCGCCGGACACCCGCAATCCCTGCTCGATCTGTTCGGACGGCGCGCGCGACAACGCCCTGATCTGCGTGGTCGAGGAGGCCGGCGCCCTGTGGGCCATGGAGCGCTCCGGCGCCTTCCGCGGCAAATACCATGTGCTGGGCGGCCTGCTGTCGGCGCTGGACGGCGTCGGCCCCGAGGCCCTGCGCATCGCCGAACTGGTTGGGCGTGTCCGGGGCGGCGAGGCCAGGGAGGTCGTCCTGGCCCTGCCCGCCACCGTCGATGGCCAGACCACAGCCCACTACATCGCCGAGCGCCTGACCGGCGACGGCGTCGCTATCACCAGCCTCGCCCGGGGCGTCCCCGTCGGTGGCGAGCTCGACTGGCTGGACGACGGCACCATCGTCCAGGCCCTCAGGGCGCGCCGTCCGGCCTGATCCGGTCCAGACGAAATTCGTCCTGTCGGAAAACGAGTCTTTCTTTGCCCGTTTATCGTTAAGGTTGAGATTGTCCTTAGGGTTCCAGGCCCCCCGGAACGTGACGCCTGCATCATCTGTTCCGAGGCCCAGGCGTCCTACCGCGTCACTCGTCCCGACGCCCGTGAGTTTCACCCGCTCAGGTTTCGGGACGGCGGTTCAGTTCGGGGCCGCCGTTTTCTTCTGGCGTACGTCCAAAAATGACGGAGGGCCGGTTCATACTGGCGCCATGACCGGTCTCCGCTCCTTCCAGCCCCGCCCCGTCATGTGAAATGTCCACTAAAGTGCACTCGAAAAATAATTGAGTGCGCGCCTCGTGCGCCAGATCGGCTCCGGCCTGTGCGTCGCCGCCGACTCCGGATAAGGAACGGAGCATGAACGCTTCGCTCGTCGCCTTCCTCGCCGCCGCCATTGTCGCCCTGATCGCGCTCGCATGGGCGTTGATGGAGCGCAGGCGCGCCGCCGCCGCCGACGCGCGGGCCTGGGACCTGTCCCAGCGCTTCGCCGCCACCGAGGCCCGGCTCCATCACGCCGAGGACATGGCCGCGACCCAGGCCGAGCTCCTCCGCGCCCAGGCCGCCGAGTCGGCCCGGACTGCCGCCGACGAGATGCTCAAGCGCACCGACGAGACCTTCCGCAACCGCGAGCTTCTGGCCCAGCAGCGGATGGACGCGCAGCTCAAGCCGGTCGCGGACACCCTCAAGCTCTTCCAGGAACAGGTCGCCGCCCTTGAGAAGGCCCGCGCCGAGGAGACCGGCGGTCTCAAGGAGCAGTTGGCCCAGCTGATGACGGCCTCCAGCGCCACCCGCGATGAGGCCCGCAAGCTGACTGAGGCCCTGCGCGGCAACACCGGCCGTCGCGGCCGCTGGGGCGAGCAGACCTGCCGCAATGTCCTGGAAGCCGCCGGCATGGCCGGGCGCTTCGATTTCGAGGAGCAGAACTCCTCCGCCAATGACGAAGGTCGCCAGCAACGTCCCGACTTCATCGTCCGCCTGCCGGGCGGCGGCATGTTCGTCATCGACGCCAAGGTGCCGCTCGCCTTCGACGACAGCACCGATCAGGGCGATGAGGAGACCCGCGCCCACGCCCGCTCGGTCCGCATCGCCGCCAGCCTCAAGACCCACATGCGTCAGCTGGCGTCCAAGGCCTATCAGGACCAGTTCAAGCCCAGTCCGGACTTCGTCGCCCTGTTCGTGCCCGGCGACGCCTTCCTGTCCGCCGCCCTCGACCGCGAACCGGACCTGCTGACTGACGCCATGGCCTCGCGCGTGGTCATCGTCACCCCGACCACGCTGTTCGCCCTGTGCAAGGCCGTCGCCTACGGCTGGCGCGCCGAGGAGCAGGCCAAGAACGCCGAGGACGTCGCCAGGCTCGGCAAGGAGCTCTACAGGCGCCTGTCGGTCATGGGCGGTCACGCCGCTTCCGTCGGCAAGGCGCTCGAGGCCGCCGTCGGCCGATACAACCAGTTCGTCGGCTCGCTCGAGAGCCAAGTCATGGTGTCGGCCCGTCGCTTCGAGGATCTGCAGGTTGACCACGAGGGCAAGGATATCCCCGAGTTGCCCCCGGTCGAGCAGGCCCCGCGCACGCTCAGCCGTCCCGAACTGACGGAAAGCGCTCGCCTTAGCCTTGCGGATGACGCATAGACAAGTCTTGACGTCTAATTGACAAGGGCGCTTGACATTAGCTCCGGGTGTTGTAAAACACACTTGTCAATCAGACAGGGGAGCTTGTCATGGCCAACCGTAAGTCCATCCTACCAGCTCGAGGTCCGGGCGCATTCGCGGTCCGCATGGCCATGGCCGGCGCTGTGGGGCTGCTGGCGGGCGTCGGCAGCCAGATCTTCGGCGCCATGCCCGGCCTGCTCGGCCTGGGCCTGACCCTGCTGACCACTGGCGTCGCCATGGGGCTGGCCATGCTGATCTGCGTCCAGTGGTGGCGCGGCATCGATGAGGCCGCCCAGGAGGCGCACAAATGGGCCTGGTGGTGGGGCGGCTGCTCCGGCATGGCCGTTGGCGCCACCCTGTTGCTGACCGCCCTGGTCCGCGAGCAGGAGCGTATTGATGACTTCAGCGCCAATGAGTTGCTGGCCATCGGCATGTTCCTGATGATGACCTGCATGATCATCGGCTACGGCGTCGCCTGGGCCGCCTGGTGGGGCAAGCGCCAGTGAGGGAGCCGTCATGAACAATCGTCTCAAGGTCCTTCGCGCCGAGCGCAACTGGAGCCAGGCCGATCTGGCCGACGCCCTCGGCGTCTCCCGCCAGACCGTCAATGCGCTGGAGACGGGTCGCTATGACCCCTCCCTGCCGCTGGCCTTCAAGATCGCCAAGGTCTTCGAACAGCCCATCGAATCCATCTTCTCGGAATAGGAGCCGTCATGTCCGGCCTCTCCCCCGCGTCCCTGCCCGAGTGGGCCCGTCATCTGGCCAAGGCCCTCCTCTCGGGCGTCGTCTTCGGCGTCCTGGGCTATGGCGTCGGCCGCCTTGCCGCCGACCATTTCCCCGGTCTGGGGCCTGACCTCTCGGCGCTCCGCTGGGGCGACGCGGTCGGCGGCATCGTGGCTCTCGGCCTGCTGGTCGCCTGCCTCGGCACCTTCGTCACCTCCTTCAACCGCCCCAGCCTGGGTCGCATCCTCAAGCTCGAAGGCCCCGCCGGCGACGGCGAGGTCCGCGAGGTGCGCGCCCAGTCCGCCATTCTCGGCCTGTCGGCGATCATCATGATCCTGCCCATCGTCCTGTCGGGCGTCGGCCTGCCGGTGACCGCTTCCCTCGCCCTCATCGCCCTGCTGCTGGTCGTGCATACGGCGCTGAACCTGCGCCTGTACCGCTCGGTCGATGAGCTGTTCCGCCGCGTGGTCATTGAGGCCGGCGCCCTGACTTTCTGGGTCGGGCAGGGGGTGCTCTTCCTCTGGGCCGCCGCCGAGCGCCTCGGCGCCGCCCCGGCGCTCACCGCCTGGGACATCTATGTCGTCCTGATGGCCGTCTATCTGGTCGTGTCCATGATCGTGACCGTCCGGCGCGGCCTCGCCTGACCCGTCCTCCTTCTCCCACCTCCCTTCAGGAGATCGCCTTCGTGACCCTCGTCTCGCGCCTCAAGTCCTCCGTCGCCTTCACCGGCCCTAACCTGATGGGCGCGGTGCTGGGGCTGGGCATCGCCGCCGTCGTGGCTTTCCAGCCGGCCGAAGCCCTGGCCCGCAACGCCGGGATCGCCCCGACGCCCGCGCCGGTCGCCGTCGCCTCGGTCCCGGCCGCTGAAGCCGGCCCGGCGCTCTGGGTCATCCGCGACGCGGACTCGACCATCTATCTGTTCGGCACCATCCACGTCCTGCGGCCCCAGACCATCTGGCGCTGGGCCGAGGTCGAGGCCGCCTTCGACAACGCCGACCAGGTCTGGCTCGAGATCTCCAATCCCGACGATCAGGCGGCCATCCTGCCGCTGGTCCAGCAGCACGGCGTCGCCGCCGATCGCCCGCTGAACACCCTGCTGTCGGCGTCGGAGAACACCCAGCTGACCGAGGCCGCCAACGCCATCGGGGTGCCGGCGGCCCAGATGAACATCTTCCGTCCCTGGCTGGCGGGCCTGACCCTCTCGGTCGCCCCGCTGGTCAAGGCGGGCTACGATCCCAAGTCGGGCGTCGAGCTGGTCCTCAAGGCCCGCGCCGAGGCCGCCGGCAAGCCGGTCCATGGCTTCGAGACTATCGACGAACAGGTCCGCATCCTCGCCGGCATGCCAGAGGCTCAGCAGCTCGCCTTTCTGCGCGGCGTGCTGGACGGCTATGACGACGCCACGGTCGAGCTGGACGCTCTGGTCAACGACTGGTCGCGGGGCGACGTCCGCGCGATCGAACGCTCCGCCGTGACCGAGATGCGCCGGGAGTCCCCGGGCATCTACCGCGCCCTGCTGGTCGATCGGAACACCAACTGGGCCGGTCAGATCCAGACCCTGCTGGACGGTTCGGGCGCCGCCTTCATCGCCGTCGGCGCCGCCCACCTGGCCGGTCCGGACAGCGTCCAGGCCATCCTCGCCCGCCGCGGCGTCCGCGCCGAACGGGTGCACTGAGGGGCTGCCGCCCCCGATCGCACGGTGTGATTTCCGACCCCCGCGGAGAGCCCGCCCGGAGATGGTCGCTCTGATGACGGGGCCTTTGGTGCTGTTCCCGGTCGAGCCGGGGGACGCGCCGGTCTCGGCGGCGGCCTTGCTGGCCGCTCGCCGCGAAGGCGTGACCTGTGGCGCGGCGAGGGGCTGGTCCTCAAGCCCTTCGCGGCCATCGGCGGCGAGACCTACCGGACCTACAGCCGTACGGCTCCGACGGAGAGCTGAGGGGGAGGCTGGAGCGGGCAGCGGGAATCGAACCCGCACGAAAAGCTTGGGAAGCTTTCAGGCTACCACTACATCATGCCCGCGGAGCCGCCCCTGACTTAGGGCCAACGGCGTCGGACCTCAAGACGTCTTCAGTCGGCGCGATAAACCACCTTTCCATCGACCACCGTCAGGGTGGCGTGACCGCGGGGGATGTCGGCGAAGGGGGCGGTCATCAGATTGACGCTGAAGGCGGTGAAGTCGGCGCGCTTGCCGACCTCGATGGTGCCCAGCTCGGCCTCGCGGAAGCTGGCGTAAGCGGGCCACAGGGTGAACATCTTCAGGGCGGTGGCGCGGTCCACCGCCTCGTTCGGACGCCAGTCCGGACCTTGGAAGCCGGGCAGGTCGCGGCGGGCGACGGCGGCGTAGAATTCGATCAGCGGCGCGCCCCGTTCGACCGGCGCGTCAGAGCCGCCGACCACGACGACGCCGAGGTCGCTCAGGCTGTGCCAGGCATAGGCGCCGTCCAGCCGCGCGTCGCCCAGCCGGGCCGGAGCGAAATGCAGGTCGCCGATGGCGTGGCTGGGCTGCATCGAGGCGATGATCGGCAGGTCGCGGAACCAGTGATAATCGGACGGTCGCACGATCTGGGCATGCTCGATCCGCCAGCGCACATCGGCGCCGTTCGGGCGCTGGGGCGCGGGCACGGCCTCAAGGGCCTCGGCATACCACTCCGCCACCGAGGCGTTGCCCCGGTCGCCGATGGCGTGGGTGGCCACCTGGATGCCGCCCTTCAGCGCCGCCTCGTAGAGGGGGACAATTTCCTGTTCGGTGATCTGCATGAGGCCGGTGGTGTCGGGCCGGTCGGCGTAGGGGGCGAACAGGGCCGCGCCGCGCGAGCCCAGCGCCCCGTCGGCGTAGTATTTGATCGCCCGGGTGATGATCCGCCCGTCCGCCACGCTGCGGGGCCCGCCCGCGATCAGCTCGGCGGCGCCGTCGGGCGTGACGCTGTTGTAGATCCGCAGGGGCGCCTCGCCCGCCTCGGCCATCTGCTCCAGCAGGGGGATGTCGCGCCACGGGGCGCTCATGAAGTGGATGCCCGTCCAGCCGTAGGCGGCCTCGACGCGGAAGCCGGCGCGATAGGCCTCACGCGTGGCGACGGGATCGGCCTGTGGCATCAGGCGCGAAACCAGTTGCTCGGCGGCGTCGACCAGAAGGCCGGTGGGCTGGCCGTCCGCTCCCTTGAGGATTTCGCCGCCGGTCGGCGCGACGGTCGAGTCGTCGATACCGGCGGCGATCAGGGCGGCGCTCGAGGCGACGACCGCGTGACCGTCGGCGCGGCTGAGCAGGACCACCCGCCCCGGGGCGGCGGCGTCCAGATCGGCGGCGGTCAGGAAGCGGCCTTCCGGCCAATGGGTCTCGATCCAGCCGCGCCCGATGATTGGCCCGTCCGGGTGTGTCCGCGCCCAGTCGGCCAGCCGCGCCATCGCCTCGGCCACCGAGGGGGAGCCTTCGAGATTGAGGGTCAGTTCGCGCCAGCCGACGCCGTCCAGATGGGCGTGGCCGTCGGTGAAGCCGGGGAACATGGCCGCGCCCTTCAGATCCACGACCGTCAGGCCCGCAGCATCCGGCGCACCCGCGGCGGCGCCGACATAGGCGATCCGTCCGCCGCGCACCTGAACCACCTCGGCGGTGGGGGCGGCGTCGACGCCGGTGTAGATGGGGCCGCCCCGGATCAGCAGGTCCTGCGCCTGAGCCGAGGCGGCGGTTCCCGTGAGCAACAGGGCGAGGAAGGCGGCGCGGATCATCGGCGAAGCTCCTGTGAAGAGGCTCAAGGGGTGGAACCGGGGCGGGGAGAGGTCAAGCCCGCCGAACACCGTCCACTTCGTCCACATTGTCCACTTTCCCCGGTCCGCCGGCCCCAGTCCACCGGGGAAGTATGCACCGCCGATGCGTCAAAAGCGGACGTAGCGGAATTGGAAAGGGGGACGCCGTTTCCGGCATCCCCCCAATCCGTCCGGATCGCCGCTGGCGCGTCGTCCGGAGTGATCTGACGGTGGCTTACGCCGCCGCCTTCTTGCCTTCGAAGTTTCCGTAGAAGGTCTCGCCCTTGGCGGCCATGTCGCGCAGGAACTGCGGGACCTTGAAGCGGTCGCCGTAGCGTTCGGCGTATTCGTCCGCCTTGGCCACGAAGGCCTTCAGGCCGGTCTGGTCGATGAAGGTGATCGGGCCGCCGGTCCAGGGCGCGAAGCCCCAGGCCAGGATGGCGCCGACGTCGGCTTCACGCGGGTCGCTGATCACGCCCTCGTCCCAGCATTTCGCGACTTCGACGGCCTGACGGTACAGCAGGCGTTCCTTCTGGTCGGCGACCAGTTCCGGGGTCGAGTCATTGATCGTCACCGGAGCCAGCTCCGACAGACCGGCCCACAGCTTCTTGGGCTTGCTGTCGTAGTCGTAGAAGCCCTTGCCGTTCTTGCGGCCGTAGCGACCCAGGTCCTCGACCATCTTGCGGACGATCTCGGCGCCCTGCAGCGGCACATAGGCGTCGCCGAGATCCAGAGCGGTCTGTTTGGCGACCTTGACCGACAGGTCCAGCGCGACGTCGTCGTGCATTTCCAGCGGGCCGCGCGGCATGCCGGTCATGCGACCGATATTGTCGATCAGGGCCGGCGCGTAGCCTTCCTCCAGCATCGCCAGGCCTTCGGCGACGTAGGTGGCGAAGCAGCGCGAGGTGTAGAAGCCGCGGCCGTCGTTCACGACGATCGGGGTCTTCTTGATCTTGAGGATGTAGTCCAGCGACTTGGCGATGGCCGCCTCGCCGGTCTTTTCACCTAGGATCACCTCGACCAGCATCATCTTGTCGACGGGCGAGAAGAAGTGGATGCCGATGAAGTCCTCGGGACGGACCGAAGCCTCGGCCAGACCGGTGATCGGCAGGGTCGAGGTGTTCGAACCGAAGATGGCGCCCGGCTCCAGCTGGGCTTCGGCGCGCCTGGTGACGTCCGCCTTGATCTCGCGGTTCTCGAATACGGCCTCGATGACCAGGTCCGAGCCCTTGATCAGGTCATAGTCGGTGGTCGCGGTGACGGAGGCCAGCAGGGCGTCGAACTTCTCCTGAGTGATCGCGCCGCGCGACAGGCGCTTCTTCAGCAGTTCCTCGACGTGGGCCTTGCCCTTGTCGGCGGCTTCCTGGGTCTGGTCGATCAGGATGGTCTCGATGCCGGCCAGGGCCTGCACATAGGCGATGCCCGCGCCCATCATGCCGGCGCCCAGAACGGTGACCTTCTTCGGGTCCGACTTGGGCACACCCGCCGGGCGGACGGCGCCCTTGTCGAGTTCCTGCTTGGACAGGAACAGCGAGCGGATCATGGCCTGGGCCTGCGGCGTCATCAGGGTCTTGATGAAGTAGCGGGTCTCGATGCGCAGGGCGGCGTCCATCGGAACCTGAACGCCCTCATAGACGGCCTTCATCAGGTTCAGCACGGCCGGGTAGTTGCCGTAGGACTGCTTGCGCAGCATGGCGTTGCCGACGATGAAGGTCTGCACGCCCGCCGGGTGATAGGGGCCGCCGCCGGGCAGTTTGAAGGACTTGTCGTCCCACGGCTGGGCCGCCTTGCCGCCGCCATTGATCCAGGCCTTGGCGGCGTCGACTTCCGTGCCCTTGGCCACGACTTCGTGGACGACGCCCGCGCCCTTGGCGTCGTTCGGGCGCCAGGGCTTGCCTTCGCTCATCGCCATCAGGGCGTTCTGCACGCCGATCAGGCGCGTCAGGCGCTGGGTGCCGCCGCCGCCGGGGAACAGGCCGACCTTGATCTCGGGCAGGCCCAGCTGGATCTTCGAGTCATCGGCCACCACGCGGTAGTGGCAGGCCAGCGTCAGCTCGAGGCCGCCGCCGAGCGCCAGACCGTTGATGGCCGCGGCCACCGGCTTGCCGCAGGTTTCCAGCGCGCGCAGGGCGCCGTTCATCTTCCAGCCCGCGTCGAACGCGTCCTGCAGGCTGGTCCCGCCGATCATGCCGCCGGCGATGTCGCCCAGGTCGGCGCCGGCGCAGAAGCCGCTCGCCTTGCCCGAGGTCAGGACCGCGCCCTTGATGGCGTCGTCGGTCTTGATGCGTTCGACCCACTCAGGGATTTCGTTCATCACCGAACCGGTCAGGGTGTTCATCGAGCGTCCCGGGACGTCGAAGGTGATCAGGGCGATGCCGTCGGCATCCACGTCGATCTTGAAGTTTTCCATGGTTCTATTCCCTCGGATCAGACGCGTTCGATGACGGTGGCGGTGCCCATGCCGCCGCCGATGCACAGGGTGATCAGGGCAGTTTCCTTGTTCGAGCGCTCCAGCTCGTCCAGGGCGATGCCGGTGATCATGGCGCCGGTGGCGCCGAGCGGGTGGCCCATCGAGATGCCGCCGCCGTTCACATTGATCTTGTCGTGTGGGATGTTCAGCGCCTGCATGTAGCGCAGCACCACGGCGGCGAAGGCTTCGTTCAGCTCCCACACGTCGATGTCGGCGGTGGTCATGCCCAGCTTGCCGAGCAGCTTCTGGGTCACGAACTCCGGACCGGTCAGCATGATCGACGGCTCCGAGCCGATCGAGGCGGCGCCCTTGATGCGGGCGCGCGGCTTCAGGCCCAGGGCCTTGCCGGCTTCCAGCGAGCCGATCAGCACGCCGGCCGAACCGTCCACGATGCCCGACGAGTTGCCGGGGGTGTGCACGTGGTTCACGCGCTCGACCTCGGGGTAGCGCTGGTTGATCACGGCGTCGAAGGCGAACTCACCCATCTGGGCGAAGGACGGGTTCAGCGCGCCCATGGTCTGCATGTCGGCGTTCGGACGGATGGTCTCGTCACGGTCCAGACGGATCAGGCCCAGCTGGTCCTTCACCGGGATGACCGATTTGGCGAAGCGGCCCTCGGCCCAGCTCCTGGCGGCGCGCTTGTGGCTTTCGACCGAATAGGCGTCCACGTCGTCGCGGCTGAAGCCGTATTTCGACGCGATCATGTCGGCCGAGACGCCTTGCGGCACGAAATAGGTCGGGAAGGCCGAGGTCGGGTCGATCGGCCAGGCGCCGCCGTCCGAACCCATGGGCACGCGGCTCATCGCCTCGATGCCGCCGCCGACGGCGAAGTCGGCCTCACCGGCCTTCACCTTCGCGGCCGCCATGTTCACGGCTTCCAGGCCCGAGGCGCAGAAGCGGTTGATCTGCACGCCCGCGGTCGTCTGGGCCCAGCCCGCGCTCAGCACGGCGGTGCGGGCGATGTCCGAGCCCTGCTCGCCCACCGGCGAGACGCAGCCGAGGATCACGTCGTCCACCTTGGAGGTGTCCAGATCGTTGCGGTCCCGCAGGGCTTCCAGCACCTGGGTCGCCAGCGACAGGGCGGTGATCTCGTGCAGCGAGCCGTCCTTCTTGCCCTTGCCGCGCGGGGTGCGCACGGCGTCGTAGATATAGGCGTCGGCCATGGAAGGTCTCTTTCTTGGTTTCCCCTACCGCTCGGCGCGCGGCGCCTCGCTGCATGAGGGGATGCGGGTGCAGAATTGAAACTTGGGCGTCAGAAAGCGTACGTTTACGTCAACGTCAAGTATGCCTGTGGTCACGTCTGCGAAAGGGGTGGATGACCCTGTCAGCGAAAAATGCGGAAACCCTGCCATCTCGAGCCTCCCTGTCGGGTTGAGAGGGGAGTTTAGCGGGGGAGTGCGTCAGGATTGGTCGTGTCGCTTCTCAGAGCGGAGGCAGAGCGGGGCTCATGGGAGCGATCGCAACGACGTGCACTTCTTCGCAGAATGGGTGACTAGGGCAGCTTGCAAAGAACGTTGGAATCTGACGACGGTGTCGTCATGGGCAGCATTCAAAAAGTGGTCAGCTTCGTTTGGTCGGGGCTTGGGAATTTCGTTCAAATTGGCATCTGGCTTGGAGCGTTTGCACTGACCGCTTGGGCCGCCAAGGCTGCCGAATTGCTGTCTGCGTATGCACCGTTTTCGTGGGTCGGAGCCGGGATATGTGGTGGGCTGGTTGTGTCGGTTTCTTATTGGCTCTTCGCCTCATCAAGGGCGAAATGGGTTCGAACTAAGTACGATAATACGATGATGTTGCGCGGAGGGATGGTTGACCCTCTCGCGAAAACATTTGAGGCCAAAAGAATCTACCTCAGCGAATTTGTCCTGCCATCCCATCCAGTAATCGAGGGTAAGACCTTTATCGACTGTGAGATCATTGGCCCCTCTAACGTGCTTCTCGTTTCTGGGAATTCAGTTGCTGAGGGGCGTTCTCCCCACTGCGATGCCATAGCGTTGCGCGACGGGGATTTGCCGATCAATGGAATATTCTTGCGAAACTGTACGTTTAGGGGCTGTTCTTTTCTGCGCGTGACGTTCCTCATCTCTGAGCAGGAGATTGAGACTAATAGGGACGTAAACTGGCTTCACTGGATCGGGCACACGCCGGAGCCTGTTCAGAATGCGCTGAACTTAAACGAGCCTCAGGGACCGCCCCAGCAGCAGCCAGGTGCTGATGCGCGAGAATAGTCTCGGGAAGACAGGTTCCGGTACCACGATTTGGCAAGGTTGGAAGTGTCGGGAGTGTCGGGTCACCCCGCCGCGTGGCACACCGCCTCGACATTGAACCCGTCCGGATCGAAGACGAAGGCCGCATAGTAGGTCTCGCCGTACGCGGGACGCAGGCCCGGCCCGCCGTGGTCGCGGCCGCCCGCCGCCAACGCCGCCGCGTGGAAGGCGTCGACCAGAGCCCGGGTCTGTGCGCGGAAGGCGATATGGTTGGCCTCGCCGGGGCGGTCCTTGTCGGCGATGACGAAGTCGATCTGGCCGTCCACGCCGAACATGACGACGGTGGTCCCGCCCTCCTCGATGACCTGCACGACCGCATAGCCCAGCGGGGCCAGCGCCTGTTCGTAGAAGGCGCGGGAGCGGGCGATGTCGGTGACGTCGAGGCCGATGTGGTCGAGCATGGCGATAATCCTGCTGTGTCCGCTTCGGAACGCGCGAAACAGCCTGTTGTGTCGGCTCTCCGACGCCCGGAGGGGCGAATTCGAGCGAACGACTCTCAGCTAGCTTGACCTTTGGAACGCAGCGGCGCGCCTCGCCTTTCCGGGGCTCGCAGCCATTGCACAGGAGGACACCATGGCTCAGTCGTATGAAGAGATGGACGCCATCGCCATGCTGAAGGCCGATCACCGAAAGGTGGAGGAGATCTTCGAGGCGTTCGAGAAGGCGACCAGCCGTGACCGCAAGCGCAAGCTGGCCGAACAGGCCTGTCTGGAGCTGAAGGTCCATACCGCCATTGAGGAAGAGATTTTCTATCCGGCCTGTCGTGGACGGATCGAGGATGACCTGCTGGACGAGAGCTATGTCGAGCACGACTCGGCCAAGATGCTAATCAACGAGATCGAGGCGGGGAGCCCGGACGAGGACTTCTATGACGCCAAGGTCAAGGTGCTGTCCGAGATGATCGAGCACCACGTCAAGGAAGAGGAGCAGCGGGTCGAGGGCATGTTCAGCCAGGCCCGCGACGCCGGTCTGGACATGGACGAACTCGCGGACCGCATGCGCGCCCGCAAGATGAGCGCCATGGAGGAGTTCCAGGCCGGCAAGCCCGCCGAGACCCGGACCATGGAGGGTGACGACGTCGAGAGCGCCCTGACCGACGAGCCGATGGATGGCCAGGGGGTTCCGCTGGAGCGCTAAGCTCTGGCGGGAACGCGAGGCGGCGGCATACGCTTTGACCCGGTCCGCCCGAACCGGAGTTCCGATGCGCCGCCTCGCCTGTCTCGTCTTCGCCGTCACGACCCTGTCCGCCACGTCCGGCTGCGCGGCGCCGGACCCGGTGCACATCCGGCAGGCTGATCCCCGTGCGCGGGAAATCCAGCCGGTGGCCCCGCCGCGTGATGGCCAGCCGTCGGACGCCATCGAGGCGCGAGTGCTGCGCGCCCACAACGCAGAGCGGGCGCGGGTAGGGTCGGCGCCGCTGATCTGGGACGAGGGGCTGGAGCGGGAGGCGCGGGTCTGGGCCGAGCGTCTGCTGGACACCAACAGCTTCGCCCATGATCCGGCTCCGCACGGTCATGGAGAAAACCTGTGGACCGGTTGGGGCGACCGTCGCTGGACGCCCGAGGAGATGGTCGCGGAATGGATCGCCGAGAAGGCGCAGTATCGCCACGGGACCTTCCCGGCGGTCAGCCGCACCGGCGACTGGACCGTCGTGGGCCACTACACCCAGCTGATCTGGAGCCGGACGACGCACGTCGGCTGCGCGGTGGTGCGCCGGGGGGACCGGTCGGTGCTGGCCTGCCGCTATTCACCGCCGGGGAATGTGGACGGGATGAGGGCGTATTGAAGGAGTGGCTAGTGGCTAGTGTTTCTGGATTCGCTGGTTGCGGAAGGGCGACGCCAACGGCGCTGTCGCAGGATGGTGGCCAGCCACTAGCCACCAGCCACTAGCCACTAGCCACTCGCTAGCTCACATACCCCGCCTGCATCAGCTCGGCGATGTGGACGATGGCCGCCGGGCGGTCGTTCTCGACGATCAGCAGGGTGGCGATCTTGTTCTGGGTCATCAGGTCGATGGCGTCGCTCATGCGGGCGTTCGGATCGATGACCTTGGGCTTCGGGCTCATGACGTCGGCGGCGGTCAGGCCGGTCAGGTCGCCGCGCGCGAAGGCCCGGCGGACGTCGCCGTCGGTGACGATGCCCGCCAGCGTGCCGTCGGCCTTGATCACGGCGGCGGCGCCCTTGCGGCCCTCGGTGATGGCCGAGACGACCTCGGCGAAGGTCGCGGTCAGGGTCACGGTGGCTGGGGCCGGCGGGCGGTCGCCCATCCAGTCGCGCACGCTCTGCAGGCTCATGCCCAGCTTGCCGCCCGGATGGTGCAGGCCGAAGTCTTCCGCCGTGAAGCCCCGGCGCTCGGTCAGGACCATGGCGAGCGCATCGCCCATGGCCAGGGTCATCAGGGTGGAGGTGGTCGGGGCCAGGCCGTCCGGATGGGCCTCCGGCGCGTTCGGCAGGGTCAGGCAGACCGCCGACGACCGACCGAGGAAGCTGTTCGGACGCTGGGTGATGCCGATGACCGGAATGCCCTCGCGCTGGCAATAGATCAGCGGATCACGCAGCTCGCGGCTCTCGCCCGAGTTGGAGATGGCCAGCAGGGTGACGTCCTTGCGCAGCATGCCCAGGTCGCCGTGGCTCATCTCCGCCGGGTGGACGAAGAAGGCGTTGGTGCCGGTCGAGGCCAGGGTGGCGGCGATCTTGCCGCCGATATGCCCCGACTTGCCCATGCCGGTGACGACCAGATAGCCGGGCCGCGACAGGATGATCTCGACCGCCTTGGCCAGGCTGTCGTCGATGGCGGCTTCCAGCTGCTGAAGGGCGGAGACGTTCAGCGCGATCACCTCGCGGGCGCGGGCGACCATGGCGGCGGGATCGGCGGGCAGGGGGGCGGCTTCGGTCATGGCGGGGGAATTGGCGGATCGCGGGCGGTTCGGCAACACGGAACGTATCCGGGCGCTTTGCTGCATCTGCGAAGAAAAAGCCAAGCTGGGGGAAACCCTTCGGTCCCGAGGTCGTTAGGATTGCCATGGGGACGTCTGATCTGACTCTCGACGCCGTGACCACGGTGGTCGACGCCATCCCGCGTTTGCCCGCGCCACCCGCGCGGCTGGACCGGATTTCTCTCTTTCTCGATCTCGACGGCGTGCTGGCCGAGTTCGCGGACACGCCCGAAGGCGTCGTACCCGAGGCGCGGCGCACCGCCGTGCTGACCGCACTGGCGCCCCGCCTTGGCGGTCGGGTCGCGATCATCAGTGGCCGGACGGTCGCCGAGATCGACCGCATCTCCGACCGCAGCATGGCCTCGGCGTCCGGCGTGCACGGCCTGGAACGGCGTCGCGCCGACGGGACCTTCCTGCGGGCCGAGGCGTCTGAGAGCGTTCGCAACGCCGTCGCCGCCTTTGAGGAATTCGCCCGCACCCGCCCCGGCGTGGTGGTCGAGGACAAGGCCGTGGCCGCGGGCCTGCACTATCGCGGCGCGCCCGCCGCGGCGCTGGAGGCCGAGGCCCTTACCCGTCGCCTGGCCGCCGAGACGGGGCTGATGCTCCAGCCGGGCAACATGGTCATCGAACTGAAGACGCCCGGCGCCAGCAAGGGCACGGCGCTGAAGGCCTTCATGCAGGAGGCGCCGTTCAGGGACGGCGTGCCCGTCATGCTGGGCGACGACCTGACCGACGAGGACGGGTTCAGAGCCGCGACTGAACTGGGCGGCTTCGGCGTGCTGGTCGGTCCGCCGCGCGAGACCGCCGCCCGCTACAGCCTGACCGGAGTGACGGCGGTGCTGGACTGGCTGGAACAGCTGGAGGCCGACGCATGAGCCGCCCGGACCTCGACCTCGCCCCCATTGGCAATTGTTCAATCAGCGCCCTGATCGACCGGCGCGGTCGCTATGTCTGGGCCTGCGCCCCCCGCGTCGACGGCGACCCGGTCTTCTCGGCCCTGATGGACGGCGACGATCCCGAGCACGGCTTCTGGGACATCGAGATGGAAGGGCTGAAGCACATCAGCCAGGCCTACATCCGCAACACCCCGGTGCTGCGCACGGTCCTGACCGACGAGGACGGGGCCATGGTCGAGATCATCGACTTCTGCCCCCGCCACCCGAAGCACAGCCGCACCTATCGTCCGCTGGCCTATGGCCGGATCGTGCGTCCGCTGGAGGGCTCGCCCCGCATCCGCGTGCGCCTGCGCCCCTCCGCCGACTGGGGCGCGCGCCGGGCCGAGCGGACCAGCGGTTCGAACCACATCCGCTATCTGTGCACGGACGTGACCCTGCGCCTGACCACCGACTGCCCGGTCTCGCATGTGATCAACGAGCGGACCTTCCGGCTGGAGAAGGCCCACGCCTTCTTCCTGGGGCCGGACGAGGGCTATGATCAGGACGTCGGTCCGGGCGTCGCGGCGGCGCTGGATCGCACCGTGGCCTACTGGCAGGACTGGGTGCGCAAGCTCTACCTGCCGCTGGACTATCAGGAGGCGGTGATCCGGGCGGCGATCACCCTGAAGCTATGCGCCTATGAGGAGACCGGGGCCATCGTCGCGGCCCTGACCACTTCGGTGCCCGAGTTCCCCGAGAGCGGGCGCAACTGGGACTATCGCTACTGCTGGATCCGCGACGCCTACTATGTGGTGCGGGCGCTGAACCGGCTGGGCGCGGTCGACATCCTCGAGAACTATCTCGGCTATCTGCGCAATCTGGTCGACGCCTCGGGCGGCGGCCATGTGCAGCCGGTCTATGGCGTCGGTCTGGAAGAGGACATCGACGAGCGGATCACCGAGACGGTCGCTGGCTATCGCGGCATGAAGCCGGTCCGCGTCGGCAACCAGGCGCGCGAGCACCTGCAGCACGACGTCTACGGACAGATCGTCCTGCCGCTGGTGCAGGCCTTCTACGACCAGCGCCTGCTGCGCCCCGGCACCATCGACGACTTCCACGCGCTGGAGCGGGTCGGCGAACGCGCCTACGCCATGCACGATCAGGTCGATGCGGGGCTGTGGGAGTTCCGCACCATCGCGCGGGTGCACACCTATTCATCGGTTATGTGCTGGGCCGCCTGCGATCGCCTGGCCAAGGCGGCGGGTCATCTGGGCCTGCCCGAGCGGGCCGAGGTCTGGCGGGGCCGCGCCGATGAAATCCGTCAGCGGATCGAGACCGAGGCCTTCCTGCCTGACGAGGGCCGGTTCGCCGCCAGCTTCGGCAATCGCGAGCTGGACGCCAGCTTGCTGCAGTTGACCGACCTCGGCTTCCTCGACGCCATGGACCCGCGCCAGGTCGCCACCTTCGACGCCATCGAACGGGATTTGAAGAAGGGCCCCTACCTGTTCCGCTATGTGGAGCCGGACGACTTCGGCGAGCCGGAGACGGCGTTCAACTTCTGCACCTTCTGGTTCATCGAGGCCCTGCACCAGAATGGCCGCGACGAGGAAGCGCGCGAAATCTTCGAACAGATGCTGAGCCGCCGCACGCACGCGGGCCTGCTCAGCGAGGACATCTCGCTGGGCGACGACGAACTGTGGGGGAACTATCCGCAGACCTATTCGCTGGTCGGCATCATCAACTGCGCCGTGCTGCTGAGCCGGTCGTGGACGGATGTCCGGTGAGCCTGCCCCATGAGTAGATTGATTGTCGTTTCCAACCGGGTCTCGGCCCCGAAAGACCCCGCCTCGGGTTCGGCGGGCGGTCTGGCCATGGCCCTGTCGGCGGCGCTGCGGAAGTATGACGGCCTGTGGTTCGGCTGGTCGGGCGAGACGGTCGAGAAATTCACCGGAGAGCTGAAGTTCGAGGATCGGGCGGGCGTCACCGTCGGCCTGGTCGATCTCGAGGCGCAGGACGTCGACGAATATTACAACGGCTACGCCAACAAGACCCTATGGCCCCTGTTCCACCACCGCACCGATCTGGCCGCCTATGAGCGGTCGTACGGCGAAGGGTATGAGCGGACCAACGCCCGCTTCGCCGATGTGCTGGCGCCGTTGATCCAGCCGGACGACATCATCTGGATCCATGACTACCACATGATCCCGCTGGCCCGGGACCTGCGCCGGCGGGGGATCACCAACCGCATCGGCTTCTTCCTGCACACGCCCTGGCCCGCGCGCCAGTTGCTGGTGACCCTGCCGCACCATCGTCGGCTGGTGGAATCGATGTTCGACTACGACCTGATCGGCTTCCACACCCGCGAATGGATGGAGCTGTTCCAGCGCTACGTCGAGGTCGAGGAGAAGGGGACGGTCACGCCGGACGGTCAGGTGGAGGCCTTCGGGCGCAGCGTCCAGACCGGCGTCTTCCCCATCGGCATCGACGTCGAAGAGTTCATGTCCGCGCGAAACTCCGTACTCGGACGACGCACCTATGACCGGATGTCGGCCTCGGCCGCCTTCCGGTCGATGATGGTCGGGGTCGACCGGCTGGACTACTCCAAGGGGCTGGAGGAGCGGCTCAGCGGCTACGACCAGTTCCTCAAGGACAACCCGGAGAAGCGCGGCGAGGTCTTCCTGCTGCAGGTCACGCCGATCAGTCGCGACGAGGTGGATACCTATCAGGACATCCGCGCCCGGCTGGACGCGCTGGCGGGCCGGATCAACGGCGAGTTCGCCGATATGGACTGGCAGCCGATCCGCTATCTGAACCGCACCTATCGCCGGGACCAGCTGGCGGGCATCTATCGCGCCGCGCGGGTGGGGCTGGTCACGCCCCTGCGCGACGGGATGAACCTGGTGGCCAAGGAGTATGTGGCGGCCCAGAATCCGGACGATCCCGGCGTGCTGGTCCTGTCCCGTTTCGCCGGGGCCGCCGAGCAGATGGGCGAGGCCCTGCTGGTCAATCCGTTCAGCCGCGAGGAGCTGTCCGACGCCATCAAGAAGGCGCTGGACATGCCGCTGGTCGAACGCCGCCGGAAGTGGGAGGCCCTGATGACGGTGGTGCAGGACACCGACGTCAGCCTGTGGCGCGACGCCTTCGTCACGGCCCTGCAGGCCATTGATCGCCCCGGCAACGGCCATGCGGGCGACGGGAACGGTCCCGCCGCCCACGCGGCCTGAGGTCAATCAGGCGACCTCGGCGATCAGGGCAGGGGTTCCATCCTTGCCCATGGCGGCGCGATTGGCGGGGCGGTTGCTGACCCGCTCCAGCCAGCGATCCAGCAGTTCGCTCTTCGGCCCGAAGTCGCGACCCCAGGCCATGGCCGAGCCGACCATGACGTCCACCGCCGTGAACCGGTGACCCATCAGATAGGGGCCGTGCTCCAGCGCGGTCAGGATGCGGGCGTTGGCCTGCTCATAGCGCTTCATGGCCAGCGGGTCGGCGTCGGCCTGACCGCTGATCTTGCTCCAGTAGGCGGGCTCCATCTCGCCCGCCGTCCAGGCCAGCCAGGTGACATAGGCGGCCCGCTCGGGCGAGCCGACCGGGGCGCCCAGATCGGCCTGCGGGAAAAGGTCGGTCAGATACAGGGCGATGGCGGCGGACTCGGTGACCAGAGCCCCGTCATGCAGCAGGGCCGGGACCTTGCCGTCCGGGTGCAGGTTGTTGCGGTCGGCGCGACCCGTGCCGGTCAGGGCGCGGAAGATGTCGACGTATTCGATCTCATAGGGCGCGCCGATCTCTTCCATCAGCCAGACGATGCGACCCGACCGCGACTGCGGGGCGTGAAAAAGCGTCAGCATGATGATCTCCCAAAGGATGACGGCCCCTCGCCGCCGATGGAGATTGATCTACTGCCACCCTGCTGCCAGCATGCTGTCAGCAGCCGTGCATTAGGGGTTGGTGATGAGACGCGCGGACCGCCTTTTTCAAATTATCCAGGTGCTGCGGCGCTCGTCCAAACCCGTGACGGCGGACGCCATCGCCGCCGAGCTGGAGACGTCGAAACGCTCCATCTACCGCGACATCGCCACCCTGATGGGCCAGCGGGTGCCGATCCGGGGCGAGGCGGGGCTGGGCTATGTGCTGGAGGGCGGGTTCGACATGCCGCCCCTGATGCTGACCTCGGACGAGATCGAGGCGGCGGTGCTGGGGGCGCAATGGGTGGCCTCGCGAGGGGACCCGGCCCTGTCCCGCGCCGCCCGTGACCTGATCGCCAAGATTGCGGCCACCGTGCCGGAGCGGCTGCGTCCGGTCCTGCTGGAGCCCGCCGTCGCCGGGCCGCCGGTGTGGGACAGCGCCCGCAAGGCTGACGCGCTGGATATGGCCCAGGTCCGCACCTGGATCCACGCGGGCCGCAAGCTGCGGCTCCACTATGCGGACGAACAGGGGCGCGAGACCCTGCGGGTCATCTGGCCCTGTCTGGTCGGCTATCGCGACACGACGCGGCTGCTGGTCGGCTGGTGCGAGACGCGCGACGACTTTCGCACCTTCCGCACCGACCGGGTGGTCACCGCCGAGTTCCTGGAAGACCGCTACCCCGGCCGCCCTGCCGTCCTGCGTGGGAAATGGCGGGCCAAGATGGATGCCGAGAAGGCGGCGTGGATCGCGGCGGGTAAGCCGGATCCGCACAAGTAGGTTCCTCCCCCTCGGGGGAGGGGGACCGTCCGAAACCGCAGGCGAGGATGGTGGAGGGGTGGTGGAACAGCACTCGGTCCTGACGTGAAAAAGGGGCGTCCAGCTGTCGCCTGCGTCCCTCCGTCACGGCGCTACGCGCCGCGCCACCTCCCCCGAGGGGAGGACCTGTTCTCAATAAATCTCGAACAGGCCCGCCGCGCCCATGCCGCCGCCGATGCACATGGTCACCACGCCGTATTTGGCGCCGCGACGCTTGCCTTCGATCAGGACGTGGCCGGTCATCCGGGCGCCCGACATGCCGTAGGGGTGGCCGATCGAGATGGCGCCGCCCGAGACGTTCAGCAGTTCGTTCGGAATGCCCAGGGTGTCGCGGCAGTAGAGCACCTGCACGGCGAAGGCCTCGTTCAGCTCCCAGATGCCGATGTCGTCCATGGTCAGGCCGTGGCGCTTCAGCAGCTTGGGCACGGCGTAGACCGGGCCGATGCCCATCTCGTCCGGTTCGCAGCCGGCCACGGCCATGCCGCGATAGGCGCCCAGCGGCTGCAGGCCGCGCTTCACCGCTTCGCCGGCTTCCATGATCACGCAGGCCGAGGCGCCGTCCGACAGTTGGCTGGCGTTGCCGGCGGTGATGAACTCGCCCTGTTGGATCTCCTCGCCCGAGCCGAACACCGGCTTCAGCGACTTCAGGCCTTCCAGCGTCGTGTCGGCGCGGTTGCCCTCATCCTTCGACAGGGTGATCTCCTTCTTGGAGGTCTCGCCTGTCGCCTTGTCGACCACCAGCATGTTGGTGGTCATCGGCACGATCTCGTCGTCGAACTTGCCTGCGGCCTGGGCGGCGGCGGTGCGCTGCTGCGATTGCAGGGCGTATTCGTCCTGGGCGTCGCGGCTGATGCCGTAGCGTCGGGCGACCACCTCGGCGGTCTCCAGCATCGACATGTACATGTGCGGCGAGAGCTTCAGCAGCTCCTCGTCCTTGCCGCGGTACAGGTTCATATACTGGTTCTGGACCAGCGAGATGCTTTCCAGACCGCCGCCGACGGCGACCTTCTGCAGGTCGAAGACGACCTGTTTGGCGGCGGTGGCGATGCCCATCAGGCCGGAGGCGCACTGGCGATCCAGCGACATGCCCGGGACGGTGGACGGCAGGCCGGCGGCCAGCGCCACCTGACGGGCGACATTGGTGCCGGTCGAGCCCTGCTGCAGGGCCGCGCCCATGACCACGTCCTCGACCTCGGCCAGTTCGATCCCGGCGCGGGCCACGGCGTGTTTCACCGCATGGGCGCCCAGTTGCTGGGCCTGGGTGTCGTTGAAGGCCCCGCGATAGGCGCGGCCGATGGGGGTGCGGGCGGTGGAGACGATGACGGCTTCGCGGGACATCTTCGATGTTCTCTCTTTGGGGCGCTATCGCTCGCGACGCGGTCGCTCGCTGCTTGAGCGCGGTTTCCTTCTCTGTTCCCTCCGGCTTCTGCGTCCGGTCGGGCGATTTCCATAACCTAGGCTCCTGCCGCCGCGTCAACGCAAGCGCGGCGCGGCGGCAGGGCTGGGATCAGGCGTGAGCGGCTTGAGCCTTGGTCAGTTCGATCATGCCCTGGGCGGCGCCCATCTCGGGAATGATCTCGCCGGCCCGGTCCGAGATCTCGGAGAAGCGGGCCTCGATCTGCTCCGGAGCGTCCTCGCCGACGGCGTGGATGCCCTGGGTGAGGGTGACATAGGCGCGCTCGAAGCCGCCGGCTCCGGCGGCGAGGATACAGCGGCTGGGGGCGTTCTCGCTGACCAGATACAGCAGGCCCGGCGACACCAGCTCCGGCCCCAGCGCTTCCAGCGGCAGGGCGGCGCCCAGATCCTCGGTCATGCGGGTGTGGGCGGTCGGAGCGAGACAGTTGACGCGGATATCGTTCTTGGCGCCCTCGATGGACAGGGTCTGCATGAAGCCGACCAGCGCCATCTTGGCCGCGCCGTAGTTCGACTGGCCGAAGTTTCCGTACAGGCCCGACGAGGAGGTGGTCATGACGATGCGGCCATAGTTCTGGGCTCGCATGATCTCCCACACCGCCTTGGTGCAGTTCACAGCGCCCATCAGGTGCACGTCCATGACGAACTGGAAGTCGGCCAGCTCCATCTTGGCGAAGGTCTTGTCGCGCAGGACGCCCGCGTTGTTCACCAAGATGTCGACGCGGCCCCACTTGTCCATGGCGGCCTTCACCATGGCCTCGACCGCGGCGTAGTCGGTGACCGAGGCGGCGTTGGCGAGGGCTTCACCGCCCAGGGCCTCGATCTCGGCGACCACGGCCTCGGCGGCGGTGGCGGAGGCGCCGGAGCCGTCGCGGGCCCCGCCCAGATCGTTGACGACCACCTTTGCGCCACGTTTGGCGAGCGCGAGGGCGTGTTCGCGGCCCAGACCGCCGCCGGCGCCGGTCACGATGGCTACCTTGCCGTCAAATCTCATCGTCATCTGAAGCGTCTCCCTTTTGTACCTCCCTCCTAGCAGGGGTTCCGTCGCGGCAATGTGTTGAAATGGCGCCACAGTCGCCGCATTCAGAGCCAGATTAAGGAACCGGAACGGTACATTGTGGTTAGGTGCCGGGAGCGCCCCGTGTAAGCGTGGGCTTTCGGGCAACCTTGAGTGTGAGAGAAAAGATGAAGGTGAAACTTCTCGCCGGCGTCGCGATTGCGGGGCTGTTCGCAGCCGGCGCAGCGGCTGCCGAGCCGAATGGTTGGTATGGGGCGATCGACGCCGGCTACCACACCATCG
>NZ_JBHYGN010000003.1:0-141330 GCF_051858995.1 Brevundimonas sp. | reverse complement strand
TTCGGCGACACCAACCAGCACGGCATGGAAGGCGTGAAGTTCTGGACCAAGGTCAAGACGATCACCGCCCGCTGGCCGGACTCGGAGCTGGAACACGCCGACAGCAGCTTCGTCATCCCGACGATGGGGTGACCTGAGGCTTTTCGGCCACAGTTGCTTCACTGTGGAGGTGGGCGGGGGGGCGGCTTTGCAACCCTTGGCCGACTTCGCGCTTAACCCCCGGCTCGTGGGCGCTTTCCCACGATCTGGGAGATACCATGAAGAAGCAACTGATGGCCGGAGCCGCGCTCCTCGCCCTTTTCGCCGCCACCCCGGCTCTGGCTGATCCGGACGGCGTCTACGTCGCCGCCGACATCGGCTACCACTGGCCGCAAAGCAATGACTGGGACGCCTGCACCGGCGCGGTCTGCGTTCCGGTCGAGACCCAGGCCGGTGAAGACTTGGCCGGTTTCGGTCGCCTGGGCTATCGCCTGAACGAAAACTGGCGGATCGAGGCCGAGGCCGGCTACCGCAAGAGCGATGAGCTCGAGATCGGCGGCGTCACCTTCGACGACGTCGACGCCAACGCCACCACCCTGATGGCCAACGTCCTGTACGATTTCGGCAGCCGTGACGCCTCGTTCCGCCCGTTCGTCGGCGCGGGCGTCGGCGGCGCCAAGGTCGAGTTCGAAGACGCTGACGACACCAACTGGGGCTGGCAACTGCTGGCCGGCGCCGCCTGGCGTCTGAGCGAGCGCACCAGCATCGACCTGACCTACCGCTATCTGAACGTGGCCGACCTGGAGCTGGGCGACGACGTCGACAGCTTCAAGGGCGACTTCGAGGATCACTCGGTGAGCCTGGGTCTGCGCTATTCGTTCGGCGCCGTGGCCGCCCCGCCGCCCCCGCCGGTCGTGGCTCCCCCGCCGCCTCCGCCGCCTCCGCCCCCGCCGCCGCCCCCTCCGCCGCCGCCCGCGCCGGTGATCCCCGCTGACCGCGAGTTCGTGGTCTATTTCGACTGGGATCGCTCGGACCTGACGGCTGAAGCCCAATCGGTGGTCACCCAGGCCGCCAACTACGCCAAGTCGGGTCGGCCGACCCGCGTCCTGATCGTCGGTCACGCCGACACCTCGGGCTCGGCGGCCTACAACGTCGGCCTGTCGAATCGCCGTGCGCGCACGGTGGCTGACGCCCTGGTCGCCTCGGGCGTCAACGGCGGCGTGATCGCTCTGGACGGCAAGGGTGAAACCCAGCTGGCCCGCCCGACCGCCGACGGCGTTCGCGAGCCTCTGAACCGTCGCGCCACCGTCGGCATCAGCTTCCGCTAAGACCGGACGCTGATCCGAGGCCTTCGGCTCGCCCGGATCGAAGGTCGGTGATCCCTCACGACGAAGCCGCCGGTTCTCGAAAGAGGGCCGGCGGCTTTTCGTTTGGGCCGCGCGCCCCGATAAACGCCTTTCCGGCGTTCGCGGCAGCGCTTTTCGGTGTTAGGCGTTAACCTGTTCGAACAGTGAAGCTGGAGCGCCTCCCCGCATGCGTCGCTTTTTCGTCTGGTCTGCCCTCGCCGCCGTGATAGGCCTCGCCCTCGCGGGCGGGGGCTACTGGGCCTACTGGAATTTCTACGCCCGCTTCCAGCCGGTCACGGTCACCCGCAATCAGGGGGAGATCCAGCAGCTGCTGGACGAAAGCTCGTGGATTTCGGCGGGGGGCGGCGGTCAGGCCCTCTATGTCATCGGTTATCGCGACAGCGCCGCCATGCAGCGGTTCGAACGCGAGGAGGCGCCCAAGCTGCGCGCTGCGGGCGTCGAGACCCGCATCCTGGTCTTCGCCCGGGCGGACCGTGAGGGCATGCAGCAGTCCACGGCGGCGGAACGCGCCACGGTGGCCGAGCTCTGGCTGACCCGCGACTGGGTGCTGTACCAGCGCTGGACCGCCACGCCGGTCAACAACTGGACGGCGGCGGGCATCCCGGCGGCGGATAGCAATCTGGCCCGCTCGGCGGTGGTCGACGCCGGGCGCGACTTCGTCAACCAGCTCAGCCGCAACCTCAGCGAGGCTGGTCTGCAGACCCGCTATCCGCTGATCATCTGGCGCGACCGCGAGGGCTTCATGAAGGCCTGCGCCTGTTCGGACTCGCGTTCCTGGGCCTTCATTCGCGATGACCTTGATGCGCCGGACCAAGTTGAGCCCGACGTGCCGGTTGTGGACGCCAATGGCCAGGCGCCGCTGCCCTATCCGGACGGCGGTCCCGCGCCGCAGACCCTGCCCTATCCGACCCTGCCGCAGGTGACCCCGGTTCCAGGCCAGGGCGAGCCCCAGCCGGGCGCCACGCCGCAGTCGGGCGCGACCCCGGCCCCGGCAGCCCGTCCGACGCCTGCGCCCGCGGCGCCGCGTCAGGCGCCTCAGCCGCGTCAGCAGGAAGACACCACCTTCTATTGAGGCTGCATCACTTTAAGTTGAGAATATGTACTGATAAACACCCTTAGATAGCACGCCTTTTGCGTTACCTTCCTTCCTTCCGTTCGCGCATGTGCGCGGTCGTGCAAAGGGAGGACGCCATGAAGATCGGAGCCATTCTGGGTTCAGCTGTCATCGCCGCCGCGGCGCTCGGGGGCGTGGCCTCGGCCAAAACCACCAACATCTATTACGACGTCGTCTTCTACAGCGACGCCACCTACACCGAGGTGGTCGGCAGCTACCGGCAGTACTGCCTGAGCAACACCACCATCATCACGCCGCTGGTGACCGGGCAGACCTCGGCCTACGAGATCGCCACGCCCATCGGCAACTGCCCCGGACTGGGCGACTGGTAAGGGCCTTCGGGGCCTACAGCACCCGTTCGCAGGTCTCGATCAGCCGCTGCACGTCGGCTTGGTCCTGATACAGGCCGAAGCCGAAGCGGATCACGTCGTCGCGCACGTCGGTGACCACACCCGCGTCGAGCAACCGCTTGCGCCAGCCCTGCGCATCCGCATGGCGGAAGGCCAGGAAGCGGGCACGGGCTCCGTCACCGGCGACCGGATTCAACAGCTCGGCGGTACTCAGCCGACCGGCCTGACCGGCCTCGACGGCGGTCTGGAATGCCTGCATCAGGCCGCGCGCGTGGGCGGCGACGTCAGCGGTGGTCAGCCCGGCCTCGTCCAGCATCTGGCGCACGCCGTTGAAGCGATAGAAAGGCGTCGCCTCCAGCGTCGCGCCCCAGAAGCGGCCGCCGTCGGTGCGGTACTGGACGCCGCCTGGCGGTCCCTCCAGATCCCCGAACTCGGCGAACCAGCCAGTGATCACGGGGCGGGGGCAGAAGCCGTCCGGGGCGTGCAGGAAGCCCGCCCCTTCACCGGACATGGCGTATTTGTACCCGCCCGCGACGTAGAAGATGCGATCCGCCACCGCCGACAGGTCCGTCGGCGTGGCCATGAAGCCGTGATAGCCGTCGATCACCACCCACGGCCCCTCAGGGCGGGCCAGCTCGGCCAGCTCGGCGATGCCGCCGAACACCTGGCCGGTGCGGAAGAAGACCTGGCTGATCAGGATCAGGTCATAGGTCCCGGCTCGCGCCGCTTTCAGGAAACGCGTCTCGAAGGTTTCGAATGGATGCAGGGGGATGCGGGTAATGACCGCCTCGCCCGCCTCTTCCCAACGCTCGCCCTGGCGCCGGAACGAGTGGAACTCGCCGTCGGTGGACAGGATGCGGACCGGTTTGCTCTCCAAGCCCGAGACGATGCGCAACAGGAACTCGTGGGTGTTGGTCGCGAACACCACGCTTTCGGGCGAGGGGAGGTTCAGCTCCTTCGCCACATGGGCCTGCGCCTCGGGGATCACCTCGCCGAAGATCAGGTCCCACTTCCGGTCCGCGAACCGGTTCGCCTCGACCCAGGCGCGCACCTGTCCCTCAAAGCTGGCGTCCGGCCACAGATGGTGGCTGTGGGCGGCGAAATGCAGCCGATCCGGATCCAGACCGAGCGCGCGCGAGAACAGGGACTTGTGGCTCATGGCTGGACCTTAGCCGGTTCGCCTCAGGGCCAAAAGAAAAGAGGCGGGCCCGCACCGCGAACCCGCCTCCAAACTCGACACTCTATCGTGCGCTCAAGTAGCGAGGCTCCGCGAGCCCAGCGATAGCGCGGCGCGTCAGCGCCCCTTAGACGAGACTTCCGTGGCAGTGCTTGAACTTGCGGCCCGAGCCGCAGGGGCAATCGGCGTTGCGCGAGGTGCGCTCCCAGCCCACCGGCAGCACGTCTACCGGCAGACGCGAGCGGGCGTCGCCCTCCAGCACGCCTTCCGGCAACTGGGCCAGCGGGTTGCTCATTTCGTTCTCGCCGGTGCCCGGGTTCAGGTGGATTTCCTGGAACTCGGGCATCTCCATCGGCGGCGGGGCGTCGAAGCGGAACTCCACCGTCATCAGCCAGCGGGTGACGTTGTGGCGCAGCTCGTACAGCAGGCTTTCAAACAGGTTGAAGGCCTCGGTCTTGTACTCGTTCAGCGGATCGCGCTGGCCGTAGCCGCGCAGGCCGATGACGCCGCGCAGATGGTCCAGCTGGACCAGATGCTCGCGCCACTGCATGTCGATCATCTGCAGCATGAACTGGCGTTCGAGGTTGCGGATCTGCTCGGCGCCGACCAGCTCCAGACGTTCCGCGGCGCGGGCCTCGGCGGCCTGGACGATGCGCTCCTCGATCTCCTCGTTCGAGACGCCTTCCTCCGCGGCCCACTCGGCCAGCGGCAGCTCAAGGCCCAAGGTCGAGCGGACCTTCTCGTCCAGCCCGGCGATGTCCCACTGCTCGGCGTAAGCCTTGGGCGGCATGTGCTTTTCGACCAGGTCGCTGATCACGTCGGCGCGGAACTCGTCGACCAGTTCCGACAGGTCGGTGGAGTCCATGAACTCCTGACGCTGTTCGAACACCGCCTTGCGCTGGTCGTTCACGACGTCGTCGTACTTCAGCAGGTTCTTGCGGATGTCGTAGTTGCGGGTCTCTACGCGCTTCTGGGCCTGTTCGACGGCCTTGTTCAGCCACGGGTGGCTGATGGCCTCGCCCTCAGCGACGCCGAACGACTTCATGATCGAGTCCAGACGGTCGCCGGCGAAGATGCGCAGCAGGTCGTCCTCGCAGGACAGGAAGAATTTCGAGGTGCCGGGGTCGCCCTGACGGCCGGTCCGGCCGCGCAGCTGGTTGTCGATCCGGCGGCTTTCGTGGCGCTCGGTGCCCAGGACGAACAGGCCGCCCGCGGCCATCGAGATTTCCTTCTGGGCGCTGATGTCGGCCTTGAATTCGGCTTCCTGGGCAGCTTCCATCGCCTCGGTGACTTCAACGGCGAGGTTGCGCTGGTCCTGACGCCACTTCTGCATCCGCATCTCGAGGTTGCCCCCCAGCTGGATGTCGGTGCCGCGACCGGCCATGTTGGTGGCGATGGTCACCGCGCCGGGCAGGCCCGCGTCCGCGACGATATAGGCTTCCTGCTCGTGCTGGCGCGCGTTCAGGACGTTGTGCGGAATGCCGCGCAGCTTGACCTCATAGGTGATGTCATAGGCCGCATCGCCGATCTTCTCAGCTTCCTTGGCCTTGCCCTCGAACTCCTTCTTCAGGGTCCGGCCGGTCTCGACCTTGTAGACGAAGGTCTTCAGCATTTCGGACAGGACTTCCGACTTCTCGATCGACACCGTGCCGACCAGCACTGGCTGGCCCGCCAGATGGCGCTCGGCGATCTGGGCGGCGATGGCGAGGTTCTTCTCGCGCTCGGTGCGATAGATTTCGTCGTCGAAATCGATGCGCTGGATCGGGCGGTGGGTCGGCACCTCCAGGACGTCCATCTTGTAGATGTCGAGGAATTCCTGGGCCTCGGTCGCCGCGGTGCCGGTCATGCCGGACAGCTTTTCGTAGAGGCGGAAATAGTTCTGGATGGTCACTGAGGCCAGGGTCTGGTTCTCGGGCTGGATCTTGACGCCTTCCTTGGCCTCGATGGCCTGGTGCAGGCCTTCCGACAGGCGGCGGCCCTGCATCATGCGGCCGGTGAACTCATCGATCAGCATGACCTCGCCGGCCTTGATGATGTAGTCCTTGTCTTTTTGATACAGGGTGTTAGCCCGCAGCGCCTGATTGATGTGGTGCACCAGGGTGATGTTGGCGGCGTCGTACAGGCCGGTCGTGTCCTCGGCGAACAGACCGCGCTGTTCCATGATCTGTTCGACCAGTTCCGAGCCTTCCTCGGTCAGCAGCACTTGGCGCTGCTTTTCGTCGAGGTCGTAGGTCGTCTTGTCCTGGATCAGTTCCTTGATCAGGGCGTCGACCGTCACATACAGGTCCGAGCGATCCTCGGTCGGGCCCGAGATGATCAGCGGGGTGCGGGCTTCGTCGATCAGGATGGAGTCGACTTCATCGACAATGGCGAAGTTGTGCGGACGCTGCACCATCTCGCGCCGGTCATAGACCAGGTTGTCGCGCAGATAGTCGAATCCGAACTCGTTGTTGGTGCCGTAGGTGATGTCGGCCGCATAGGCCGCCTGGCGCTGTCCGGGGGACAGGCCGTTGACGATCACGCCCACGTCCATGCCCAGGAAGCGGTAGACGCGACCCATCCATTCGGCGTCGCGACGGGCGAGGTAGTCGTTCACGGTGATGACGTGCACGCCCTTGCCCGACAGGGCGTTCAGATAGGCGGGCGCGATGGCGACCAGGGTCTTGCCCTCGCCGGTGCGCATTTCGGCGATGCCGCCGTCATGCAGGATCATGCCGCCGGTCAGCTGCACATCATACTGGCGCTGGCCCAGCACGCGCTTGGACGCCTCGCGGGCCACCGCGAAGGCCTCGTTCATGATCTTGTCGAGCGTCTCGCCGGCGGCCAGACGGTCGCGGAAGGCGTCGGTCATCATCCGCAGCTCGTCGTCCGAGAGGGCGGCGTACTTCTCCTCCAGCGCGTTGATCTTTTGAACGCGGCCCAGGAAGTCCTTGACCTTGCGGTCGTTGGAGGAGCCGAAAATCTTCTTGGCAAAGCCGAGCATGGAGGATCCGAAGGCGGGCGAGCGACAGAGGCTCTGGTACGAGGTCCCGGAAGGGCGGCGGATGCACGCCTTGAAGGGGTTCCGGGACCGGCGGCCCGGTGCGCCCGTGACAGGCGCGCGCGAGGGCCGCGCGAACGATCGAAAACCCCTCGACTTGGGCGCAGCCGGGACTTAAGCACCGGCCTTATCCCTGTCAACGCGAGGGCCTTTCGCCGCCCGCAGACGGAGCGCGCCTGCATGAGGCCTTCCCGCGTCCTCTTCCCCCTGTTGATGGCGTTCGCCCTGACTGTCGCCGCCTGCGGTCGCGGCGGCGATTCCGACCGTCCGCCCGAGCCCGGCGACCGCGCCGTGGCCAAGGTCCAGGACGAAACCATCTGGGCCTCGGACGTGAAACGCGAGGCCGTGGCGCAAGGGCTGGTGGGCGAGGGCGAGCCGCTGGACGTGTCCTCGGACCTGTTCCGCCGGGTGCTCGACGAGGTCATCGACCAGAAGCTGCTGGCCCGCGAGGCAGAGCGCCGGGGTCTGGACAATTCGCCGCTGGCCCAGCGCCGTCTGGCCGCCACCCGCGAGCGCATCCTTGGCGACATGCTGGTCGAGACCGTGGTCAACGACAAGATTTCCGACAAGGCGGTCGAGGCCATCTATCAGGGTCAGTTGAACCTGGCCCGGACCTCGGAAGAGGTGCGCACCCGCCTGATCCTGTCGCGCACCCGCGCCGAGGCCGACTCCGTGGTCGGCATCCTGGGGCAGGGCGCCGCCTTCGAGGCCGTGGCCATGGAGCGCTCGATCGATGACGCGACCCGCTTTTCGGGCGGCGATCTGGGCTATCTGACCCCGGACGTCATGCCCGAGGCCTATCGCAACGCCCTGCGTGACCGCCCCGCCGGCTCGACCGTCGGCCCCTTCCAGACCGAGGGCGGCTGGGCCGTCCTGCGGGTCGAGGATCGTCGTCGGGAGACGCCGCCCACCATGGATCAGGCCCGACCGCAGATCGTGCGCTATCTGACCTATGAAGGTGTCCGCCAGCTTCTGGAGGAGCTTCGCGGCAGGGCGGCGGTCGAGGTCCTGCTGAACGGCGACGCCCGTTCCCAGGAGCCCGCCTCCGCCCCGCCTGCGGCGGCGCCGACCCAACAACCGGCTCCGGCCACCCCTGCCACCTCAGTTCCCGCTCCCGTACCTTTGAAGGCCCGATGAACAAGACGCCTCCTCCCACTGGTCGGGGTTCGACCGGACAGAAGATCGAACAGGCGTTTGAAAAGGCGCTGGAGCCCGTGGCTACGGCGATCAAGCGCGCCACCACGCCGTCCAAGCCTACACCGGCCGCCGCCGCGCCGGGCAAGCCGGGCCTGCAGGTGTCGCCGCTGGCCGTGCCCTTCCCGACCATTCCGCCCATCGGCGGGGTCGAGATCGCGACCGGTCGCGCGGGCTTCTACAAGCATGAGCGCGAGGATCTGGTGGTCTTCAGCTTCGCGCGCGGCACCACCTGCGCCGGGGTCTTCACCCGCCACAAGGTCGGCTCGGCCCCCGTGGACTGGTGCAAGCGCCATCTGGGCGCCGAGGACGGTGGTCAGGACGTCAGGGCGCTGGTCGTCAACGCCGGCTGCGCCAACGCCTTCACCGGCAAGGCTGGGGCAGACGCCGCCCGCCGCACGGCCTCCGAGGTCGCCAAACGCTTCGGCTGCCGCCAGCGCGACGTCATGCTGGCCTCGACCGGGGTGATCGGCGTGGTGCTGGACGACCGCAAGATCGCCGCCCGCCTGCCCGAGATCGAGGCCAGTCTGGAGGCGGACAACTGGGCCCGCGCCGGTCAGGCCATCATGACCACCGACACCTTCCCGAAGGGATCGTACGTCGAGTGCGAGATCGAGGGGCACAAGGTTCGCATCGCCGGCATCGCCAAGGGTTCGGGCATGATCGCGCCGGACATGGCGACCATGCTGGCCTTCATCGTCACCGACGCCGCCATCTCGCCCGCCGTGCTGAGCGCCCTGTTGGGCCTGCACGTGCGCACCACCTTCAACAGCGTGACGGTAGACGGCGACACCTCGACCAATGACACGGCCCTGCTGTTCGCGACCGGGACCTCCGGCGCGCCGCGCATCGGCCGGGTCGGCGACCGCCGCCTGAAGGATTTCAGCCGGGCGCTGGATCAGGTGATGCTGGACCTCGCGCACCAGCTGGTTCGCGACGGCGAGGGGGCGACCAAATTCGTCAAGGTGACGGTGGACGGCGCCGCCAGTCCGGCCTCGGCCCGCAAACTGGCCAAGTCCATCGCCGACAGCCCTCTGGTGAAGACCGCACTGGCGGGCGAGGACGCCAACTGGGGCCGCGTCGTCATGGCGGTCGGCAAGACCGAGGAGGCGGTGGATCGCGACCGTCTGGCGATCAAATTCGGCCCCCACGTCGCCGCCGTCGACGGGGCTCCGTCCCCGACCTACGACGAAGACAAAATGAGCGCCTATATGAAGAAACCGGAGATCGACATCACCGTTGACGTTGGTTCGGGCCGAGCCTCCGCCACCGTCTGGACCTGCGATCTGACCAAGCGCTACGTCGAGATCAACGGCGACTATCGCTCGTGAACGAACCCGTCAAAACCGTCCTCGTCGTCGCCGTGGCCCTGATCGACAGCGACGGGCGGGTGCTGATCGCCCAGCGGCCCGAGGGCAAGCAACTGGCCGGGCTGTGGGAGTTTCCCGGCGGCAAGGTCGAGCCGGACGAACGGCCCGAGGCGGCCCTGATCCGCGAACTGAAGGAAGAGCTCGGGATCGATGTCACCGAGGCCTGCCTCGCGCCGTTCGTGTTTACCAGTCACGGTTACGAGTCATTTCACCTCTTGATGCCACTGTACCTGTGCCGACGTTGGTCGGGGGTGGTTCAGGCGCGCGAGCATTCGGCCCTGAAGTGGGTGCGTCCGGCTCAGTTGACCGACTATCCCATGCCTCCGGCGGACGAACCTCTGATCGCCTGGCTGCGCGATCTGCTCTAGCCGTCCGGGAAGGGAGGCGAGGATGAAACGCTTCCTGACCCGCTTCCTCCGCGATGACGATGGCGCGACCTCCATCGAATACGGCCTGATCATCGCCCTGATCTTTCTGGTCATCCTGTCGGCCCTGACCGCCTTCGGCGCGACCGGCAGCGGCGTCTTCAATGGCGCGATGGACGCCATCCGCGCGGCCATGGGCGGCTAGGCCGCCCTTACTCCTCGCCGGTCTGCTCCTTCACCCCCAGCGCGTCCGCCAGCCGGACCTTGGCCGAACCCCGCGGCAGGGGCTTCTGCTGGCTTTCGTGCGGCGCCCAGCCGGCCAGGTGCACGATCTCGAAGGTCGCCGGGATGCGCCCGTCCGGCTCGCCGAACCGTTCCGCATACAACTGCGCCGCCCGGGCGATGATGCCGCGCGTCAGGGGACGACCGTTTCCGGCCAGCACATTGGTCTCGCCCATGGCGCGCAGGTCGCGGATCAGGGCCAGCAGGTCAGGATAGCGCACGGTCAGCCGGTCCACGTCCGACACCGGCAGGGCGAACCCGGCCCGCTGCAGCAGGGCGGCGCCGTCGAAGCCGTCGGCGAAGGGCGAGATCCGCGCCTGCGCCCCGCCGCGCTGCTCCAGCTCGGCCTCGGTCAGCACCGACCGCAGCTCCTTCAGGGTGCCCGCGCCCAGCAGTGTGCCGACGAACAGGCCGTCCGGCTTAAGCGCGCGGCGGATCTGGCTCAGGGCGCCCGGCAGGTCATTGGCCCAGTGCAGGCTCATCAGGGTGACGATCAGGTCCTGCGACTCGTCCGGCAGGTCCAGCGGCGCCGCGCCCGGCGCGGCGCGCACTGCCAGAGAGCCGACCGTCTTGATCGGCCCCACCCGCGGGGCCGCGTAGGCGTCGGTCAGCGCGGCGGCGAACGGGCCCGGCAGGGCCGACAGGTCCGCGACCTCCGGCCACTCCCTCAGCAGGGCGTCCAGACTGCCAACGGCGGTCTCCGCGGCGCGCGCATGAAGGAAATCGGCGCCGGAAAACAACTTTTCGCTGCGCTTCAGCCTTGCCGTTCGGCGCTGGCTGTCGAAGATGACGGGGGGACCGGAGGAGGGGCTCATGAGCCTTCAGGATGGGGTCTGGCGGGCGCGATGGGAAGCGGCGACGGGTCTTGGTCGTCAGATCGGCCGCGCGGCGGCGGACCTTCTACTGCCTCCCCTGGCCCATGACAGCCCAGAGGCGACGGCTTCGGCGGGGCTGACGCCCGGCGCCTGGAGCCGAGTGGTGTTTCTGGAAGACCCGGTCTGCGATGGCTGTGGCGCGGCGTTCGAGATGGACGGCGGGGTCTTCGCCTCCGAGCGATGCGCCGCCTGCCTGGCCCAGCCCTACGCCTTCGCCCGCGGCCGGGCGGCCTGCCTCTATGACGAGGCGTCACGCGGGCTGATCCTGAAGTTCAAGCACGGCGACCATCAGCCGTTCGCGCCCCTGTTCGCCCGCTGGCTCAGCCGCGCCGCCGCGCCCCTGCTGGCCGAGGCGGATGCGGTCCTGCCGGTGCCCCTGCATCGCTGGCGGCTTCTGTCGCGGCGCTTCAACCAGTCCGCCGAGGTCGCCCGGCCGCTGGCCCGGAACGCGGGCCTGGACTACATCCCCGACGCCCTGGTCCGTCAGACTCACACCACCAGCCAAGGCGGCAAGTCCGCGCGGGGCCGCCGTCTCAACGTGAAGAAGGCCTTCGCCGTCACGCCCACAGGCGTCCGTCGTATCAAGGGGCGGCGCATCCTTCTGGTCGACGACGTGTTGACCACCGGCGCCACCGCCGAGGCCTGTGCCAAGGCCCTGCTGGAGGCCGGCGCCCGCACGGTCGACCTGGCCGTCATCGCCCGGGTGCGAACCGTGCGGGAACTGACTATGTAGGGGGCAACACCCCGGCCTCGCGCGTTGAACGCCGCATGGCCCTGTTTCGAGTTGGAGAAGAAATTGGCAGACGTCGTCCTCTACACCAAGCCCGGATGCCCCTACTGCATCGCCGCCATGGCTCTGCTGAAGAAGAAGGGCGTGGAGTTCACCGAGATCGTCGCCTCGAACGATCCGGAGAAGAAGCAGGAGATGATCCAGCGCTCGAAAGGCCGGATGACCTTCCCGCAGATATTCATCAACGACCAGCACGTCGGCGGCTCGGACGACCTGCACGCGCTTGACCGCAAGGGTGAGCTGGACCCATTGCTGGCGGCATGACCACGCTCCCCGTCGCCCTGATCCAGACCCGCACCCCGGCCTCGCCGGGCGCCGCCTTCGCCCATGTCGAGCCCCTGATCCGTCAGGCCGTCGCGGGCGGGGCGAAGCTGATTCTGACGCCCGAGGCCACCAACTTCCTGATCCAGGATCGCGCGGCCCGCGATGCCGTGCTGGTTCCGGACGACCGCGACGAGGTGGTGGCGAAGCTGACGGCGCTGGCCAGGGAGCTGGGCGTCTGGCTGCTGATCGGCTCGGCCATCGTGCGCTCGGGGCATGAGGGCGACGACCGCGCCGCCAACCGCTCAATCCTGATCGACGATACGGGCGCGGTGAACGCGACCTATGACAAACTGCACGTCTATGACGTCGATCTGCCGACCGGCGAGCGCTGGCGCGAGAGCGCCTCGGTGCGGCCCGGTGATGGGGCGGTGGTGGCTCAAACGCCGTGGGGCGGGCTGGGCCTGACCATTTGCTACGACATCCGCTTCCCGCAGTTGCATCGCGCCCTGGCCAAGGCCGGAGCAAAGATGATCGCCGTCCCCGCCGCCTTCACCGTCCCGACGGGGCAGGCGCACTGGGAAATCCTGCTGCGCGCCCGCGCCATCGAAAGCGGAGCCTATATTCTCGCGCCCGCCCAGGCCGGTGAGCATGAGGACGGCCGCAAGACCTGGGGTCGCTCGACCGTGGTCGCGCCCTGGGGCGAGGTGCTCGCCAAGCTCGACAACGACGAGCCCGGCGTCCTGTTCGCCACGCTCGATTTCGATGCGGTCGACAAGGCCCGCAACGCGGTGCCGCAACTGACCCATGACCGCCCGTTCGCACCCCCGACCGCTGTTTCGGCATGATCCGCTACGCCCTGAGCTGTGACCACGGCCACGGGTTCGAGGCGTGGTTCGGCTCGTCGTCGGACTATGACGATCAGGCCGCGCGGGGACTGGTCGAATGCCCGCTCTGCGGTTCTCGCGGCGTGTCCAAACAGATCATGGCCCCGGCGGTGAAGGGCACGAAGAAGTCCGCGCCTTCCGCCGACATGGCGGCGAAGATGCAGACCATGATGATGGAAGCCGCCCGCGAGGTGCGCGCCCACGTCGAACAGAATTTCGACTACGTCGGCGACGCCTTCGCCCGCGAGGCCCGGGACATCCACGAAGGTCGCTCCGAGAAACGCGAAATCTACGGCGAGGCCACGCCCGCCGACGTGAAGAAGCTGCGTGACGACGGGGTGCCGGTCGCGCCCCTGCCCAACCTTCCCCCGGACAAGTCAGAGGTCCACTGAGGCCATGGCGGGGGAGGGGGAGCGTTATCAGGAGTTCGAGCCCCCCGCGGCGCTCAAACCCTTCGTCCGGGTGATCTGGACCTACGCCGACCCCGATCCGGCTCCTGCGGTCCAGCGGATCGCGCCGGACGGATGTCCCGAACTGATCTTCGATCTCGGCGCGCCCTATGAGGAGCAGGGGGAGGACGGGATCTGGCGATTGCAGCCCTCCGCCCTGTTCGCAGGTCAGATGACCCGTCCGCTGGCATTGCGCCCGGTCGGTCCGACCGAGCTGGTGGCGATCCGCTTCGAGCCCGACGGCGCCCGCGACTGGCTGGGCCAACCCCTGGTCGAGGCCACGGATCGACGACTGGACATGGTCCAGCGGCTGGCGGGCTTCTCCGCTCCGGTCGGTGATCCGGAAGGGCAGGCCGAGGCCTTCACCGGCTGGCTGGCGGACCAGCGCCGCCGGGCCGAGTGGCGTATCGATCCCCTGATCCGCGGCGAGGTCGAGGCCGCCGCTGGAGACGCCCCGCCGTCCGTCCGATCCCCCGCCGACCAGCGCGCCCTGCAGCGCCGCTTCGCCGACCGCGTCGGGGTCTCGCCCCGCATGCTACGGTCAATCTTCCGCTTTCGCCGGGTCTTCGACCACGCCGCCCATCCCGGCCAGCCCGCTGCGGAAAGCTGGCTGGGGGCGGGGCTCGAGGCCGGCTATTTCGACCAGCCGCAGATGGCGCGTGACTTCCGTCGCTTCCTCGGCTGCACCGCCACCGAATGGGCGCGGGAGCAACAGGCGCTGGCCCGGGCCATCGCGTCGCAATCCTACAAGCCGGGCCCGGATCATCCGGCCTAGCTTGCTCCCCGAACCCCGAGGGAGACTGAAGATGCTGACCGCCCTGATGATGACCGCCGCCCTGGCCGGCGCCCCGCAGACGGACCTGCGCCCCGATCTGGGCTGGATGGCCGGCTACTGGCTGTCCTGCGACGGCGGCCGTCAGGTGGCCGAGACCTGGAGCCCGCCGCGCCTGAACCTGATGGCCGGGACCTCGATCACCGTCCGCAATGGTCGTGTGGGTTGGGAACTGGCCCGTGTCGCCCCGACCGGGTCGGAGCCCGACGCGCCCTTCGCCTATTTCGCTGTCCCTGAGGGCCAGACCCCGACCACCTTCCCGGTGGTGGAGTCCGGTCCCAACCGGGTCGTCTTCGAACAGGCCGAGCACGACTTCCCCAAGCGGGTCATCTATGAACGCGACGGCGATGTGCTGAACGCCCGGATCGAGGGCGAGATCGACAGTCAGACGAGGACGATCCGGTGGCGGTTCCACAAGGCGGAGTTCAACACCAACTGCCCGGCCTGAGCTGGCGACCGATGACGGCGGCGGACCTCGACACCGTCGCCGCCATCGCCGTGATCGGCTTTCCCGACCATTTCGAGGGCCGCGACCTGTTCGAGAACCGGTTGGCCCTGAATCCGTCTGGCTGCTTCGTGCTGGCGGACGGGGCGGGCGAGCCCAGGGGCTATATGGTCGCCTATCCGTGGGGGAGCGACAGCGCGCCGGCCCTGAACACCCTGATCGAGGCCATCCCGGACGATGCGACGGTGATGTACCTGCACGACATGGCTCTGCATCCCGATGCGCGCGGCGGCGGCTATCCGGGCAAGGCGGTGGAGCTGCTGGCCGAAGCCGCCCGGGCGACGGGCTGGCCCGCCCTCGCCTTGGTCGCGGTCAACGACGCCGCGCCCTTCTGGGCCCGGCACGGCTTCGTCGTGCGCGAGACGCCGGAGCTGGCGGCCAAGCTGGCCTCCTACGGCTCCGACGCCCGCTACATGGTGCGCGAACTCTAGTCGCGGACGCGGGTCCAGCCCTTGCCGGCCATGCAGGTCACGAAGGCGGTCGAGCCGTCTTCCCGGCTGCCCGTCTCGCGGCGGCAGTCGCGCTTGGCGCCGTCGAAGGGCTGGGCGTTCTCACCGGTCCAGCGATAGTCGTCATCGACCCCGATGACGGTGACGCAGGCGGCGTTCAGGAGGGCGGCGGCCGAGATGGCGGCCACGATGATCAGGCGTTTCATGATGGTGTTCCCCAAGGCGTAAAGTGACGCTCAAGGGGTCGCACAGGGACTTGCCGTGATCCCGTTACAAGGGCGCAAGGTGGGTGAATTCGCGGTAAGGCGTCAGAGCTGTTCGAGGACGAAGGCCGCCCTCGCTTCGACGCTGGTTTTGGGCAGTTCGACCAGATCATAGCCATAGGCTGGATAGGTTCGCGCCATGGCCTCAAAGGTGCGTCGCGCTTCATCCGCATCCTGACGGCGTTCGGCGTCCTGGGTGAAGATCTCGGGCCAGAAAGGAGCGATGAAGACCCTGGAATGGTAGCGCCGGGTTTGGGCGGCCTCCTCCAGTCGGGGCGGTAGGGGCAGGCTGCATAGCGCCAGATAGCCGATGATGTCGGGTATGCCCCGATCAAGGAAGACCGGCTCGACCGCATCGGCCCAGCGGGAGTGCGCAGCGAGGTCGATGTCCAGCATGGCTTCCGCGAACGCAGCCCGATCGGCCCAGGGCAGGGCGTCGCCGCCCCGGGCCTGTTCGGCTTTGATCACCGCTCGGCCCGCTTCGGGTTCCGTCCTGAAGCCCCGCTGCGCCAGCGCCTCGATCAGGGTGGTCTTGCCGGACCCCGGTCCTCCCGTCAGGACGATGCGCGGATTGACGATCATGCGTCCCGGGTGGCGACCATCATGTAGTTGATGTCGGAATCGCCCTCGCTCCACCGGTCGGTCAGCGGATTGAAAGCCAGGCCGAACGGGCCGGTGACGGTCAGGGGCTCGGGCGCCAGCATGGCGCGGATCTCGTCCGGCTTGAGGAACTGGTTCCAGTCGTGCGTCCCGGCGGGCACCCAGCGCAACACATACTCAGCGGCGAACTTGCCCAGGGCCAGCGCCTTCAGCGTCCGGTTCAGGGTGGCGACGATCATGATGCCGCTGGGCTTCACCAGCCGCGAACAGGCGCGCACGAAGGCTTCCGGATCGGCCACATGCTCGATCACTTCCATCGTCAGCACGACGTCGAACGGTCCGGCGCCCTCGGCTTCCAGCTGTTCGACCGTCGCGGCGCGATAGGCGATGTCCAAGCCCTGCTGCTCCGCATGGGCGCGGGCGGTGCCGATGTTCTCGCTGGAGGCGTCGGCGGCGGTCACCGCGAAACCCAGTCGCCGCATGGGCTCGGCGATCAGCCCGCCGCCGCAGCCGACGTCCAGCAGGGTCAGGCCGGCGAAGGCCTCGCGCTGTTTCGGGTCGCGTCCGAACCGCTCGGCGACCCGGTCGCGCACGAAGGCCAGCCGCGCCGGATTGAACCGGTGCAGGGGCGCGAAGGGGCCACGCGCGTCCCACCATTCGGCCGCCTGGGCCGAGAAGCGGGCCACGTCAGCGGGGTCGATCGACGGACCCTCCGCCTGATCGCTGAATTCCCGCGCGCTTTGGGGTTCCCGCGCCGATACCGTGCCGTTAGAAGCAGCCATGGCGCAGCGATGAACCCGCGCGCCGTTTCACGCAAGTACGGAGCAGCCTGCCAGGATGACGCGGACCGACTCACAGCGACTGGTGATGAAGTTCGGGGGCACGTCGATGGGCGACCTCGAGCGTATCCGTCGCGCCGCGCGCATCGTCGCCGCCGAGGCCGCCTCGAACAAGAAGATCGCCGTCGTGGTCTCCGCCATGGCTGGCAAGACCAATGAGCTGGTCGCCTGGACCGACGGCGCGGGCCGTCCGGGCGCCGGCGTCGAGATGTCGGACGACGAATACGATGTCGTCGTCGCCTCGGGCGAACAGGTGACCTCGGGCCTGCTGGCCCTGACCCTGCGCAACATGGGTCTGAACGCCCGCAGCTGGATGGGCTGGCAGATCCCGATCATCACCGACGACGCCCATGGCCGCGCCCGTATCGAGGACGTGCCGGGCGAGGTGCTGGGCGCCGCGCTCGACACCGGACAGATCGCCATCGTCCCCGGCTTCCAGGGCGTGACCAAGGACGGCCGCATCACCACGCTGGGCCGTGGCGGTTCCGACACCTCGGCGGTCGCCGTGGCGGCGGCGCTGGAGTGTCCCTGCGACATCTATACGGACGTTGACGGCGTCTACACGACCGACCCGCGCATCGAATCCCGCGCCCGCCGCCTCGAAAAGGTCTCCTATGAGGAGATGCTGGAGATGGCGTCGCTGGGCGCCAAGGTGCTGCAGACCCGCTCGGTCGAACTGGCCATGGCCAAACAGGTCCCGGTTCGGGTCCTGTCCAGCTTCATTGAACCTGACGCGAACGGCGTCATGCCCGACAAGGGCGGAACCCTGATCTGCGACGAGGAGGAGATCGTGGAAAAGCGCATCGTGTCCGGTGTGACCATGAGCCGTGACGAGGCCCGCATCACCCTGCTGGGTCTGTCCGACCGGGTCGACGCGCCCGCCGACGTCTTCACCCGCCTGGCTGAGGCCAATGTGAACGTGGACATGATCGTCCAGTCGCAGGCCCGCACCGCCGGGACGGTCAACCTGACCTTCACCACCGGTCGCCGCGACGCCCAGCGCGCCGCCGAGCTGATGCAGGCCGCCCAGGCCGAGATCGGTTTCGAGGAACTGCGCGTCGACGAGGACGTGGCCAAGGTTTCGGTCGTCGGGGTCGGCATGCGTAGTCACGCCGGTGTCGCCCAGACCATGTTCAAGGCCCTGGCGGACAAGGGTGTGAAGTTCCAGGCCATCTCCACCTCGGAGATCAAGATCAGTGTTCTGATCGATGCGGCCTATGCTGAACTCGCGGTTCGTGCGCTTCATTCGGCTTACGGGTTGGAAGCGGTCTAGAAATCAAGCTTTGCGGCGCCCATCTGGAGCGCTGACTTTCGGGAGGGGCCATGCCGGTTGGCGGATTGACGACGAGGGGGCCGCGTAACCTCCTTCGCCAGATCCGCGAGGCTATGGCGGGGGCCGCGCCGGCCCAGCAGCGGCTCGACACCGTGGTGCGGATCATCGCCCAGTCGATGGTGGCCGAGGTGTGCTCCATCTATCTGAGGCGGGCGTCCGGCGAACTTGAGCTGTTCGCCACCCAGGGCCTGAAGCCCGACGCCGTGCACAACACCCGCCTGCGTCCCGGCGAGGGCCTTGTCGGCGAGGTCGCCCGCAGCGCCGGTCCGATCAGCCTGTCGGACGCGCCGTCGCATCCCAGCTTCTCCTACCGTCCGGAGACAGGCGAAGATCCCTACCACGCCTTCCTCGGCGCCCCCCTGCTGCGCGGCGGGCGGGCCATCGGGGTGCTGGTCGTCCAGAACCGGTCCGAGCGTCGCTATGACGAGGACGAGGTCGAGGACATCCAGACCATCGCCATGGTTCTGGCCGAGACCGTCGCCTCGGGCGAACTGCTGGGGCAGGACGAACTGCGCGACATCGAGGTCGCCCCGCACCGTCCGGAACGGCTGAAGGGTCAACGGTTCGCTGAAGGTCTGGCTTACGGTCACGTCGTTCTGCACGAGGCCCCGGTCGCGCCGGAAAACCTGCTGGCCGAGAACCAGCAGGTCGAGGAAATCCGCCTGCGCGAGGCCCTGATCGGGCTGAAGGCCAATATCGACGGTATGCTGGAGGGCGGCGCCGGCAAGTTGGGCGGCCAGTCGTTCGAGGTGCTGGAAACCTACCGGATGTTCGCCGACGACCGGGGCTGGAACCGGTCGCTGGAGGAGGCGGTGCGCACGGGCCTGACCGCCGAGGCCGCGGTCGACCGTGTCCGCAACGAACACCGCGCCCGCTTCGCCAAGGCCCGCGACCCCTACATCAAGGAGCGGCTGCACGACTTCGAGGACCTGGCCAACCGCCTGCTGCGTGTCCTCGCCGGTGACAGCCCCGGCATGCGCGACCTACCGGATGACGCCATCCTGGTCGCACGCAACCTCGGTCCGGCGGACCTGCTGGAGTATCCGCGCGAGAAGCTGAAGGGCCTGCTGCTGGAAGAGGGCTCGGCGGCCAGCCACGCGGCCATCGTCGCCCGCGCCCTGCAAATCCCCTGCGTCGGCCGCCTGATGGGCTTGCGCGACCGCCTGTCCGAGGGCGATCTGGTCATCGCCGACGGCGAGACCGGCGAAGCCTATCTCCGTCCCCGCCCCGACATGCTGGCGGCGGTCCAGTCGCGCATGGAGGTCCGTGACCAGCGGCAGGCTGAGTTCGCCAAGCTGCGCGACACGCCCGCCGTTACCGCCGACGGTCAGCGTATCAGCCTGCTGACCAATGCAGGTCTGGCCGTGGATCTGGAGAACCTGGACGCCACCGGCGCCGAGGGCATCGGCCTGTTCCGCACTGAGTTCCAGTTCATGGTCTCGGAGGAGCTGCCGCGTCTGGACAGCCAGACGGCCCTGTATCGCCTCGTGCTGGACACTGCCGGGGACCGTCCGGTCACCTTCCGCACCCTCGACATCGGCGGCGACAAGGTCCTGCCCTATCTGGAGACCGAGCGGGAAGAGAACCCGGCGCTGGGCCGTCGCGCCATCCGTCTGGGCCTCGACCGCCCGGCCATGCTGCGTCTTCAACTGCGCGCGCTTCTGGGCGCCGCGGCGGGGCGCGAGCTGCGTGTGATGTTCCCGATGATCGCTACGGTCGACGAGTTCCGCGCCGCGCGCGAACTGGTCGATATCGAGTGCAACTGGGCGCGCCGCCGGGGGCGTGAGCTGCCCGCTCTGCTGCGCGTCGGGGCGATGATCGAATGCCCCAGCCTGCTGTGGCACCTGGACGCCCTGCTGCCGCTGACCGACTTCGTCTCCATCGGCACCAATGACCTGTTCCAGTACATGTTCGCCGCCGACCGCACGAACCCGCTGGTCTCGGACCGCTACGACCCCCTGTCGCCGCCCGCGCTCAGGGCCCTGTCCGAGATCCAGAAGAAGTGCGCCGACACCGGCACCCCGGTCTCGGTCTGTGGTGAGCTGGCGGGCCGTCCGCTGGAGGCCTTCGCCCTGCTGACGCTCGGCTTCACCCGTCTCTCGGCCCCGGCGGGCGGGGTCGGGCCGGTCAAGCGGATGATCCTGTCCACCGATCTGGCCGCCGCCCGGCGCGGCGCCGCCAGCCTGCTGGGCTCGTCGTCAGCCTCGGTGCGCGGGGAACTGGAGACTCTGGCCCGGAAGTTGAACGTCGCGGTTTGATCTGTGCCGGGCCGGAACGGCCAAGGTGCTTAACAAATCATTGATCGGTCGACTCTTATGAGTTATCCACAAGGCGAATTCGGTGGGTCTGCGGGGGCAGGCTCTGACTGTCATCCCGATATGATACAGGGGCCGGGTTCGAGTACGGCGGGCGTGGATGACGCGTCGCCGAGTGTGGGGTCGAGCGTTATGGCGCGGGATGCGGGCAAGGGCCCGAACGAGTATGGTGCGCAGCCTGACTGGAAGGACATGGTTCCCTCCGTCATGGACGCCCCGACTCTGGGCGAAGGCCTGCGGATTGCGCGGGACCATTCCGGTCGCTCGCTGGCCGAGCTGTCCACCATCACTCGTGTGCCCAGCCGCTATCTGACCGCATTGGAACAGAACGACTTTTCCATTCTGCCCAACCGGGTCTTCTCCATCGGGTATGTGCGCGCCTATGCGGGCGCCCTGGGCCTGGACGAACAGCTGGCGGTCGAACGCTTCAAGCGTGAAAGCCCTGATCCCTCGGTGCCGCTGCAGCCGCCGGTCGGCGTCGCCTTCGAAGAGGTGAAGCGCTATTCGCCTCGTCTGATCGCCGGTCTGGCCGTGCTGGTGTTCGCCGTCGTCGGCTGGAACGTCTTCCAGCGTGTCAGCCTGATGCGCGCGCCCCAGCCCTCGGACATCGCCGAGGTGCCCGAGACCTGGCGTCTCGGCACCGTGCCGGGACAGGAGGCGGTCATCCGACTGTCGGCCCCGCGCCCCGCGCCGCCTGACCAGACCATTCCGGCCCTGTATGTCACCCCGGGTCTGGAGGCCCAGCTGACCGGCGTCGATCCGACCTCGCCCGAGGGCATGGCCGCCGCCGCCCTGCCGGTCGCCAAGGCCTTCAACCCGCGCGGCGCCATCTACGGCGCCTCCGCCAGCGTCTCGAACGTGATCATTCAGGCCCGCAAGGCCTCGGCGCTGGTCGTCCGCATGGCCGACGGCCGGGTCCTGTTCGCCCGTCAGCTGGCGGCCGGGGAAGCCTGGCGCGCGCCTCCGGGCGTGGCCGCGGTCATCGACGCCTCGGACTTCAGCGCCTTCGACGTCTATCTCAACGGCGAGCACGGCGGAGCCCTGACGGCGGAGCATACGCCCCTGTCCCAGCTCAACACCCGCGCCCAGGCCTTGGCCCGTCAGGCCGCCGCCGAGGTCGCGGCCCGCACCGAGGCCGCCGCCCGCGCCGCCCAGGCTCAACTGCAGGCGGTCGCGGCCCAGGCTCCGGCTCCCGCCGCCGCGCCCCCGGCGCCCGCGCCGCTCTCTCCGGCCACGCCGGTCGGCTGAGGCCCGCGACGTTTCGCATCGTCCCTGTCGTGGCCATGCCGCATTCGTGAGCCTATGTTGCGTCCGCAATGAGCGCTGACCACACCCACGTCCGTCCCTGGCGTCATATCGAACGCCGCAAGAGCCGCCAGATCATGGTGGGCAATGTCGCCGTCGGCGGCGACGCCCCGATCAGCGTCCAGTCGATGACCAATACGCCGACCTCGGACGCCAATGCGACCATCGGCCAGATTCGTCAGCTGGAAGAGGCCGGAGCCGACATCGTCCGCGTCTCCTGCCCGGACGAGGAGTCCACGGCGGCCTTCAGGACTATCGCCCGGGAGGCCAAGGTGCCGCTCGTGGCGGACATCCACTTCCACTACAAGCGCGGCATCGAGGCCGCCGAGGCGGGGGCCGCCTGCCTGCGCATCAATCCGGGCAACATCGGCAACGCCGAGCGCGTGCGCGAGGTCATCAAGGCCGCCCGCGACAACGGCTGCTCCATGCGCATCGGCGTCAACGCCGGGTCGCTGGAGCGCGAACTGCTTGAGAAATACGGCGAGCCCTGCCCCGACGCCATGGTCGAGAGCGCGCTTAACCATGCGCGCATCCTGCAGGACAACGACTTCCACGAGTTCAAGATCTCGGTGAAGGCGTCCGACCCTTTCCTGACCGTCGCCGCCTACCAGCAATTGGCCGACGCCATCGACTGTCCCCTGCACCTGGGCGTGACCGAGGCCGGTCCGCTGCGCACCGGCACCATCAAGTCGGCTATCGGCATGGGCTCCATGCTGTGGGCCGGGATCGGCGACACCATCCGCGTCTCGCTGGCCGCCGACCCGGTGGAAGAGATCAAGGTCGGCTTCGACATCCTCAAGTCGCTGGGCCTGCGCCATCGCGGCGTAAACATCATCGCCTGCCCATCCTGCGCGCGTCAGGGCTTCAACGTCATCGAGACGGTCGGCATCCTCGAAGAGAAGCTGGCCCATGTGACCACGCCCATGTCGCTGTCGATCATCGGCTGCGTCGTGAACGGCCCGGGCGAGGCCCTCTACACCGACGTCGGCTTTACCGGCGGCGGCAAGGGCGCGGGCATGATCTATCTCAACGGCAAGATCGCCCACAAACAGGCCAACGACGGCATGATCGACGAGATCGTCGCCCAGGTCGAAGCCAAGGCCGCCGAACTGGACGCCGCCCGCAAGGCCGCCGAACAACCGAGCTTCGAAGCCGCCGAATAGCTCTGTTGGAAGCCCCGCCGCTGCGCTAGTCAGGCGGAGTGTCCTTTGGGGGGAGTTCCATGATCCGTCGCACCGCAGCCGCGTTCGTTCTCGCGCTTTCGCTGGGGAGCGTCGCCGCGCTTCCGGCCTTGGCCCAGCAGGCCCCGGCCGCTGTCGCCCCGGCCTCCGCTGCCACCCATGTGTCCCTCTCCGCACCGGACGGCCGCGCCATCGACGTCAGCGTCTGGCAGGCCGAGAATGAGCAGGCGGTCATCCTGTTCGGCCACGGCTGGGGCAGCGATCCGGCGCGCTATCACCGCATCATCGACCACTGGGTCGCCAACGGTTTCACCGTCATCGCGCCGATGCACACCGATTCCATGCTGCACCCGGACCGCGCTTCGGCCACGCCGCAGACCATTTTCATGACCCGGCTCGTCGATCTGGCGGTGGTGCGCGGCTATGTGAAGGCCAGTCATCCGGGCAAGCCGCTGGTCGCCGCCGGCCACTCGTTCGGCTCGCTCAACGCCCTGATGGAGGCCGGCGCCCTGACCGTCGCCGGGCCGCAGTCCGATCCGGATGTGAAGGTCGTGGTCGCCCTGTCCTCGCCGGGCATGATCCCCAACATCGTCACCCCCACCACCTTCGCCAGCGTCACCACGCCGGTCCTGATGGTCACCGGCGACGCCGATCTGGTGCCGGGCTTCGTCACCAACTCCGCCGACCATCGCGCGCCCTTTGACACCAGTCCGGCGGGCGACAAGATGCTGGTTACCTTCGCGGGCGGCGACCATAGCCTGATCGGCAACGCCGACGCCGCCGACTTCGACCTGATCGCAAAGACCACCACCGACTTCATCCGCGCCCACGCGCTGGATGACGCCGCCGCCCAGGCCCGCCTGAACGCCCTGACCGCGCCCGAGGGCGTCACCATCGAGCGCCGCTGAGATGATGAAGCTCTACATCTCGCCGTCGTCACCCTTCGCCCGCAAATGCCGGATCGTCGCCCGTGAGAAGGGGGTGGCGGTCGAGGAGATCGTGGTCGATCCCTACGCCAACGCGGCCGAGCTCCTGGCCTCCAATCCGGTGGTCCAGGTGCCGTCGCTGATCGCCGAGGACGGCCTGCCGATCAACGACAGCCCGATCATCTGCGAATATCTGGACATGGTCGGCTCAGGCCCGCGCCTGACGCCGGAGAGCGGGCCAGAGCGGCTGCGCGTCCGCCGCATCGAGGCGACCGCCGACGCACTGCTGGAAATGGGCGTCAAGCTGGTGCTGGAGAAGCGTCGTCCCGAAAGCGAGCGTTCGCCCTCGTGGATGGAGCGCTGGACCGCCCATATGCACCGCGCACTCGACGCTCTGCAGGCGGCGGACCTGTCGGCGGAGGACTTCCATATCGGAACCCTGACCGCCGGAACCGCCCTGACCTGGATCAGCTTCCGCCACCCGGACTTCGGATGGGCGACCGGACGTCCGGGCCTCGTCGCCCTTCAGGCGGCGCTGGAGGCGCGGCCGAGTTTCGCGGAAACCCGGCCGGCCTGATCGCTCAGCGGCCCTTGAAGGCCTGCTTGCAGAGTTCCTCGCCGAAGGCGTTGCTCATGTGATGCTCGGCGTTCGAGGCGGCGATCGCGCCCGCCACGCCGCCGACCGTCAGCGAGCGGCGGATGTTGTACTCGCCGACCACCGTTCCCGAGGCGTCGGTCAGCCGCGCCACGCCGCTGATCTGGCTCTGGGCCGGGGCCAGGAAGGCCAGGGCCGCATTGGCGGACTGATAGCCGTTCAGCGTCACCGACAGGGTCAGCGGCAGGTCGCCGTCCGCACACTGGCTCAGGCGCTGCATCACCGAGGTCTGGAACTCCGACACGAAGCCGGGGCTGACGTTGTCCGGCGTGTTCAGCAGCATCACCCGGGTCACGCGACCGCGCGATGCGGCTTCGCTCGAGATGTTCTGGATGGCGTTGGTGCCGTGCGAGCTGACGCAACCGGCGAGCAGGAAAGCGCCGACGAGCGCCGGGACGATGACCTTCATGACTTCCCCCCAAAGGATTCGCGCCGAGCCCCCACGGTCGGCGCAAGTGCAGGATATAGCCCCGCTTTTATCGTCTGTCGCGCGAAGGTTTCACGGTTCGGTGATTGACGGCTGCGACCCGGGAATGCGAGGTAACGGTCAGGCTTGCCCAGTGGCGGGCCGAGCAAGTCTGAGGGGGCTTCATTGATTTCCAACCGCACCGCGCGCTTCGGCGTGCAGGCGGTCGCGCTCGCCGTGACCGCACTGGTCCTGCCTGCCTGCGCCACGGTCACCCGTGGCACCAGCCAGGACTTCAAGGTCGAGAGCACGCCGTCGGGCGCCCGCGTCTCGACGTCCACCGGCTTCGAGTGTGACGCCACGCCGTGCACCTTCCGCATGCCGCGCAAGCCAGGCTTCACCGTCACCATCTCCAAGGATGGCTACGTCACCCAGGAGATCGTTATCGACAGCCGTATCGCCGGCGCCGGCGCTGCCGGCTTGGCGGGCAACATTCTGATCGGCGGCGTGATCGGCGGGGCGGTCGACGCCACCTCCGGCGCCATGAACGATCTCACGCCCAACCCGCTGGTCGTCACCCTGCAAACCCCGGCTGAGGCTGCCGCCTCGGCCGCCGCCAGCCCGACCGCCGCTCCGGCGCCGGGCGCCAACTGAGGAGCCTCCCCATGATCCGCACCACCCTGCGCCGCCTCGGCGCCGTCGCCGCCTGCGGCTCGCTGATGGCCCTGGCCGCCTGCGCCAGCCCGTCGCGTCCCGAGTTCATGACCGTCCCGACCACGGCCGGCCTGACCGCCTCGCGTGGCGACGTCGGCTATCACTCGGTCACCACCGTCAACGTCGCGGGCGGCCATGAAACCAACCCGCTTTGGACCGCCCAGGTCTCGGACGCCGACTTCAAGGCGGCGCTGGAAGCCTCGCTGACCGCCGCCGGCTACATGGGCACCGAAGGCTCGCCGCTGGTCGTCACCGCGACCATGATCGACCTGAAGCAGCCGCTGGCCGGCTTCGACATGTCGGTGACCAGCCAGATCCAGTACCGCGTGACCCGCGGCGATCAGGTGATCTTCGCCGACACCGTCTCGGCCACCGGCACCGCCACCGTCGGTCAGGCCTTTGCCGCCGTTGAACGCCTGCGCCTGGCCAACGAGAAGTCGGTCCAGGAGAACATCAAGGAGTTCCTCAAGCGTTTCCGCGCCAACGCGCGCTGATCGCCTGACCTTCGTGACTGAAGCGGGCGGGGCGGACTTCGGTCCGTCCCGCCTTTTTCGTGCTCAGAGCACCTTGGCCAGCTGCAGGCCCTGGAAGGCCGCCAGCACGATCAGCAGGCCGCCGACCGCATAGGTCATCGGACGACGCGGCACGCGCTTGGCGATCAGCCCGGCGAAGGGCGCGGCGGCCAGGCCGCCGACCACCAGCCCGCCGATGGCGGCGGCGTGGTTCTGCAGGGCGCCCGCTTCTTCCCAGTGTCCGGTGACCAGCGACCAGACGAAGGTGGCGCTGATCGCCACGGTGACGAAGAACTCGGCCGTGTTCACCGTGCCGATGGCCTTGCGCGGCTCCTGTCCGGCGCCGACCATGGTCGAGGACACCGTCGGACCCCAGCCGCCGCCGCCGATGGCGTCCAGGAACCCGCCGACGGCGCCCAGCGGGGCCACGATCCAGGCGGGGCGGATCGGCTTGGGCTCCACATCATGGCTGGCCCGCCACAGGATCCACAGACCCATCAGCGCCAGATAGCCGACGACGAACGGCTTGATCAAATTGCTGTCCAGCCCGGCCAGCACATAGGCGCCAAGACAGCCGCCGATCACCCCGGCGATGGCCAGCGGGATCAGCAGTCGCCACTCCACATTCTTGTGCCAGGTATGGCTGCCCGCCGAGGCCGCGGTGGTGAAGACCTCCGCCCCGTGCACGCTGGCCGAGGCCGTGGCGGGCGGCACGCCGAAGGCCAGCAGCACCGAGGACGAGATCACGCCATAGGCCATGCCCAGCGAACCATCGACGGCCTGGGCCAGAAAGCCCACGGCTAGAAACAGGAGGAAGGTTTCCATACATGCCCCGTCTGTCGCACCAACAGGCGCCGATCATCGCCCAATGAGCCCCGACGGCAAAGGTTGCGCCGTTCACGGATGGCTGATGGGTTCGTGACCGCGCATCGACAGGGCAGGGTGGGGCAGGCTAAAGGCTGCGGCCCGCCCATCATCGGATATCCCCCTTGCGACTGCCCCAGGCTCGGCTCGATCAGGTGCTCGACCGTTTCCACGAAGTGGAGGCGCGCATGGGCGCGGCCAGCGACGGCGCCGAGATCGTGCGCCTATCGAAGGAACATGCCGAGCTCAAGCCGGTCGCCGACGCCGTGCAGGGTCTGGCCAGGGCCCGCGCCGAGATGGTCGATCTGGAAGTCATGGCCGAGGACCCGGAGATGGCCGACATGGCCGCCGAGGAGCTTCAGGCCCTGAAGGAGCGCCTGCCGGATCTGGAGCGGGACGTCGCCCTGCTGCTGGCGCCGCGCGACGCCGACGAGAACGCCTCGGCCGTGCTGGAAGTCCGTGCGGGCACCGGCGGCGACGAGGCGGCCCTCTTCGCCGGCGACCTGTTCCGCATGTATTCGCGCTACGCCTCCACGCGCGGCTGGCGGGTCGAGGTCGACAGCGCCACCGAAGGCGAGATGGGCGGCTACAAGGAAGTCATCGCCACTGTCACCGGCGAGGGCGTGTTCGGCCGCCTGAAGTTCGAAAGCGGCGTCCACCGCGTCCAGCGGGTGCCCGCCACCGAGACGCAGGGGCGCATTCACACCTCCGCCGCCACCGTCGCGGTCCTGCCCGAGGTCGAGGACGTCGAGATCGAGATCCGCGATCAGGACATCCGCATCGACACCTATCGCTCGTCGGGCGCCGGCGGTCAGCACGTCAACAAGACCGACTCCGCCGTCCGCATCACCCACCTGCCCACCGGCATCGTGGTGACTTCGTCGGAGAAGTCGCAGCACGTGAACCGCGACAAGGCGATGAAGAACCTGCGCGTCCGCCTGTACGACATGCAGCGGCAGGAGAAGGACAAGGCCCGCTCTGACGCCCGCAAGTCGCAGGTCGGCTCGGGCGACCGGTCGGAGCGCATCCGCACCTACAACTTCCCCCAAGGGCGGGTGACCGACCACCGCATCGGCCTGACCCTGCACAGCCTGCCGCAGATCCTCGAGGGCGAGCTCGATCCGATGCTCAACGCCCTGATCGCCGAGGATCAGGCCGCGCGTCTGGCCGATCTCGAGGCCGAGTTCGGCGGCTAGGGCTTCCGCGCGGCGGCGTTCTCCAGCGCCAGCTTCACGATGGTCTGAAGGTCGTCCCGGCTCACGTCCAGGGGTTCGCCGAAAGCGGTGAGGGCGGCGTCGATGTCGGCCTCAACCACCTGTGGTCCGGCGGGGATGGCGACCGCTGCCGCCCGATGCGGCCAGGCGTGGCCGGACAGGAAGCGGTGGAACAGGAAGCCCATCGCGGCCAGCAGCGCCGCATTCAGCCCGATGGGCACGAAGGCCAGCATCAGGCCCGCGCCGTGAATGGTCGTTCCGCCCAGCACGCCGATCAGGGCGGTCGAACCGCCCGGCGGGTGCAGGCAACGCAACAGCGACATCAGGGCGATGGCCGCGGCCACCGCCACGCCGCTGGCCAGCATCGGATCGGGGATCAACCGGCTGATCGTGATGCCGGTCAGCGCCGACACCATATGGCCGCCGACCACGGACCACGGCTGGGCCAGCGGACTGGCGGGCACGGCGAAGATCAGCACCGCCGATGCCCCCATCGACGCCGTCATCATCAGCGGCAGCGCCGTCTCCCCGCCCAGCAGTGCGCGCGAGATCAGGGCGGTCAGGCCGATCCCCAGCAGGGCGCCGAGGCAGGCGACAGCCCGGTCACGGAGGGTCGCGCCGGCCAGGATGGGTCGAAAGATTTTCATGGGCCTGTTCGCCGCGAATGGGCGGGCAGCCAGAGCATATCGCGGGCTGGACGGCTAGCCGTCCCGGTTGCGGATCCGTCGCTTCAGCAGCCGGTCTGACAGGGACTCGGCGTGTTTCAGGGTGAAGGCCAGGGCCGCAGGGTTGCCGCGCCGGGGCCCGACGGTGTCGGCCACCACGGCCCCGCGATCCCCGATGGCGCGCGCATCGCCGGTGGTGGTGTCGATCGCCGTCTGGTGCTCGATCTCGGCGTTCAGCTCGGCGCCCATGATGATGATCTGCACGGTCAGCCAGGTCCACAGCAGGAACCCCATCATCGCCGCCAGCGGGCCGTAGGAGGCCGTGCGCACGAAGGTGGCCAGATACCAGCTGAAGCCCAGCGACAGGCCCAGGCTCAGCAGGGCGGCGAAGATCGCGCCGGGCGTCAGCCAGCGCCAGCGCGCCCTCTGGCGGCAGGGCCCGACCCGATAGATCACCGTCAGGGCCGCCATGTAGATCAGCAACAGCAGGGGCCACCGGAACGGCGTCAGATAGGCCCACTCATCGGTCAGGCCCAGCACGTCCAGCACCACCGGCACGCCCACCACCATGCCCGCGCCGACCAGCACGGCCAGCAGGCCGGACACGGTGAAGGCCATGCAGATCAGGTTGTAGCGGACGATATTGCGCCGCTCGACCTCGTGGTAGGCGATGTTAAGGCCGTAGAAGAGCACCTTGATCGCCCCGTTGGCGGTCCACAGCGACAGCGCCAGCGTCCACCCCAGGGTGAAGGTCAGCTGGGTGTTGGTGTTCTCGGCCAGCCGCTGCATCTCGGCGCCCAGGAACTCGGCCACGCCCGCGGGCAGGACGGAATACAGGAACTGCAGCCGGTCCCAGGCGTCGTTCGGATCGGCGAACAGGCCATAGATGGTCACGAAGGCCGCCAGCGTCGGGAACAGCGACAGGACCACGAAGAAGGTCACCCCGCCTGCGACGAAGCCGACCCGGTCCCCGAAATAGGCCGCGCCCACCCGCCAGAAGATGTCGGTCCAGCCCTTGTGCGGAATATGTTCGGGCCGTCGCGCCATCCGCCCGCGTCCGGGCTCCTTGGCCTCGAAATCCTCGGGGGTCGGCGGGGCGGGGGGCAGGGGCTCCGGCCTCTGCGGACGCAGTTCGACCCCGAACTTGTGCCCGCGCGTATAGAGCAGGTGCGCCGCCCCGGCCCCGGCGGCCAGACCGCCCACGATGGCCCCGGCCACGCCCCACAGGCCGAACCCGGCCCTCTTTCCCGACTGTCGCTGCATGGGCGCGACAACGGCCAAGCTGGCCCTCTCGTTCCCCGGAAGCGGGCGCAAAGCTTGAAATCCTCGGCCAGCCGCGCCAATCCCCTGCGCATGACCGAAGCCGCCCCCGCCCGCACCCTGCTGACCGCCTGGAAGGCCGCCCAGGCCGAACTCAAGGCCGCGAAGATCGACAGCCCCTCCATCGACGCCCGTCTGTTGCTGGAAGTCGCCGCCGACTGTTCGCGCACCGACATCCTGACCGACCCCTACCGGGTCGTGACCGAGGAACAGCAGGCCACCATGGACGGCTATGTCGCCCGCCGCCTGAAGCGCGAGCCCGTGTCGCGCATCCTCGGCAAGAAGGGCTTCTGGAAGATCATGCTGAACGTGACGCCCGACGTGCTCAGCCCGCGCGCCGACACCGAGGCCCTGCTGGACGTGGTCATGCTGGCCTATGCGCCGCATGAGGCCTTCACCATGATCGATCTGGGCACCGGTTCGGGCGCCATCCTGCTGGCGACGCTGGCCGAGCGTCCGGCGGCCAAGGGCGTCGGCACCGACGTCTCGACCGAGGCCCTGGCCGTGGCGCGTGAGAACGCCGCCAACCTCGACCTCGGCGGCCGCTGCGACTTCATCCGCACCGAATGGGCCGCCGGCTTCGCCGAGCACAGCTTCGATCTGGTGGTGTCGAACCCGCCCTACATCCCGTCTGGCGACATCCCCGGCCTGGACCCGGAGGTCCGTGAGCACGATCCGCATCTGGCGCTGGACGGCGGTCCGGACGGTCTGGTCGCCTATCGCGAACTCGCCCCCGAGATCATGCGCATCCTCAAGCCCGGCGGCACCTTCGCGGTCGAGATCGGCTGGGACCAGGGCCCGCAGGTCAAGGCCCTGTTCGAGGAAGCGGGCTTCACCGACGTCATCGTGGTCAAGGACCTGTCCGACCGCGACCGCGTCGTCACCAACGGCCCCAACCCGCGCACCAATCCCATTCCGAAGATGTAGGACCGACGGTCGGGTCAGTCGTAGAACAGGAAGACGACCACGTTCAGGTCGGGGATCACGATCAACTGACGATCGTCGCTCCCGGCCGTGAAGGATCCGGGCCGCATCAGCGCTTCGACGATCCGGTCCTGCATCGGCGACCGCAGGCAGGTCAGGCCGGGATGCGGGCCGTCGCCGAGGTTCGTCCGGGCTTCGGTCTCCCGCCAGCGCGTCCAGACGACCGGGCGACGGGCGTTGGCGGCGTAGCCCCGCCCGATCATTCTGTCCTCGAAGGCGGACAGGCCGTCGCGGTGCAGGCGAGCGCTGTCCTGTGGCCGCATCGAGAAGATCGCGCCGCCGCAGCCCGTGTACCAGCCTTCCGAGCGATGAGATGTCAGCCTCAGGATCGGAACCTGTTCGGGCACGTATTTCCGGTAGTGCTGGTCGGCCCAGACCCCTAGGCCCAGCCAGATGAGCGCCGCGGGCGCGACCACGCCCAACGTCAGGCCGAGGATCAGAGATCGAAACGTCTTGGGACGGGGCGAGGCCATGGCCTCCAGTCTCACCGGCCCGGGTTGGCGAACTGTTGAGACGAAAACAAAAGCCCTTGGAAACGCCACGATCCCGCGCTAAGTCTGCGTCGTCTCCCACCCAAAACGCACGCCTCGAACCGCTCTGGTTCCTGTCTCGCGCGCGCTCTGGGCAGTGACGGTCGGGCCAGTCGTCCGGCGGACCACGGGGCGACACGGCTTTCCGAACACATCGCCAGCGGGGAATAGGCCTCGCCCGAGACGGAACACCCCGGATGGATACCGAGCCAGAGGCCCGGCCCGTCCTCCCCATCAAGGCACGGTAGCGTCCGATGAGAGATTTCAAGGGCATGAAGCGTCAACGCGGACGCAACAGGAAGCCCGGCGGCGGCGGCAACAACGCCAACGCCACCAACCCCAACCGTTCGTGGGACTCGCAAGGCCCCGAGAACATCAAGGTCCGGGGCAACGCCCAGACCGTCTATGAGCGCTACATGCAGCTGGCCCGCGACGCGGCCGCCGGCGGCGACCGCGTTCTGGCCGAGAACTACACCCAGCACGCCGAGCACTATTTCCGCGTCCTGCGCGCCCTGCAGCCCCAGCGCTCGGTCTCCGAGATCGCCCAGCGCGAGCTGGCCGGCCAGGGCTTCGACATCGACTTCGAGGACGAGTCGGGCGCCCAGGCCGCCGCCATCATGGCCGCCCAGCAGGCCGAGGCCGACCGCGTCGCCCAGCAGGAAGCCCGCCAGCGCGAGCAGGAAGAGCGCCAGCAGGACCGCAACAACAACAACGACCAGCCCCGCCGCGAATGGCGCGACCGCGACGACCGCGAGCCGCGTGAACCCCGCGAGCCGCGCGAGCCTCGTGAACCCCGCGCCGAGGGCGCCGAGGGCGAACCCCGCGAAGGCGGCCGCCGCGAAAGCCGTCGCGAACGCTGGGAGCGTCGTCGTGACGAACGCAACCGCCGCTTCGACAATGAAGGCGGTGAAGCTGCCGCCGAGACCTCGGGCGAGGCCCGCGAAGAGGCTCCGGCCGTCGAGGCTGAACCTGTCGCCGCCGTCGAGGCCGCGCCGGAACGCGCCGAGCGCGCCCCGCGTCGTCCGCGCCGCGAGGAAGCTTCGGACGAGGCTCCGGCCGCCCTGCCGGGCTTCCTGACCCGTTCGGCGGCCCCCGCTCCGGCCGCGCCCGCCGCTGAAGCCGAGGAGGCTCCAGCCCCCAAGCGTCCGCGCGCGCCGCGCAAGCCGAAGGTCGAGGCCCCCGCCGACGAAGGCTGAGGCCCGCCTCCCCGGTCAGGGGAAAGCCTTGTTCAAAGGTCCCTTTCGGACGCCCCGCGACGCGAGGGCGGTTGACGGCGGACGTCTGAACCGGTCCAAAGACCCGAGCCACGCCCTCAGCCTGAGTTCGGGAGCGACCATGCTTCGTCAATTCCGGCTGCCGACCCTGATGGTCGGCGCCGTTCTGGCCCTATCCGCCTGCGCCACGCCGCCGGCCCCTCCCCCGCCGCCTCCGCCCGGCGGACCGGGCGCGGCCCTGCGTGACTGGCGCAGCATCGTCACCGCCGCCGACCGCGACCGCTACACCCGCCGCGACGCCGCCTGGTCCCTGGCCCTACAGCAGGCCCGCCGCCAGCGTGGCTCGGGCGACCTCAACAGCCTCGGCGACCTGATCGATCCGGACGCCGACCGTCCCTCCGTCATCCCGTCCCCCGGCGACTACCGCTGCCGCACCGTCAAACTGGGCTCCCAGGGCGGCGAGGACGGGCTGGGGTATGTCATCTACGGCTGGTTCGCCTGCCGCCTCGAACAGACCCCCAACGGGCTGAAATTCGTCAAGCTGACAGGCTCCCAGCGTCCCTCTGGCCTGCTCTTCCCCGAGGATGACCGTCACATGGTCCTGCTCGGCTCCATGGCGCTGGCGTCCGAGCCTCCGGCCAACTCCTACGGCCGCCGCCCGGATCGCGATCTGGTCGCCACGCTGGAGCGGATCGGCGAGCGCCGCTGGCGGCTGGTGATCCCTTGGCCGCAGAACGAGTCCAACCTCGATCTGATCGAACTCGTGCCGGTCGGCTAGCAACCCCTCGTCCCGCCAGCCGTTGTGCAAGCTCAGCCATATGGAGCCTGCCCCGATGCGGACCCTGATCGTCGTCGCTTCCGTCGCCGCCCTGCTCGCCGCCTGCGGAGAGAACGCCTCTTCTCCGCCCGAGCCCGCCGCCGCGCCCGCGACCGATCCGGCCCCGATCGGCGAACCCGCCTCCGCTCCTGAAGCCCCCGCCGCCCCCGCACAGGGCGAGCAGGGCGGCGTCTCCGACTGGCGTCAGATCGTCTCGGCGGAGGATGCGGGCAATCTGGGCCGTCTGGATCAGGCCTGGCGTCTCGGCCGCGCCGAGGCCGAGGACAAGGGCTTCGCGTCAGAGGTCGAGGCTCTCGGACCGCTGGTCGACCCCATGGCCGGTCAGGCGGGTCGCCTGCAGCCCGCGCCCGGAACCTACCGCTGTCGCACCATCAAGCTGGGCTCCAAGGCGGGCAACACCCTGGCCTATGTCGCCTATCCCTTCTTCCGTTGTTCGGTCGAACTGATCCCCGGGGGCGATCTGGTCCTGACCAAGACGACGGGCTCCCAGCGCACGCGCGGACTTCTCTATCCGGACACGGACAATCGTCTGATCTTCGTCGGCGCCCAGGCCTGGGGCGACGATGAAACCGGCTTCCCGACCTATGGCCAGCAGGTCCAGCGCGATCAGGTCGGCGTCTTCGAGCGCATCGGCCCCGACCGCTGGCGTCTGGTCGTGCCGTGGCCGCGTCTGGAATCGAAGCTGGAAATCCTCGAACTCGTGCAGTGAGTTCAGCCCTTCGGCGTGCAGGGGATGGGCTGGCGGTACAGGTTCGCCTCCGGCTCCAGCCGCCGGGCTTCGGCCAGTTGGCGATCCGCGGCGGCGCACTGGCCCATTCCGGCCAGGGCCGCGGCGATGGAGTGGCGGATCGGGGCCGCCTCGGGGGCCAGGGCCACCGCCCGTTCGCAATAGGGCAGGCCCTCGGCGGCGCGTCCGGCTTCGACGAGGGTGTAGCAGTGATTGTTCTGCAGCATCGGATGGTCGGGTTGCAGGTCCACGGCCCGCTTGCTGTCGGCCACCGCCCCGGCATGCTCGCCCAGTTCCGACAGGACATTGGCGCGCCGCGTCAGGGCGCTCCAGTCATTGGCAGGAAGGGCCATGAACATCTCCCGCGCCCGGCTGAAGTCGGCATTCTCGATCTTCATGATGGGCAGGATCGAGGCCAGCACCACGAAGCGGACCGGGTCGTCTATCGGTCGTGGGCCGAGCGTGTTGAGACCTTGGGGCGGGCGTCCGTCCAGATAGCCCCAGGCGATGGCGGCGTCGGTGCGCGCCTCATCCATCCGCCCCGCATAGCGGTAGGTGTCGGCCCGGAAGGCGTGCAGGATCACGTCAGAGGCGACCTGACGCCCCTCTCCGGCCTTGTCGTAGAAGTTCAGCGCCGCACCCCGGTCGCCGTTCATATAGGCTTGGGTGCCGAGGTTGATCATGGCCAGCACATAGGCGGGCGATCCCTCCGGCGCGGCGGCCGCGCAGGCCTCCCAACTGACGAAGGTCGCGCCGATGCAGGCGGGCGGCGGCGGCCCCTCCCGCGTCTGCGGTTCGGCGGTCAGGAGGGCGAGCAGCAGGGAGATCATCGGGTCACGCCTTGGTCAGCCTGAGGTCCTGATAGTCGTAGCTGAAGTCCGCATCCGGGCTGACGGCCTTCATCGTCGCCGAGACGGCCACGCCGTTCTCGACCTTGAAGGTGACGAAGACATCCTCCTCACGCTTGTCCGGGAAACGGGTGCGGAAAGTGTCGCCGTCATAGGGCTCCAGCGGCCCCTTCAGAGCGTTGGTCCGGGTGAAGTCCAGGTGCAGGGCCGTGCGACGGTTGCGGCCGCGTCCGGTGGTGCGTTCCTCGATGCGGATCTCGCCGTACCAAGGATCGCGCCAGGCGCCGGCATAGGCCGGGATCGGCAGGGACGGGGCCGCGCCGGCCGCCTGTCTGGCGTCGATCTCGGCGGCGGCGGCGATGGATTTCGCATTACCTTCCGTGGTCTGACGAACCGCATCCGCGATCCAGTCAAAGCCCGCCTTGCCCATCAGGATGTCGGCGATGCCGCTGCGCAGGGCGCGGGTCAGCTGGCTTTCCTCCGCGTTGGTGAAATAGCTGAAGCCGGTGTTCCGGCCCGGCAGCAGGACGGTGCCGGACAGATAGCCCGGCGCGCCGCCGCCGTGGGTGATGAAGCGCTCGCCGCGATAGTCCATCACCTGCCAGCCGGTGGCGTAGGTGGCCGCGATGGCCCGGCCCGGCGCGTCCGGCGTCGGTCCGCCCGAGCTGGAGACGATGATGTTCGGCCGCCACATCTCATTGGCGCGGGCCTCGGACCACAGGCGGGTCCCGTTGGGCAGGGCGCCCTTGTTCAGCTGCACCGCGATCCATTTGGCCCAGTCGACCGGATTGGTGACGAAGCCGCCCGCGGCGCCCGCCGCCGACCAGTCCCAGACCTCCTTGATCGACTGGCCGATGTTCTGCATCGGGCCCTGATAGCGCAGCGGCGGTCCGATCCGGCCGTTCGGCAGGGCCGACTTCGCCGGGTCGGCGTGGGTCATCAGCGGCAGGGTCTCGGTCATGCCCAGCGGGGTCAGGATGCGGGTCTGGACGAACTGCTCCCACGGCATGCCAGAAGCGGCGGCCACGACCTCGCCCGCCGCCACGAACATCAGGTTGCAGTAGTGGTAGGAGGTGCGGAAGCTGTCCTCGATCGGAACATGCGGAATGGCCGCCATGATTTCGGCCCGGGTCCGGTCGCCGTTCGGCCAGAACAGCAGGTCCCCGGCGCCCAGGCCGAAGCCGATGCGGTGGCTGACCAGATCGCGCACGGTCACCAGATCATTCAGCTCCGGCTTCGACAGGCGGAAGTTCGGCAGATAGGTCCGCACCGGCTCGTCCCACTTCACCTTGCCCTCGTCGATCAGGATCGACAGGGCGGCGCAGGTCACCGCCTTGGTGTTGGACGCGATGGCGAACAGGGTGTGCTCGTCCACCGCCGACCCGCCCACGGAGCGAATGCCGTAGCCGCGCGTCAGGATTGGCTGGCCGTCCTTGACCACGGCGACCGAGACGGCGGGCTGATCCGGAAAGGCGGCCATGGCCCGCTTCACGAAGGCGTCCACCTGCTCGGCCAGAGAGGCGCTGTCGTTGGCCGCGGTCTGCGCCCAGCTGGTGGTAGGCAGGGCGGCGGCGCCGGCCGCGGACGAAACCAGCGCCGCGCGGCGCGTGAGGCGGATGGACATGCAGACACTCCCGACAGACTTCGGACGGGACGCTAGCGCGCCGTTTCCGGGTCGTCATCCCCGCCTGTGATCGCCATGCAGACGGCGGGGCGAAAAAGTGACGCGTTCTGTAAAAACCGTAATGAAATGAAAAAGATGTAACTGAGCCATGGCCCAGCTCGCTGATACCTTTGCGGGTAACGGGGCCGATCAGCGTCCCGATCTCAGGACTTCGGGGCCATGATCAGAACCACCCTCATCTCGCTGCTGGCGCTCGCCATTCCGGCCGGCGCCGCCGTCGCCCAGACCCGTCCGGCTCCCGCGCCGGCGCAGACCCCGGCTCCCGCCCCGCAGGAGGCCCAGGAAGAGGCTCCGGCCCAGCTCGGCGAGACCGTGGTGCAGGCCCGCTCGAACGACATCCGCACCTCGGTCGACTCGATCAGCTACAGCGTCGCCGAGGACCTGCAGAGCGCCACCGGCACCCTGGCCGACACCCTGCGCGGCATCCCCTCGGTCGAGGTCGATCCGGACGGCAACGTCTCCCTGCGTGGCGACGCCAATGTCACCATTCTCGTCGACGGCCGCCCATCGGGCCTGTTTCAGGGCGAGAACCGGGGCCAGGTCATCCTGCAGATCCCGGCCGACCAGTACGCCCGCGTCGAGGTCATGACCAATCCGTCGGCGGCCTACCGTCCGGACGGCGGCGGCGGCGTGATCAACCTGATCTCCAAGCCCAACCGCCCGCGCGCCCAGCCGACCCGCACCGGCTCCGTCCGCGCCAACATCGGCAATGACGGCCGCTACAATTTCGGCATCAGCGGCGTCGCCACCCAGGACAGGCTGACCCTGACGGCCGACGCCAACGTCCGCCACGACACCTTCATTCAGTCGACCGATCGTGTCCGCACCCGCCTCGACCCGGGCTCGAACCAGTTCCTGGAATCGCGCAACACCCAGAACGGCGACGGCGCCAACGACAACGTCTTCGTCCGCTTCTCGGCCGACTATCGCCCGACCGAACAGCTCCAGTTCTACGGCGACCTTTACCACGTCGACGTCGCCGCTGACGGCCTGATGGTGGACCAGTTCGAGGCCGACAACGCCTCGGGCGGCATCGCCTCGGCCTATCGTCGCGCCTCCGATGGCGGCTTCGAAGGCCAGTTCTCGGGCGCCACCGCCCGCGTCGTCCGCCGCTTCACCGGTCAGGGTCACGAATGGTCCAACGAGATCCGCTACAACCGCGGTCGCGGCAACTACGGCCACGACACCCTGGTCGACGGCCTGATCCCGGTGGCGCCGAACCAGTACGAGCGCATCGACAACGCCAACAACACCGACACCTGGACCTTCGCCAGCGCCTACGTCCGGCCGTTCGCCGACGGCTCGCGCCTGCGCGCCGGTTATGAGCTGGAGTTCCAGCAGCTGGAGCTCGACAACTCCGTCGCACGCGGCGCCGCCCCCGGCGGCCTGACGCAGGACCCGCTGGTCTCCAACCTGTTCAAGGTCGATCAGGTCGTCCACGCCGTCTACGCCACCTACGAACGCCCGTTCACCGAGAAGCTCAGCGCCCAGTTCGGCCTGCGCCTCGAACAGGCCGACCTCGAGCTCGATCAGGTCACCACGGGCATCAAGGCGACCAACGACTATTTCCGCGCCTATCCGACCCTGCACGTCACCTATCAGCTGACCGACGACCAGACCCTGCGCGGCAGCTACAGCCGCCGGGTCCAGCGTCCGCAGCCGGGCGATCTGAACCCCTTCCTCAGCTATCAGGACCCGCTCAACTACCGCTCGGGCAATCCCGGTCTGGAGCCGCAGGAAACCGACTCCTGGGAGGTCAGCTGGCAGCGCCGGGTGAACCAGTCCTTCTACGGCGCGACCCTCTACTATCGGGATACCCAGAAGGCCTTCACCCCGGTGATCACCGACATCGGCAACGGCGTCCTTCTGACCCGCACCGAGAACCTCGGCGCCCGCACCGCCACCGGCGTCGAGCTGGTCGCTAATGGCCGCCTGCACTCGACCCTGCGCTACAACGCCAGCATCAACCTGTTCCGTCAGGAGATCGACGCCTCCAATCTGGTCGGCGGCGTCAGCAGCGAGGGCGAGGTGGTCGCGGGCCGTCTCAGCCTCAACTGGCAGCCGACTGCGGACGACTTCGTCCAGCTGTCCGGCGTCTGGACCGGCGAGCAACTGCTGGCCCAGGGCACGCGCGACGCGACCCAGCTGATCAACCTCGGCTACCGCCGCAAGCTGACCGACACCCTGGCGCTGCAGGTCACCGTCCGTGACCTGCTGGACGAAGCCAAGGACGTCACCCAGTACGACACCGCCACCTTCACCGACCGCACCGAGCGCGTGTTCGGCGGCCGAGTCGGCTTCATCGGCCTGACCTGGAGCTTCGGCGGTCCTTCGCGTCAGCAGGACCCGCAGTTCGACTTCTCGGCCCCCTCGGCCGGAAACTGACCGCGCTTCGCCACGCAAGGGGCCGATCCCCCTTGCGTGGCGTTTGGGCCACACCCAACTGAAGGTCTACCGTACGGCGCGCTGCTTGCATGAGGGCGCGTCGGCGGAATCCGCCTTCTGAGGGGAATCCCAGTTGAATACCGAACTCTATTCCGACCGCGCCAAACAGGCCGTCCAGTCCGCCCAGTCGCTGGCGCTCGCCCGCCGCCACCAGCAGTTCGCCCCCGAACACCTGCTCAAGGTCCTGCTGGAAGAGCGTGACGGCCTCGCCCGCAATCTGATCACCGCCGCCGGGGGTGACGCCCGCCGCGCCGAAGCCGACGTCGAGACCGCGCTCAGCAAGCGCGCCCAAGTCTCCGGCGGCTCTGGCCAGCTCTATCTGGACGGCGACACCGCCCGCGTCTTCGCCGCCGCCGAGGCCGCCGCCAAGAAGGCCGGCGACGCCTTCGTCACCACCGAACGCCTGCTCAGCGCCCTCGCCCGCGAAGGCGGGGTGGCCAAAACCGTCCTCAGCGCCGCGGGGGTTAAGGCCGATGCCCTGGACGCCGCCATCACCGAGGTCCGCAAGGGCAAGACCGCCGACAGCGCCGCCGCCGAAGACGGCTATGACGCCCTCAAGCGCTACGCCCGCGACCTGACCCTGGCCGCCGCCGACGGCAAGATCGACCCGGTCATCGGCCGCGACGAAGAGATCCGCCGCACCATCCAGGTCCTTGCCCGCCGCACCAAGAATAACCCCGTCCTCATCGGCGAACCCGGCGTCGGCAAGACCGCCATCGTCGAGGGTCTGGCCCTGCGCATCGTCAACGGCGACGTGCCCGAAAGCCTGCGCGACAAGACCGTCATGGCCCTGGACATGGGCTCCCTGATCGCCGGCGCGAAATACCGCGGCGAGTTCGAGGAGCGGCTGAAGGCCGTTCTGAATGAGGTCGCGGCCGCCGAGGGCGGCATCGTCCTGTTCATCGACGAGATGCACACCCTGGTCGGCGCCGGAAAGGGCGACGGCGCCATGGACGCCTCCAACCTGCTCAAGCCCGCCCTGGCGCGCGGCGAGCTGCACTGCGTCGGCGCCACCACGCTGGATGAATACCGCAAGCACGTCGAGAAGGACGCGGCCCTGGCTCGTCGCTTCCAGCCGGTCTTTGTCTCCGAGCCGACCGTCGAGGACACGGTGTCGATCCTCCGTGGACTGAAGGAGAAGTATGAGGTCCACCACGGAGTCCGCATCAGCGACAGCGCCATCGTCGCCGCCGCCACCCTGTCGAACCGCTACATCACCGACCGCTTCCTGCCGGACAAGGCTATCGACCTCGTGGACGAAGCCGCCAGCCGCGTCCGCATGGCCGTCGACAGCAAGCCCGAGGCGCTGGACGAGATCGACCGTCGTCTGGTCCAGCTGAAGATCGAGCGCGAGGCCCTGAAGAAGGAGACCGACAGCGCCTCCCAGCACCGCCTCGAGAAGCTCGAGGACGAGATCGCCGATCTGGAGGGCCAGTCCGATGACCTGACCGGTCGCTGGAAGGCCGAGAAGGAAAAGGTGGGGCAGGGGGCGCAACTGCGCGAAACCCTCGACCGCCTGCGCGCCGAACTGGCCGCCGCCCAGCGCGCCGGCGACCTGGGCCGCGCGTCCGAGATCGCCTACGGCCAGATCCCCCAGATCGAGAAACAGCTCGCCGAGGCCGAGGCCAATGAGGCCGACAAGTCCGGCCCCCTGACCCCCGAGGTCGTCGACGCCGAACAGATCGCCGCCGTCGTCTCCCGCTGGACCGGAGTCCCGGTCGACAAGATGCTGGAGGGCGAGCGCGAGAAGCTGCTCAAGATGGAAGACGCCCTGCGTGGCCGCGTCGTCGGTCAGGAGGATGCGCTGGTCGCTGTCTCCGACGCCGTGCGCCGTGCCCGCGCCGGCCTGAACGACCCCAACCGCCCGCTCGGCTCCTTCCTCTTCCTGGGGCCGACCGGCGTCGGCAAGACCGAGCTGACCAAGGCGCTGGCCGACTTCCTGTTCGATGACGAGGCCGCCATCACCCGCCTCGACATGTCGGAATACATGGAGAAGCACTCCGTCAGCCGCCTGATCGGCGCCCCTCCGGGTTACGTCGGCTATGACGAGGGCGGCGCCCTGACCGAGGCCGTGCGCCGTCGGCCCTATCAGGTGGTCCTGTTCGACGAGGTCGAGAAGGCCCACCCCGACGTCTTCAACGTGCTGCTGCAGGTGCTGGACGACGGCCGCCTGACCGATGGTCAGGGCCGCACCATCGACTTCCGCAACACCCTGATCATCATGACCAGCAACCTGGGTTCCGAGGCCCTTGCCGGTCAGGCCGAAGGCGACGACGTCGAGTCCGTCCGCCCCTACGTCATGGAGGCCGTCCGCGCCCACTTCCGCCCGGAGTTCCTGAACCGCATCGACGAAATCATCCTCTTCCGCCGCCTCGGCCGCGAACAGATGGGCGGCATCGTCCGCATCCAGCTGCAACGGTTCGAGAAGCTTCTGGCCGACCGGAGACTGACTCTCGCCCTGGACGACACCGCCGCCGCCTGGCTGGCCGACAAGGGGTATGACCCGGTCTATGGGGCGCGCCCGCTGAAGCGCGTGATCCAGAAGGAACTGGTCGACCCGATCGCGCGGAAGCTGCTGGCGGGGGAGATCGACGACGGGAGTGTGATCGCGGTGTCAGCGGGCGCGGAAGGGCTCCAGATCGGAAAAGTCCAGGTCCACTAGGACCTGGACAGCTTGCCATACCGGGCCGCGCAAGCGGACCCCGGGATCGGGAGGGGCTGGTGAATTAGGGTGTTGGTTGTGGCAGATCGAGTCTGACTGAGTTGACGACCATCTATGCGTGTGCGTTTTTGCGGTCGGACAGAGGAGCGATAAATGGCTGAAGCCGCGAAAATCACGTCTGAGCTGGATGCTGCGCGGCAGTCTGTAGCGACTGATGACTATCCGATGTCGATAGGTGAGATCATCAATCTCTACAAAAGCCAAGAGCTTATAATCAGTCCTCAATTTCAGAGGCTTTTTCGGTGGTCTGAAAAACAGAAATCTGACTTGATCGAATCGCTGCTCATCGGAATTCCCGTCCCGCCGATATTCGTTTTCGAACGAACAGATGGCGTTTGGGAGTTGATTGATGGTCTTCAGCGTGTTTCGACCATTTTGGAATTCTTCGGTGAACTCAAGAATTCTGAGGGGGAGGATGTACCGCCCTCTAAGCTCATAGGTACGACATACCTTCCCGACCTTGATGACGTGTCTTACGACGAGTCCAATGCCAAATTGGCGAAGGCGAAGAACTTCCTTCCGAAAGCGCTGCAAACCCAGTTGAAGCGGGCAAAGCTGGGAGTTCAGATTTTGAAAGCATCCAGCACTGAACAGTCGAAATACGACGTGTTTCAAAGGCTAAATGGAAGTGGTTCCATTCTTACAGCGCAAGAGCTCAGAACCTGCCTAATGGTTATGCACAGTCCTGAGCGTCATAAGTTGATGGATAAGTCTGCAAACAATAATGCATTCTTGGAGCTTATCTCATTGTCGGAGGAGGCGCTCGGCAGGCAAGAGCAGCTGGATTAATACTGTCGGGCAGTCGCGCACGCCGAGTATGACTATGATACAAAGCTAGATATAGATGAGTACGTGACCGACTCCATGGCTAGGTTTTTGGATGAGGACGACGGTGAATTCACAGAGGTGATGTCAAATATCGACAAGACGGCGACGCTTCTGCATTCGATCGATAAGGATGTTCTGCGGCGCTGGGACGGCGAACGATGGAGAGGCCGCGTGGGCAAGGTGGCCTTCGAAACCATCTTTGTTGGTGTCGCCCGAAACCTTCCGGAGATTGAACAGCAAGCCGATCCCAAAGCTTGGGTTCTCGAGCGGGTTCAAAGAATTTGGTCGGAAGGCAAGCTGGATGGAATGACGAGCGGCGGAACGCGGGGAACGGATCGAATCAGAAAAACGGTACCGTTCGGCGATAAGTGGTTTGAAGCTTGAAATGGCTTTCATCCCTTCTGCTGATGATCTCGAAATTCTCCTGACCGAAGACCTGACTTGGAGAATTAAGGAGATATCGGCTCTCAAGAGCATGATCGAGAAGAGCGCTGCTGGCGTAGCCCGCAGTTCGGCGCTTCGGGCGGCTCTTCCGATGCTGTACGCACATTGGGAGGGATACATAAAACGGTCAGCTGACCGTTACTTAGCCTTCGTATATGACCGGCGCCCGCTGGCAATATCTCTGAAGCCAGCACTGGCGTACGCATATCTAGAGCCCCGGTTTCGGGGCGCGGGTGGGGGGTCCAGCAGTTTCACGCCTCAAGCCGCCATTGAATTTGCGGAGCGCGTGAAAACAGTTCGCACACGTGCGAACCCAAATGTCATGGTGAACACCAAATCTAATCTGAGGTATGAGGTGCTTCAGGAGATTGTTGAAGGTCTAGCAGTGCCGGACTTCCTCGAAATGACTACGAAGACTAAGCTCAACGACCACCTTTGCGATAAGAGAAATCATATCGCTCATGGTGAAAGTGTCCCGATCACTGAGGATGCCTTTGAGGAACTCCGGCTTGAGTTCACCGAGTTGATGAGGTCGTTTAAGGATAGGTTGATCACAGCGGCGACAAACCGAGAGTTTTTAGCCGTCTAGAGGCCTTTCAGTAATCTATCTCAAGAAGATATGATTCTCCCGCAGCCGTTGAGAAGGATCATCGCGGTTGCGCGGCCATCGATGATGGTGCCGACTACTCCCCAGTCGCAAAGTTCGATCTGCTGGTTCGGAGATCGCAGCACCGGAAGTCCTGTGCGTCAGTCGCCCGTCGCGGACGGCGTCCCCGGGCCGCATCGTGGAACGGCGCGTCGGTCTCGACGATCAGCCTGTGACGCCGGCAGACGATAGGCGCCGGTGAGCGCGGCACACAGCCGTCCCGCTTGCGCCGCGCCAACTTCCGCGCGAACCTTCGCTCTCCAACCCACCGGAGGTTCCCATGAAGATCCTGCTCGCCGCATCCGCCGCCGTCCTGCTGACCGCCGCGCCGTCGCTCGGCGGGGCCGTCGCGTCCCAGACCAATCCGCAGTATCGCCAGTGCGTCCAGCAGGGGCTGCAGGCCTGCTATCCGCGTGACGGGAACGGGAACATCTACCGCCCCAACCCCGACACGCCCGAGGGCATCGCCTTCGAGCAGTGCGCGGCCTGGGTCCGCGCCGACTGCGCGGCCCTCTATCCGAACTGATCGGCCCTACGACCAATAATGACGCACCGCCATGCCAGACTGTCTGGCTGCCGGTCTTTGACATCTCCAGCCGCCCTCGCCGTGGACGTCCCAGTCCCCGGCGTACAGGGCTATGTCGCCTTCCGCGAAAGTGGACGAAGTGGACGATGTGGACAAAGTGGACGGTGTTTTCGCCCGCTCAAATGTCCACTTTTGTGCACTCAAAAAATATTAGAGCGGCCTCCCTCACCGCCAAACCGCCCATGAAAAAGGCCCCGGCGTTTCCGCCGGGGCCTCATTCAGTCAGCGCTGATGCGCGGGAGGATTAGTCCCGGCGACGACGGCCGCGGTCACCGCCGCCGCCTTCACGCTTCGGACGGCCGCCGGTGTCGTCGGCCAGCGGGGCTTCGCCACGCTCGGCGCGCTCGGCGTTGATCTTGTCCGTCAGGTCTTCACCTGTGGCCTGATCAACGACCTTCATCGACAGCTTGGTCTTGCCGCGGTCGTCCAGGCCCAGGAATTTGACCTTGACCTCCTGGCCTTCCGAAACGACGTCGGCCGGGTTGGCGACGCGCTCCAGAGCCATCTGCGACACGTGGACCAGACCGTCCTTGGCGCCGAAGAAGTTCACGAAGGCGCCGAAGTCGACGACCTTCACGACCTTGCCGGTGTAGATCGTGCCGATTTCCGGCTCCGAGACGATCGACGAGATCCAGGCCTTGGCGGCGTCGATCTTGTCCTGTTCCGAGGCGGCGATCTTCACCGTGCCGTCGTCCTCGATGTTGATCTTGGCGCCGGTCTTTTCGACGATCTCGCGGATCACCTTGCCGCCGGTGCCGATCACTTCGCGGATCTTGTCGACCGGGACCTTGATGGTCTCGATCTTCGGCGCGAACTCACCCAGCTCGGTGCGGGCGCCGTCGATGGCCTTGTCCATCTCGTCGAGGATGTGAAGGCGGCCGGCCGAAGCCTGGGCGATGGCCTTCTTCATGATCTCTTCGGTGATGCCGGCGACCTTGATGTCCATCTGCAGCGAGGTGATGCCGTCACGGGTGCCGGCGACCTTGAAGTCCATGTCGCCCAAGTGATCTTCGTCACCCAGGATGTCCGACAGGATGGCGAACTCGCCCGACGGCTCCAGGATCAGGCCCATGGCGATGCCCGAGACCGGCTTCTTCAGCGGAACGCCCGCGTCCATCAGGGCCAGCGACGAACCGCAGACCGTGGCCATCGAGGACGAGCCGTTCGACTCGGTGATCTCGGAGACCAGACGGATGGTGTAGGGGAACTCGTCCGACGACGGCAGCATCGGGCGGATCGCCCGCCAGGCCAGCTTGCCGTGACCGATTTCACGACGACCCGCGCCGCCCATGCGACCGGTTTCACCGACCGAGTAGGGAGGGAAGTTGTAGTGAAGCAGGAACTTCTCTTTGTAGGTCCCGGTCAGGGCGTCGATGTACTGCTCGTCCTCGCCGGTGCCCAGGGTGGCGACCACGATGGCTTGCGTTTCACCGCGGGTGAACAGGGCCGAACCGTGGGTGCGCGGGAAGACGCCGACTTCCGAGACGATCGAGCGGACCTTGTCGAGGGCGCGGCCGTCGACGCGGTGACCGTTGTCGATGATGTCGCGACGCAGGACGTGGGCTTCGCATTCCTTGAAGGCCGTGGCGAACTTGGCCGACTCGACGCCGTCCGGGTTCTCTTCGGTCTTCACCAGCGCTTCGGCGGCCTTCTTCTTGGCGGCGCCGACAGCGTTGTGTCGGTCATGCTTGGCGGTGTGGGTGTAGGCGGCCTTGATGTCCTCGCCGACCAGACCCTGGATCGCCGTGACGACGTCCGAGTGGTCTTCGGCCTGGAAGTCGAAGGGCTCCTTGGCGGCGTGCTCGGCCAGTTCGATGATCGCATCGATGACCGGCTGCATGCCCTTGTGGGCGAACATCAGGGCTTCCAGGAACTTGTCTTCCGACAGTTCCTTGGCTTCCGATTCCACCATCATCAGGGCGTCGGCGGTGCCGGCGACGACCAGGTCCAGCGCCGAGTCGTTCAGCTGCTCGATGGTCGGGTTCAGGACCAGCTCACCGTCGATGTAGCCGACGCGGGCGCCGGCGATCGGGCCCATGAAGGGCACGCCCGAGATGGTCAGGGCGGCCGAGGTGGCGACCATGGCCAGCACGTCCGGATCGTTCTCGAGGTCGTGCTGCAGCACGGTCACGACGACCTGGGTCTCGTTCTTGAAGCCCTTGACGAACAGCGGGCGGATCGGACGGTCGATCAGGCGGGAGACCAGGGTCTCCTTCTCGGTCGGACGGCCTTCACGCTTGAAGTAGCCACCCGGGATCTTGCCGGCGGCGAAGGTCTTTTCCTGATAGTTGACGGTCAGCGGGAAGAAATCCAGGCCCGGCTTGGGGGCGCGACCGTAGACGACGGTGGCCAGAACCACGGTCTCGCCGTAGGTCGCCAGCACGGCGCCGTCGGCCTGGCGGGCGATGCGGCCGGTTTCCAGCGTCAATGGGCGACCGGCCCAGTCGATCGTCTTGCGTTTGATATCGAACATATTTCGTCTTTCGAATCCCGGCGGGCGTATTCCCGGCGGGGCGGAGCGTCAGGGGTTCAGTCCTTCGGTCCCTGTGGACCCGGGGTTCCGTATTGAAGCCCGGGCGGGTGAGTTGAGGACCGGTTCGAGGCCCTCGGCGTCTGCGCCGGTACATGTGGGACGAATGAGTCCCGCCCGCGGCGCCCGGGCGAATAGCAGAAGGGCCCGCGCGGGGCGGGCCCTCCGAAGCCTTGCCTTAGCGGCGCAGGCCCAGCTTGGCGACGATGGCGACGTAGCGCGCATTGTCGGTCTTGTTCAGGTGATCCAGAAGACGACGGCGTTGCGAAACCAGCTTCAGCAGGCCGCGACGCGAGTGGTTGTCCTTCTTGTGGGTCTTGAAGTGCTCGGTGAGGTTTGCGATGCGTTCCGAGAGGATCGCGACCTGGACCTCGGCCGAACCGGTGTCGCCGTCAGCGCGGGCGTTATCGGCGATGACCTGAGCTTTACGCTCGGCAGTGATCGACATCGTGGTTCTCCTTGCTGGAGCCCCCGACAGCGAGGTCAGGGGAGATTGAAAACACGGTCAGGTTCAACCCGACCGGCCCGCAACTGACCGAGAGCGACGAGGGTCTGGCCCAGGAAAACCGAAACGGTCCGGGCATCGCCTTGCAGCTGACCCTTGAGCGTTTCGACCTGTCTGGGGAGCAGAACGATCGGCCGTCCCTGCCGAAGCGAGAAGGCGTCCTGATCCGTCACGGCCAGCTCCGGGATGTCGTCCAGGGCGGTCGCGACGGGAAGCAAGCCTTCCGAGGCGGCGCCCCTATGCACCATTTCCTCGAGAGAATCCAGCGTGACGGAGTTTTGCAGGTTGAACGGACCCACCCGTTCGCGCCGCAGGGCCGACACATGACCCTCGGCGCCCAGCACCGCGGCCAGGTCGCGGGCCAGCGAGCGGACATAGACGCCCTTGCCGGTCCGCATGGTGATCTCGATGTGGTCCGCGTCCGGGGCGTCGGTCACCGCCGCCTCATGGATGGTCACCCGGCGGGCCTTCAGCTCGACTTCCACCCCCTCGCGGGCCAGATCATAGGCGCGCTGGCCGTCCACCTTGATGGCCGAGAAGGCGGGCGGGACCTGATCGATCTCGCCCACGAAGGCGGGCAGGGCGGCCTTCACCGCCTCCACCGTCGGGCGCACGTCCGAGCGGGCGATGATCTCGCCTTCGCGGTCTATGCTGTCGGTCGAGACGCCCCAGTGGATGGTGAAGCGATAGACCTTCTGCGCCTCCATCATGAAGGGCACGGTCTTGGTCGCCTCTCCGAGCGCGATGGGCAGGATGCCGGAGGCCAGCGGGTCCAGCGTCCCCGCATGCCCGGCCTTCTGGGCGTCGAACAGGCGACGGATGCGGGTGACCGCCTCGGTCGATCCCATCTCATAGGGCTTGTCGAGGCAGACCCAGCCGTTGACGATCTCGCCTCTCTTGCGACGACCCATTACGCTTGGCCTACCGCGCCTGGCGCGACTTGAGGCCGGGCCATCACTGGTCTTCGTCCTCGTCCGACCGCTCCAGATCGGCGCGGACGCGGGGGTCGTTGAACAGCCGGTCCATATGGCTGGCGGCGTCGAAGCTGTCGTCGTGGCGGAAGCGCAGGTCTGGCGTGAACTTCATGTCGATATGCTTGCCCAGCACGCCGCGCAGGAATTTGGCGTGGGCGTTCAGCGCCTTGATGATCTCTTCCACATGGCCGGCGTTCGGCGCGTCGGCGACGCCCGCGCCCAGCGGCTCGACGAAGCAGGTAGCGTGTTTCAGGTCTGGCGACAGGCGCACCTCGGTGATGGTCACCGAGACGCCCTGCATGGCCTCGTCGTGGATATCTTCCTCGCGCAGAACCTCGACCAGGGCGTGACGGATCAGTTCGCCGGCGCGCAGTTGGCGCTGCGACGGTCCCTGCGGGCCGGAGGCGTTGCGGGTATGTTGTTTGCGGGCCATCGGGGCCTCCTTCTCCTGTCGCCCGCCGGGGCTCGGACCCGGCTGAAAAAGCGAAGGGGCGGGGTCTAGTCCTGCTGCCAGGCGATGTCCAGTTCAGCGTCTGCCGCCCCCTGGGCGAAGCAGGCCATCACCATGGCGCCGAAGGAGATTCCGAAGAGCGGGGTCAGCATGAACTGCCACGATGGCTGTTCGCCGCCTGAGGGCATCAGGGCGAGCAGCCCCAGAAGTCCCATGAACAGTAGCCAGACGAGGCCGACGGCGGCGCGGCCGGTAAGCCCCAGGCCCCGATTGAACAGCAATAGCGACGGCCAGACCAGAACGAGCAGCAGGCCTGTGGCGGGCAGTGCGCCGATCAAAATTCCGACAGGCGAGAAGAGCAGCGCCATCGGCATGGCCATGATCAGGGGGGTGCTGTCACCGCTCCGCAGTCCGGCCGTCAGGAGGAAGCCCCCCGTACCGCCCACGCAGGCGGCGATGACGCTCAGGAACGAGGCAAGAACGGGTTGGCGGGTGACGCGACGCAAGGGGCGAGACATGCCGCATCCTTGCAGATCAGGCGCTAACGTCGGGTTGCGTTCGCCCTGTCCACCGTCGCCACCACCTCCGACGACAGGATCGCCTGCACCGGGCGTGTCTCCATGCCCGCCGCGTTCAGCGCGCCCGCCGTCCAGTGGTTGCACAGGTGGCCGATCCCGAAATGCTCCCGGCTGGCGAAGAAGCGGGCGCCGTCGCCCGCGCGGGCGGCGGCGAGACGCGGCGCGCCGCTCGACAGGTCCAGCGAGGCCTCGACATGGGCGGCCATGGCCGCGAAGGCGGCATCGGACAGGCGGAAGTCGCGGCGGCCCTCCTCGGCGAAGGTCTGGCGCGGGTCGCGCTGGGTCGGGTCCAGCATGATCACAGACGGATTGCCGGGGCGGAAGAAGGCGCGGGCGCCGTCCGGCAGGCGGTCGCTGATCGGGCTCTGGTCGACATAGAATTTGGCGTCGCCCCAGCCGATCAGGATCCAGTTGCCCGGCGGCAGGCCCTTCACCGCCTCGGCCAGCGGCCCGCCCCGCGCCTCCAGAGCCGCGCGGGGCACGGCCAAGTCTGTGTGGAAGCCATTGTCCAGCAGGCTGATCTCGACGCCCGGCCCCTCGGTCGCTCCCGGCCAGAGCGCCGGATCGCCCGGCGCTGTCCAGGTCCACAGGGCGGCCAAGGCCCCGACCACGCCCGCGATGATCATCGGGCCCAGCACCGTCTTCTCGCGGCGTCTGCTCATCGGGCGCGATAGCTCCAGGCCCCGCACAGGGCGTCCGGCGCCGCATCGGGACCGATGTTGATCCGTTCACGGAAGATCATCATCTCGACTCGGTCCCGGCGGTGCAGCAGGGCGATCAAGCCGGGCCGCGCGCCGCCGCACAGGGGCGAGGCGGCGACCGCCGTCTGACCGGGCGCGGGCAGGACGGCGCGCAGTTCGATCTGGGCGTCGCTCCGGGCGTTCAGTCGGTTCGCGAAGGTCTCGCCCCGAGCGTTGAAGACGTCACGTCCGGCGGCGATGCGCAGGGGGCGGGTCCGGAAGGTCTCGCCCCGCTCCAGCCGGATCGCGGCGCCGATGAAGCCGGCGGCTCCCGTCGTTTCGCGCGCGGCGTCGTCTGCGGGGCCGAACTCTCCGGCCAGCACCACGACGTTCGGCGTCGCGGCCAGCGGCCCGTCCGTCCCCTCGGCGGCGGTCTTCAGTTCGTCCAGTCCGTCAGAGGCGCCGTCGGCGGCCCATTGGAAGATGCGACTGACGGCGGGCACGGCCCCGTCGCGCACGGCGTTCCAGGCCTCGACCGCCTGCTTCTGTTCGATGGCCAGCAGGAACAGCACCAGACAGACAAAGCCCAGCGCTCCGGCGAGCCCTTTCAGGCCCCGGTTCGTCCGGCCTTTCGATCTGGTGACGGTAGCGGCGGTCATTCGCCCGACCCTAGCCGGGCCTGCCTCGGGCGGGAAAGGCCTATCGCCCGACAGGGGTTGCGGAATCGTCCAGAGCGGCGCCCGGCGGGACAGCCCATTCGCCGCGCCAGCTGTAGGACAGCGTCACGCAATGGCGGTAGGCGCCGTCCGTCCACCGACCGATGGCCTGCGCCGTCAGCGGGCGACCCAGCCGCACCCGGCCCAGGATCAGGAAGGCTTCGTCCGCGCCGGGGCACAGGGCCCGGGACAGGCCGCGTCCGTCGCCTTCCGGCGACACCGTATAGAGGATGGTCTCGGTCGCGCCCTCGGGCAGGGCGCGTCGCGCCGCGTCCGGTCCGCCGATGCGGATGCTGGCCGAGCCCCGGCTGGACGTCGAGATGATCCGGCGCACCGTGATGGCGCCGAACAGGCCCCGGTCGCCCTCCAGCGTGATGCCCCGCGTCATCGCCTGGGTGATCCGGTCCGAGGCGTCATAGGCCATGTATCGGGTCTCGGCCGCAGCCGGACCGGCGACGGCGGAAACGCTCAGCAGGGTGATCACGAAACGGCGCATGAGGAAGTGATCCTTGATCCGGATGGCGAAAAGGCGACGCCACGGCGCCGCCTTTCCCTTATGCCCGAGAGGCAAAAGCAACCTAGTCGAGTGTGCGCTTGATCTCTTCGACCGTGAAGCACTCGATGTAGTCGCCGGTCTTGATGTCCTGGAAGCCCTGGAAGTGCATGCCGCACTCCTGGCCCGACGGAACTTCGTTGACCTCGTCCTTGAAGCGCTTGAGCGTCTGCAGGGTGCCCAGTTCCAGCACCACCACGTCGTCGCGGATGATGCGGACCTTGGCGCCCTTGCGGACCACGCCTTCGGTGACCCGGCAACCGGCGATCTTGCCGGTCTTGGAGATGTCGAAGACCTGCAGCACCTGGGCGTTGCCCAGGAAGGTTTCGCGCTGCAGCGGCGCCAGCATGCCCGAGAGCACGCCCTTCATGTCGTCCAGCAGGTCGTAGATGATGGAGTAGTAGCGGATCTCGACGCCCTCGCGGTCGGCGAGGTCGCGGGCCTGCTTCGACGCACGGACGTTGAAGCCGAGGATTGGCGCGCCGGCCGACTTGGCCAGTTGCACGTCGCTCTCGGTGATCCCGCCGGCGCCCTGCATGACGACGCGCGCGCGCACCTCGTCGTTGCCCATCTTCTCCAGCGATCCGGCGATGGCTTCGCCCGAACCCTGCACGTCCGACTTGATGACGACCGGCAGCTCGCTGATCTTCTTCGAACCCAGCTTGGCCATCATGTCGACCAGCGAAACCTGGTTGCCGCCGCCGATCGCCTTCTCACGGCGCACGCGCTCGCGATAGTCGGTCAGCTCGCGGGCGCGGGCTTCGCTTTCCACCACGGCCAGCACGTCGCCGGGCGAGGGAGCTTCATCCAGACCCAGGATTTCGACCGGAACCGACGGACCGGCTTCGGTCAGTTGCTCGTTGCGCTCGTTCAGCAGGGCGCGAACCTTCCCCCACGACGAACCGGCCACGACGATGTCGCCGCGCTTCAGCGTGCCGCGCTTGACCAGGACGGTCGCGACCGGGCCGCGGCCCTTGTCCAGCTTGGCTTCGATGACCACGCCCTCGGCCGAACGGTCGGGGTTGGCGCGCAGGTCCATGACTTCGGCCTGGACCAGGATGGCCTCAAGCAGGCCGTCCAGGTTCAGGCGTTCCTTGGCCGAGACCTCGATGATCTGGGTGTCGCCGCCCAGAGCTTCCGAGATGACCTCGTACTGCAGCAGTTCGTTGACGACCTTCTGCGAGTTGGCGTCCGGCTTGTCGATCTTGTTGACCGCCACGATCAGGGGCGCGTTGGCCGCCTTGGCGTGCTGGATGGCTTCGACCGTCTGCGGCATGACGCCGTCGTCGGCGGCCACGACCAGCACCACGATGTCGGTGACGTTGGCGCCGCGCGCCCGCATCGCCGAGAAGGCGGCGTGGCCCGGGGTGTCCAGGAAGGTGACGCGTTGGCCGTCTTCCAGTCGCACCTGATAGGCGCCGATGTGTTGGGTGATGCCGCCGGCTTCGCCGCCCGCCACGTCCGTGGTGCGCAGCGCGTCCAGCAGCGAGGTCTTGCCGTGGTCGACGTGGCCCATGATGGCCACGACCGGGGCACGGGTCTCGGTGGCGCCCTCGTCGTCGGCCTCGGCGATGAAGCCTTCCTCAACGTCGGATTCCGACACGCGCTTGACGGCCATGCCGTACTCTTCGGCCACCAGTTCGGCGGTGTCGGAGTCGATCACGTCGTTGATCTTCAGCATCAGGCCCTGACGCATCAGGAACTTGACGATGTCGACGCCGCGCACGGCCATACGGTTCGACAGTTCGCCGACCGTGATGGTGTCCGGGATGACGACTTCACGCGGACGGTTCGGCGTATCGGTCGAGCCGCCCTTGCGCTTTTCCTTCTCGCGTTCGCGGGCCCGGCGAACCGAGGCCAGCGAGCGCATGCGCTCGGCGGCGTCCTCGTCGCCACCGGCCACGGCCTGGATAGTCAGACGGCCCTCGCGGCGCTTCGGCTCGCCGCGGGTGCGGCTGACGGCCTTGCCCGGACCGGCGTCCGAGAAGCGCTTGTCGCGATCTTCCTCGACGCGGCTCCCGGCGGGACGGCCGAAGCCGGCGCGGGCGGGACGGGCGACTTCAGGCGTCGCGGGCGGGGCGTTCGGCGCGGCGCGGCCGCCGGGGCCGGTGCGCGGAGCGCCGGTGCGGGCGCCGGAGGCCGGACGCGGGTCCAGGGCCGAATAGCGGACGGGCTGGGTCGGACGCGCGCCAGCGGGGCGGGCGCCCTGCGGACGGTCACCCTGCGGGCGGTCGCCTTGCGCACGACCGGCGCCGCCGGCGGCTGCGCCCTGCGGACGGTCGGTGAAGCTGCGCTCACCACCACCCATGGCCTGTTCGCGGGCCGAACGACCGCCGAAGCCCGGAGCGGGGGCGCGTTGCGGGTTGCCCGGCTTGGGCGTGCGCTGGCCGAAGTTGACGACCGGGCGCGCCGGAGCGGCCGAACGGGCCGGCGCAGCGGGAGCGGCGGGGGCGGGCGTCGGAGCCGGAGCGGGCGTCGGGGCTGGGGTCGGCGCGGCGGCTTCCACCGGCGCGGCGGGCTTGGGCTTCACCGGAGCGGGCGCCGGCGCGGCGGCGGCCAGCTTTGCGGCCTCGTTGCGGGCGGCCTCGGCGGCGGCGCGGGCGGCCGCGGCTTCAGCCTGGGCGGCGCTGGCGGCGCGCTCGGCGGCGGCGGCCTGTTCGCGGGCGGCGGCGTCCTTGCGGGCGCGTTCCTCGGCGGCGGCGCGTTCACGCTCGGCGTTCTGCTGGGTGGCCAGCTCGATGGCGCGGCGACGGGCTTCCTGCTCGGAGGCCGACAGGCCGCCGTCCGACGAGACGGTCGGGCGCGGCGCGTGGGGCGCGGCGGGAGCCGGAGCAGCCGGGCGAGCGACGTCGAAGCCTTGCGGACGCTGATGTCCGCCCGGCGTCGCGCCCACGCGGCGCTTGGTTTCGACCACCACGGTCTTGGTGCGGCCGTGGCTGAAGCTCTGGCGCACGGTGCCGGTCGAAACCGATCCCGCCGTCCGGGGCTTCAGGCTCAGCGGCGCGCGCGGCCCGGTCGTCGACGCGGGGGTCGAAGGGGGCGTCTTGCCGTCGTTGGTCTTGTCGTTCTCGTCAGTCATCCGGTCGCTTTACTTTGGCTCGGGAGTGTCCCGGGCCCATTCCAAACTTGATCGTCAAACACAAAAAGCCGTGCGGAACGCCGCCCCCGTCAGGGAGCGGAACCCCGCCCGTCTGAATTTTCATCCGGGGCCTCAGCCGCCTCGTCGCCCCACTGCGGGGGCGTCAACGGTCGAAATCCCGCCAGTCTCTCGACCTCGAAGGTCCAGCGATCGGCCCGCCCGCCCTCTAGCAGGACGGCGTGTATCGCATTTTCCAGCCCAAGGGCCAAACCCAAATCGTCCGCGCCGAAAGCCCCGCACACTTTGGGGGGCGGCGTCTGGTGTTTCGCGAGGGCCAGAAGCTTGCCGCGTCCGTCGGCGGACCCGTCCGCCGCCTCGACGATCCATGCGGCCTTTCCGGAGCGGATCGCGGCGGCCGACTTTTCGAAGCCAGAGATAAGCGCACCTTCGCGCCGGGCAAGACCCAGTTGCTCCAGACAGCGTTTCACAAGCAGGGATTCCACCAGATCGGCCAGATCGGCGGCGGGTTTCAGCGGGGCCTTCGCCGCGCGGCTGAACAGGTTCTTCTTCACCGCCGTCTGGATGGAGGCGCGGTCAGCGGCGACCCAGAGGCCGCGGCCCGGCAGCTTGCGGGCCAGGTCGGGGGCGACCCCGCCGTCCGGAGCGGCGACGAAACGGATCAGACGAGACTCATCCATGGCCTGGTGTGTCACCAGGTCCCGGCGTTCCCTATCGATCGTTGCGTCGCGCAAGCTCATGGACGGCGGGGGCTCCCATCACGCGTTTTCGGGCTGGTCGGCGTCGTCCGCCGGAGCCTCTTCGGACGCTTCGTCCGATGGGGTGTTAGAGAACACGGCGTCGGCGTCGTATTCGCCTTCAGCGTATTCTTCCTCGTATTCCGGCTCGGGCTCCGGCTGCGGCAGTTCCGAGGCGTCGATCCAGCCGGCGGCCACGCGGGCCTGCAGGATCAGCAGCTCGGCGTCTTCCTGCGCCAGGTTGAAGCTTTCCAGGACGCCCGGAACCTTCACGCGCTCGCCGTTGCGGACTTCATAGCCGCCGCGGATTTCGTCGGTGGCCAGGTCAGCCAGGTCCTCGACGGTCTTCACGCCGCCCTCGCCCAGGGCCACGGCCATGGCCAGGGTCACGCCGGGCACTTCCAGCACGCCGTCCTCGACGCCCAGTTCCGTGCGCTTGGCGTCCAGCTCGGCGGCCTTGCGGTCCAGGAACTCGCGGGCGCGGGTCTGCAGTTCTTCGGCGGTGTCCTCGTCGAAGCCCTCGATCTCCGAGATTTCGTAAGCTTCCACGAAGGCCAGATCTTCCACCGTGGCGAAGCCTTCTGTGACCAGCAGCTGGGCGATGACTTCGTCCACGTCCAGGGCTTCCTGGAACAGGGCGGTGCGCTCGGTGAATTCGCGCTGGCGACGCTCCGAGTCCTGCGACTCGGTGATGATGTCGATCTGCCAGCCGGTCAGTTGCGAGGCCAGGCGGACGTTCTGGCCGCGGCGGCCGATGGCCAGCGACAACTGTTCGTCGGGCACCACGACCTCAACGCGGTCGGCTTCCTCGTCCAGCACCACCTTCGACACCTCGGCCGGGGCCAGGGCGTTCACGATGAACGTCGGCTCGTCGTTGTTCCACTGGATAATGTCGATCTTCTCGCCCTGCAGTTCGGCGACGACCGCCTGAACGCGCGAGCCGCGCATGCCGACGCAGGCGCCGACTGGATCGATGGAGGAGTCGTTCGACAGCACGGCCATCTTGGCGCGCGAACCGGCGTCGCGGGCGGCGGCGCGGATCTCGATCACGCCGTCATACACTTCCGGCACTTCCTGCGCGAACAGCTTGGCCATGAAGCCTGGGTGCGAGCGCGACAGCATGACCTGCGGGCCCTTCGCCTCGGGGCGGACGTCGTAGATGTAGGTGCGGATGCGGTCGCCGATGTTGAAGGCTTCGCGCGGGATCGAGTCGTTGCGGCGCATGATGCCTTCGCCACGACCCAGATCGACGATGGTGTTGCCGTATTCGACGCGCTTGACGGTGCCGTTGACGATCTCGCCGACGCGGTCCTTGAACTCTTCGTACTGGTTGGCGCGCTCGGCCTCGCGGACCTTCCCGGTCACGACCTGGCGGGCCATCTGGGTCTGCACGCGGCCGAACTCGAACGGCGGCAGGTTCTCGATGTACTCCTTGCCGACCTCGGCTTCCGGATCGCGCTTCGAGGCGTCGGTCAGGCGCACCATGGCGCTGTCGTTGAACTCTTCCAGCTCGTCTTCCGGCTGCCAGTCGTCGGCGACGATGGTGACGTGACGGGTCAGGGCCAGTTCGCCGGTCTTGTGATCGATCTTGGCGCGGATGTCGTGGTGCGCGCCGTAACGGGCCTTGGCGCCCTTCTGGATCGCTTCCTCGATCGCCTCGATGACGATCTCCTTGTCGATGTTCTTCTCGCGCGCCACCGCATCGGCGATGTGCAGCAGTTCGAGACGGTTCGCGGAAACGCCAACAGCCATGATCAGTCCTCAGTCTCGGAAAGGTTGTCGTCATTGCGGGCGGCGCGTTTTTCGGCGCCCGCTTTCATCAGTTCATCGGTCAGCACCAGCTTGGCGTCGACCAGCCATTCGAACGGGATCAGGGCGGTGTCGTCCTCCCCTTCCAGATCGATGGCGATATTGTCGTCCTCGGTCCCGGCCAGCACGCCCTTGAAGCGCTTGCGGCCCTCGACCATCCGATCCGTCTCCAGACGCGCCTCATAGCCTTCGAACAGGTCGAAGTCGCTCAGGCGGGTCAGCGGCCGGTCGATGCCCGGCGAGGAAACTTCCAGCAGATATTCCCCGGCGATCGGATCGGCGGCGTCGAACACCTCCGACACGGCGCGGCTCAGGCGGGCGCATTCCTCAACCGCGATGTCGTGGTCGCTGGCGCGCTCGGCCATGATCTGCAGGCGGCGGCGCTGGGTCCCGCCCATCAGGCGCACGCGCACGACCTCGAGACCCAGGCTTTCGGCGACGGGTTCGATCAGCTCGAGCAGCTGGCGGTCTTCGGCGGTCTTGGCCTTCAAGCGGTTTGGTCCCGGGCAAAACAAAAGCGGCTGGCCTTCCGAAGGCCGCCGCTTCAAACGGCGCCGTCGGACGCCGGTCTAACGATGTGGGGCGGCATATAGACCCGCCGAAGGCGTTTGTCAGCCCCATTATCCGATTGCCTTCTGGGAGGCCTCCCGTCAGAAGCAGCCCTGATGAAAGTCTACTGGATTGGTCTCGACACGCCCGGACGTCTGGGGGTGTCCCGCAAGCCTGAGGGCGGCGACGCGCTCGACGCCCAGATGGAGCACCTGCATCGCGGCATGGTCGACCATGTGGTCAGCCTGCTCGAACCCGCCGAGGCCGCCGAATTCGGTCTGGCGGAAGAGGGCGAGGCGGCTCAGCGCCACGGCATCGGCTTCTACAACTTCCCCATCGTCGACCACGGCCTGCCGGGGAATGTGGACCACTATGTCCGCGTCGCCCGCGCGGTCGATGCGCGACTGCGCTCGGGGCAGGCCATTGTCATCCACTGCCGCGCCGGTCTGGGCCGCGCCCCGTCGCTGGCCATCTGCTCGCTGGTCGCGGGCGGGATGAATGTGGACGAGGCCGTGCTGCGCGTCGGTCGCGCCCGCGGTCGTCCGGTGCCCGAGACCGACGAACAACTGGCCTTCGTCCAGTCGTTCGCCGCCCATCTCAAGGCGTCGGCTTAAGCGGCCTGCAGCAGGGCCAGCTGGCCCAGATAGTCGCGCTTGCCCAGCGCCACGCCCCGGTTGCGCAGGATCGCGTAGGCCGTGGTCACGTGGAAATAGAAGTTCGGAATGGCGAAGCTGGTCAGATAGCCGACGCCCTCGAAATCCAGCTCCACGCCAGGGAAGCGCAGCTCGATCCGGCGCGTCTCGCCGCCCTCGAACGCCGCCGCGTCGACGCCCTCGATGAAGGCGATGGACAGGGCCACGGTCGCCTTAAGCTCGGTCAGCGTCGCCTCGTTGTCGTCGGTCTTCGGCCACGGCTGGCCGGTCAGGCGGGCGATGCAGCTCCGGCCCGAGAAGGCGGCCATGCGGACCTGCGCCGGGAAGGGCAGCATGTCCGGCGCCAGCCGCGCCTCCATCAACTCCGCCTCATCCAGCCCGGCCTCGATGGCCTTGTCGAGCAGATGGCTCAGGCTGTTCAGCCCGCGCAGGAAGACGGGGGAGGCAATGTCTTGCAGGGAAAGGGGCATGGCGCTTCTCGGCTGTGATTTCGCGCTTACTGCGCCGCTTCCGCGCCGGACGCCAGCGCCGACTTTCCGGGGAGAGCGGCACCCCGGGAGGGTGAAAAGTGAGTGGTGAGTAGTGAATGGCCGGGTCGAGAGCCGCGCCGCCGCTTCCACTCACACTCACCACTCACTCTTCACTCACACCCGCACAAACTCCAGGAACAGCGGCTCCGTATCGCCGAGCTTCTTCTCTTCGTAGCGGGTGACCACGTGGTCCTCCGGCGCGGTTTTCCAGTCAGCGGCGCGGTCCGCCGTCCATTGCAGGCCCGGCGTCCGCTCCAGACGCTCCAGCGCCCACTCGGCATAGTCCTTCCAGTCCGTCACGAACCGCAGGCGGCCGCCCGGCTTCAGCAGGCGCGCGATCTCGGCGGCGCTCTCGTCCTGGATCAGGCGGCGCTTGTTGTGCCGCGCCTTGTGCCAGGGGTCGGGGAACAGGATCATCACCCGGTCCAGCGAGGCGTCGGGCAGGGCCTTCATCACATCGCGGGCGTCGTCGGCGTGCAGGCGCACATTCTTCAGATCGCCGTCCTCGATGTGGCGCAGGGCAGAGCCGACGCCGTTCAGGAAGGGCTCGCAACCGATCATCAGGGCGTCCGGATGACGCGCCGCCTGGGCCGCCAGATGCTCGCCGCCGCCGAAGCCGATCTCCAGCCAGACTTTCTTCGCGCCGGGCATCAGGGCCTGTGGATCAATCGGGCCGTTCGCCGGATCCGGCACGGCGATGGTCGGCAGCAGGGTGTCGAAAAGCGCGGCCTGACGCGGCTTCAGCGTGCGCGACTTGATACGCCCGAACGAGCGCAGCGGCCCCCAGGTCGGGGTGTCGGAGGTGTCGTGATCGGAGGACATGGCGGGGCGTATAGCCCAACGAAAGGGATTAGGGACTAGGGATTAGGGATTGGGATGCTGGATAGGTGGCGCGGTCGGAGCGCGCAGGCCCCAAACCTAATCCCCAATCCCTAGAGAAGCGCCTTCAGCTTCTCCACCAAATCCGTCTTCTCCCACGAGAAGCCGCCGTCGGCGTCCGGCTCGCGGCCGAAGTGGCCGTAGGCGGCGGTGCGGGCGTAGATCGGCTTGTTCAGGCCCAGGGTCTGGCGGATGCCGCGCGGGGTGCCGCCGCCGATGAAGCCCAGCAGCTTCGCTTCCAGCAGGTCCTCGCTGATCTTGCCGGTGCGGTGCAGGTCCACGTGGATCGACTGCGGCTCGGCCACGCCGATGGCGTAGCTGATCTGGATGGTGCAGCGGTCCGCCAGGCCGGCGGCCACGACATTCTTCGCCAGATAGCGGCAGGCATAGGCCGCCGAGCGATCCACCTTGGTCGGGTCCTTGCCCGAGAAGGCGCCGCCGCCGTGCGGGGCCGCGCCGCCGTAGGTGTCGACGATGATCTTGCGCCCGGTCAGGCCGGTGTCGCCGTCCGGGCCGCCGATGACGAAGATGCCGGTCGGGTTGATGTGCCAGACCGTCTCATTGGTGATGAAGCCCTGCGGCAGGACGCTTTCGACCACCGGCTTCACCACGGCGGCGACCTCGGCCTGGGTCTTGCCGACCGCATGCTGGGTCGAGACGACGATGGAGGTGGCGCGCACCGGCTTGTCGTTCTCGTAGTGCAGGGTGACCTGCGACTTGGCGTCCGGCTCCAGGATCGATCCGCCCGCGTGACGGATCTCGGCCAGCTTCTTCAGGATGCGGTGGCTGTAGGCCAGGGTGGCCGGCATCAGTTCCGGCGTCTCGTTCGAGGCGTAGCCGAACATGATGCCCTGGTCGCCCGCGCCCTCGTCCTTGTCGTCGGTCGAGTCCACGCCCACGGCGATGTCGGCGGACTGGCCGTGCAGATGGTTCTCGAACGTGAAGGTGTTCCAGTGGAACTGGTCCTGCTCATAGCCGATGTCGCGCACCGCGCCCCGCACGGCGGCCTCGATCTCGGCCTCGATCCCTTCGGCCCATTTGCCGTCCGAACCCATGATGCCCTTGCCGCGGATTTCCCCGGCCAGAACCACCAGATTGGTCGTCGTCAGGGTTTCGCAGGCGACGCGCGCTTCCGGGTCCTTGGACAGAAACAGATCGACCACGGTGTCGGAGATGCGGTCGGCGACCTTGTCCGGATGGCCCTCGGAAACGCTTTCCGAAGTGAACAGGAAGGATGATCGGGACAAGGCGGACTCCTAGGGGACAGTCCGTCAAACATATAAAGCTATGTTTATATGTTCAAGTCGGACGACGTTCGGGCCGTCGCCAGCGGGCTTCGGCGCTGACCGGACGCTCTCCGGCCATCCACCGTTCGACCACCCCGCCGCCCAGACACAGGATCATCAGCACCCCGATCCCCCAGCGCGAGGCCACATCCATGCGGATGTTCGCCATCCCCAGATCGGGGGTCAGGAACATCAGGGCGTGGGCGATCAGGGTCAGGGCGCCGAACGCCGCCGCCGCCATCGTCCACCAGCGATCGCGTCGCAGGGCCAGCCAGCCCAGGGCGGCGAAGAAGGCCAGATCAACGATCGCCTCGCCCAGCCGGAAGCCGTTCAGGGTCACGGTCTGCAGCATGAAGCTGGCCAGGAAGGCGAAGACAAACACCGCCACGCCCGAGCGTTCGGTGTGGCCTCCCCGCATCCAGGCCCAGGCGAAGATGGCCAGGCTCAGCAGCAGGTAGAACAGTTGGAAGGGCGCCACGGCTCAGTCTCCCGGCGGCGCCCGCGTCGTCCTGTGCTCAGGCCGGATCGCGGGCGGCGCCCTGCATGACGGTTTCGTCGATGACCTGGACCTGCTTCTGATAGGCGACGACGCTGTCGGCGATCGCCCGCATCATCACCGCCGCAAGGACCACCATCACGGCGATGATCAGGACGCGGACGCCCCAGTTGCGCGGAGGGGGCCGGTAGCCGAGGCGGGGTTCTGCGCGCCCACCTGGGCCATCACCCATCCCGCGCTCAGCACCTGCAGCAGCAGTTCGCGCGGGCTCGCCCGCTCCGCGTCCGCCGCCAGTCCCCGCATCAGATGCGCGCGCACCGGGTCGTTCTCGCCCTGCGGACTGAAGCCCTCCAGCGCCGCTTCCAGATCCTCCCAGGTCCACTGGGGTAGGGGCCGCTTCTGCGAACTCATGGTCTGCCTCCCTGACTAGGGGAGCAGAAGAAACGGCGGGTCCGGCGCCGCCAATGGGGTCTTTCGTATCCTCTGGTACTTTTCGTTCCAGAAGCGCCAGGGCGGCCTTGCGCCGGTTCACGCCCATGCGCCGGCAGGCTTCGTGCACGTGTTTCTTGACGGTGGCTTCGGACAGGCCCAGCCGGGCGGCGATCTCCTTGTCCGTCAGGAAGGCCGTCAGCCTCAAACACTCTTCCTGGCGCGCACTTAGGCCTGGCGACATGGACCGCTCCGATACTGCGGTCTTGCTAGGACGATATGCACGGGGCGTCCAGACCGGCCGCCGCTTGGACGGCCGGTCTGTTTCGAAGTGTCGCCCAAACGCTGATCAGTTCCGGCTCGGGAAGATGCCGTACAGGGCGATGCAGTAATTCACCGCCAGATAGGGCTGCATGTTGTTGAAGGGCTGGCTGCCGCCGACGATGCTCATCGAGGTCGGGTTCAGCTGGGCGTTCGGCGCGGCCGGCGTATAGATGTTGACCGTCACCGCATCGCCGTTGGTCGGATCCGAGCCGACGCACTGGCCCAGGTATTCGACGTTGGACGGCTTGTTCGTCGTGGCGTCGGCGGTGTTGCTCACATTGATCGCGTGATTGTGGGCCGGCATGTTCTGGACCAGCAGGGTGGTGCTTTCCGAGCCGGCGGCCTGACCCAGCGCGTAGGAAGCGGTGCCGCCCGTGCCTCCGGAGCCGAAGCTGATCGGCACCCGCCCCACCAGATTCGGCAGCAGGAAATTGGTCGTGCCGTTGCCGCCGTAGGTCGTGCCCAGCAGCGAATACAGCGCCGAATTCTGCGATATCGCGATCGTCTGCCCCGCGCAGAACGCCCAGTTGCGCGGCGCGAAATTGAATCCGAAGCCCAGAATCGTCCCGATAAAGACGTCCATGATCTGCCCTCCCGTTGCGAAGTCGCGAAACGCGAACTCCTAAAGAAATGCAACCATGACATGGACTTGGCTATACGGCCATATCCCGCGTAGCGATGATATTCGTTCGCAATGTCGCGGTCGCCTGGGCCGCGCCCGGGGGCAGGTCCACGGTGAAACCCACGCTGGCGAACAGGGCCAGGGAGGGGCCGTTGGAGGCGAAGATGAAGGCGGTCGCATTCTTGCCGGCGGTCTCCGCCTCGGCGATCACTTGCCTCAGGATCGCCGCGCCCACGCCTCGCCGTCGGGCGTCCGGGGCGGTGATGATCTCGGCTACATGCAGGGCGCCGTCCAGCGATCCGGTCAGCAGGCTCGCCACCGGCGCGCCGCCGATCCGCCCGACGCGCCGCTGCAGATCGGGGAAGCGCTGGACCAGCATCATCTCGCGTGACCGCGCCTGCATCTCCAGCAGCGGCCCGGGATCCAGCCCCGGCGCTCCCGCCAGCGCCTCCAGCAGATGTCCACGCACCAGCCCGTCCACGAAGGCGGCGTCGTCCGCCGTCTGTGCACGTAGTTCAACCGCAAAAGAGATTTCGCTCGAATTCATCCCTCTAGATTGCAGAGATTCCGCGAACGTGCACCATAGGGTCGTGCGCCGAGCCTACGGCGCCGGGGGAAAGCTCATGTCCGTCCAGTCGCCGCCGATGCTGCTTCAGGCCTACCACTTCACGCCCTTCGTCGGCCGCCAGTGGCTGGTCAACGCCCAGCCCAAGGACATCACCATCCAGCTGGACGAGGTCGACAATGTCCGCGGCGGCCTGCCCGGCGGCCGCGACCCCTTCGTGCTGATCTTCAGCACCCCCTGGGACACCCTCCTGGTCGAGGGCCACTACCTGATGCGCCCGGGCCAGGACGCCGAAGCCGTCTCCATCCACCTCATCCCCACCCAGACCGCCCCGGGTCCGAGGCGGAGCTATCACGCGGTGTTTAACTGAGGGGGAGCCTCAGGGCCTTGCGCCGAAGGGGGAGCAGGTGACAGCCGCCTCCAGGCGGTCGAGCTCTGCGAAGTTGCTGAGACGGCCCGCCGGTTGCCCGGAGTTATCGCGGGAGTTCGTTGCTTGGAGCGCCGATGCGCGCGGGCATCCATACATAACCTCCGGGCATAGGCGGCTGGCTTTGACCAACCAAAGGTGGAATGTGCTGCGTGCCGGCTGCCGCAAAGGCGTCTGGTCGGTCAGGTCCGGACCAGATGCTGCGATTGGAACTGGATCGCCGTGTGTTGTCCGGGAGCGGACGTCGCCAACCGCTGCCAACAGTCAGAACCGGCCCTAGCCCCTCCCCACCGCATACCCACGCAACGCCCAAGCGGAAGCGCCGTCCGGCCCATCCGGCCCGGCCTCAAAACCCATCACTGCTCTGAAAAAGGTGGTGCCGCTTGCGTGACTCGAACACGCGACCCCCTCATTACGAATGAGGTGCTCTACCGGCTGAGCTAAAGCGGCCCGGTGGGCGGCGGGGAGGGTGCTCCCGACCGCGCGAGAGGGGCTCTTTATACGCGAGCCGCCGGATTGCCAAGCGCCAGAAGAACGGCGGCGTCAGTCGGCTCGCCGGCTGTGCGAATTTCGGCGAAGCCCGCCGCCGCCAGCGGGGCCGCCGCCGCCGCTGAAATGGCCACCGCCAGTCGGCCCGCGCCGCCCGTCCGGCCCAGCACCCGCGCCACCGCCCCCGCCGCGCGCGGGGAGTGGGCCAGCACCGCCTCGAAGTCCGCTGGCGGCTTCGCCTTGGTCTCCGTCGCCTCATAGACGGGCAGGATCACCGTCTCGACCGCCCCGTTCAGCAGGGCGTTGATATCGCCGGCCGGTTCGCGCGCGCCGGGGATCAGCAGCCGTCCGGGCGCGGCGCCCGCGATCAGCCAGGCCAGGTCCGACAGGGCGCCCGAGGCCGAGGTCACGTCGGCGAAGCCCGCCTGCCGCGCCCGCTCCGCCGTGGCGTCGCCGACCACGAACACCGGCAGGTCGCGCGCGGGGGTCAGATCGGCGAAGACCGCCACCCCGTTCGGGCTGGTGAAGGCCAGGGCGGCGATGCCGGTCAGGTCCGGGACGGGCTGGATGATCGGCCGCACCGCCAGGACGGGGGCGATCAGGGGCTCGAAACCGCGCGCGGCCAGTCGTGTCGCCGTGCGCGACGCCCCCGGCTCGGTCCGGGTCACCCAGACGCGGCGGACGCCCGTCAGAGGTCGATCCTCTGGTCGCCGGCGGCGGCGTGGACCTCGGCCCCGAGCCGCAGGCCCAGCCCGCGCGCGGCCTCTTCGGCCTCGGCTGACGTCACATCGACCAACTCTCCCGCCCGACGCCAGCGGGCCGAGCCGTCGGGGGCCAGCATTTCAACGGTCAGCCGCATGTGGCCCTCGCCGAGTTCAGCATGGGCGCCGATGGCCGTGCGGCACGAGCCTTCCAGCGCCGTCATCGCCCCGCGCTCGGCGGCGACGGCCAGGGCGGTCAGCGGATGGTTCAGGGCGGCGACCCAGGCCGCGCTTTCGCCCTCGCGGGTCTGCAGGGCCAACGCCCCCTGACCGGGGGCGGGCAGGAAGGCGTCCAGCGACAACCGCTCGCGGATGACGGCGTCGAAGCCCAGCCGGTTCAGCCCGGACGTCGCCAGCAGGATGGCGTCGAAATCTCCGTCGGCCAGCCGCTTCAGCCGCGTGTCGACATTGCCGCGCAGCATCCCGATCTTCAGGTCCGGCCGCAGGGCCAGCGCCTGCGCCTGCCGTCGCAGCGAGGCCGTGCCCAGCACCGCCCCCGCTGGAAGCTCATCGAAACGGGCGAAATGCGTGCTGATGAAGGCGTCGCGCGGATCCTCGCGCTCGGGGATGGCGGCGATGCACAGGCCGGGCGGCTGTTCGGCGGGCACATCCTTCATCGAATGGACGGCCACATCGACGCGCCCGTCCAGCAGCGCCTCCTCGATCTCCTTGGTGAACAGCGCCTTGCCGCCGATCTCCAGCAGGCGGCGATCCTGCACCCGGTCCCCGGTGGTGACGATCTCAACCAGGGGCACGGCCTCGGCCAGATCGGCCTCGGCCACCCCCATGGCCCGGCCGATGGCGCGCTGCATCATGCCCGACTGGGTCAGGGCGAGCTTGGAGCGACGGGTGCCGATACGGATGGGAAAGGTCATGAGGCGTTGCGCGGGTCCGGCCGGGTCGCTACCTCGACCCGGATGAAGGAAGTCGCCGCCGACTATAGCAGCGAACCGGGCCGGACAACCGCGTCTGTCGCGGACCTGACCGTCCTGGGTCTGGAGACCAGCTGCGACGAGACCGCCGCCTCGGTGGTGCGCCTGACGCCGGACGGCGCGGCGACCGTCCTGTCGTCCGTGGTGCACAGCCAGATCGACGACCACGCGGCCTTCGGCGGCGTCGTGCCCGAGATCGCGGCCCGCAGCCATGTGGAGATGATCGACGGCGTCGCGCGTCGGGCCATGGCCGAGGCCGGGCTGGACTATGATCAGCTGGACGGCGTCGCCGCCACCGCCGGTCCCGGTCTGGTCGGCGGGGTCATGGTGGGGCTCAGCTACGGCAAGGCCGTGGCCTTGGCCCGCGACCTGCCCCTGATCGCGGTGAACCATCTGGAGGGCCACGCCGTCTCGGCCCGTCTCGGCCAGCCGGTGGCCTATCCCTTCCTGCTGCTGCTGGTTTCGGGCGGCCATTGCCAGCTTCTGGAGGTGCGCGGGGTCGGCGACATGACCCGGCTGGGCACCACCATCGACGACGCGGCAGGAGAGGCCTTCGACAAGATCGCCAAGGCCCTGGGCCTCGGCTACCCCGGCGGCCCGGCGCTGGAGAAGCTGGCCGCGTCCGGCGACGGCGCCCGCTTCGATCTGCCGCGCGCCCTGCTGGGCCGCAAGGACTGCGACTTCTCCTTCTCGGGCCTGAAGACCGCCGCCTCGCGCCTCGCCGTGGCCTGCGAGACCGAACAGGACAAGGCTGACCTCGCCGACGCTGTCCAGACCGCCATCGCCCGCCAGCTGGGCGAACGCTCCGACCGGGCGTTGAAGGCGTATGCCCAGCACCATCCCCACCGCCTCTTCGTGGTGGCGGGCGGCGTGGCCGCGAACAAGACCGTTCGGGCGACGCTAGAAACCATCGCCGCGAAGAACGGTTTCGACTTCCTCGCCCCGCCGATGGCCTATTGCACCGACAATGCGGCGATGATCGCTCTTGCGGGCGCCGAGCGTCTGCGGAAGGGTCTGGTTTCGGATATCGACACGGCGGCCCGCCCACGCTGGCCGCTGGATGAACAAAAGGCGCTCGCCGACCCGGCCCACAAGCCGGGCCGCAAGGGTGCGAAGGCTTAGGGTTTGGGAGAGCTCATGGAATTCAAGCGGGCAGGGGTGATCGGCGCCGGCGCCTGGGGCACGGCCCTGGCGCAGGTCGCGGGCCGGGCCGGGCTGGACGTGCTGCTTCAGGCGCGCGAGCCGGACGTGGTCGACAGCATTCGCGAACGCCGGATCAACGAGGCCTTCCTGCCCGGCGTGACCCTCGACGATCATATCTCGGTCACCACCGAACTGGCCGATCTGGCGTCCTGCGACGTCATCCTGGCTGTGCCGCCCGCCCAGCACATGCGCTCGACCCTGACCGCCTTCGCTCCCCACCACCGGGCGGGCGTGCCGGTGGTGCTCTGCTCCAAGGGCATCGAGCGCGGTTCGCTCAAGCTGATGACCGACGTCCTGGCCGAGACCCTTCCGGCCGCCCCTGCCGCCGTCCTGTCCGGTCCCAGCTTCGCCGGCGAGGTCGCGCGCGGCCTGCCCAGCGCCGTCACCCTGGCCTGCGCCGACGAGGCCCTGGGCGAGGAGCTGATGGCGACCCTCTCGGCCCCCGGCTTCCGCCCCTATTTGGCGACCGATCTCATCGGCGCCGAGGTCGGCGGGGCGATCAAGAACGTGCTGGCCATCGCCTGCGGCATGAGCGAGGGCAAGGGGCTGGGGCGCAGCGCCCACGCCGCCATCATCACCCGCGGCTTCGCTGAAATGACCCGTCTGGGCGTGGCCTTGGGCGGTCAGGCCGAGACGGTCGCGGGCCTCTGCGGCCTCGGCGACCTGGTCCTCACCTGCTCCAGCCCCCAGTCGCGCAACATGAGCCTCGGCCTCGCCCTCGGTCAGGGCCAGAGCGTTGAACAGGCGCTGGCGGGCAAGCGTTCGGTGGCCGAGGGCTATGAGTCCGCCCCCGCCGTGCGCGAACTGGCGGCGAAAACGGGCGTCGACATGCCGATCTCGCTCGCCGTCGCGGCCCTTCTGGGCGGCGAGACCACGGTGGACGAAGTCATCGACAACCTTCTGTCCCGTCCGCTCAAGGTCGAGCGGGACTGACCATGTCCGAGGTTCAGGCCGAGCGGAAACGGGTCTGGAAGACCCCGCCCAACGTCGCCCTGTGCGCCGAGGGCGACATCGCCGATCCCGGCTCGCGCGCCTTCGTGCTCCAGATCGGCGAGGCCTTCTTCCACGGCTTCGTCGTGCGCAAGGACGGCCAGGTCGCGGGCTATGTCGACCGCTGTCCGCACCAGGGCTTCCCGCTGGCGGTCGAGCTGGACCGCTATCTGACGCCCGACGGCTCCCTGATCCTGTGCGGCTGGCACGGGGCGGTGTTCGAGCCCCTCACCGGTGAATGCACCGGCGGCCCCTGCGCGGGCGGACGCCTGACGCCCTGGCCGGTTCAGGCGACCAACGGGATCATCAGGACGGCCTGATCAGGCCTTGGCCTTCAGCAGATACAGCCCGAATCCGATGAAGGGGCGGCCGAACTCCAGCACCATCTTCACCCGGTCGGCGACGGCCTGCACGGTCGCGGCCTCGGGGGCGTCGGGGTGGGCCGCCAGCCAGTCGCGCGCCGCCGTGTCGGCGGCGGCGGCATAGGCGTCGAACACGTCCTGCGGCGAGACCTCGGACCAGACGACCTCAAACCCGGCGGCCTCGGCGGAGTCCTTCCAGCCCGTATCGTCCGTATACTGATTGGTCGCTTCGGCGATCTGGCGCAGCGGCGCCGGCGGCTCGGCGATCCACACCAGATCGCCCCACAGCAGATGGCCGCCCGGCTTCAGGCGCGTCTTCAGAAAGGCGAAGCCGGCCTCCGGCGTCGGACGGCCTTCGCCGTTGACGTTGGTCGTCCCCAGGGCGGTGATCAGATCCAGCGGCGGCAGGTCGGCCAGCACATCCGCCGCCGCCCCGACCGCCAGGGCCACATCGACGCCCGCCGCCGCGATCCGCTCGCGCGCCAACCCGGCCATGACGGGATCGTATTCGATGGCGGTGACCTTGAGCCCGAACACCTCCGCCATTCGGATCGCCACGGCGGCATTCCCGGCGCCGACATCCGCCGCGGTCGCGCCGGGTGTCGGCTTGGCCCGCCCAATGGCGGCCTCGACGGCGTCCATGGTCACGCCGTTGCAGACCTCCAGCGCCTCATAGGCGATGCGATTATAGCTGGTGCTCATGGCGAGGGTTGTCGCGCGCGCCGGGGAAGGGGGCAAGCCGCATCCACCCCTCTCCCACGGGAGAGGGGTGAGCAAATCCCCTCCCCTTTCGCGAAGAACTTTACATCATAAAGTTCTTCATCCATATTGACGTCATCGCAACCGGGAACACCCCATGACCGCCGCCGTCCTGCCCGCCTCCATCGCCCCCGCCGAACCGACCCTGGCGGTCGCCGCCGGACGGGTGCTGACCCTCGCCGGAGCCGTCTTCGGCCTGTCCAACCTGTTCCAGTACGGCGTCCAGAGCGGCCTGCTGCATCTCCACCCCGCCGTGCTCGGCCTCAGCTGGCCGATCGCCATCACCGCCTTCTTCATCGTCCTGGCCCGGCTGCGCCGAATCGGCGGTGAAACCGGTCGCCGGGCCGGCGGCTGGTCGCGCTTCGGCATCATGGCCATGATCACCGCCGCCCTCGGCCTGCTGGCGGTCTCGCTGATCCGCCACGACTTCAGCGCCATGTTCTGGATGACCCCGGTCAGCATCGGCATCTATATCGTCGCCTGGACCACCGCCGCCATTCGCGCCCGTCGACTTTGGATGGTCGCCCCGGCGCTCGGCGCCCTGTGCGCCGCCGGCGCCGCCGTCGCGGTGCTCGGAACCCCCGCCCAATACCTCGTCTACGCGGGCGCCCTATTCGCCTTTGTCCTCATCCCCGGCGCCTGGCTGGCGTCCGGCCGCACGGCCTGAAAGGATCACCCCTGATGACTCACGATTCCGACAATGCTCCCGCCGACATCGCCTGGCTGCGTCAGCTGGCCGAGGAGAACGGCACCGGTCCCATGCGCGGCGCCTCCATCCTGCTGGCCGCGGGCCTGATCTACGGCGTCACCAGCCTCATCCACTGGGCCCATATGACCGGCCTGATCCTGGCCCAGTACGCCGCCGCGGGCATGGAGTGGCTGATCGCCACCGGCGTCTTCCTGGTGGTCTGCTTCACCCTCATCCTGCGCCTGCGTCGGGCCGGGGGCGTGCGCACCGCCGCCCAGCGGGCCATCGCGACCATCTGGTCGGGCGTGGGCTGGGGCATCTTCGCCCTGTTCGCCTCGATGTTCGTGGTCTCCGCCCGCATCGGCGTTGATCAGAACAGCATGATCTTCTGGCTGATCCCCTCGATCATCCTCGCCTTCTACGGCATGGGCTGGGGGGTGACGGCGGCGATGATGAAGTCGCGCCCGCTGGGCCTGCTGGCCTTGGCCTCCTTCATCGCCGCGCCGGTGATGGGCCTGTTCGCCGGAAGCGCGTCCATCTACCTCGCCTATGCCGCCGCCCTCTTCCTGCTGATGGCCGTGCCGGGCTTCCTGCTGATGCGCCAAGCGAAATCGGCCTGAGCCATGGCCGAAGAGTTCGACATCAACCGCATCGACGACGTCATCCACGGACGGGTCCGGCTGGGCATCATGGCCGTGCTGGCCGGAGTCGACAGCGCCGACTTCAACACTCTGAAGACCCGGCTGCAGACCACGGACGGCAATCTGTCCGTCCATCTGCGCAAGCTTGAGGACGCCGGCTTCGTCGCCGTGAGCAAACGGTTCGAGGGGCGCAAGCCCCTCACCGAGGCCTCCATGACGCCCGCCGGGCGCAAGGCCTTCGTCGCCTATCTCGACGCCATGCAGGGGCTCGTCGGCAAGGCCTGAAGGGGCTAGAGCGGGGGCATGACGGATCGCATCCACCGCTTCGACGCCCTCGATAATTTCCGCGACTACGGCGACTATGACACCGCCGCCGGTCGCCGGATCGCCCGGGGACGCCTGTTCCGCTCGGCCCATCAGGCGCGGGTCTCGGACGCCGACCTCGAACGGCTGGGCGCGCTCGGCATTGGGACCGTAGTCGACCTGCGCCGTCCCGGCGAGCGTCGCGACCAGCCGTCGAAGCGCCCGCTCGGCTGGGCCGGTCAGGTGCTGGACAGCGATCTCGGCCCCGACGGCGAGGCCCCGCACATCCGCTTCCTGCGCACCGCCGACCTGACCGTGGACGCGGGCCGCACCTTCATGACCGGCATCTATCGCACCCTGCCGTTCGAGCCTGCCCACCTCGACCTGTTCGCCCGCTATTTCCGCGCCCTGGGCGAAGGGGAGGGAGCCGTCCTGATCCACTGCACCGCCGGCAAGGACCGAACCGGGACGCTCGCTGCCCTGACCCACCACCTGCTCGGCGTCCACCGCGACGACCTGATCGCCGACTATCTGCTGACCAACACCGCCGTGGACCTCGAGGGCATGGCCCCCCGTGTCGCCCGCCAGCTGGAAAAGACCACCGGCCGGCCCGCCGCCCATGACGCCGTCGTCGCCTTCCTTGGCGTCGAGCCGGTCTATCTCGAGACCGCCATCGCCGAGATCGAGGCCCGCCACGGCTCCATCGACGCCTATCTCGAACAGGCGCTGGGCGTGGATGCCGCGCTGCGGGACCGCATCGGCGAGCGGCTGTCGGCGTGACCTTCCGCGCGGTAGAGCGCCACCCCCTGCCGTGGCGCGAGCCCCTCGCCGCCGCCGCCGGCTTGCGACATCGGGACGGGGCGCTGGCCCTGCTCTCGGACGGCGGTCCGCTGGGCCGCTGGTCCTTCGTCGCCGCCGATCCGGACCGGGTGATCATCGAGCCGGTCGAGGCCGGGTTGGACCGCCTGCGCGATCCCGACTTCACCGACGGCGTGGTCGGCCTGTTCGCCTATGACGCCGGCGCCCGTCCGGCCACGGGCCCGCGTCCGCCGATCTGGCCGGACCTTATGCTGGCCCGCTATCCGGCCATGCTCGCCTTCGACCACCAGACCCGTCAGGCCTTCGCCATCGGGCGCGGCCTCGATCCGGCAGCCGCCGCCGCCGCCGCCGACATCGCCGCCGACTGGCTCGCCGCCACCGTCGATCCGGTCACGCCACCGCCGCCCGCCGACAGTCTCGACCCGGAGGCCCCGCCCACCGCCTATGAAGCCGCCGTCGCCGACGTCGTCGCCCGCATCGCCTCCGGCGAACTCTTTCAGGCGAACATCGCCCGGGCCTGGACCGGCGACCTGCATGCGGGGGCCGATCCCTTCGACGTCCTGCTCCGCCTCGCCGGTCGCGCCTCCGCCTACGGCGCCTTCTGGCGACTGGGCGACCGAGCGATCGTCTCCAACTCGCCCGAGCTCTTCCTGACCCTCGACGGCGACCGGATCGAGACCCGCCCCATCAAGGGCACCCGGCCCCGCGATCCGGATCCCGCCCGTGACGCCGCCCTCGCCGCCGAACTGCAGGCCAGCGCCAAGGATCGGGCCGAGAACCTGATGATCGTCGATCTGATGCGCAACGATCTGGCCCGCGCCGCCGCGCCCGGCTCGGTCGCCGTCGAGCGTCTGTTCAAGGTCGAGCCCCTGCCCACGGTCCATCACCTCGTCTCCACCGTGACCGCCCGCGCCGCGCCCGGCGTCGGTCCGGCCGAACTGCTCGAGGCGACCTTCCCGCCCGGCTCCATCACCGGCGCGCCCAAGCATCAGGCCATGAAGGTCATCGCCGCCCACGAGCCCCCGCGCGGCGTCTGGTGCGGCAGCCTTTTCCACATCGCCGACGGTCGGCTGACCGCCTCGGTCCTGATCCGGACCGCCGCCTTCGAACGGGAAGGGGAGAGGTGGCGCTTCCGCACCCTCGCCGGGGCGGGCATCGTCGCTGACAGCGACCCCGCCGCCGAACTGGCCGAGACCGAAGCCAAGATCCGCGCCTTGCGCGAAGCCCTGACCGGCTAGCAGTTCGAGCAGACCACCTTGTCGCTGATCCGCGGCCGCAGATAGTAGACGTGCCTGAACCGCGTCAGGCCGGGCATCAGGTAGTCGGCGGGCGAGTCATAGTCATAGGTCGCCTCGGCCACGATCAGGCTCTCGCCGTCGCTCAGCAGGTCTGCAGGGATGGTGATCTCGCTGTCCTTGACTAGGGCCGTCAGCCCGTCGCCCCGGCTCCAGTCGACCTTCACCTTGTTGCCCGTCCGCGTCACCCCGCTGACCCGCTGCTTCAGCGTCGAGGCCGAAAAGGGCTTCATGATCAGGCTGCCGATATCGAAGATGTCGTCCACCTCGGTCCGGGTGATCACATCCTCCTGCGCCACCAGATCGGCGACGGCGGAGGCGGCGTGGCCCATCCGTTTCTGAGCCATATAGCCCTGACAGAACTCGGACATGCCCAGATAGAAGGCGATCAGAACGGGCGCGAGCAGGGCGAACTCCACCGCGGAGATGCCCCGCTCGTCGCGGGCCAGACGTCGGATCAGGCGCCGGATCATGCGGGCTCGTTCCGGAAGGCGGTGGTCGCGGTCATCCGGACCGTGCCGTCCTTCAACCGGGACAGGCCCTGGGCCATGAAGGTCGTGATCAGCGGCAGCTTGTACCAGGATCGGACCAGCACCAGATCGCCCGGCGTTCCGTTCGAATAGGTCAGGCCGCCCGCGTTGAACGTGCCCCCGGCCATCGGGTCCGGCGGGCTGGTGTTGAACTGCGGAATGATCCGGACGTCTACCGTCAGCCGGTTGGCGCAGTCGACCGCGAAGACGCTCATGCGGGCGCAGACGCCGTTCTTGAACTGCTCGGCGGTCATGCCGGAGGCCTCGGCCTGTCCGGTGCGGACCAGACGGCCCTGCTCGATGGTGGCGTTCTCCAGAACGGAGTCGGTGACGAACACCAGCGCCAGCTCGAGGATGGCGAAGATCATCAGGCAGAAGGGCAGGGCGACCATGGCGAACTCGACCGCCACCGATCCCTCCCGGGCGCGCCGCAGGCTGCGCCGCGACGGACGCATCGGCTTCGTTTCAGAACAGGTCCCGCCCCCCACCGGGTCTTACGGCGTTTCGGTGGCGCCGCCGGTCGTCCCGCGCACCGAGGGCGAGCAGGAGCTGGCGCAGGCCATTTCAGTGGCGGCGGCGCCGCGCCAGACGCGGACCCGTCCGCCGCCGTCGCCGGCGGTGACGACGACCTGGCTCTGGAAGACGGTGCGGCCGATCGGGTCCACGGCGACCACTTCCGTCACGCCGTAGCCCTTGCCGGTGATGTAGAGCGTATTGGCGTCAACCACGGTGACGTCCGCGATCTGCGGATTGCCAACGATGACCGAGGCTGCCGCGCCACGCAGCTGGACGCGCCGGGCCTGATCGATGTCGACGTTCATGCTGGCGGACTGGGCGGCGACAATCGCCGGCGCGGCCAGAACGGCGGCGGCGGCGACAGCGGCGGCAAGGCGGATCTGATGGATCATGGCGACGTCTTCTCAATAAACGGGCGCGCGCGTGAGCGTGAGCCGGACACTGCGTCCGCAATCCTCAAGAAATTCTGAAATGGCCGTTTGGGCTCTCCCGGGAGGCCTCTCCAGATGGGCAAAACCCAGCGTTGCCGCAGATTCTTAGAGTAAATCTCGCAGTAACCAAGACCGAAGACCGGGCTTTAACCGATATGGGCGATAACCATCCTGCGTTTTGGGGGTCAAGCGGGCTGCCGGCTCCCCCCTCGTCAGTTAGCTCGCTACACCTCATCCATAAGGATCAAAGTCCATGACCAAGTTTGTTTCGAAGTTCATGTCCGACGAGTCGGGCGCCACCGCCATCGAGTACGGCCTGATCGCCGCTCTGATCGCCGTCGTGATCATCTCGGCCGTGACCGCGCTCGGTTCGACCATCAAGACCAAGTTCAATGCCGTCGTGACCGGCATGGGCGGCACCCCGGGCGTCTAAGACCCCTCGGAACCTCTTGAAACCGGCTAAGGGCCGGGGCGGAAACGCTCCGGCCCTTTTGCTTGGCCGGAATTGGTTGTTTCAGCTTAACAGTAAACGTTGCAGTAAACACATTCGTACGTCTCGATTTAACCCCCTCGGCGCAGGCTGCGCATGTTCGGGGGGTGAGACGGGTCACCGGCTTCCCCAATGCCTCGCAGTCCACCCAAGCTGGAAGGGAAACAAGATGACCAAGTTCGTTTCGAAATTCATGTCCGACGAGTCGGGCGCCACCGCCATCGAGTACGGCCTGATCGCCGCCCTGATCGCCGTCGTGATCATCTCGGCCGTCACCGCGCTCGGTTCGACGATCAAGACCAAGTTCAACGAAGTCGTGACCGGCATGGGCGGCACCCCGGGCGTCTAACACCCCCGCGGAACCTCTTGAAACCGGCGAAGGGTCGGGGTGGAAACGCCCCGGCCCTTTTCTTTGCCCAAGGAAACCGGGTCTTAACCGCGTCTGTGCGAAACCATAACCTATGGACACCCTTTATCTGAGCTTGCTGGCGGTGATGCCCGCCTTGCTGATCATCGCGGGTCTGAAAGACCTCACGACGATGAAGATTCCGAACTGGGTCTCGCTCGCCCTGGTCGTCACTTTTCCCATCGCGGCGATCGCCGTGGGCCTGCCGCTGGAGACGGTCGCGATCAGCGTCGGCGTGTCCGTCGTGGCCCTGTTCGTCGGGGCGGGGATGTTCGCGCTGAACTGGATCGGCGGCGGTGACGCCAAGGTGATGGCCGCGTCCTGCCTCTGGCTCGGTGTGCAGGGCTCGGGCATGTTCGTGCTCTGGACCGCGCTTGTGGGCGGCCTGTTCTGCCTGTTCCTGCTGTTCGCCCGTTTCCATTCGCGCCCCTATCTGCTGGGCGCGCCCGGTTGGGTGGTGCAACTGATGGAGCCTCGCGGCGCCATTCCCTATGGCGTGGCCATCTGCGCGGGCGCCCTGCTGGCCTGGCCGTCGTCGCCGCTGATGGCCGCCTTTATCGCCGGATAACACGACACTGCGGGACTTAGGCCCGCGTTAACCCGCGCCCGGCATGTTCGTTAACGGTAGGGGGCCGAAGGACCGATTCACGCGTCCGGGAAGGCCCGCCGGAGACCGTCGATGAAGCCTGCCCGTATCATCGTGATCTGCATCGCCGCGGTGGCCGCCATTGGCCTGGCGCTGGTGGTTCGCGCCATGGGGTCGCCCTCGGGCCAGCCTGCGACCGTGGCCGCCGCCGCGCCCGTCGAAAGCCGCCCGATGGCCAAGGTTCTGGTCGCCGCCAAGGATCTCCAGCCCGGCCAGCGTCTCACCGAGGGCGACATGGAGTGGAAGGACTGGCCGGTCGACGAGGTCAATCCGGTCTTCATTACCGACGGCTCGGTGCCGATCCCCTCGGCGGCCGCCGCTCCGGCCCAACCCGCCGCGGACGACAAGCCCGCCGGCGCCGTCGCCTCGGTGACCCGCGCCGCCACCGATATCGCCACCGGCGGGGCCAAGGCCGACTATGTCGGCTCTGTCGTTCGCGAACCCATTCTGGCGGGTGAACCCATCGTCATGCGCAAGATCGTGCGCGCCGGAGACAGCGGCTACATGGCCGCCTATCTGGAACCGGGCATGCGTGCCATGGCCATCCGCGTGACGGTCGAGACCGCGGCGGGCGGCTTCATCCTCCCGGGCGACCGCGTGGACGTGGTCCTGACGCGGGAAACCAATCTGTCGAACATGGGCGCCTCCGAAGGCGACCGTTCCAAGTTCACGTCGGCCACCGTGATGCAGAACATCAAGGTCTTGGCTATCGACCAGTCGACCCGCGCCGGGGATGACGAACAGGCCGTGATCGGCGCCACCGCGACCCTCGAGGTCGGTCCGCGTGACGCCGAGGCCTTGGCTCTCGCCAAGTCCGAGGGGGAACTGAGCCTGATCCTGCGCTCCTACGCCGACACTGGCGGTCCCTCGGGCCGCACGGCGCGTCCGGAAGTGCGCCAGAGCGGCGCGGTGCGGATCTATCGCGGCGGCGCGCCGGAAGTGGTGGTGGTCCAATGAAGCGTCTTGTCGCCATCGCCCTAGCGGGTCTGACCGTCGTCGCCACCAGCCCGACCCCGACGGCCTGGGCCCAGAGCCGCGCCGCAGTCTCCATGGGCGCGCAGTCGCAACTGATCAGCCTGCCGCGCGGTTCGTCCATGGCGGTTGACTTGCCCGCCGACGCCCGCGACGTGATCGTGCCCAATCCAACCGTCGCCGAGGCCATGCTGCACTCGCCGCGCCGGATCACCATCATCGGTCTGCAGCCGGGTGAGACCGACGCGGTCGTGCTGGACGGCGCCGGTCGCACCATCCTGTCGCTGCGCGTCCGCGTCGACGCCGGGGTCTCGGCCCTGCAGGACACGCTGAACCGGGTCATGCCCAACGCCAACGTTCACGCCGAGGCGGTCAACGACAGCATCATCCTGACCGGCACGGTCTTCAGCCCCGGCGAGGCGGATCGCGCCAGCCAGGTCGCACGCGCCTTCGTCTCCTCGCCCGAGAAGGTCATCAATATGATGACCATCGCCGGGTCTGATCAGGTCATGGTCCGGGCCCGCATCGTCGAGGTGCAGCGCACCGCCATCAAACAGCTGGGCTTTGACGCCACGGCGGTTCTGGCCAGCGTCGGCAACGGGCTGTCCCTGACCCAGGGTGCGACCTTCGCCGTCAATGGCAACCAACTGGGCGGCGGCATCATCCGCTATAACGACAGCGCCGGCGACGGTTCGACCACCTCTGCCGCCCTGCGCGCCTTCGAGCGCGCCGGCCTGGTCCGCATCCTGGCCGAGCCCAACATCACCACCGCCAATGGCGAGGCCGCCGAGTTCCTGGCGGGCGGCGAATTCCCGGTCCCAGTGGGGCAGGAGACCTCGGACAACTCGACCAAGGTGACGGTCGAGTTCAAACCCTATGGCGTGCGTCTGGCCGTGCGGCCGATCGTGCTGTCGCCGGGCCGCATCTCGCTGCAGCTGTCGACCGAGGTGTCGGAGCTGACCCAGGTGGGCGCCTTCACCCTGGGCGGCGGCGCTGACCGGTCGCTGGTCATCCCCGGCCTGAACGTCCGCCGGGCCTCCAATACGGTCGAGCTGCCGTCGGGTGGTTCGCTGATGATCGCGGGCCTGCTGCGCGAGGACACCCGCCAGAACATCGACTCCCTGCCCGCGCTGGGCGACCTGCCGGTGCTGGGCGCCCTGTTCCGCTCGCGCGACTACATCTCCGGCGAGACCGAGCTGGTCATCATCGTCGAGGCCTATGTGGTCTCGCCGACCGGCGCCGGGACCATGCAGACTCCCGCCGACGGCCTGCAGATCGCCAACGACGCCCAGACCCTGCTGTTCGGCCAGTTGGACCAGCACAACGCCCCGCGCGCCGGGACGGCGGTCGCCGGAACCGGCTGGTCCGGTCCGGTGGGCTATGTGATCGAATGAGGGCCCCTGTGATGCGTTCCCTGCTCCTCTCCCTGTCCGCCGCCGCCCTGCTGGCGGGTTGCGCCTCGACCGGCGGCGCCGACACCGCGCCGCTGACCCCGCTGTCGCGCTACTCCCTGCGGGTCGAGCCCGGCTTGGATCGCATCGCCCTGGCGGTGCACGACGACGGCCTGTCTTCCAACCAGATTTCGGCCCTGAACGACCTCGCCGGTCGCTACGCCGCCTCCGGCGTGGGAAGGATCCAGGTCCAGGGACCGTCGGGCGAAGATCCCTCGGCCTCGCGCCAGACCTGGGCGGTTCGCGCCGCACTTGAGTCCGCCGGCGTTCCGGCCGGCAATATCGAGGTCCTCGCCTATGACGCGCCGAACCCCCGCGCTCCGGTGCTGGCGGGGTTCGAGACCGTGCGCGCGGTGATCCCGAACTGCGGGACCGAGCCCCGTAACATGGGCGGCCGCTTCTCGAACCAGTCGTCGCTGGGTCTCGGTTGCGCCATCAACGCCAACATGGCCGCCCAGATCGCCGATCCGCGCGACATCGTCGGCGCCCGCGCCATGACGGCCGCCGATCCGGGCCGCGCCGCCATCGTGTTTGACCACTACCGCAAGGGAGAGCTGTCCTCGGCGCCGCAGGAGACCCTGGTTCAGGGCGCGATCTCCCAGGCCGTGGACTAAGCCCATGAGCAACGCCTTCGCCCCCCGCGCTTTCGATGACTTCGAGGACGACGAGTTCGACCTCGACATGGGCTATGTCGCCCAGGGGGCTCCCGCCGCGCCGACCGCCGAACCTGCCCTGGACGCCTTCCCCGGCGAGCCGATGATGGGCGATGAGGGCGCGCGTCGTCCGCCGCTTCAGTTCACCGCCCCGGCCGTTCAGGCCCCGGCGCCCCAGCCGCAACGCCAGGCCCTGCCGGAGCCGACCCAGACGGGCGGCGACTTCAATCCGGTCGGGGAACTGGTCGCCGGCGCCCACGCCGCCTTCTCGCCGCCGATGGCCGCCGGGCACGCGGCCGAGGTTTCGGTGCCGCGCATCGCCATCCACGTCTTCGCCGAGCGGCAGGACACCCTGGCCGCCGCCGAGCGCGCGGGGCAGGATCGCCGCCTGTCGCGCGCCACGACCCAGATCCGGGTCGGGGGCGTGGCCGCCGCGGTCGAGGCCTATCAGCACGAGCCGACGCCGCCGCTGATCATCGTCGAATGCCTGAAGGACCCGCAGACCCTGCTGTGGGAAGTCGATCAACTGGCCGAGGTCTGTGACGCCGGCACCAAGGTGGTCGTCATCGGCGCCACCAACGACATCTTGCTGTTCCGCGAACTGATGCGTCGGGGGGTCAGCGAATATCTCGTCGCCCCGCTCCAGCCGCTGCAGCTGATCGCCGCCATCGGCGGCCTGTTCGCCGACCCGGCCCAGCCCTTCGTCGGTCGCTCTATCGCCTTCGTCGGCGCGCGCGGCGGCTCCGGCTCCAGTTCGGTCGCCCACAACACCGCCTATGCGATGTCCGAGCGGATCGGCGCCAATACGGTCATCGTCGACTACGACCTGCCATTCGGCACCGCCGGTCTGGACTTCAACCAGGATCCGCTGAACGGCGTCGCCGACGCCCTGTCGCAGCCGGATCGCCTGGACCCGGTCCTGCTGGACCGGATGATGGTCCGCTGCACCGACAAGCTGAGCCTGTTCGCCGCCCCCGCCACGCTCGATGCCGACTGGGAAATCAGCCCGGACGCCTTCGAGGAGGTGACGACCCAGATCCGCGCCACCGCGCCCTTCGTGGTGCTGGACCTGCCGCACGTCTGGTCGTCGTGGATGCGTCGGACCCTGATCAGCGCCGACGAGGTGGTGGTCGTGGCCACGCCCGACCTGGCCTCGCTGCGCAACGCCAAGAACATGATCGACCTGATCAAGCAGGGCCGTCCCAACGACGCCCCGCCGCGCCTGGTCCTCAATCAGGTCGGTGTGCCCGGTCGTCCGGAAATCCCGGCCAAGGAGTTCGGCAATGCGCTGGGCGTCCATCCCAGCCTGATCATCCCGTTCGACGCCAAGACCTTCGGCGCGGCGGCCAACAACGGTCAGATGATCCTCGATGCGGGCGGCAAGTCCAAAGCGGCCGAGGCCTTCCAGACCCTGGCCCAGATCGTCTCGCGCCGTGAAATCCCCCTGCTGGCCGGTCCCAAGGCGAGCAAGGCGGCGGGCGGCAAGTCGATGTTCTCCGGCCTGTTCAAGAAGAAGTCCTAGGACGTGTTCGGCAAGCGCACAGGTCAGCCCGGAGCCCTAGCGCCGGCGGCGCCGCGCCCGGCTCCCGCCGCGCCGCAGCCCGCGCCCGCGCCGGGCGGCTCCGAGCCCCTGTTTCAGCCCCAACAGGGCGTCCAGACCCAGGCCTTCGCCTTCGGCGGCCCTGAAGCCGATGTGCTGGATGCGCCCCGCACGGCCCCCCAGCAAGCCCTTCAGCCGACGGGTGGCGTTGACCGTCTCGACGCCCTGGCTTCCCGGCCCAAGCCTCCGCCCCCCGCGCCGGCCAAGGCCGCCGGACCGGGCCCCAAGGCCACGCCCGGCTTCGAACAGCTGAAGAAGGCCCAGCAGGTCGCCGAGATCGTCCGCGAGCAGTCGGACTATTATCACGCCACGAAGACGACGATCTTCAACGCGCTGATGAACACCATCGACCTGGCACAGCTGGCCCAGCTCGATCCCAAGGCCGCCGCCGAGGAAATCCGCGACATCGTCGCCGAACTGGTGGCGATCAAGAACGTCTCCATGTCGGTCGCCGAGCAGGAGCATCTGGTCCAGGACATCGTCAACGACGTCCTCGGCTACGGTCCGCTCGAGCCGCTACTGGCCCGCGACGACATCGCCGACATTATGGTGAATGGCGCTGGCCGTGTGTTCATCGAAGTCGGCGGCAAGGTCCAACTGACCAACGTCCGCTTCCGCGACAACGCCCAGCTGATGAACATCTGTCAGCGGATCGTGTCGCAGGTCGGCCGCCGCGTGGACGAAAGCTCCCCGATCTGCGACGCCCGTCTACCCGATGGCTCGCGTGTCAACGTCATCGCCCCGCCGCTGGCCATCGACGGTCCGACGCTGACGATCCGGAAGTTCAAGAAAGACAAGCTGACGATGAAGAACCTGGTGGAGTACGCCTCCATCAGTCCCGAGGGCGCGCGCGTTCTCGGCGTCATCGGCGCCTCGCGATGCAATCTGGTCATCTCGGGCGGTACGGGTTCGGGCAAGACGACCCTGCTGAACACGCTGACGGCCTTCATCGACCCGACCGAGCGCGTCATCACTTGCGAGGACGCGGCCGAACTGCAGCTGCAACAGCCGCACGTGGTCCGTCTGGAAACCCGTCCGCCGAACCTCGAGGGGCAGGGCCAGATCACCATGCGCGATCTGGTGAAGAACTGTCTGCGGATGCGTCCCGAGCGGATCATCGTCGGCGAAGTCCGCGGCCCGGAAGCCTTCGACCTGCTGCAGGCGATGAACACCGGCCACGACGGCTCCATGGGCACGCTGCACGCCAACAGCCCGCGCGAAGCCATCAGCCGTATGGAATCGATGATCACCATGGGCGGCTATGGCCTGCCGTCCAAGACGATCCGCGAGATGATCGTCGGCTCGGTGGACGTCATCGTTCAGGCCGCCCGCCTGCGTGACGGTTCGCGTCGCATCACCCACATCACCGAGGTGGTTGGTCTGGAAGGCGATGTGATCGTCACCCAGGACCTGTTCGTCTACGAGATCACCGGCGAGGACGAGAACGGCAAGATCGTCGGCCGTCACCGCTCGACCGGCATCGCCCGCCCGCGTTTCTGGGACCGCGCCCGCTACTACGGACTGGAACGCGAACTGGCTGAAGCGCTGGACGCGGCGGAGTAACGGCGATGCTTCCCATTCTCGCCGCCGTGCTGGCGTTCATCACCATCGGGGGCATCGGCTGGGCCTTCGTCGGCGGCGGGGATTCCAGCGACGCCGCGGTGAAGCGCGCCCAGTCCTTCGGGACGCCGAAACAGACCGCCACCGCCGCCAAGAAGGCCGCCGCCAACACGCCCGAGGCGCGCCGCAAGCAGATCCTCACGCAGCTTCAGGAGTCCGAGCGGGCCGAGCGCAAGGCGCGGGTCAGCCTGGCCGCCAAGCTCAAGCAGGCGGGCCTCTCCACCACAGTGCGGGCCTTCTGGATCACCAGCGCCGTGCTGGGCGTCGCGGCCTTCCTGCTGCCGCTGCTGTTCGGCCTGAACATCCTACTCTGCCTCGGCGCCGCCGTGGTCTTCGGCCTCGGCCTGCCGCGCTGGGTCGTGGGCTTCCTCGGCAAGCGCCGGATGAAGAAGTTCTCCAGCCATTTCGCCGACGCCGTCGACGTCATCGTGCGCGGTATCAAGTCGGGCCTGCCGGTCCACGACTGCTTCAAGATCATCGCCCGCGAGAGTCCCGCGCCGCTCGGGCCGGAGTTCCAGAAGCTGGTCGAGGGCATGGGCGTGGGCCTGACGCTGCCGCAGGCGCTGGACAAGATGTACGAGCGCATGCCGACGCCGGAGCTGAAATTCTTCGCCATCGTCATCTCCATCCAGCAGAAGACGGGCGGCAACCTGGCCGAGGCCCTGTCCAACCTGACCACCGTCCTGCGCGCGCGGAAGATGATGGGCGAGAAGATCAAAGCGCTGTCGTCTGAAGCCACCGCCTCGGCGGGCATCATCGGCTCGCTGCCCCCGGCGGTGATGATCCTCGTCAGCATCACGACCCCGGCCTACATGGCCAAGCTGTTCACCGATCCGCGCGGCCAATTCATGCTCGTGGTCGCCGTCATCATGATGAGCTTCGGCGTCTTCGTGATGAAGAAGATGATCTCCTTCAAGTTCTGAGGACCATACATGCCGGGCCTCATTCCCTTCTTCACCGATCCCGCCAACATCCTCAGCATCGTCGTGGGGGTGCTGGTCTTCGCCACCATCGTGACCCTGCTGGGTTCGTTCACCGGCGGGGCCAAGCTGGACAGCCGGATGAAGGCGGTAGCGGTGCGTCGCGAGGAGCTGAAACGTCGCTCGCGTCAGGCCATCGCCGCTGGCCCCGGCGGGCTGCGTCACACCGATGAAGGCTTCAAGAAGCGGGTCGTCGAGCGCCTGAACCTGACCCAGCTGCTGGAGGACCCCAAGGTGGCCGAGAAGATGGCCCAGGCCGGCTATCGCGGGCCCAAGCCGCTGACGACATTCTACTTCTTCCGCTTCTCGATGCCGTTCATCTTCCTGGCGATCGCGGTCTTCTACCTCTTCATCTTCAATGATTTCGGCCTGCCGGTGATGACGCGGGTGACCATCTGCATGATCTCGGCGGTGGTCGGCTTCTATGGCCCCAACATCTTCCTGGCCAACCGCATCTCCAAGCGCCGGGCCTCGATCATGCAGGCCTTCCCTGATGCGCTGGACCTGCTGCTGATCTGCGTCGAGGCGGGCATGTCCATCGAGGCCGCGATCCAGAAGGTGAGTCAGGAGATCGGCGGCCAGTCCATCGATCTGGCCGAGGAGCTGACCCTGCTGTCGGCAGAGCTGAGCTATCTGCCCGACCGTCGCTTGGCCTATGACGGCCTGGCCAAGCGGACCAACCATCCGGGCGTGAAGTCGGTCGCCACCGCAATGACCCAGGCCGAGACCTACGGCACCCCGCTGGGCACGGCCCTGCGCACCATGGCCAAGGAAAACCGCGAGCTGCGCCTGTCCGCCGCCGAAAAGAAGGCCGCGGCCCTTCCGGCCAAGCTGACCGTGCCGATGATCCTGTTCTTCCTGCCGGTGCTGTTCATCGTCATCCTGACCCCGGCGCTGATCAGCATCCAGGACACGATGGCGCAGTAGGCGAGGGGTCGATCAGGCTTCCGCCGCGGCCTTCCAGGCGTCGGCCACGGCGTTGACCGCGTGCCGCAGGGCCTTGCGGTTCTTGTCGAAGAACATCTCGCCGCGCAGGCCGCTGAACAGGAAGCCGTTGGCCGCGATGCAGCCGCCGGTGTCCAACTCCTCGATCTCGAAATAGCGCAGCGAGCGGAACCATAGGCCGCGGTTCTCGGCCCAGACCAGCTGGGCGTAGGGCTGCCATTCGCCGACGCGGGTGACCGCCTTACGTTCCGGTAGGCCTTCGATGGCCTCCGTCAGGCTGATCTCGGCGCCGAAGGCGATGGTCCCGGCGACCCCGGTCTCGATGGGGTTCCAGCGGTCCCAGTCCGGCAGGTTCGACAGAACCTCCCAGACCGCATCGGTGGAGGCCCGAATGCCGATGCGCTTTTCGATCTTGGCGATATCCATGGCGCTGATCTGGCACGGCTTGCGAGGCCAGAAAAGGGCGCGCGTCGCCTCAACGGTTACCTTCCGGCCCGGGCTGGGAGGCGGGCGGGGTTTCGGGCGAGGGCGTCTCCTCCCGGTCAGGCAGATCCGGCGGCCCGGCACGCAGGCGGGGGCTGAGGAAACACAGGGCCGTGGCGGCGGCCAGCAGCAGGGCGTTGGCGACGAAGGGCGCCGGTTCGGCGAACTCGTACAGGGCCACACCGATCACCGGCGGGGCCAGGAAGCTGAGCCCGGCCAGCGACATCATCAGGCCCGCCACCGCGCCCTGCTCGGACGGCCCGACCGACAGAGACGACCCGGCGGTGAAGCCCGGTCGGGCGAAGCCGACCCCCATGGAGACCACGGCATAGCCCATAACCACGCCGTAATAGCCGGGCGAGGCGATGCTCAGCACATTGCCGGCCAGCGCCAGGGCCGCGCCCCAGCGCATCAGGTCGCGCGATTCCAGCTTCAGCAGCGGGATCAGGCCCCACTGGGCCAGCAGGGTCGCCGCCGCGCCCGCGAACATGGCCAGGGCGATGAAGGGATGGCTGCCTTCCTGCGGCGTCCCCGTCGCAGCCAGTTCATCGATGATGTGGAAGCCGAGCACGGAGATGTTCACCGCCTGGGCGCCGGTCACCAGCAGGCCGTACAGCAGATAGTCCCGCACGCGCGGGTCCTTCCACAGGCCCTTGCCCATGTCGTCGCGACGGCCGCTGGGGGAGGGGATGCGGACCACGTCGCCGCTGGGCAGTCCGCGCCAGACGACGAACAGGGCGATCGCGCCCATGGCGGCGAAGGCGTACATCGGGCCGGCCAGTCCGACGATGGGCAGGACGAACAGCGGGGCCAGCGTCGGGCCGACCACGGTGCCCAGCCCCTGCGCCGAGGCCAGCATGGACATGGCCTGCGTCCGTTGCCCGGCGGTGGTGCGGTCGGCGACATAGGCTTGCGAGGCGATGGGGGCGGCCGAGCCGAACACGCCATAGATGGTCCGCGCCGTGGCCATCAGAGCGAAGGCGACCGCGAAACCCAGCCAGCCCTGCAGGCCTGAGGTCGTGGCCAGTCCGAAGCCGGTCATCGACAGGATGAAGCCGGTCAGGCCGATCATCATCACCTTCTTGCGTCCCATCCGGTCGGAGAGGCGCGCCCAGAAGGGCGAGGCGAGGGTCCACATCAGGGCCGAGATGGCGAACGCCGCCGAGACCAGGGTGTCGCGCAGCCCGAAGGCCCGGCCGATGTTCGGCAGCACCGATTGCAGGGCCATGTTCCCCGCCGCCGCGATCAGGCTGACGGCGAACAGCATGACGAAGGCGGGAGAGCGCAGGTTCACGAACGCAAGCCTAGGCGTTCGCCGGGGCGGGGTCACCCCCCCACTGACGACCCTCAGCGGCGGGCCGGTCGGTCGATATCCAGATCAAGGGCGGTCCGGACCTCGTCCATCGGGGCGCCCCGGGGCACGATCAGCAGGGGCGCGTCCCGCCGCCCCGCCCGCACCGCGACCACGGCGTTCTTCGGACAGACGTCGAAGCAGTCGGTCTCCAACACCGCCACCCCGGCCTTGCGGCTCTTGCCCGCCTTCAGCGTCTTGCGCAGGGCCTTCTTCAGCGAGCGTTCGCCATCGGGGCCGAAGCCCTCGCCGTCCAGCTTGCGCTGACATTTGCGGCAGACCAGCACCACGTCCTGCCATTGGGTCTTCGCGCGCTTCAGGGTCATGGCTGACAAATCGAGAGACCGGTGGTCTTCTGCAAGGGTCGTCGTCCGGGGAGCGCCATGATCGTCCGCCGCCTGATCGCCCTTTCGTCGCTCGCCCTCGGGCTGGTCATCGCCGGAAACGCCGCCGCGCAGGTCCCGCTGGCGCGGGTCGAGGCGGCGGTGGAGCAGGTCCGCCCGCGTGTCATCGACTGGCGGCGCGACCTGCACGCCAATCCCGAACTGGGTTTCGCCGAGACCCGCACCGCCGGCGTGATCGCCGACCATCTGCGCGCGCTGGGGCTGGAGGTCCGCACCGGCGTCGGGCGCACCGGCGTGGTCGGCATCCTGCGCGGCGGCAAGCCGGGACGCACGGTCGCCCTGCGCGCCGACATGGACGCCCTGCCGGTGCTGGAAGCCACGGGACTTCCCTTCGCCTCGACCGCGACCGGGACCTACATGGGCCAAACCGTGCCGGTGGCCCACGCCTGCGGCCACGACGCCCACATCGCCATGTTGATGGGCGCCGCCGAAGTGCTGGCGGGTATGAAGGACGACATCGCCGGGACCATCGTCTTCATCTTCCAGCCCGCCGAGGAGGGCGCGCCTCCGGGCGAGCCCAAGGGCGGGGCGGCCCTGATGATCGAGGAAGGCGCGCTGCGTGACCCGCGCCCCGACGCCATCTTCGGCCTGCATGTGGTGCCGGGTCGGGCGGGGACCGTCTTCTATCGCCCGCGCGGTTTCATGGCCGCATCAGACCGGATCGATATCGTCCTGCATGGGCGTCAGACCCACGGCGCCTGGCCGTGGAAGGGCGTGGACGTCATCGCCGCCTCTGCCGACGTGATCCAGACGATCAACAGCCTGACCGCCCGGACCATCGACCCGACGACCACGCCAACGGTCTTCACCATCGCCACCCTGGACGCGGGCGTGCGCTACAACATCATCCCGGACACGGCGACGCTGTCGGGCACATTGCGCACCTTCGACATTGCCCAGCGCGACGACCTCGTCCGCCGGGCCGAGCGCGCCATCAGCAATGTCGCCGAAAACTTCGGCGCGAACGCCGAATTCTCGGTCCGGCAGAACGCGGCATTGGTGTTCAACAATGAGGAACTTTCCGCCTGGCTGGCCCCTGTCCTGACCGAAGCGGCGGGCGAGGGCAACGTCAATCCGGCCACCCCGCCTACGACGGTGGCCGAGGACTTCTCCTATCTCTCGCAGGAAGTCCCGGGCGTCTTCTACCACCTCGGCGCCACGCCCGACGGCGTCGATCCCGCGACTTCTGCCCCGAACCATTCGCCGGGCTTCGACGTCAACGAGAAGGTGCTGCCGCTGGGCGTCAAAACCCATGTACTGAGCGCGCTGAGATTCCTGGAACGCGAGTGAGGCCATGATCACCCGACTGCATCCCGACGACCGCATGAGCCAGGCGGTCATCCACGGCGACACCATATGGCTGGCCGGGCAGGTCGGCGAGCCCGGCGAGGACGTGGTCGCCCAGACCCGCACCGCCCTGGCCGAGATCGAGAGCCTGCTGGCCGAGGCCGGCAGCAGCAAGTCGAAGATCCTGTCGGCCACCATCTGGCTGGCCGACATCGGTGACTTCGAGGCGATGAACGGCGTCTGGGACGCCTGGGTCGACAAGGAAAACCCGCCCGCCCGCGCCACGGGCGAGTCCCGGCTGGCGGCGCCGGAGTATCGGGTCGAGATCATCGTCGTCGCGGCCCGCTGAGCCGGGCGGTCAGATCCGTTCGAAATAGGTCCGGATCACCCGCTCATAGGTCCCGGCCAGCGCCTCCAGCTCGGCGGTGGGCACCCGCTCATCGATCTGGTGCATGGTCTGGCCGACCAGGCCCAGCTCCAGCACCGGGCACATGGCGCGGATGAAGCGGGCGTCCGAGGTGCCGCCGGTGGTCGAGGCCTCCGGGCGGACGCCCAACTCGGTCTCCACCGCGTCCTGCACCGCCTGAACGAACACGCCCGCCTGGGTCAGGAAGGCGTCGCCCGAGTGCATGTGCTCGACCTCGACGCGCAGCCCGCTTTCGGCCTGCGCCTTGCCTGCCTCGGCGTTCAGCCAGGCCATAAGGCTTTCGCCCGTATGCGAGGGGTTGAAGCGGATGTTCAGCCGCCCGCGCGCTTCGGCGGGGATCAGATTGGTCGCGGTGTTGCCGACGTCGAGCGTGGTCAGTTCGAGGTTCGACGGCTGGAAGGCCTCATAGCCCTCGTCCAGACGATGCGCCGCCAGCGTCGCCGCCAGCTTGGCCAGCACCGGCACCGGATTGGCCGCGCGGTCGGGATAGGCGACGTGGCCCTGCTTGCCATGTACGGTGAACCAGGTGTTCAGCGAGCCGCGACGACCGATCTTGATCATGTCGCCCAGTCGCTGCTGCGACGACGGCTCGCCGACCACGCAGGCGTCGATCACCTCGCCCTCGGCCATCAGGGCCTCGACCACCTTCTTGGTGCCGTGCAGGGCCGGGCCTTCCTCGTCGCCCGTGATCAGGAAGCTGAGCGAGCCGGGGACGTCGCCTTTCGCCAGCACCTTCGATACCGCCGCGACCCAGGCGGCGATCCCGCCCTTCATGTCCACCGCGCCGCGTCCGTACAGCACCCCGTCCTTCACCTCGGCTCCGAACGGCGCGGAGGACCACGCCTCGGTCGAGCCCGTCGGCACCACATCGGTGTGGCCCGCGAAGCAGAGGTTGGGCGAAGCCGTCCCGCGCCGGGCGTAGAGGTTCTCGATCCGCGCGTTCGCGCCCACGCCGTCCGGATCTCCGAAGGCCAGTCGGCGGCAGGTGAAGCCCAGCGCCGTCAGGGTCCGCTCCAGCACATCCATCGCGCCTTCGTCGGCGGGGGTGACGGACGGAATCCGGATCAGGTCGCGGGTCAGTTCGACAGGATCGATAACGGGAGTTGATGCGTCGCTCATGGTTCCTTCCTTTACGTGGTCCCGATGATCGGGAGAAGGTCACGGCCATGCCGAAGATCGACATCGACGCCGCGCCCACCGGACACGGGACCTCCTATCCGGAGGAACACGCCGGTCCGTGCAAGCCGCGCCGTCGCTGGAAGCTGGGCGATGCGGTCGGCCTCAGCCAGTTCGGGGTCAATATGCTGCGTCTGCCCGCTGGCGCCTGGTCCAGCCAGAGGCACTGGCATGCGACCGAGGACGAGTTCGTCATGGTCCTGTCCGGCGAGGTCGTTCTGGTCGAGAGCGACGGCGAGACGGTGTTGCGCGCGGGCGACTGCGCGGGTTTCAAGGCCGGGGTCCCCGACGGACACAAGATCGAGAACCGTTCAGACAGCGAGGCCGTTCTGCTGGAGGTGGGTACACGCTCCAAGACGACCGACGCCTGCGACTACCCTGATATCGACATGGTCCTGCCCCAAGGGGCGGATCGCTACTTCCACCGGGACGGCTCCCCCTACCCGAAATACGATCGACGCACGTGACTGTTGAAAGCCTCGACGCCGGCTCGCCGACGCCCCCTGTTCCCCCCGCTCCGCCCGAAGGTCCCGCCAGTCCGTGGGGCATCCGCGACTTCCGCCTGCTGTGGTTCGGCCGCGTGGTCGCCGTGCTGGGCATCCAGATCCAGTCCTCGGCCCTGCTGTGGCAGGTCTATGAGATCGCCCGCCGGGATCACCCGGTGGCCGAGGCCAGCCTGTACCTCGGCCTCGTCGGCCTGTGTCAGTTCCTGCCGCTGCTGGCCTTCACCCTGCCCGCCGGGGCCATGGCCGACCGGCGTGATCGCAAGAAGACGGTGTGGATCTCCATCCTGGTGGAGTCCGCCTGCGCCGGGTCCTTTCTCGCCATGGCCATCCATGGCTCGCCGCCCTTGTGGGGCCTGCTGGCGGTCGCCGCCGTCTTCGGCGCGGCCCGCGCCTTCCTCGCCCCCGCGAGTCAGGCCTTCCTGCCCATGGTGGTCGGGCGCAAAGCCCTGCCGCCCGCCATCGCGGCCCAATCCATCGCCTTCCAGACCGGGGCCATCGCCGGTCCCGCGTTGGGCGGGGTGATTGTCGGGATCAATGTTCCGCTGGCCTATGCGGTGTCGCTGGGCCTGTTCCTGCTGGCGGTCGCCGCCTTCATCCTGATCAAGACCAGCGGCAAGCCCGCCCCGGTCGAGCACAAGCTGTCGCCCCTGGAGTCGGTCAAGGAAGGTCTGGCCTATGTCTGGAAGACCAAGATCGTTCTGGGGGCCATCTCGCTGGATCTTGTGGTCGTGCTGCTGGCGGGGGTGGCCCTGCTGACCCCGATCTTCGCGCGTGACATCCTGCATGTCGGGCCGGAGGGTTTCGGCCTGCTGCGCGCCTCGTTCGGCGTTGGCGCCATGGCCGTGGCCATCTATCTGAGCCGCTTCCCCATCGTGCAGCACGGCGGGCGCTGGATGTTCGCGGCGGTGGCTGTCTTCGGCCTGTGCACCCTGACCTTCGGCCTGTCGAAGATCGTGTGGCTATCAGGTCTGGCGCTGTTCATCGGCGGCGGGGCGGACATGATCAGCGTCAACATCCGCCAGACCCTGATCCAGCTGGCCACCCCCGATCACATGCGCGGCCGGGTCAGCTCGGTGTCCATGCTGTTCATCGGCGCGTCGAACGAACTGGGCGAGGCCTATTCCGGCCTGATGGTCCGCCTGCTCGGCGCGGTCGGAGCCGCCTGCTTCGGCGGTGCGGGCGCGCTGGCGGCCACGGGCGCATGGGCCGCGATGTTCCCAGGGCTGAGGAAGGCGGACAAGCTGTCGTAGGGATTAGGGGCCGGGGATTAGGGATTAGGTCGATGAAGCGGGCTCCGCGCCCACTAATCCCCAGTCCCTAATCCCTAGTCCCTTCTCAGCCCCAAGGCCTGAAGTGCTTCGACAGCTTCAGCCCCTGCTTCTGATAGTGGCTGCCGCCCTCGCCGTAGAGGCGGCTGGGGCGTTCGGTCAGCGGCTCATAGACCAGCCGGGCGACGATCTGGCCGTGCTCCAGCAGGAAGGGGGTGTCGTGGGTGCGAACCTCCAGCACGCCCTTGGAGCCCGCGCCGTGGGCCTCGTCCGTGCCGAAACCCGGATCGAAGAAGCCCGCATAGTGGACCCGGAACTCGCCGACGGACGGATCGATCGGGGTCATCTCGGCGGCCTGATCGACGGGGATCTCGACGTCGTCCGACGAGGCCAGGATGTAGAACTCGCCCGGATCCAGCAGCAGTTCGCCGCGACGCAGGGTCAGCGGCTCCCAGAAGTCGCGCGGGTCGTGGCCGTCGATGTTGTCCAGATCGACCACGCCGGCATGGCGACGACCGCGGAAGCCGACGATCTCGCTGGCCTGCAGGTCGACGCCGACCGAGCGGGTTTCCAGCTTGGGCGGCTCGCCCGCCTTCAGGCGCAGCTGGTTCAGCCGGGTGCCCGGGCGGACCAGGATGGAGAAGGTCTGGGGCGCGATCTCGAGATAAAGCGGGCCTTCATAGCCCTCGTCCACGTCGTCGAAGCTGCCGCCGCGATCCGTCAGCAGACGGACGAAGACGTCCACGCGGCCCGTCGAGCTCTTGGGATTGGCGCGGGCGATCAGGCCCTTGGGCAGGCTCAGCCGCTCCTGCAGCTTGGCGATATAGACGCAGCCCTTTTCCAGCACATAGCCGGCGGACAGGTCGATGGTGTGCATGGCCACGTCGGCGATGCGGTCCTCGACCTTGCGCTTCCCGGGCAGGAAGGAGGCGCGGACGCGCCAGGCGACCTCGGACAGGCGCAGGTCCAGACTGGCCGGCTGCACCTGATCGACGTCGAACGGGGTGTCGGAGGCGATCGCGCCGCCGGCGATCAGAACCTCGATGGACTGGGACGGCAGAATGCCGGGACGGGAGATGCTCAGGGTCATGCCTATCGCTTACACGAATTCGCGGCCTGTCTCTCTCGCGCCATTCCGCCGCGCGAGCAAGGCCCCGCTTGACGTGGGGCCGGGTTCCGGGACCATTCCCCCATGCATGACGGACGCGCCTACGAAGCTGAAACCGACGGGATCGTGGTCCGCGTCCGGCCCAGCTATCTGGCCGGCCAATCCGATCCGGACGGCGGGCGCTGGGTCTGGGCCTATCAGGTCGAGATCGTGAACCTGTCGCCGTCGCCGGTGCAGCTGGTGGCGCGCCGCTGGCTGATCACCGACGCGAGGGGCCATACCGAGGAGGTGCGCGGCGCGGGGGTGGTCGGCGAGCAGCCGACCATCCAGCCGGGCGACAGCTATTCCTATGCTTCGGGCTGTCCGCTGGGCACGCCGTCCGGCTCCATGGTCGGCGGCTATTCGATGGTCGATGACCTGGGCCGCATGTTCGAGGCGGCCATCCCGGCCTTCAGCCTCGATGTCCCGGGCGAGAGACGCGTGCTGAATTGAAAACGCCCGCCGGGCGGCGGGCGGCTCGGGAGGCCAGGGGCTGCGTCAACCCGGATAACCGCAGCCCCCGCCCCCGGCGTCATCGCCGCGGCGGGCGGCGTCAACGCGGACGGCGGCCCCTCTAGGGGCCATCTGTGACAGCCGTGTGGCTGGATAAAAAGAAAGGCGGCCCGCCGGGTGGAGCGAGCCGCCTTGGACAGGTCAGAACGACCTAGATGTAGCGGCGGAGCGAGCGGGCCAGCTCCGAGGCGCCGTCCTTGCCGCCCTTGCGGATCTGCGGCTGGTAGGCGACGCGGGCGTGCTCCATGCAATAAACGCCTTCCGAGGCGCGGCGGCCGCAGAAGCTGAACTCGGTCGAGGACGGGTCGCCGATCGGCCATTTGCACATGTGGGCGCCCAGGGTCATGACCGTGGCGGTGCCGGGCAGGTCCGGGATCGGGGCCGGAGTCGGGGCGACTGGCGCGGCGACGCGCGGCTGGGCGGCCTCGATGCGGCGCGGAGCCGACGGCGCCTGGGTCGGTTGCGCGGCGGGGCGCGGACGCGACGGGCGGAAGGTGGCGCGAGCCGGTTGCGACGGCGCGGCCCGGCCCGACAGGCCCAGACGGTGCACTTTGCCGATCACGGCGTTGCGGGTCACGCCGCCGCCCAAGGCCTTGGCGATCTGGCTCGCCGACTGGCCTTCCAGCCACAGCTTCTTCAGCGCGCCGACGCGATCTTCGGTCCAGCCTGCGGTCATGGTCGCCCTCCAGGGATTCAACATATGGGGTCGGGATGTCCCTCCTGTGGGGCCGACCTACTCCTAATCGTAAACCACCTCTTAAAACGCGCAATATGTGGGAATTGGTCCGTCCACAGGAACCATATCTAGTATGGTTAAGATGGTCCCGTCGGTGGGACCGCGAAGGCCCCCTTGCGAAGCGGCCAGACGAGGCGCATCTGCCCGCCCATGACCGATCTCGCCTCCACGCGCCCGTCCGGGCTCCCGCAGCCGCGCCGCTATAGCGGCGTCAACTGGGAGGGGGTTAAAACTCTGTATTTCAAGGAGGTTCGGCGCTTCTGGAAGGTTGGGGCCCAGACCGTGGCCGCGCCGGTGGTGACGACCCTGCTCTATATGCTGGTCTTCGTGGTCGCCCTGAAGGGCTCGCGGCCGCCGCTGCACGGCACCGCCTTTCCCGAGTTCGTGGCGCCCGGCCTGATCATGATGGCCATTTTGAACAACGCCTTCGCCAATGCCTCGTCCAGCCTGATCCAGGCCAAGATCATGGGCACGGCGACCGATTTCCTGACCCCGCCGCTCAGCCCGCTGGAGCTGACCATCGGCTTCTCGCTGGGCGCCGCGACGCGCGGAATCGCCGTGGGTCTGGTCACCGCCATCTGCGTGATGCCGTTCGCCAAACTGGGCGTGGCCAACATCTTCGCCATCCTGTGGTTCGGCCTGACCGCCTCGCTGATGATGGGGATGTTGGGTGTCTTCGCCGGTCTGTGGGCCGAGAAGTTCGACCAACTGGCCGCCGTGCAGAATTTCGTCATCCTGCCGATGACCTTCCTGAGCGGCGCCTTCTATCTGGTCGACAATCTGCCCGAGCCGTTCGCCACCATCAGCCACTGGAACCCGATCTTCTACATGATCGACGGCTTCCGCTCGGGCTTCATCGGCCATGCCGAAGGCAACATCTGGATCGGCGTCGCGATGAGCGCGTTCCTGACCCTGATCCTGTCGTACGCCTGCTGGGCCGTTTTCAAATCGGGCTGGCGCCTGAAGAGCTGAGCCCATGTCCGTCCACGCCGCCCGTGTCGTCCATCTCAGCGTCGACCGGGACTGGCGTGAGGTCTACGCCTTCGCCTCGAAGCCGGAGAACATGCCGCACTGGGCCTCCGGTCTGGCCGCGGGCCTGAGGCGCGACGGCGAGGACTGGGTCGGCGACGGCGGTCCCATCGGCGAGATCCGCGTCCGTTTCGCCCCCGAAAATCCGTTCGGCGTCATCGACCACACGGTCACCCTGGCGGACGGGACGGTGGTGGAGAACGCCCTGCGCGTCACGCCCAACCATGACGGCGCCGAGGTCAGCTTCGTCGTCATCCGGCAGGCGGCCCAGGATGACGCCGCGTTCGAGGCCGATGCGGCCCATGTGGCGCAGGACCTCGCCGCCCTGAAGCGGCTGCTCCAAACCTGACGTTCCTTCCGTCGCACTGGCGGCGGGGCGATCCGGCGGTTAGTCAGGACGGGAACCAACGGGAAGGGTTTCCATGCTGATCCAGTCGCTTTTCGCGCTTTCGCTGCTGGCCGCGCCAGTCCAGGACGAGGCTCTGACCACCGAGGGGCAGGCCGTCGAGACGGCCATCCAGGCCTATGCCGCCAAGACCAATGACCAGCGTCGCGACGTCGTCGTGGCCCAACTTCGTGAGCAGGGCTTCACCCCGCGGACCGTACCCTTCGAGGGCGGCAATGAGCGGACTGGCCCGCGTCCGGGCGCCAACGTGGTCGTCACAGTCGGAGAAGGCGCCAAGGACATCGTGCTGACCGCCCACTTCGACGCCGTGCCCCTGCGTGACGGATCGATGTCGCAGGGCGTGGTCGACAACGCCGGTTCGGTCGTCGCCCTGATAGACGCCGCCGTCGCCATCAAGGAGCAGGTCGATCAGGCGCCGGGCGCCTATCGCTACGTCTTCGTCTTCACCGATCAGGAAGAGCTGGGTCTGATCGGCGCCCGCAAATGGCTGGAGTCGCAGGACAAGAGCCGCATCCACGCGGTCATCAATATGGACGTGAACGCCTATGGCGAGACGCTGATGTACGGCGAGAACGTTGGCGAGGCCTCGGCCTTCGTGCTGGCCGCCATGCGGACCCAGTGCGCCGAGCGGGCTTTCGACTGCGTGGCCTTCCCCAGCTATCCGCCCAGCGATGACCGCGTCTTCTCGGCCGCCGGCCTGCCGGTGATCTCGATCGGCTCGCAGGACGCCGTCGGCGCCCACCAGATGTGGCTGGCCTTCAACGGTGGCGAGACCAATGGCCTCGCCGAAGGCTTCGTCCCGCCGGTGTTCCAGCGCATCCACTCGGCCGATGACCGGATGGAGTGGGTCGATGGTGACGACATCCTGCGCACCTCGGGCTTCGTCGCCGACCTGGCCCTGCGGTTGGCGCGGGACGAATAGCGATGATCGAGATCAAGGGCGTTCAGCCGACGGTGCGCGAGATGCGCCCGCTGACCCGGGGATGGGGCGGGCTCCACTGGTGGGCCTGCCTGCCGATCCTCGCGCCGTTCCTTGGCCTCTGGAGCCTCGCACTCTTTGCTGTCGCTGACCCTCGGGCGACCAGTGCGCTGGGCACGATCGCGGCTGCCATCGTCATCCTGACGTCAGTCGTCTGGATCGTCACGCGCTGGCTTCATGCGCGGCTGACGGTGCGGGCGGCGCGATCCGCGCCGGGCGGCGGAATGCTGAGCGATTGGGTCCTCGATGAGCAGGGCGTGGAGTTCCGTACCGGCGTCTCGTCCGCTCGCGTCAGCTGGGCCGGGATCAAGGCCGTCCGTGAGGAGCGCGACCGGTTTCTTTTCCTGCTCAGCCCGGCCAGCAATCCGGTCCTGCCGAAACGTCTGCTCACGGAGGCGCAGTTGGCCGCAATCCGGCAGTTGGTCGAGAATGTCACGGCCTCCGGGCATCTCGGACCCGGTGTTGACTAACCCCGGTTCGCGTCCGACAAGACCGGACACTTTTTATCGGCTCCGTCGCACCCGCGACGGGGCCGTCTCTCTTCTGGAGGTTCAGTCCCGTGTCCCAAGAGCATCTGATGGGTGTCTACAACCGCGCGCCGCTGGAGGTGGAGCGTGGTCTGGGCGCGCGTCTATGGGCGACGGACGGCACGGAATACCTCGACTGCGTCGCCGGCATCTCGACCAACGGCCTCGGCCACGCCCACCCCAAGCTGGTCGCCGCCGTGACCGAGCAGGCCCAGAAGCTGTGGCACGTCTCCAACATCTTCCGCATTCCGGGGCAGGAAGCGCTCGCTGACGCCCTGTGCGAGAAGTCGTTCGCCGACGTCGTCTTCTTCACCAACTCGGGCACCGAAGCCGTCGAGTGCGCCCTGAAGACGGCGCGCAAGCACCACGTCGCCAACGGAAACCCGGAACGCATCGATATCTACGGCTTTGACGGCTCGTTCCACGGTCGGACCTATGGCGCGATCAACGCCGCCGCCAACCCGTCCTACACCGAAGGCTTCGGCCCGAAGATGGAGGGCTTCCACCAGCTGCTGTGGGGCGACAAGGCCGCGCTCGAGGCCGCCTTCCGCAACCCGACCACGGCCGCCATCATCCTCGAGCCCGTGCAGGGCGAGGGCGGCTGCCGCGCCACCCCGGACGAGGATCTGCGCTGGATGCGCGAGCTGGCCGACGAGACCGGCGTCCTGATCATCTTCGATGAAGTCCAGTGCGGCATGGGCCGGACCGGCAAGCTGTGGGCCCACGAGTGGGCGGGCATGACCCCGGACATCATGGCGGTGGCCAAGGCGCTGGGCGGCGGCTTCCCCATCGGCGCCTGCCTGGCGACCTCGAACGCGGCCAAGGGCATGACCGTCGGCGTCCACGGCTCGACCTTCGGCGGCAACCCGCTGGCCATGGCGGTTGGTCAGGCCGCCTTCTCGGAACTGTCGGCCCCGGAAACCCTGGCCCACGTCAACGAGATCGCCGGCTATCTGAAACAGCAACTGCACGGCCTGCAGCAGCGCTTTCCGGACGTCATCGTCGACGTGCGCGGCAAGGGCCTGCTGATCGGCGTGAAGCTGGTCCCGAACAACCGCGAATTCATGGCCTGGGCGCGTGATGACCAGCAGCTGCTGGTCGCCGGCGGCGGCGACAACTGCGTGCGCATCCTGCCGCCGCTGGTGCTGACGCTGGACGAGGCCCGCGAGGCCGTCGAGCGCTTCGAGAAGACCTGCGAGTTCGCGCGGACCAAACTGGCCGCCGCCTGACTTCAACCAAGAGGGAGCGTGAAGATGGCCCGTCTGAAATCGAACCGGATCGCGATGGTCCTGCTCGTCGTCCTGTCCGTCTTCGCCACGCGCGCCCTCGTCGGCGACGAGATCAACGGCTTCGTTGATGGTCTCGTCGTCGGTTTCACCGACAACGTCTGATCGTTCAGGTCCCCATGGTCCGTCACTTCCTCGATATCTATCGGCTCGAAGCCGAAGAGCTGCGCGCCATTCTGGACGACGCCCATGCGCGAAAGCAGGCCCGCGAGGGCTGGCCGCAGGGCCGCGCGGACGCCGACGCTCCGGCCAAGGATCGCGTGCTGGCCATGGTGTTCGAGAAGAACTCGACCCGCACCCGCTTCAGCTTCGACGCCGCCATCCGCCAGCTCGGCGGTTCGGGCATCATCGCCAACGCGGGCGACATGCAACTGGGCCGTGGCGAGCCGGTCGAGGACACCGCCAAGGTGCTGTCGCGCATGGTCGACGCGGTCATGATCCGCGCCAACAGCCATGAGGATGTCGAGCGTTTCGCCCGCGTGGCGACCGTGCCGGTGATCAACGGCCTCACCGACCGCTCACACCCCTGCCAGATCCTGGCCGACCTGCTGACCATCGAGGAGCATCTCGGGCGGGTGGCGGGCAAGACCATCGCCTGGGTCGGTGACGGCAACAATGTTTGCCACAGCTTCATGCATGCGGCGCCGAAGTTCGGCTTCCGCCTGCAGGTCGCCTGCCCGGCGGAGTATCACCCCGACCTGCACGACCTCGCCCGTGGCGGCGACCACGTCATGCTGACCTCGGACCCGCGCGAAGCGGTGGCGGGCGCCGACGTCGTGGTCACCGACACCTGGGTGTCCATGGGCGATCAGGACTATGAGGCCCGTCTGGAAGCCTTCGACGGCTATGGCGTCGACGACGCCCTGATGTCGCTGGCGAACGAGGACGCTGTCTTCCTGCACTGCCTCCCGGCGCACCGTGGGGAAGAGGTGACGGATTCGGTCATCGATGGGCCCAAGTCGCTGGTCTGGGATGAGGCTGAGAATCGCATCCACGCCCAGAAGGCCGTGCTGGCGTGGTGCTTCTCGGGTTAGGGCTCGACCCGGTCCCGCTCCGGACGCTCCAGTAACAACCGGCCCTTCGCGCTGTACAGCAGGGCGACCTGCCGGATGGGCGCGGATCCGGCCGGCTGAATGCCGGTCGCGATCACCTGTGCGCCGACCGGCAGGGCCGCCAGATCGCGGCCCTCGAGCCGCAGCGGGCCGCAGGTGGTGACGATGATGTCGGTGACCGGCGCGGACAGGGTGATCCGCGACGGCGCCTCTCCATCCAGTACGCGCGATACCGACAGGGTCAGTGACGCGGTTCCGGCGCCGTTGACGCCGAGCGTCTCTTCGGGCGCCTCGACGCTGGCGATCACCCCGACCTTGGGCATGGCGGCCTCCGCCATGACGGCGGCGGACGGGATGCGGCAGGCCAGCGCGGGCGAGGCGGCGAGCAGGGCGGCGACGACGGCGGGGATCAGCAGGGCGGGCTTCATTGGAACCTCCAGAGCTGAAGGCAGACTATTGGGCCCCATCGACCGCTTCCGCCGTCGAAACCTGACGAAACCCTACTGCAGGTTCACGTCCGCCACGCCGCCCGCGTCCGGGGTGGTCTTGGTGATGTTGGCCTTGGCCACCTCATATGCGAATTTGAAGAAGCCGCCTTCGTTGACCCAGACCCGTCCGTCGTCGGCGTCGAAGCGCAGGATGGTCAGGCGCGGATCATCCTTGCCCTCCGGATACCAAGCGGCCAGCACGGGGTTCCAGTAGCGGTCGATGATCTCGCGGTCCTGCCCATGCACGGACAGCTCGCCATGGATGCAGGCCCACACGTTCTGGTCTTTCGAGCCGTAGTGGAACATGGCGCTCTGCCCGCCGGGCAGGGCGGCGTCCTTGGCCAGATCGGTGTCGTCGCGGGTGAAGAACCAGATGGTCCCAGTCTCTTCCTCGCGGAAGGCGGTCATCGGCTGGGCGTGATAGCCGGGCTGGTCCAGGCCCAGCAGGCCGGTGTTCGATTTCTTCAGGCTGTCCCAGAAATGCTCTTCGGCTTCGGCGGCGGTGAGGGGTTTGTCGCCCATGGCGGTTTCTCCTGATCTCGTTGTGGATTCAGGAAAGCGTCCGCTCGCGCCGGAGTTCCCGGTCTCAGTAGGTTCGCTGCGGCACGCCCAGCAGGGCGCCGACGTGGATCAGCAGCATCATAACCACGGCCCCGCCGATCACCATGATGAAGCGCCACGGCGCCATCCGGACCTTGCGGCTGGGGTCCCACGGACGCGCGCCGCGCCAGCCCGCGAAGACGGTGATCGCCAGGGCGACGGCGGTCAGGGCCAAGGTCTGGGGCATGTCCATTAAGGCCACGTGGACCGACGAGGGCCTCCGCGCAAGAGGACGTGAGTCCTTGCCGAGAAGTTAATCTTCACAGGCTGTTAACCACGTCGGGCGCATCCATACGGCCGCTGTTCGGTCTTTCCACAGGAAGCTGTGGGTGACCCTACATGTTGGGGTTAACCGTGCGTTTACACCCTTGATCTGGCGCACTAGCGTCCACGTCAAAGGTCGGGAGGCGAATCAGTGAGCGCAGCCGCGCCGTGGAGCGTGAAGGGGATAGACCCCAAGGCTCGCGAGATCGCCAAGGACCTTGCGCGCCGCTCCGGCATGACGCTCGGTGAGTGGCTGAACTCGATGATCATGGAAGATGGCGACGAGGACGAGGGCTATACGCCCCTGCCGCGCCGCCCCCATGCCGCCGACATCTTCGAACGTCGTGGCCGCAGCCGTCGGCTGGATGACGCCTATGGCATGGACGAGAACACCCAGCGTCTGGCCGCCTCGGTCGACGCCATCGCCGCCCGTCTGGAAGCCGCCGAGCGCCGCTCGACCGTCGCCATCCAGGGCGTGGATCAGGCCGTCGCCGGTCTGGTCCGGCGCCTCGAGGCCGCGGATCAAGATGGCCGCCAGTACGGCCGCCGCATTGATGATCTGGCCGAGGAACTGCGCGAGGGCCACCGCCGCCTGCGCAAGTTCGAGCAGGAGACCGGCCCAAAGACCGCCGAGACCTTCGGCAAGGTCGAGACCGGCCTGGGCGCCCTCGCGAGCCGCCTCTACGACATTGAGGAGCGTCAGCGCACCGGCGTCAACGAACTGCGCCAGCGCATGGACACGGTCGAGAAACTGGCCGGTCCCGGCGCCGGTTCGGATCTGCTGGCCCAGGTCGGCGCCCGTCTGGATCAGGCGCAGGCCCGCACGACCGAGGCCCTGCGCGGCCTTGAGCGCTCCTTCGCCCATCTGGACGAGCGCCTGCGCGCCGCCGAGGGCCGGGTCGAGCCCGAGGGCGCCCGCGAGGCCGCCCGCTTCGAGAAGCTGGCCGAGACCCTGAGCCGTCAGGTCGAGGGCAACCGCCTGGAGATGATGCGCCGTCTCGACACGGCCGAGTCCGAGAACCGGATGGACCGCATCGAGCGGGCTGTGCTGGCGCTGGGCGAACAGCTCAAGACGTCCGAGACCCGCTCCGCCGGAGCCGTCGAGGCCATGGGCCGTGAGGTCCTGCGCATCGCCGAGAACCTGAACGGCCGCGTCGGCCGGATAGAGACGGGTATCGACACTCGTATCGAGAAGCTGGGCGAAAGCCTGAGCCGCAAGGTCGAGGGCGACATGGGCCGTCTGGCCCAGGGTCTGGAGCAGCGCCTGACCGCCGCCGACGACCGCCATGCCCTGGCGCTGGAGAAGCTGGGCGGCGAGATCACCCGCATCTCGGACCGCCTGAGCGAACGCATCGCCCAGTCCGAGCGCCGCTCGCAGCAGGCGCTGGAAGACATCAGCCGTCGCCTGAGCGACAGCTCGACCCGCATCGAGCAGCGCTACGACCGCGCCTCGGGCGAGCTGGCCGAGCGCATGCGCCTGTCGGAAGAGCGCACCGCCGCCCTGATCGCCGAGGCGCGCGACAACATCGACCGCCGCGCCGAGGCCAAGCCTGCCCCGGTCGCGGAGCCGGTCGCCGACGTCCAGCCCGACTGGCGCGCCGCCGCCTTCCCGGACACGGCCTTCCCCGATGCCCCCTTCCAGGGGCAGACCTTCGAGGATCCGGACCCGGTCTATACCGAGCAGCAGGCCTGGTCGGCCGAGCTGGCCCCGCCCGAGCCCGAGCCGGTCATTCCCGCCTTCGCGCCCGCTGCTGACCTGCAGGACGAGCCCGAGGCCCTGACCGCCGACGCCGTCTTCGACGCGGTCCTGCGCGGTCCGCGCACCTCGCCGGAACCGGCGATCTCGACCCCGTTCGGCAGCCGCGAAGCCATTACCCAGCCCTTCGTGACCCAAGCGGAAGAAGCCTTCGACGCCGCGCCGCACACGCCCGTTTTCGCGCCGCGTCCCGCCGCCGCCTCGGCGCCGTTCGGCCAGAGCTTCGGCGGCGCCGATGTGTCGGACGCCCTGGCCGCCACCGCTCCGGACAGCTTCGACGCCGGTCCGGACGACTTCGCGGGCGAGACCGACTTCGTTGATCCGCGCGCCCTGCGCGCCGCGGCGGCGCAAGGCCGCGCCGCCAACTCGACCCGTCAGGCCATCGACGCGGCCCGCGCCGCCATGAACGAGCCCGAGGCCGCGCCCGCCCGTTCGGGCTTCGGCCTGAAGCGCGGCGGCAAGTCGCGCCTGCAGGAACGTCTGGACAAGCAGGCCTCCAAGGAAGGCGGCACGGTTCGCAAGGCGCTCGGCGCCTCCGCCGTCGCCGTGGTCCTGACCGCCACCGGCGCCGTCGCCTTCAGCGAGCTGACGGACGCCGGCATCACCATCCCGGGCCTGCCCGGCTCGAACGCCGAGGCCCAGCCGGTCGCGGCCCTGGCCTCGTCCGTGGTCAAGGCCTCGCCCGCCGACCTGACCCGCGCCGCGGGCGTGTACCAGCAGGCGATCATCCAGCTGGACAGCGACAACCCCGCCGGCCTGGACCTGCTGAAAGAGGCGGCGACCCTCGGCTACGCCCCCGCCCAGCTGCAGCTGGCGGGCCTGTATCAGGACGGCGGCAAGGGCGTGACGGTCGACCCGATCGAAGCCCGCAAATGGATCAAGCGCGCGGCCGAGGCCGGCAATCCGCGCGGCATGCACAACTACGCCATGTACCTGTTCGAAGGCACGGGCGGGTCGGTCGACGGCCACGAAGGCATGACCTGGCTGACCCGAGCGGCCGAGATGGGTCTGGTGGACAGCCAGTTCAACGTCGCGCGGCTCTATGAGACCGGTGTGGGCGGTGTCCGCGTGGACATGATCCAGGCCTTCAAATGGTATCTGATCGCCTCGCGGTCGGGGGACAGCGACGCCCAGGAGGCCGTGGATCGCCTGCGCACCAGCCTGTCGACCGCCGACCGCGGCAAGGCCCGGGCCGACGCCGACCGCTTCAGCGTCGAACCGATCGCCTAGAGCCTGATCGGTTGAGATGGAATTGCTTCGCGATCCATCGATGCCGTGAATCAGGCTCCAAGTATGATGCCGGAGCGAATCTGAGTTCGGATGTGAAGACATCCGAACCGATTTCGGTCTAGGCGATTGATCAAGCTTTCGGACGGATCGGGTTGCACCTTCGGCCCGAGGCGTTCAGGACAGTTCCACCGTCGCCTTTCGGGCGTTTGACCTCAGTTCCAGCCGAAGGCGCGTCCTTTGGATATCTATTTGCCGATCGCCGAGGTTTCGGTGAACTGGCCGCTCCTGGTTTTGCTGGGCGCGACGGTCGGCTTTGTGTCCGGATTGTTCGGCATCGGCGGCGGCTTCCTGATGGGGCCAATCCTGATCTTCCTCGGCATCCCGCCATCGGTCGCGGTGGCCAGCCAGGCCAGCCACGTGGTCGCCTCCTCGACCTCGGGCGTGATCAGCTACACCTCGCAGAAGCTGGTCGATTACAAGATCGGCTCGATCATGGCCTTCGGGGGCGTGGTCGGGGCCTTCCTCGGGGTTGAGCTGTTCCGGTACCTGCGCCTGCTCGGCCAGGCCGATCTGGCGGTCGCCCTGTCCTACCTGCTGTTCCTCGGGGCCATCGGCGCCCTGATGCTCTACGAGAGCCTCGGCCAGATCCTGCGTAGGGTGCGCGGTGAGGTGACGCCGCACAAGGAGCGCCGCCGTCCGCTGTGGCTCTATGGCCTGCCGCTGCGCATGCGCTTCCCGCGCTCGGGCCTCTACATCAGCGTCATTCCGCCCATCGGCTTGGGCGTCTTCGTCGGCATGATGTCGGCCATCATGGGCGTCGGCGGCGGCTTCATCCTAGTCCCCGCCATGCTCTATGTCCTGCGCATGCGGGCGCAGGTGGTCGTCGGCACCAGCCTGTTCCAGATCATCATCACCACGGCCATGACCACGGTGCTGCAGGCGGGCCGCAACCAGACGGTGGACATCGTCCTGTCCACCATCCTGCTGCTGGGCGGTGTGGTCGGGGCCCAGTATGGCGCGCGCCTGTCCGGCCGCTTCCGGGCCGAGGAACTCCGCGCGGTTCTGGCCGTCATCGTACTGCTGGTCGGCATCTACATGGGGCTTGAGCTCTTCGTCCGGCCCAGCGACCTGTTCAGCTTCGCCCCGGGGATTGCGCAATGATGCAGCTCCCGCCCCCGCCGCCGGCCGTCGAGGCCCCCGCGCCCCAGCGCTCGGTCGACACGACGCAGCAGGTCCGCGTCGCCGCCGCCATGACTGACGCCCGGGTCATGGTCGACTCCAGCTTCCGCGGCGCCTCCATCGTCCTGTACGGCGCGGTCTTCAATCCGACCGACACTCCCGCCGATGTGGTGGTGGTGGTGCGCGGGCCGGATGGGCCGGTCCGTCTGGTCAAGAAGACACGCAACTCGGGCGTCTGGTTGAACAGCCGCCCCGTCCTGTTCGAGGGAGCGCCGGGCTTCTACATGACCGCCTCGACCCGGGCGCTCAGCGACATCGCCGACTTCGGCCAGCTGCGCCGTCTGGGCGTCGGCGTCGATCACCTGCGCATCGCCGCGCCGGAGGAAAGCCGCACCGTCACCCGCTACGGCGTGCGCGACGTGGTCGTCAGCCGGATCGGCGAGGACTACCTCGACTACCGCCGCGCGGTGATCCGCCTCCGCGAGGCGGCGGCCCTTTACAACAGTGATCCCAAGGGCGTGCAGTTCGTTGATCAGGGCCTGTTCCGCGCCGAGGTCGACCTGCCCGCCGTCGCCCCGACCGGCCAGTATTTCGCCGAGGTCTGGCTGTTCCAGGAGGGCGAGCCGGTCTCGGTCAGCAACCTGACTCTGACGGTTGAAAAGGTCGGCATCGAGCGCGACATCTTCGAGTTCGCCCATCGCCGCCCGTGGACCTACGGCATCCTGTGCGTGCTGCTGGCCATGTTCACCGGCTGGGCGGCCAGCCGGGTGTTCAGGCGCCAGTAGGTCGATTCCCTTACAGGTTACCTTCCTGCCTTCCGCGCCTGCTTGACGAGAGTTTTGGCTTAAGGAAGATTGGCGAACATCGTTCCCTGAATGGATCGGTGGCTCGATGGGATGTCGGATGAAGATGCGAACGGGTTTGATGCTGCTGGCGCCAGCGCTCCTGACGGCCTGCGCGGCGACTCCGGAAGGCCATGACGACAGGGTCCGGCAACGCGAAGCCGCTCTGGCCGAAGCGGGCGCGGGCGCGCAGGTGCTGGGGGTCTGCGGACCCTTTCAGGCGGTCGAGGGCGCGAATCCAGCCATAATCTCTCCGCCTGCCGGCAAGTTCATCGCCTTCGTCCAGCGGGGCGACGAGACCGTGTTGATTCTGGAGCCCTTCGTGATTCCGGCCAACCCGCCGGTGACACCGGACGGCGCCATCGTCGCGGTCGATCAGGAAGGCCGTCCGCTTCCCGCGGCCGCGCGGGCGCAGAACACCGAGCTCACTCGGCAGACCCAGACCAGGCTGTGGGGCTCGACCTTCACCGTCACGCTCTGGCGCGCTGACGTGCAGGGCGCCCCTGTTGGCGAGGATCGCGAGACCTACTCCGCGTCGAAAAACTGGTTCGGGCACAAGGCGACGGCCGAGGTCAGTATCAACGGCCGGACGTCTCGCTTCACCGCCGCCTGCGAGTAGGGTGGGTCAGCTCGCCGCGAACTCGCTCAGCGCGTCCAGAACCGCGCGGTTCTGGTCTTCCGTGCCGACCGTGATGCGCAGGCAATCGGGCAGGCCGTAGCCGCCGACGGGGCGGACGATGATGCCCTTGGTGTTCAGATAGTCGTTGGCGGCGGCGGCGTTGCGCGCGGCGTCCGGGAAGCGGACCAGCACGAAATTGCCGGCGCTCGGGAAGACGTCGAAGCCGAAGCCCTTGATCGCCTGCGTCAGGCGCGGACGCCAGGTCTCGACCAGATCGCGCGAGGCCTTCTGGTGGGCTTCGTCGCCCAGCGCCGCGACGGCGGCGTCCAGACCGGGCACCGAGACGTTGAACGGCAGGCGGATGCGGTCCACCGCCTCGCAGACCTTCAGCGGCGCATAGCCGAAGCCGATGCGCAGGCCGCCCAGGCCGTGGATCTTGGAGAAGGTGCGGGTGACCACGACGTTGTCGGCCTCGCGCGCCAGCGGGAAGCTGGTCTCCCAATCCGGAGCGGTGACGAACTCGGCGTAGGCCTCGTCGATCACCAGCAGGACGTGGGGGGGCAGGGCGGCGTGGAGACGGCGGGTCTCCTCGGCGGTGTTGTAGCTGCCGGTCGGGTTCGAGGGGCTGGAGATGTAGACGATCTTCGTGCGGTCATCGACCTGCTCGAGGATGGCCTCGACCTCGGCCTTGAAGCCCGGCTCGGGGGCCAGCTTGACCGAGGCCTGATTGGCCAGGGCGCTGATGCGATAGGCCAGGAAGCCGTACTGGCCGGTGACGATGTTGTCGCCGGGCTGCAGATAGGTCTGATTCAGCAGGGCGAAGACTTCGTCCGAGCCGTTGCCGAAGATCAGCCGCTCGGGCTCCAGCCCATGGTGGTCGGCCACCGCGTCGCGCAGCTTGGTCGCCCGGCCGTCCGGGTACATGTGGATGTTGCCGACCGCCGCCTGATAGGCCTCGCGCGCCTTCTCGCCCGCGCCCAGCGCGTTCTCGTTGGACGACAGCTTCATCGGCTCGGCGACGCCCTCGATCTTCGACTTGCCGCCGACGTAGGGGGCGATGTCGAGGATGCCGGGCTTCGGCTGGATGGCGTCGGTCATGAGAGCTCTCAGAACAGGGGGGCGGCGCCGATGACGCCGGACAGGGTTCCGGGCGCGCCGTTCAGCCGCCCGTCCTCGGCCTGCACATAGCCCGCCAGCACGAACAGCTTCAACCCGCCCGCCTCGATCAAGGGCGTCGCGGCCAGTCCGGCGTCGGCCAGGGCGTCCAGGATCCGGCTGTTCGGCAGGCTGCTGTCGGTCGCCCAGAAGGTGCGGTCGTGGCCGGTCGGGCCCGGCTGGGTCTTCTGCACCAGCAGTGAGCGGGGCACGCCCGCGCCGTGGTCGGGCAGGGCGGCGATGACGCGAAGTGCGGGCTCGGCCAGCAGGCGACCGAACCAGGCGTTGGACGGGGTCAGGTCCATCAGGGCGCGCGCGCCGTCACGCACCGCCTTCAGCGCCGCCTCCGGCTTGGCCGCGATGCGGGCCGACAGGCCGTAGCGGTCCGCCGCCAGCACCTGTGAGGCCGGGCCCCAGACGATCAGGCGCGGGCCGGTGGCGGCGTCCAGCCGACCCAACACCGAGCGGGCGGCGGAGGCTTCGGCGGGCTTCAGCCCCTTCAGCGCGTCTCTCAGGGCGATGGCGTCGGCGTCCACGGTCGGACGCGGTCCGGCCGTGAGCCGCGCGCGCACGGCCTGGGCCAAGGCCCGATCCAGCGCCAGCCGTGCGGCATCTTCGGGCGGGGCGTTCAGCATCAGAACAGCTTCGGCGCCGGGGCCAGGGCGAACGGCCCCAGCCAGGTGCGGCCGTCGCGGAACGACAGGGTCAGGTCCACCGGTCGATCACCGTTCACGGCGGTCGCCGCCGCCGCGCCCACGGCGCCCGCCCTGTTGACCGCACCTGACTGGGCCGAGGCCATGCCGGACATGACCGGGCCGGGCTTCTCGGCGGTCAGGGCGATCTCGCCTGTCAGTCGTCCGTCGGCGTCGGCGGACAGGGCCTCGCTGGCCAGCCGCGCCCGGCTCTCGCCCGCCGTCAGCTCGCCGCGCACGGCGGTGAAGCGTCCGCCCGACCGGGTCCAGTTGGCGAAGATGCCCGCCGCGTTCGGCCCCTTCAGGCGGCTGGCCTGCTGCACTGTGCCCTCCAGGGCCAGCGTCAGGCGGCCGTCCTGGGTCGCGCCCTCAACCGGGCCGCCGCGACGGCCCCGGGCGTCCACCAGATTGAACAGCACATCCATCTCGTCGGTCGTCGCTTCGCCATTGGTCAGATGGGGACGGGTCTCCAGCTGGATGTGTTCGGCCGAGGCGATGGGGAAGGGATCGGCGCCCGGATGCGGGGTGAAGTTGGCGCGCACCAGCTCGACCCGCAGATCGGGGAAGCGGTCGCGCAGATGGCTGACGCTCATCCGCAGGGCGTCGCCGCGCACCCCGACCTTGCCCTTGTCGGCGCGGGTCAGGGTCAGGCCGTCCGGCGCGATGATGACCCAACGGTCGGGGTTCCAGGCGTTCGCCTCGGCCACGATGGCGGGGGCGGCGACGCCATGGCCCGACGGGGCCAGGATTCTGGCGTGGGGAATCTCCACCCGCGCCCGGAAGGGCCAGCCGGTGGTTGTGACGTCGGCGTGCTCGATGGTCCAGCCGCCCTGCTCCAGCGTGGCGACCTGAGCCTCCAGCCGGGCCTCGATCTGCTGCACAAGGTAGAACCACCAACCGGTCCAGGCCGCCAGGATGATCCCGGCGATCAGGAAGGGGCCGACGATGCCGCGGCGGGGGTGGCGATAGGGTTTGGCGCTGTCAGCGGTCATTCGGGGTCCGAAAAACAGGGTGCGAAGAGTCCGAACTGTACGAAACGTGCGAAGCCGCTCCCGGCGCCCATACGATGAAAAAGCGGGTCCGAAGAGTCCAATTCGCGGTTAAGGCCGCGCTTGCCGTCTCCGGGGATGTGGACGGCGGTCCGCCCGGCTTCAAGACGTGGGCTTGAGGAAGCCGCCGACCAGCTCGACCGCCTCGGCCAGACCCATGCGCAGCACCTCGGTTCCCGGCGGCAGGCTGGCGAACAGGCGGGTGGGGCAGGCGGCGTCCAGCATGACGAAGACGCCCTTGTCGTCCGCCCGACGGATCAGCCGCCCGAAGGCCTGCGCCATGCGGGCGCGGGCCAGAGCGTCGTCATAGGCGCGGCCCTGGGCGGAGCCGCCGCCGAACTTCTCGCGCCGGGCCTTGTGCAGCAGGTCGGGGCGCGGCCACGGCACCCGGTCGAAGGCGAGGATGCGAAGGCTGCGCCCCGGCACATCGACCCCGTCCCTCACCGCATCGGTGCCCAGCAGGCAGCTGTCCTGCTCGGCCCGGAACACATCGACCAGCGCCCCCACCTCCAGCGGATCGACGTGCTGGGCGTAGAGGGGCAAGCCCGCCTTGGCGAGGTCCGGCCCCAGCCGCTCATAGACCGCCTTCAGCCGCCGGATGGCGGTGAACAGGCCCACGCCGCCCCCGCCCGCGGCCAGGAACAGCTCGCGCATCGCCGCCGCCGTCTGGCGCGTATCGTCCTTGGTCAGATCGTTGACGACGATGACCCGGCTGTTTTCCCCATAATCAAACGGACTTTCGACCTTCAGCGTCCGGGCCGGCTCGATCAGCCGCGCCGAGCCCGTCCGCATTCGGGCCAGGTCGAAGGGATCTTCCGACATCGGATCGGACAGGGTCGCGGACGTGATCAGCACCCCGTGCGACGGCATGACCACGGCGGCTTCCAGCGGCACGGTCGGGTCGATCCAGTGGCGGCGCAGGGCGACGTCGGCGATTCGGCCATAGGCGGCCTCCGCGCTCAGCCAGTCGACGAAGTCCGGGTCCGGCTCGCTGGTGTCATTGTCCAGCGCCGCCAGCATGGAGCGCCAGCCGGGCAGGGTCATCCGCCCGCGTCGGTCCAGCCCGCGCAACGCCCCCTCGATCCGCGCCCGGGACGAGCCGTCCAGCTCGACCGACTCGTCATCGAGGATGTCTTCCAGATGCCGCGACAGGGCCAACAGCGGCGCCTCGACCGCCGCCAGCGCCCTAGCCGCCTCGCGCGCGGCGTCCAGCACCGGATCGGTCACCGGTCGCAGGCTGCACTCCAGTCCGAACTCGATTCCGCCCGGTCCGCCGCTGTCGGTCGTCCGTCCACGGAGCTGTTCCAGCGCGGCGACCAGGAATCGCTCGATCGGCCCGATCGGATTGACCTCGCCAGACGCCGGGGCGATCCGGCCCGAGGCGCCCTCGCCCGGCAGCTGCGCCGCCGCATGGATGGCGTCCTGCAGGGCCTTGGTCGCCGCTTCGTTATCGGCGCACAGGTCGCCCAGCCGCTGCTCCAGCCCGCGTCCGCGCCGCCCGCGTCCTTCTGGTCCCCGGATCCAGCGGCGCAGCTCCGCCGCCTCCTGCCCGGACAGGCAGGCGGAGAAGGCGCTGTCGGCGGCGTCAAAGAGGTGGTGGCCCTCGTCGAAGACGATTCGTTTCAGCGCCGCCGTCTCGCCGTCCTGCTTCAGCCCCCGCGCCGACCGCGCGCCGTCGAAAGCAGCCTGGGTCATCACCAGCGCATGGTTGGCCACGACCAGATCGGCCTTGCGGCTGGCCCGGATGGTCTTCTCGACGAAACAGGTGCGGTAGTGGGGGCAGGCGGCGTGGACGCACTCGCCGCGCCGGTCGACCAGATTGGCCGGGCTGGCCTGCTGGCTGGCGGGCGTGGCGAACAGGCCGGGCAGCCAGCCGGGATAGTCGCCGCCGGTCATGTCGCCGTCGCGCGAGTTCAGCGCCCAGCGTCCCGCCAGCGCCATGCCGATCAGGTCGCCGTTCCCCAGCTGCGCCGCCTGCACCATGTCCTGCAGGTTCAGCAGGCAGAGGTAGTTCTCGCGCCCCTTGCGGACGACGGCCTTCTTCTTGCGTTCGGCCGGATCGGGCCACAGACTGGCGCTCTCGCGGTCGATCTGGCGTTGCAGGGCGCGGGTGTAGGTCGAGACCCAGGCCGCCCCCTGATTGCGCTCGGCCCACAGGCTGGCGGGCGCCAGATAACCCAGGGTCTTGCCCGTCCCGGTCCCCGCCTCGGCCAGCAGGACGCGGGGGCGCCCCTCCTCATTGCGCGGCGAGAAGGCGTAGGCGGCCTCGGCGGCATAGTCGGACTGGGCAGGGCGGGTCTCGTCCAGCCCGGACGCCTGCAACAGCTTTTCCAGCCGGATGCGCGCGCTCTCGCTGTCGACCGGGGCCGAACCCGCCTCGCCGCGCGGCGCCTCGTCCTCCCATTCCGCCAGCCGGGACCAGACATCCAGCCCGCTGCCGCGATGCTGGCGCGCCCTCAGCGGCGAATGCTGCAGGGCCCCCGCGACCCGCCACGACCAGCTCCAGCCCGCCCGGCCCAGGGTCTCGTTCAGGGTGAAGGCGTCCTCACGCTGCGGATAGGCCGGGTCCGATAGCTCCTTCAGCAAGGTCACCGCCGCCTCGCGCAGGGCTGTCGCCTGCGCCTCCGGTCCTTTGGGCTCCGGCTGCCCCATGGCCAGGGCCAGCCCGGTCGGGGAGGGGGCGCAGAACCGCGCGGGCCGCACGAAGGCGAACAGCTCCAGCACATCCAGCAAATCTTCTGATCTTGGCGGCGGCGCTATGCCCAGCCGTCTCGCCGTCAGGCTGGCGTGGGCCACCATCACTGGGCCGCCCGTCAACAGCCCCTCGGCCCCGCCCCGCCCGATCTTCCGCGCCCCCTCGTCATCGCACACCGCCCCCGCGCCCGGCGGCACGGCCAGCGCCGACGGCAGGTCGAGCCAAGGCTCGGTTCCGGTCAGGGCACCCGCGGAGGTGAGGGAGTCGGTCGTCACCCGACCTAGATAGCGAATCTGACCCCGAAACGGAACGGGAACGTCAGCCCGCCGCCTCCGCTGCGGCCTGCACCGAATCGAGGGAGGCCGTCGCCCCGGTCGCGGCGTCATAGTCCAGCACCGGATCAATCACGGCGGCCGCGCCGGTCTCGGGATCGCTGACCAGATAGGTCGCGGTGTTGGTGGCGCTGTCGAAGAAGGCTTGGACGGTCGGGCTCATGCGCGGCTCCCTGCGGTTGGCCCGAGTTATAGGGCCTGATCCGGCGTGCGCGACAGGCGTCACGACACGGGTGAAACGGAACGGGAACATGCTATACCCCTCCCGTGACGCCGACCGCCGTTCCTGCAAAGCTTTCCGAGGGGCTTCCGCCGCTTTTCGCCGACTGGTTCGCCTCGCGCGGCTGGTCGCCGCGTCGGCATCAGCTGGAAATGGTCGCCGCGGCGCAGGCGGGATCCCACGCCCTGCTGGTCGCCCCGACCGGCGGCGGCAAGACGCTGGCGGGCTTCCTGCCGTCCCTGATCGACCTGGCCGAGCGCGGGCCGCGTCCGCCGCACGGACCGGGCAGCGGGGTGCACACCCTCTACCTGTCGCCGCTGAAGGCCCTGACGACCGACGTTGAGCGCAACCTGATGACGCCCATCCGCGAGATCGGGCTGAATATCCACGTCGAGAGCCGCACCGGCGACACCAAACAGAGCAAGCGCCAGCGCCAGCGGGATTTCCCGCCGGACATCCTGCTGACCACGCCAGAGCAGTTGGCCCTGTTCTGCGCTTGGGACGGGGCGCGGCCCTATTTCGCCGATCTGAAATGCGTGGTGCTGGACGAGGTCCACGCGATCTGGAGCGGCAAGCGCGGCGACCTGCTGTCGCTGGGTCTGGGACGGCTTCAGAAATTCGCCCCGGAGATGCGGCGGGTGGCTCTGTCGGCGACCGTGGACGATCCGGAGATGATCGCCTCCTGGTTATCGCCCTACGATCCTTCCCTCCTCGAGGGGGAAGGTGGGCCGCGGAGCAGCTCGGATGGGGGGGGTGTTTCCGTCCCGCCCCTGCCTGCAGACGCAGCCGATACCCTCCATCCGTCTCGCTCCGCGAGCCACCTTCCCTCGCAAGAGGGGAAGGGTAGTGTGGTGATCGTTCGGGGCGACCCCGGCGCGCCGCCGGTCATCGACGTCCTCGTCTCCGAAGGCCGTGTGCCGTGGGCAGGCCACACCGGCGTCCATGCGGTGCCCGAGGTCTATGACGCCATCAAGCGGTCGGGCATGAGCCTGATCTTTGTCAACACCCGCTGGCAGGCCGAGTTCGTCTTCCAGCAGCTCTGGGCCATCAATGAGGACAGCCTGCCCATCGCCCTGCACCACGGCTCACTCGCCGCCGAGCAGAGGCGCAAGGTCGAGGCGGCGATGGCCCGGGGCGACCTGCGCGCCGTGGTCTGCACCTCGACACTGGACCTCGGAATCGACTGGGGCGACGTCGATCTGGTCATCCAGCTGGCCGCGCCCAAGGGGGCGTCGCGGCTAGTCCAGCGGATCGGTCGCGCCAATCACCGGCTGGACGAACCGTCCCGCGCCCTGATGGTCCCCGCCAGCCGGTTCGAGATGCTGGAGTGTCAGGCCGCGCGCGAGGCGGTGGCCGAGAACGCCTTTGACTGGGAGCCGGTCCATATCGGCACCCTCGACACCCTCGCCCAGCACGTCATGGGCTGCGCCTGTTCCGAGCCGTTCGCGCTGGATGATCTGTATGCGGAGATTTCCGCCTGCGGCCCCTATCGCGGGCTGACTTGGGAGCAGTTCGAGGAGGTGGTCGATCTGGTCGCCACCGGCGGTTACGCCCTGCGCACCTACGACCGGTTCGCCCGCATCGTGCGCACGCCGGACGGACGCTGGAAGGTCCGCAACGCGCAGCTGGCCCAGAGCCATCGGATGAATGTCGGCGCCATCGTCTCGGCGGCCAATCTGAATGTGAAGGTCGCCTCGCGTCGCGCGGGAGGGAAACACCTGATCGGCGGCCGCAAGATCGGCGAGGCCGAGGAGTGGTATTTCGAGCAGATGGAGCCCGGCGACACCTTCGTCTTCGCCGGTCAGGTCTGGGCTTTCCAGGGCATTTCGGGAACCGACGCCCTGGTCAGCGCGGCGACAGACAAGGACCCCAAGATCCCCTCCTACGGCGGCTCCAAATTCCCGCTGGGCACCTCGCTGGCCGAGCGGGTGCGCGACATGGTGCAGGACCGTGATCACTGGCGCGTCCTGCCGCCAGACGTGCAGGAATGGCTGGAGCTGCAGGAGGTCCGCTCGCGCATCCCCCGCGCCGGCGAAATGCTGGTCGAGACCTTCCCGCGCGGCAGCCGCCATTTCATGGTTTGCTATCCCTTCGAGGGCCGACTGGCGCATACGACTCTGGCCATGCTGCTGACCAAGCGGCTGGACCGGCTGAACATCGGTCCGCTGGGTTTCGTGGTGACCGACTATTCGCTGGCGATCTGGTCGATCAAGCCGATGGACAGGCTCGACCTCGACGCCCTGTTCGAGCCCGACATGCTGGGCGATGACCTCGAAAGCTGGCTGGAGGAGAGCTTCATGATGAAGCGCACCTTCCGCAACTGCGCCCTGATCTCCGGCCTGATCGAGCAGCGCCAGCCGGGCGCGGAGAAGACCGGGCGACAGGTCACCTTCTCGACCGACCTGATCTACGACGTCCTGCGTCGTCACCAGCCCGATCACCTGCTGCTCCGCACCGCCCGCGCCGACGCCGCCTCGGGCCTGCTGGACGTGGCTCGACTGGGCCAGCTTCTGACCCGTATCCAGGGGCAGGTCGTGCACCAGCCGCTGGATCGGCCCTCGCCCTTCTGCGTCCCCGTGCTGGTGCAGATCGGACGGGAGCGGGTCGGGGGCGGCGCGGCCGAAATGATCCTGTCCGAGACCGCCATGGACTTCGCCGAGGAGACCCTGATCGCTGAGATCATGGCCGATGCCCCGCCTGAACTGGAGGGCGCGGCGTGAACGCGACCCTGCGCCAAACCCTCGTCCCCTTCCGCCATCCCTGCGGCGGGCTGAAGGTGCGCGTGGCGGGCGAGGCCTGCGTGCTGCGCTGCTCGGGCGCCCTGTGGCTGGCGGATCACCGGACCCTGATCGCCTCGGACCTGCACCTGGAAAAGGGCTCGGCCTTCGCCGCGCGCGGCCAGATGCTCCCGCCCTATGACAGCCCCGCCACCCTGGCCAAGCTGGAAGCGGAGATCGAGGCGCTGGACCCCGCCTGCATCGTCCTGCTGGGCGACAGCTTCCATGACTCGAAGGCCATCGGTCGTCTGCCCAAGGAAGATCGTGATCGCGTGGCCCGGCTGGCCGTGGGTCGCGACTGGGTCTGGCTGGAGGGCAACCACGATCTCGTCGCCCTGGAGGGGGCGCTGGATGCGCTTCCGGGCCGGGTCGTCACCACAATGGCGCTGGGCGCCCTGACCCTGATCCACAAGCCGCAACCCGGCGAAGCTCTCGGCGAGATCGCCGGCCACCTCCACCCTGCCGCCCGCGTCGCCGCCTACGGCCGCGGCGTCCGCCGCCCCTGCTTCGTCACCGATGGCCGCCGCCTGCTGATGCCCGCCTTCGGCGCGTTCACAGGAGGGCTGGACGTGCGGGACGTGGCGGTGGCGGGGCTGTTCGAAGACGCGCCCATGGTCGCCGTTTTGGGCCGGGACAAGGTGCACGCGCTGGCGTGGGAGAGCATGCGCTGATCTGGCAGGTGCGTTCGATATTATGTATATTGAATACAGGAGGCGCTCATGTCCCGCACTACCACCATGACAGTCCGCCTGAATCGCGCGCTCAGTGACTTCGTCGCCTCGAATGTCGATGAGGGCGGCGAGTACGAGAACATTAGCGAGTACGTTCGCGACCTGATCCGTCGGGACAAGGCTCGGAAAGATGAGGAGCGCTTCGAAAGGCTGCGTGCGGAACTGCAGCATGCCTTCGCCGCGCCGGAGAGTGACTATATCTCTTTGACCGCCGCTGAGGTCATTGCCCGCAACCGGGGCTGATCATGCCCCTGCGCATCCTGAAGGCGGCGTCGCACCGTCTCGATGACATCTACCGCTATACGTTTGAGCAGTGGGGAGCAGCTCAGGCCGAGCGCTATATCAATGGCGTGTTCAATGCGATGGCGGGGATTGAGAGCCACCTAGCCGTGTCACGTCCGGTCCCGGCCGAGTTCGGCGTTGAAGGCTACTTCGTCCGCTATGAGCGCCACGTGATCTATTGGCGGCTACTGCCGAATGGCGATGTGGGCGTGGTCACCGTGCTGCACGAGCGCATGCACCAGATTGACCGGTTCCGGGACGACTTCGGGGTCTGATCCGGTAAACCTCAGTCCTTGACCAACAACCCCGCCGACGCCGTCTCCACGCTCTCTTCCAGCCGTTTCATGAACTCGCCGCGCTTCAGGCCGGCGGGGATGGGTTCGAGGAATTCGAACACCACCGTGCCCTTGTGGCGCATGAAACCGTGGGCCGGCCAGTGGACGCCGGAGTTGGTGGCGACGGGCCAGCAGGGGCCGTCCAGGTCGCGATAGATGGCCGCCACGCCCGGCTTGTACTCGCCGGGGGCACCGGGCGCGGTGCGGGTGCCCTCCGGGAAGATGACGATCTGGCGGTTCTCGGCCAGACGAACTCCGGCCTTGCGAACCATGGTCTTCAGCGCGGTCGCGCCCGCCGAGCGGTCGACCGGGATCATCTTCGTCTTCCAGGCGAACCAGCCGAAGAAGGGCAGGATCATCAGCTCCTTCTTCAGCACGAAGCAGGGATCCGGCAGAATGGCCAGAAGGGCCACGACATCCAGCATGCCCTGATGCTTGGACGCGATCAGGGCCGCGCCGTTGGGACGGTGTTCCAGCCCGCGCACCTCGACCTTCACCCCCGCGATCCAGCGCAGGCCGAACAGCACCGTCTTCGCCCACAGCCGGACCACGCTGATCGCCGGGCGGTGCGGCATCAGCAGGGCGGGCGACAGGCCGATCGCGAACAGCGGCATCGACAGATAGAGCCACAGGGTGAACAGCAACGAACGCAGGGTCTGCACGGTCAGGCGGCCTTTTCTTCCGGCGCGGGGTCCGACGCCGGGTCGGCGGCGGGGCGGCCTTCGCCGGAGATCTTGCCCACGGCGACACGGCCGAGGGCGGCGAGGTATTTCATGTATTCCAGCGTCATCCGCCGGGCGGTGACGGCGGCCCGCCACCAGCGCGAATTGTCCAGCGAGGGCGTCTCGACGGCGTAGGCGGTCAGTTCGACACCCGGGGCGGCGGCGCGGATCTCGGTCAAGGCGCGGGCCATGTGGTAGTCCGAGGTGACCACGATCAGGCTGTCATAACCCTTGGCGTCCGCCCAGGCGGCGATCTCCTGGGCATTGCCGATGGTGTCCTCGGCCTCGAAGCCGAGGTCGACGCAGCAGTTGAACAGGCGGTTCGAGCCGGGGGTCAGGGCGCGCAGCTCCTGACGGCGAACTTCGCGGTTCACGCCCGAGATCAGCACCCGCTTGCCCTTATCCTGCTCCAGCAGTCGGATGGCGGCGTTCACACGTTCCGCAGACGGACCGGTCAGGGCGACGATGGCGTCGGCGCGTTCCGGCTCGGGCGCGGGGGTGTAGCCGCGAACGCGCTCGGCGAACACGAACAGGCCGATCAACCAGATCAGCACCAGAATGGCTATGAAAGTCAGAAACTTCATGCCTTTAGCCTAACCGCGGAGTCTCAGTCGCGCCAGCGCGGTGAAGCGCGCCGCGACAAGCGCCACCGTAGCTGCCAGCAGCGGACATGGCGAGAGGATCAGCACGTCTCCCCAAGCCACCGGCAGGGCGGGCGACAGACCCTCGCTTCCGCCCAGCAGGCGGAGGGCCGAGGCCGCCGCCATGGCCGCCAACGCTCCCGCCGCCCCCGCGCCCGCCGCCAGCAGGCCGTAGCGCCGCTGGTACAGGCCCGCGATCCGGCTGTCCGAAGCGCCGTTCAGGCTCAGGGTCTCGATCACCGTCGCCTGCGCCGCCATTCCCGCCCGTGTGGCATAGGCCACCGCCGCGCCCGCCGCGCCCGCCGTCAGAAGGAAGGCCAGCAGGGCCAGCACGGTGATCAGGCCCGCCGACCGCTCGGCCTCGCCGCGCCACAGGGTGTGATCGTCCACCGTCGCGTCCACCCCCGCTTGGGCCAGTTCGCGGCTCAGGGTCACGGCGCTGGCGGGCGCATCCTTGTTCAGTCGGACGGTGACCAGATAGGGCAGGGGCAGGTCGGGCAGGACGGCGTCGCCGACCCACGGGCGCAGCAGGGCCTCGGCGGTCTTGCGGTCCATGGCCTCGGCCTCATCCACCCCAGTCACTCCGGCCAGGGTCTCGGCAGCGCGGGCGGCGGCGGCGTCGCCGGTCTCGCCCACGCGGGGCCGCACCTGCACCGTCGCCTCGGCCCGCAGCGCCCGCGCCCAGCCATGCGCTGCCCGATCCGCCGCCAGCGCCCCGACCGCGGACAGGCAGGCGAGGAAGCACAGCACGGCGATCACCGCCGCCAGCCAGGGCTCGCCGCCGGTGTCGCGGGGGAGAATGGGCGCGCGTTGGGGCAGCCAGCGTCCGATCATGCCGCGCCTCCCGTCAGCCGACCCTTGTCCAGCGTCAGCACCGTCGCGCCTGACCGCTCGGCCAGGGCCGCATCGTGGCTCGCGATCAGCACCGTGGTGCCCAGCCGGTTCATCGACTGGAACAGTTTCAGCAGTCGCCCGGCCATGGCGGCGTCGACATTGCCCGTCGGCTCGTCGGCCACGATCAGGTCCGGTCCGGTGACCACGGCCCGGGCGATGGCCAGTCGTTGTTTCTCGCCGCCGGACAGGGCCGGGGGGCGGGCGTCGATCTTCGCGCCCAGCCCGACCCAGTCCAGCATCTCATGCACGTCGTCGGCGTAGTCGGCGGTCTTCACCCCCGCCAGCCGCAGCGGTAGGGCCACGTTCTCCCACGCGCTCAAATGGTCCAGCAGGCGGAAATCCTGGAAGATCACCCCCATCCGGCGGCGGAAGGCGGGCAGGGCCGAACGGGGCGCGGTCCCGGCCGCCTCGCCGAACAGCTCCAGCGTCCCCGCCTGCGGCTGCTCACTGAGGGTCAAAAGACGCAGCAGCGTGGACTTTCCCGCCCCGGACGGCCCGGTAAGGAAGTGGAAAGAGCCCGCAGGCAAAGTCAGGTTAACGTCCCTCAGCACTCCGGGCGTCTCCGCGTAGCCGAAACCGACCCCGCGCAAACGGGCGGTGGGCGACGAGGCGGCATCGGCGGCGCGACGGGGCTGGACGGACATCAATTCTGGATCGGGACGCGGCCGGGCCGCGACAGGAGGGGGCGGAAAGCCCCGCAGTCGGCGCACATGATACTGACCTGCCCGTCCTGCGCCACCAGCTATTTCACCCCGGACGAAGCGATCGGGGCGAACGGCCGCACCGTGCGCTGCAAGACCTGCAAACACACCTGGCGCGCCACCCTGGACGAGCCTCTGGAGCTGTCGGCCGCCGCCGAGGAGCCGGCCAGCTTCGGCCGTCGCGACGAGCCGGTCCCCGAATCACTGGCCGAGACCCCGGCGCCGGAGCTGCCGCGCGCCTTCCGCGCCCGCGCCGAGCAGCAGCGCCGCCTGCGCCGCGCCGCGACCCACGGAGTGGTCTGGGCGGGTGTGGCCTCGGGCTTCGCCGCCCTGCTGGGCGCCGCCTGGCTGTTCCGGGTCGAGATGGTCGAGATGGCGCCGCGCACCGCCGCCGCCTACGCCGCCGTCGGCCTGACCGTGAACCCCACCGGTCTGGATTTCGAGGCCGTCAGCGCCCGCCCCGTGCCCAATGATCCGGGCAAGGTCCTGGTCTCGGGCGCCCTGCGCAATGTGCGCGACAATGAGCGGATCGCCCCGCCGGTCCGGGTGGCCCTGCTGGACTCTCACGGCGCCGAGATCGGCCACACCATCATCCGCATCGACGCCGCCCCGGTCCTGCCGGGCAAGGTGCAGGGCTTCGCCGCCATCATCCCCGACCCCGGCGCGCGCGGTCAGGGCGTCGATGTCGCCTTCGTTCTGGACGACGCCTCCACCCCCCATCACCCCGCCCCGGCCAAGGCCGGACATGGCGCGGCTCCGGCCCATGCGCCCGCTCACGCGCCTGCCCAGGCCCCCGCGCATACCCCGGCGCCCGCTCCGGCTCGTCCGCCCGCCCATGCGTCTGCCGCCTCTCACGGGCCGACGGCGCATACGATTCCGGTGTCCGCTTCCGTCGGCCTGCGCCCGGCCCTGTCGCCCGGCGCGACCCTGCCGCTGGACATGGCGCCGGTGGACGCCGTGCCTCTGGAAGACGTTTCAGCCCCTCTCGACTCCCGGCCCCGGAGAGCGGTATCGCGGGGTCATGGCTGACACCTCCCCGCTGACGCCCACCGTACTGCTCCCCGAAACCGAGGTGCAGCGCATCGTCGCCGACCTCGCCGCGCAGATCGCCCCTGTCATCGACGACGAAACCGTCGCCGCCGTCCTGCTGACCGGCGGCCTGTGGTTCGCGGCCGACCTGACCCGCGCCCTGTCGCGCATCGGTCGCAACGTCCGCTTCGACGCCCTTTGGCTGGCCTCCTATGGCGATGAGCAGAACAGCCGGGGCAAGATCGACGTCTACGCCGACTTCCAGCGCTCCATCGAGGGCCGCCGCGTCCTGATCATCGACGACGTCTTCGATACCGGCCTGTCGCTGGCCGAGGCTGTGCGTATCGCCAAGGAGAAGGGCGCGTCGGAGGTCCTGACTGTGGTGTTCGCCAAGAAACCCTGGCCGCTCCCCCGCGCCCCCGAACCCGACTTCGTCGGCTGGGACGCCCCGAACCGGTTTCTCGTCGGCTATGGGCTGGACCACGCGGGCGCGTTGCGTGGGCTGCCGGACGTGTGTGCGCTGGACTGATTTCTCCTCCCCGTTCGCGTCGCGAATGGGGAGGTGTCGCGTTTCGAATACGAAGCGTGACGGAGGGGGCGGCTCCGGCTTCTGAAAGCCATCCGCTGATCCCTTCGCCCGCGCCGCCCCCTCTGTCCCGTCGGCTGAGCGCCGCCGAGCCACCTCCCCATCGCGGACCGCGACGGGAGGAGATCAAAGCCAGTCCGCCTTCGGCTCCCGTGCCCACATGTCCTCGTAGCTCGGGCGCGGCCGCACGACCGCCCAGCGGCCGCCATCGACCAGCACTTCCGCCACCAGCGGCCTCGAGTTGTACTCGCTCGACAGTACGGCCCCGTATGCCCCCGCGCTCAGGAAGGCGACCAGATCGCCCGCCTGGAGCGGCGCCAGCATCCGGTCGCGGGCGAAGATGTCCGTCGACTCGCAGATCGGTCCGACCACGTCGTAAAGTCCGGCCCCGCCTTCGCGCGGCGACACCGGCACCAGGTCATGGAAGGCGTCATACAGGGCCGGGCGCATCAGGTCGTTCATCCCGGCGTCCAGCACCAGGAAACGCCGCCCGTCCGCGCGCTGGTTCACCTGGATGACGCGGCTGACCAGAACCCCGGCGTTGGCGGCCAGCAGGCGGCCCGGCTCGAACGCCGCCTCGACCTCCAGACCCTCCAGAACCCGCGCGCACATGGCGGCGTAGTCGGCGATGGAGGGCAGGTCGGTCTGGCCGTGATAGGGCACACCCAGCCCGCCGCCGAGATCCAGCCGGGTGACTTCACAGCCCTTGTCCCGCAGCGTCTCCACCACGCCCCGGATGGCGCGGAAGGCGGCCTCCATGGGCGTCAGGTCCGTGATCTGGCTGCCGATGTGGCAGGCCAGCCCCACCGGCGTCACATGCGGCGAAGCCGTGGCGCGGACATAGAGGGCGATGGCTTCCTCGACCGGCACGCCGAACTTGTCGGTCGCCCCACCGGTGGTGATCTTGGCGTGACCGCCCGCGCCGATGTTCGGATTGACCCGCACGGCCACGGCGGGTGAGGCGCCCTTCGCCTCGGCGACCGCGATCAGTCGGTCCAGCTCGGCGCCGCTTTCCAGATTGATCTGGCGCACGCCGACTTCGATAGCGAAGGCCAGTTCGGCGTCGGTCTTGCCCACGCCCGAGAAGATGATCCGGTCCGCCGGAATGCCCGCCGCCAGCGCCCGGCGGATTTCACCCTCGGACACCGTGTCGGCCCCGCAGCCCAGCTTCGCCAGCGTGGCCAGCACCGACAGGTTGGAGTTGGCCTTGACCGCGAAGGCGATCAGGCTTTCGCCCAATGCGCCCCGATGGTCGTCCAGCGCGGTGCGCAGCAGGCTGTAGTGCCGGGTCAGGGTGGCGGTCGAATAGATATAGACCGGCGTGCCGACGGCTTCCGCGATGGCGGACAGGGGAACGCCTTCGGCGTGGAGTTCGCCGTCGATCAGGTCGAAATGGTTCAAGTCAGGATCCCGGGGAGAGGATCAGCGTGGGCTGTTGCCCGCGCCGTCGAAGGGGGTGGAGCCGGGGCCGCCGTCGATGGGCAGCTCACGGTTCGGGCGATTGACCGTGCCGGGCTCCGGCAGGCCGGGGGCGCGGCCGTCGCGCATGCCGCGCTCGGTCCGTTTGGCGGGCGGGGCGTCCAGATCGGCCATTCGACCACAGGCCGAGGCGGAGACCGCGATCAGGGCGGCGACGCCCGCAATGATGAGCTTTTTCATACCAGTCCCCTTAACCCAGCCGCATCTTCCATTCGGCCACGCGCGCCAGAACCTGCTCGGGCGCCGTGCCCCCGAAACTCTGGCGGCTGGCGCAGGAAGCCTCAGGCGTGAGCACCTTGTACACCCCTTCCGTCACGCCGGGATGCAGCTTCTGCAGTTCTTCCAGCGGCAGTTGCGCCAGACCCACGCCCAGCGCCTCGGCCCGCTTCACCGCCGCGCCCGTCACGTGGTGCGCCTGCCGGAACGGCAGGTTCAGCTCGCGCACCAGCCAGTCAGCCAGATCGGTGGCGGTCGAGAAGCCCGCGCCGGCGGCGGCGGCCATCTTTTCGGTGTTGGGGATCAGGGCCGCGACCATGGCGGTCATCGCGCCCAGCGCCAGATCGAGGGCGTCGAAGGCCTCGAACACAGGCGGCTTGTCCTCCTGCATGTCCTTCGAATAGGCCAGCGGCAGGCCCTTCATCACCGTCGACAGGGCGACCAGCGAGCCCATGATCCGGCCCGTCTTGGCGCGCACCAGCTCGGCGGCGTCGGGGTTGCGCTTCTGCGGCATGATCGACGAGCCGGTGGTCAGGTCGTCCGGCAGGGTGACGAAGCCGAACATCGGCGTCATCCAGACCACGATCTCCTCGGCCAGCCGCGACAGGTGGCCGGCGCAGATCGAGGCGGCGGCCAGGCTCTCCAGCGCGAAGTCGCGGTCCGACACGGCGTCCAGGCTGTTGGCCATCGGCCGGTCAAAGCCCAGGGTCGAGGCGGTCATGTGCCGGTCGATGGGGAAGGGTGATCCGGCCAGGGCGGCGGCGCCCAGCGGGTTCTCGTTCATCCGGGTGCGGGCGTCGGCGAAGCGCCAGGCGTCGCGCCCGAACATCTCGACATAGGCCATCAGGTGGTGGCCCAGCGTGACCGGCTGGGCGGTCTGCAGATGGGTGAAGCCCGGCATCAGGTCGGCCGCATGCTGTTCGGCGCGGGCCAGAAGGGCCTTCTGCAGGCCCTTCAGTTGCACCACCTGCCGGTCGCAGGCGTCGCGCACCCACAGGCGGAAATCGGTGGCCACCTGATCATTGCGGCTGCGCGCGGTGTGCAGACGGCCCGACGGCTCGCCGATCAGCTCGTTCAGACGGGCCTCCACATTCATGTGGATGTCCTCGAACTGGTCGCGGAACGGGAAGGTCCCGGCGCGGATCTCGTCCTCGATGGCGTCCAGCCCGCCCAGAATGGCGTCGGCGTCGGCCTGCTGGATGATCCCCTGCGCGGCCAGCATGCGACAATGCGCGCGCGACCCGGCCAGGTCCTGGGCCCACAGGCGCTGGTCCACGCCTATGGAGACGTTGATCGCCTGCATGATTTCAGCGGGTTTGGCCGAGAACCGTCCGCCCCACATGTCTTGACCTTTGGCGCCCCCGGGGGCTTTGGTCACGGGATCGGAGGGCGTCTGTTCGGACATGGCTATCTCGAAGGCGGTAATCGGCGCGGTTGCGGGCGTGCTGCTGATCGGTGTGATCGGCGGCGCGGCGGTCCTATACGCCAATCCTGCCCTGCTCGACAAAGGCGCAGCCGCCGAACCGCCCGCGAAAAGCGAACTGGCCCGTTTCGCGACCGGAACCATCGCCCGGCTGGAGACGCCCGCGGCCCTCGAACCGGCCCCGGCCTATGTGTTCAAGACCCGCGACGGGGCCGATGCGCGCTTCGCCGACTTCCGCGGCAAGGTGGTGGTGGTGAACCTCTGGGCCATGTGGTGCGCGCCCTGCCGCACCGAGATGCCGACGCTGGCCACCCTGGCCGAGGCCTACGTCGGTCAGGACGTCGTGGTCCTGCCCATCAACGTCGACGCCACCGAGGACGCCATCGCCGACGGCCGCAGCTTCATCGACGTGCATGAGCCGCTGCCCATGTACAGCGACCCGAAATTCCAGCTGCCCTTCGAACTGCCGGGCAAGGGCAAGATGCCCCAGACGATCCTGCTTGACCGTCAGGGGCGTATTCGAGCCTATTTCTCGGGTGAGGCCGACTGGGCCAGTCCCGAAGCCAAGGCGCTGATCGACGCCCTGCTCGCGGAACCGGCCTGAGCCTTAGTGCGCCGGGACCGGGACGCGCTCGTCCGTGGCCGGATTGACGGCGCCCGGGCGGCCTTCGGCGGCGGCTTCAGCCTGATTGTCTTCCAGCTTGTCGGCGGCGTTGCCCGCGACTTCTTCCGTCGCCTGGGCGGCCTTCATCGCGCCGGACTCGATCACTTCACCGGCCTGTGAGGCGATGTCTCCGGCCTTTTCACCGGCGGCGTTGGCGTCGGCCTGGGCCTCGTCCTGCTCCGCCTGGGTGCAGGCGGCGGCGCCCAGCGACAGGGCGGCGATGGCGGTCAGGGCGGCGATACGAATACGCATGGCGTTGTCCTCTCAATTTGAACCTGCGCGGTTAACGCAGGCCCGGCCCGAGCGGTTGCGGCCAGCGTCAAGGCGACGCTGGCCGCATCAGGTTCACGCCGCCTCGGTCAGCGAGGCCATGTCGATCGAGAAGCGGTACTTCACATCGCCCTTGATCATCCGTTCATAGGCGGCCTCGATCTGGTCGATCGGGATGATCTCGACGTCCGAGACGATGTTGTGGTCCCGGCAGAAGTCCAGCATCTCCTGCGTCTCGGCGATGCCGCCGATCAGCGAGCCGGCGATCGAGCGACGGCCGAAGATCAGGTTGCCGACCGAGGGCGACGGATGCGGCTCGGCGGGCACGCCCACCAGCACCATCGTCCCATCGCGCTTAAGGGCGCCGACATAGGGGTCCAGATTGATGGACGCCGCCACCGTGTTCAGGATGAAGTCGAAGCTGCCCATGTGGGCCTTCATGTCGGCCTTGTCCTTGGACAGGACCACGCCCGTGGCGCCCAGGCGCGCGGCGTCTTCCGCCTTGCCCGGCGAGGTGGTGAAAACCCAGACTTCCGCGCCCATGGCCGCGGCCAGCTTGACGCCCATGTGGCCCAGACCGCCCAGGCCGACCACGCCGACCTTCTGGCCCGGTCCGACCTTCCAGTGGCGCAGCGGCGACCAGGTGGTGATCCCGGCGCACAGCAGGGGCGCGACGGCGGCCAGCTGGCTGGCGTCATGGCCGATGCTCAGCACGAAGTCCTGATCCACCACGATGTGCTTGGAGTAGCCGCCGAAGGTGTGGCCGCCCAGGACCTTGTCCGGGCCGTTGTAGGTCATGACCGCGCCCGCGCCGGTGCAGTATTGCTCTTCGCCGGCGACGCAGGACGGGCAGGTGCGGCAGCTGTCGACCATGCAGCCGACGCCGACCAGATCGCCTTCCTTGAAGCGCGTCACCTGACCGCCGACAGCGCTCACGCGACCGACGATCTCGTGGCCCGGGCAGCAGGGGAAGAGGGTGCCGCCCCATTCGGCGCGGACGGTGTGCAGGTCCGAATGGCAGACGCCGCAGTAGAGGATGTCGATGGCCACGTCGGTCGCCAGCGGGTCACGGCGCTCGAAGCTGAACGGCGCGAGGGGCTGGTCACCGGCGGGGGCGGCGTATCCGTAGGATTTCATGGGGGCTCCAAAGGCTAGGCGGATCCGGAGGCGCGATCCCGCAACCGGAGCAGATGAAGATAGGACGCGCATCTCCAGACGAGTAGCCGTTATGATCCGCATGAACCTATGAATGGAATTCAATAATGAAGCGGGACGAACTGGGCGACCTGGCCACCTTCATGGTCGTGGCCGAGGAGCGGGGGTTCACCAAGGCGGCCTTCCGTCTGGGCCAGTCCCCGTCGGCGCTCAGCCACACCATCCGGCGGCTCGAGGCCCGATTGGGCCTGCGCCTGCTGCTGCGCACCACCCGCAGCGTTTCGGTCACCGAGGCGGGCGAGCGGCTGCTGGAGACCCTGCGCCCGGCCTTCTCGGACATCGAGACCCGCATCGAGGCGCTGGGCGAGCTGCGCGACCGCCCCATGGGGACCATCCGCATCAACTCGGGCGAACACGCCGCCCACACCATCCTTTGGCCCGCGCTGGAGCGCTTCCTGCCCCTCTATCCGGAGGTGAAGGTCGAGATCACCACCGAGCTGGGCTACGCCGACATCGTCGAGCGCCGTTTCGACGCCGGGGTCCGGCTGGGCGAGCAGGTGGCCCGCGACATGATCGCCGTCCCGATCGGCCCGGACGTGAACATGACGGTGGTCGGCGCCCCGTCGTGGTTCGCGACGCATCCGAAGCCGGTCACCCCGCATGACCTGACCGATCACGCCTGCATCAACCTGCGCCTGCCCACCCGCGGCGGCCTCTACGCCTGGGAGTTCGAGAAGGACGGGCGTCAGCTCAACGTCCGCGTCGACGGCCCGCTGGTCTTCAACGACATGACCCTGATCCAGAAGGCGGCGGAGGCGGGCCACGGCCTGGCCTTCCTGATGTCCGACCAGGCCGCCCCGGCCATCGCCGAAGGACGGCTGGTCCCGGTGCTGGAGGACTGGCGTCCGCCGTTCCCGGGCTACCACCTCTACTACCCCAGCCGCCGCCAGCCGACCTCGGCCTTCGCCCTGCTGGTCGAGGCGCTGCGGTATCGGGGCTAGGGTCACACCTCCGGATTTTTTGAGTTTTCCCTGAAACTTGGCCGCAGGTCTGCGCGTCAACGTCGCATGAGCCAGCTGAGATCAGCCCCGGAAGTGCGACGCGAAATGGCGGCCCTGATCGCCGACGCTGTCGCCGAGCCCGATGAGGAGCGCCGCCGCGCCCTGCTGGTCCTGGCCGATCACTGGGCCGACATCCTGCGCCGCCGCAACCAGACCCAGGCCCCCAACTGACAGCGGCCCGCCCCGCCTTCAGGAGTTCGGGACGAGCCGCCGGAACGCCCGGCGGGCTGAATGAGTGAATACCGGACGCTCACGGGTGATACGGATGGGCGCGGGGATTCCGTCTCACCGGTTCCAAGCCGCCTAAAGCAGCGCCGCCGCCACCTTGGCCCGCAGGTCGTCGTTGATCGCCAGTAGCGGGCGGGGTGGTTCCGCCGTGGTCAGGCCCATCATCTGGGCGGCCGCATAGACGATGCGCAAGCTGCCGTGCGTCCGGAACAGGTCCCACAGGGGCGCGAAGGCCGAGTCGCGCCTGTCCGCCTCGTCCCGGTCGCCCGCCATGGCGGCGCGGGCCAGCGCGGACGCCGCCTCTGGGAGCAGCCCGCCTGCGACACTGAACCAGGCGTCGCATCCGGCCAGCAGCGCGTCCTTGCAGCCCCAGTCCCCGCTATAGCCGATCGAGAGCGCCGGGGCGGCGGCCCGGAAGGCGGCCAGGTCCGTCGCCAAGTCGCCCGAAGGCAGCGGCAGTTTGATCGCCGCGATCCCCGGAACGCGCGCCAGTCGGGCCACGAGCTCCGGACTGAAGGTGAACTTCGTCGTGCTGGGGTTGCTGTAGATGCACAGGGGGAGGGTGGTCGCCGAGGCCACGGCTTCGAAATGCGCGAACACCTCGGCCTCCTCCAGGGGCGTGTAACTCACCGGGGCCAGCAGCAGGCCGGCCGCGCCTTCGGACGCCGCGTCCCGGGCCAAGGCGCAGGCCTCGTCCGTCCTAATCGCCCCGACACCGACGATCACCGGGATGGAGCTGGCCGCGCCCACCGCCGCGGCGACGGCCCGCCGTCGTTCCTCGCGGGTCAGGAACATATAGCTCCCCGTGCTGCCCAGCAGCCCGACGCTGTCGGCCCCGCCGGCCTCTATGCAGCGGACAAGGCCCGCCAGGTCCTCGGCGATGACCTCGCCAGACGCGGTCATGGGGGTGATGGGAAAGGCGGACAGGCCGGAGAAGATGCGCATGCCCCCAACAAAGCCTCCGGACTTCGCCGACACAAATCATCGTCGGCTTCCGATTGTGTCACGGAGCCTATCGCGGGCCGAGAGCTGAGCCCCTTGGCGGAAACCCTATCCTGAACGTAGGCTTGCACGGTCTCGCAGCCCTGATCGGATCGAAGGAATGGGAAGCTTCCGAAGACTCTTCGGCGTCGTCTGCTTCGTCTACGCCGGCGCCGCGCTGCTGTGATTTTTCGACCTGGCCAGTGTCCGCGCCAGGATCGACGCCAATGTGATTTGTCGCCGGACTCTTGGTGATCACCGTCGTCTCCCTTGTGATCGACGCGCTCGTGGCGCGGCAGGAACGGTAGGCGTCGAATGGGGCGGCGGGCGACTGAGGCTCGCGCCACGTCGGGCGTTCGGGCCGAGCCGCCGGAACGCCCGACGGGCTGAATGAGTGAATACCGGACGCTCACGGATCATACGGGCGGGCGAGGGGACTCCTTCTCTGTCAGGCCGTCAGAGCCCGATCCGGTCTGCGCGCTTGCACCTCTTCCCGCGCAGGAGGATCGCGCCCGCAGCGAGAACAGGCGGAAGAAGCAGAAGGCCCGCGACCGGGCCGACCGGAACCGGCGCGGCGGCTGGCTCGCTCTTCTTGGGCGCTTCCGGTTCGGGCCACAGGCCAAACATTTCGCGTATCGCGTTGGCGTGAAAGCTGCCCCTCTCAAAGACCAGCCCGGGGACGCAGGATCTCTGATTGACCACATAGATCGATGCAGTGCCCTCCAGTCGGTCTACGGCGAAGAGATAGTCCCCTTCCATCTCTTGAGGCGGCCCATAATTTATGGCGCGCCTCCACAGGACCGTAACGCGTTCCGGCGCCTCGTCCGAAATGACGTGGTCGACTTTGACGTCTATCCGGGCCCCGGGCTCAAAGGCGGTGACATACCCGACGAAGACCGCATCGGCGCCGCGAGCCTCCTCGACAGGCGGCTGCCTCGGCGCCGGACAGGCGTTCGCTGTCCCGGCGGACAGAGTCGCGACGGCAAGGATGAGTGTGGGAAGACATCTCACCATTCAGAGGCTCTCCGACCAACGATCCGCGATACCGCAAGGTCCCTTCGTTTGCCTTACCGGATGTGGCATGTGACGCCGGAAGGCGGAAGCTCTGCAGTGACCTGGGCCTTGGGGGAAACGAGCCGGATGTTGCGCCAACTTATCTGTTCGGGCCTCGTCATTTCGGGCGCGACGATGTTGGCGTCATGCACGTCGCCCGAGGCCGCCGCCAAGGCTGTTTGATGTCCGGATGCCTAAAGGAAATGGTGGCTGGAGGCGGGCTCGAACCGCCGACCTGTGGGTTATGAATCCACCGCTCTAACCAGCTGAGCTACCCAGCCCCGATTTCTCGAGTCCCGGCGGGAACTGGTCTGACCGCCGGAAGAGGCGTGCCTATAGAGGCGAGACGGGGCGGGATCAAGTCGCTTCCGCGACCATCTTGATCGGGGCGATCCGCCGCATCCCCGTGACGGCTCTCCGCAGGAACTGTAACGACAGCTGAGCCGTTCCGCGGCGAACCGTTCTGACCGGAGTCCGACCATGCGTTTGATCGCCCTCGCCGCCACCGTATCCCTCGTCACCCTGGCCGCCGCCTGCGGGGCCAATGGGCAGGACGAGCCCGCCGCCGGTCAGGCCGCCGGACCGCTCGAGACCCGGCCCGCCAATGGCGCGGACCAGCAACCGGCCTTCGCCGGCCAGACCCGCGCCCCCGCCGTCCGCACCGAAGCGGCGCTGACTCACGCGGTGGTCGCCTCGGGGCTGGAGCATCCGTGGGGGCTGGCCCTGCTGCCGGACGGGCGCTGGCTGGTCACCGAGCGCCCGGGCCGCCTGCGCATCGTCGGAACCGATGGCCGGGTCAGCGAGCCGCTGGCGGGCCTGCCCGCCGTCGCCGCGCGCGGGCAGGGCGGCCTGCTGGACGTGGCGGTCGGCCCGACCTTCGGTCAGGACCGCCTGATCTACTGGAGCTACGCCCAGCCGCGTGACGGCGGCAACGGCACCGCCGTGGCGCGCGGCCGCCTGTCCGATGACGGGACCCGCGTCGAGAACGTGCAGGTCATCTTCGCCGCCCAGCCCACGTATGACGGCGACAAGCATTTCGGATCGGCCCTGGCCTTCGATCGCGCCGGTCACCTGTTCATCACCCTGGGCGAGCGTTCCGACGCCCCCATGCGCCCGCAGGCCCAGGATCTGGGCTCGCATATGGGCAAGACCATCCGCATCAACGCCGACGGCACGGTTCCGTCCGACAACCCCTTCGTCAATCGCGACGGCGCCCTGCCCGAGATCTGGTCGCTGGGCCACCGCAACATGCAGGGCATCGCCGTCGCCTCGAACGGCGACGTCTGGACGGTCGAGCACGGCACCCGCGGCGGGGACGAGATCAACCTTGACCGCAGGGGCCTGAACTATGGCTGGCCCGACGCCGCCTACGGCATCGAATACCGGGGCACCCCCATCAACGCCGGAAACACGGCGCGCGAGGGCACCGAGCAGCCGGTCTACTACTGGGATCCGGTCATCGCGCCGGGCGGCATGACCTTCTACGAGGGCGCCATGTTCCCGGGCTGGCGGGGCAATCTGCTGGTCGCGGGCCTCAAGGAGAAGCACATCGCCCGTCTGGTGCGCCAGAACGGCCGGGTCGTGGGCGAGGAGCGCCTGCTGACCGACCTGGGCGAACGCGTCCGCGACGTGGCCGTTGGCCCCGACGGCGCGGTCTGGGCCATCACCGACGAAGAGAACGGCAAGCTGGTCCGCCTGTCGGCGCGATAAAACGCGCAGGCCCCGGGTCGATGCGTCCGTTTCTGACGCATCGGCCTGTTAGGCTCCGGGGCCATGGAGCTTAACGTCAGAGCCAATCCCGAAAGTGGTCAATCTGGTCCAATTGGACGAGTTAGACCCCGAATTTCGGCCGCGACTTTCTCAGTCGCGCAGCAGTTCGTTCACGCCGGTCTTGGCGCGGGTCTGAGCGTCCACGCGCTTGACGATGACGGCGCAGTACAGGCTCGGCCCGCCCTTCGGGTCCGGCAGGCTGCCCGGCACCACGACGCTGTAGGCCGGAACCTCGCCGCGGAAGATCTCGCCGGTCTCCCGGTCCACGATCTTGGTCGAGGCCGACAGATAGACGCCCATGGCCAGTACCGCGCCCTCGCGCACGATCACGCCCTCGGCCACCTCGGCGCGGGCGCCGATGAAGCAGCCGTCCTCGATGATGGTCGGATTGGCCTGCAGGGGCTCCAGCACCCCGCCGATGCCCGCGCCGCCCGACAGGTGCACGTTCTTGCCGATCTGGGCGCAGGAGCCGACGGTGGCCCAGGCGTCGACCATCGAGCCTTCATCCACATAGGCGCCGATGTTCACGAACGACGGCATCAGGACCACGTTCTTCGCGATATAGGCGCCCCGGCGGGCGATGGCGCCCGGCACCGAGCGGAAGCCGGCGCTCTGGTAGTCGGCGGCGGTCCAGTCGCCGAACTTGTTCGGCACCTTATCCCAGAAGGGACCGACGCCCGGCGCATGGCTGGTCGGGCCCCGGTCGCCGGCGCGCATGATCTCGTTGTCGTTCAGGCGGAAGGACAGCAACACCGCCTTCTTCAGCCACTGGTGCGTCGTCCAGACGCCGTCCTCGCCGCGCGAGGCGACGCGGGCCTGGCCGGAATCCAGCAGGGCCAGGGCGGTCTCGACGGCGTGGCGCACGTCGCCGTGGGTCGAGGCCGAGACGTTGGCGCGGTCTTCCCACGCACCCTCGATGACGGATTCCAGATGGCTCAGGTCGGTCATGCGGCGGCGTCCTTGAAGGTCAGGTCGGTCAGGAAGTCTGTCAGATCGGGGGTGATGTGGTCGATATGGTCGCCCAGCGGCTTGCCGTGCCCGTCCCCGATCAGGACGGTGGTCATGCCCAGCGCCTTGGCGGGCTCCAGATTGCGCGGCGTGTCCTCGAAGAACGCGGCCAGCCGGGGCTCGAAGCCGAAGCGCTCAATCACCTTGCGGAAGGTCGACGGCTCGGGCTTGGGCGTCAGGTCGGCGTCCTCGATGGCGAACAGGCCGTCGAAGCAGTCGGTCACGCCCAGCCGGTCCAGCACCCGGCCCGCATACTCGCGCGCGCCGTTGGTGAAGACGATCTTGCGGCCCGGCAGGCGGCGCAGCTGCTCGGCCAGCGCCGGATTGGGTTCAAGGCTGTCCATCGGCACGTCGTGGACGTCGTGCAGGAAATGGGGGGCGTCGATGGTGTAGTTGGCCATCAGCCCGGCCAGGGTCGTCCCGTGCTCGTCCAGGAACTGCCGCTGCAGCACCCGGGCCTCGTCGGGGTTCAGCCCCACGGCCTCGACGACGTAGGCGTTGATCCGCGCCTGGACCAGCCGCATCAGCCCCTGTTCCCGCGGATACAGGGTGTCGTCCATGTCGAACACCCAGGTGTTGAGGTGCGACAGGTCGATCAAGACGCCTTCACCAGGGTGCCCGCGCCGTATTCGGTGAACAGCTCCACCAGCATGGCGTGGGGGCGGCGGCCGTCCAGGATGACCACGGCCTCGACCCCGGCGCGCACGGCGGCCATGGCGGTCTGCAGCTTGGGGATCATGCCGCCGGTGGCGACGCCGTCCTCGATCAGCTTTGAGGCCTCTCCGACCGACATTTGGCGGATGATCTCGCCGTCCGCGCCCTTCACGCCGGGCACGTCGGTCAGCAGCAGCATGCGCTTGGCCTTCAGCTCTCCGGCCAGGGCGCCCGCCACGGTGTCGGCGTTGACGTTGTAGGTCGCGCCGTCCTCGGCCACGCCGATGGGGGCCACGACGGGCACCCAGTCGTCGGTCTCCGAGGCGATCAGCCCCTTGATCAGCTTGGCGTCCACCTTGGTCGGATCGCCGACGAAGCCAAGATCGACCTCATGCTCGATCATGCTGTCGGGGTCGCGCTTGGTCCGGCGGGTCTTCTCGACGGTCAGCAGGCCGGCGTCCTTGCCCGACAGGCCCACGCCCCGGACGTCCGCTTCCTTGCCCGCCACCGTGATCCAGTGGGCGATCTCTTTATTGACCGCCCCGGACAGGACCATCTCTGCCACCGCCATGGTGTCGCTGTCGGTCACGCGCAGGCCGTCGACGAAGTTCGACTTCACCCCGGCCTTGTCCAGCATGGCGCTGATCTGCGGTCCGCCGCCGTGCACCACGACCGGGTTCACGCCCATCAGCTTCAGCAGCACCACATCGGCGGCGAACTGCTTGGCCACCGCGACCTCGCCCATGGCGTGGCCGCCGTATTTGATGACCACGGTCTCGCGGTCGTAAACCTGGATATACGGCAGCGCCTCGGCCAGCGTTTTCGCCGTGGCCCAGCCCCGTTCCTCGGATTGGCGTTCGTTCTCGTCCATCACGAGCGGGTCCCTAATGCCAAGGGGCCGGCATGTCATCATGAAACCGGACCTCTCCGGCCCCGTTCCGACAATATGAACGAGCACGACATCGATGACCGCGACCTGGCGCCCTCAGACCCGGCGGATCCGGCGTCTCTCCAGCACGGCGATCCGACCCTCTGCCCGGAGTGTCAGGGCGCGGGCGTCAGGGTTTCCGGCGAGACCTGTCCCGTCTGCGAAGGCTCCGGAAAGGCCACCGGACGCAGCGGCGGCGGCTGACATTTCGCAACCCTGGCGGGTTCTTTGGAGGCGCAGAATGTCGGCCTGCAGAGAAGGCTGCGCTGACGCTTGTCGTTTCGGCGCGCGGCGTTACGTTGACCGTCTTCGTTTCTCGGTCGGGTGGGTCCCAGGATGTTCGATAGCTTCATCAATCGCGCTGGCGGTAGTCTCTCCGGTCGTGTCGTGGAGACGTTCGACGGCGATTACGCCTCGGGCAACGGTCCCAATGAGGTCGGGGGCGTCTCGTCCGCCTTCGGAGCGATCGCCAGCTATCAGGTCTGCGGCTGCTGCGCCCGTTTCCACGGCGCCGCGTCCAATGGCGATATCAGCGGTCCGTTCGGCGCGGTTTCGACCGGGGACGACCGTGGCGTGTACGGCGCGAACGGCAAGCCGTCGCTGACCACCCTCGACGCCGCGGATCAGATCACCCGCACCAATAGCAGCTGGGCCACGGGACTTGGTCAGGCGGCCACCGTCACCTTCGCCTTCCGCGCCTCGGTGACCAGCATGCCCGCCGGCACGACTGGCTTCGAACAGTTCAGCCAGGTCCAGATCGCCGCAACCCTGCTGGCCCTGTCCGCCTGGTCCGACGTCGCCAACATCACCTTCAACCGCGTCACCGACGGGCCCAGCGACTATTCGAACAACGCGACCATCCTGTTCGCCAACTATTCGACCGGCCAGGACGGGGCGGCGGCCTTCGCCTATCTGCCCGGCGGAATGCCCGGCGCGACGGCCGCGAACATGGTCCAGGGCGACGTCTGGGTGAACCAGTCGCTGTCCTACAACGTCAACCCGGTGCTTTACGGCTATGGCCAGCAGACCCTGCTGCACGAGATCGGCCACGCCATCGGCCTCAGCCACCCGGCGGCCTATAACGCCAGCGCGGGTCAGCAGGTCACCTACGGCGCCCACGCCATCTATTTCGAGGACAGCCGCCAGTACACGGTGATGAGCTATTTCAGCGAGCGGGAAACCGGCGCTGACTATCGCCTGAACGGCACGGGCTCGGTTTACTACGCCTCGGCCCCGATGCTGGACGACATCGCCGCCGTCCAGCGTCTTTACGGCGCCAACACCACGACCCGGACGGGCGATACCGTCTACGGCTTCAACTCCAACGCCGGCCTGCCCTGGTTCCAGGCGACGACGTCCAGCAGCCCGCTGGTCTTCGCGGTCTGGGATGCGGGCGGCGTCGATACCTTCGACTTCTCGGGCTACAGCATGGCCCAGACCATCGACCTGCGTCAGGGCGCCTTCTCAAGCGTCGGCGGCATGCTCGGCAACGTCTCCATCGCTCTGGGCGCGATCATCGAGAACGTCATCGGCGGCACGGGCGCGGACACCATCCGCGGCAACTCGGCCGACAACACCATCACCGGCAACGGCGGGGCGGACGTCATCGACGGCGGCCTCGGCACGGATACGGTGGTCTTCTCGGGCCCGCGCGCCAACTACACCATCACCTGGAACGGCCGCGTCGGCACCATCACCGCCACCGGCCAGGCGCCGGTCACGGTCACCAACGTCGAGTTCCTGAAATTCTCCGACATGACCATCGCGGCCGCCCCGACGGGCGGGCTGATCGTCGGCGGCGACGCGGGCGTGGACACCATCAACGGTTCGGCCCTGGGCGACACCCTCGGCGGTCTGGGCGGCAATGACACCGTCAACGGTCTGGACGGCGAGGACCTCCTGGACGGCGGCTCGGGCAACGACACCCTGAACGGCGGCGACGGCAATGACGTCCTGATCGGCGGTCTGGGCAATGACGCCCTGAACGGCGGCGCGGGCATCGACACCGCCGACTACTCCGGCGCCGGCGCGGCGGTCATCGTCGATCTGGCGGGCGGCATGGCCGGCGGCGGCGCGGGGACTGATACCCTCAGTGGAATCGAGAACGTCACCGGCACGGCCTATGCCGACACCATCACCGGCGACGGCAACGCCAACATCCTGCGCGGCGGCGGCGGGGTGGACACCCTGAACGGCGGCGGCGGCGACGATCAGCTCTACGCCGGCGCGCCCGGCCTGTCGGGCGGTGCTCCGGACATTCTCAAGTCCCAGTCCACCAACAACTCGACCCGGGCGACCGCGGTGTCCCTGGACGGAGCCTTCGATCTGATCGCGCGCCCTGACGTCAGCAACTCGACGCTCATTCCGCACGCCACGGTCGTCGCGACGAGCCACGGCGGCGTCGAATACTATGCGATCAACGTCATCGGCACGAACGTCGGCGTGACCTTCGATATCGACAACGCCAGCTTCGACTCGACGCTGCGGCTGTTCGATTCGAGCGGCGCCGAGCTGGCCAACAACGATGATGACGCGAGCGACGGCGGGTCCCAGACGGATTCCCAGCTGACCTATGTCTTCCCGACGGGGGGCACCTTCTACATCCAGGTCGGTCGCTGGCAGGCCAACAACCCGGACGGCACCTTCACCACCGTGGGACCGGCGGTGGGGGCCACCTACACCCTGCACGTCTCGGCTCCCAACCAGCCGGTCACGCCGCAGGTCGAGTCCGGCTCGACCCTGAACGGCGGCGCCGGCAACGACGCCCTGTACGGCGGTGTCGGACCGGACACCCTGAACGGCGGGGCGGACAATGACACGCTGACCGGCGGCGCGGGGAACGACACCCTGAACGGCGGCGACGGCACGGACACCGCCGTCTATAGCGGCGCCCGTTCGGCCTATACGATCAGCACCACCTCGGGCACGACCACCATCACCGGGCCGGATGGCACGGACACCCTGACCAACATCGAGCGGCTGCGCTTCTCGGACGGCCTGTTCGACATTGCGGGCAACCCCGTCCAGGGCGAGGCTCCGATCCAGGGCACCCCCAACGCCGACACCCTGAACGGCACCGCCAATGCGGACGTGATCAACGGTCTGGGCGGCGACGACGTCATCAATGGCGGCGCGGGCAACGACACCATCGATGGCGGCGACGGCGTCGACACCGCGGTGTTCAGCGGCACGATCGCGGGATCGACCGCCGTGACCAACGGGGCCACGACTACGGTCACCGGCCCGGACGGGACGGACACCCTGACCAACGTCGAGTACCTGCGCTTCTCGGACGGCACCCTGATCGTCGGCGCCGGCGGCGGCCAGCTGTTCACCGGCACGCCCGACGCCGACACCCTGGCCGGCACCGCCTTCAACGACCAGATCAACGCCGGAGCGGGCGCCGACACCGTCAACGGCGCGGCGGGCAATGACACGATCAACGCCGGCGACGGCGATGACACGATCACCGGCGGCGCGGGCAACGACACCATCGACGGCGGCGACGGCGTGGACACCGCGGTGTTCGGCGGTACGGTCGCCCAGTCGACGGTCTCGACCACCGGCGGAACCACTACGGTCACCGGGCCGGACGGCACGGATACGCTGAGCAACGTCGAATACCTGCGCTTCGCTGACGGCACCCTGATCGTGGGCGCGGGCGGGGGCCAGCTGTTCTCCGGCACGGCCAATGCCGACACCCTCACCGGCACCGCCTTCAACGACACGATCAACGCCGGAGCCGGCGCCGACACCGTCAACGGCGCGGCGGGCAATGACACGATCAACGCCGGCGACGGCGATGACACGATCACCGGCGGCGCGGGCGATGACACCATCGACGGCGGCGCGGGCGCCGACACCGCCGTCTTCACGGGCGTTCGGGCCGACTACCAACTGCGCACCACGGACGGCGTCACCACCATCACCGGTCCGGACGGCATCGACACCCTGGTCAACGTCGAGCGGCTGCAGTTCGCCGACGGTTTCTACGACATGACGGGCGCGCCGATCGTCAACACGATCAACGGCACGCCCAACGCCGACACCCTGAACGGGACCTCGGGCGTGGACGCCGTCAACGGCGGCGATGGCGATGACATCATCACCGGCGCGGCGGGCAATGACACCATCGACGGCGGCGCGGGCACGGATACGGCCGTCTTCGCCGGCCTGGCCTCGGCCTATACGGTCTCCACCACGGGCGGCGTGACCACGGTCACCGGTCCGGACGGCGTGGACACCCTGACCAATGTCGAGCGTCTGCGCTTCGACGACATCACCCTGATCGTCGGGGCGGGCGGCGGCCAGTATTTCGCGGGCACCTCGAACGCCGACACCATCAACGGCACGGCCTTCAACGACCAGATCGAGGCGGGCGCCGGGGCCGACATCATCGACGGCGGCGCGGGCAATGACGCCATCAACGCTGGCGACGGCGACGACGTCATCACCGGCGGCGTGGGCTCGGACACCATCAATGGCGGCGCGGGCACGGACACGGCGGTCTTCGCCGTGGGCGGGGTCTCCTACTCCGTCACAGTCAGCGGCGGCACGGTCACCGTGACCAGCTCGGACGGCGTGGACACCCTGACCAATGTCGAACGCCTGCGCTTCGCGGGCGTCGAGCTGGCGGTCAGCGCCCTGGGGGGGCTGACCCTGATCGGGGCCAATACCGGCGAGACCCTGACCGGCGGGGCGACCAACGACCGCCTCTACGGCTTCGGCGGCGCGGATACCCTGAATGGCGGTGACGGCGATGACGTCCTGGCCGGCGGGGCGGGGACCGATGTGCTGAACGGCGGCGCGGGCTCCGACACGGCGGACTACTCCGGTGCGGCGGCGGGCGTCTCGGCCCGTCTCGACAGCCAGACGGCCTCGAACGACGGCGACGGCGGAACCGACATCTTCACCTCGATCGAGAACCTGACGGGCTCGGCCTTCAACGACACCCTGATCGGGTCGGCGGGCGCCAACATTCTGATCGGCGGCGCCGGTCGCGACGTCATCCTCGGTCTGGGCGGCGACGACACCATCATGGGCGGCGCCGACGTGCCGAACGAGCTGTACGGCGGTCAGGGCAACGACACCTATATCGTCGAGCACCGCTCGGACTCGATCATCGAGAATGCGGGCGAGGGCTACGACACTATTCGTTCGGCCCTGTCGCAGATCAACATGGCCGCCAATGTCGAGGAGCTGGTCTACACCGGCGCGGGAACCTTCGTCGGCGTCGGCAACGCTCAGGACAACGTCATCCGCGGCGGCGCCGGGCGTGACACCCTGCTGGGCGGGGCGGGCAACGACACCCTGTACGGCGGCGCGGGCGCGGCCAACGAGCTGTACGGCGGCCTCGGCGACGACACCTATATGCTCGATGCGGCGGACTCGATCATCGAGAACGCGGGCGAGGGAACCGACACCGTCATCACCTCGGTCCTGGCCGCCTACAACCTGGGCGCCAATGTCGAGAACCTGACCTACACCGGGACGGGGAATTTCACCGCCGGCGGCAACGCCCTGAACAACGTCCTGACGGGCGGCGTGGGCAATGACGTCCTGCGCGGCCGGGGCGGCAATGACACCCTGATCGGCGGTCTGGGTAATGACACCGCCGACTACAGCCTCGCGGCGGGCGGCGTCACCGCCCGTCTCGACACCGGCGTGGCGTCGAACGACGGCGACGGCGGTTCCGACACCTTCAACGGCATCGAGAATCTGACGGGCTCGGCCTTCAACGACACCCTGTTCGGCAACGCCGGGGACAACATCCTGATCGGCGGCGCCGGTCGTGACGTCATCCTGGGGCTGGGCGGCAACGACACCATCATGGGCGGCGGCGACGTGCCGAACGAGCTCTACGGCGGCGCCGGCGACGACACCTATATCGTCGAGCACCGCTCGGACTCGATCATCGAGAATGCGGGCGAGGGCTACGACACCATCCGGTCGGCCCTGTCGCAGATCAATATGGCCGCCAATGTCGAGGAGCTGGTCTACACCGGCACGGGAACCTTCGTCGGCGTCGGCAACGCCCAGAACAACCTGATCCGCGGCGGCACGGGCCGTGACACCCTGATGGGGCTGGGCGGCAACGACATCCTGATGGGCGGAACCGGCGCGGCCAACGAGCTCTACGGCGGCGACGGCGACGACTATTACATCCTTCAGGTCGCGGACACCGTCATCGAGGCGGCGGGCGGGGGCACCGACACGGTCGAGGCGCGGATCAACACCTACACCCTGGCCGCCAACGTCGAGAACCTGATCTTCAACGGCACGGGCGCCTTCAACGGCACGGGCAACAGCCTGAACAACCTGATCGTCGGCGGCGCCGGTGACGACGTCCTGCGCGGCGGCGGCGGCAACGACACCCTACAGGGCGGTCTCGGCGCCGATACCGTGGTGCTGGCCGGGACCTCGGGCCAGTACACGATCACCGCCGAGGGCAACAACTGGCGGGTGGTGGACACGGTCGCCGGGCGCGACGGATCGTTGCTGCTGAGCAGCATCGAGACCCTGCGCTTCGGCAACGGTTCGACCCAGACCCTGACCTACGCGCCGCCGCCGAACGTGGCTCCGAGCGACAAGGAACTGGGCGCCTTCGTCATGCCCGCCTTGTCCGACAAGGATGTGGACGCGGCGCCGCTGGTCCTGCCGGCCGCCGACAAGGCCTCCGTTGAAGGTGGGCCGCAGGTCCTGCCGATGGCGCACGACGACTTCATCCTCGTCGCGGGCCATGATGACGGCCCGCAGGTCTTGCCGGTCACGACCGACGACCTGCTGTTGGTTCGCGAAGGCGTGGCCGGCTTCGGGGACGGTCTGATCTGGCTGCTGGAAGAGCGGGGACACCCGACCCTGCACGGCGGGGATGACGGTGTGTTGCTGTCCCACGCTCCGGCGGGTGGCCACGCCCACGATCCGTGGGCCTGACAGGATTGACCGGCGCTCCGCCGAAGGGGTTCGGCGGAGCGAACCGGCTTGTCCTTCAAGGGGTCGAATTTATAGTCAGTTCTGCCCGTGTAGCCCTCGAGCCACGCTGAACATTGTTCTGTTTGTGGCTGCTCGACCTTCGCGGAACGGGCTGTTATGAAAGCTTAGCGGCGTTACGTACGTCGCGCTGAATTCATCCTGGCTGCGGAGGGCATCCACCAATGCGCGTTAAGACTTTCATTCTGGCGTCGAGCGCCGCCGGGGCCCTCGCCCTGTCGGCCGGTGTCGCCGCTGCCGAGCCGAATGGTTGGTATGGGGCGATCGACGCCGGCTACCACACCATCG
>NZ_JBHYGN010000002.1:0-144715 GCF_051858995.1 Brevundimonas sp. | reverse complement strand
ACCCAAACCACCGAAGCGGCCCAACCATTTAACGCCCGGTCACGGCGGAGGCGGCGATTTAATCTACCGCCGAACCCCTGTCAAGCGATTGTTTCAAAGAAACAATCAAACCCTCCAGGGCGGCCCCGCCGAAGCGAGGGAGGCGCGTATCTAACGCCTCCAGTTCCCCCGTCAAGTCATTCTTTCGAAGAAGAACCGCTTTCCGTGGCCCGCCTCCCGGTGACGGGCGGCGGAGGCGGGCTTTTAGCGCCCCCTCCTTCTGGGTCAAGCGCTTCTTTCACATAACTGAAGAATACGGACGCCGCCCCGCGACGGACAACGCCGAACCCCTGAAATCAGGCGCGTTCGACGCACATGGCCACGCCCATGCCGCCGCCGATGCACAGGGTCGCCAGCCCCTTCTTCGCATCGCGGCGCTGCATCTCGAACAGCAGGGTGGTCAGGATGCGCGCGCCCGAGGCGCCGATCGGGTGACCGATGGCGATGGCGCCGCCGTTGACGTTCACCTTCTCCGGGTCGAGTCCCAGCTCCTTGACCACGCACAGGCTCTGGGCGGCGAAGGCTTCGTTGGATTCGATCAGGTCCAGATCGGCGACGGTCCAGCCCGCCTTCTCCAGCGCCTTTCGCGAGGCCGGGATCGGGCCCGTCCCCATCACCGCCGGATCGACGCCCGCCGTGGCCGACGACACGATCCGCGCCAGCGGGGTCAGCCCGCGCGCCTTGGCCTCGTCGGCGGTCATCAGCACCAGGGCCGCGGCGCCGTCGTTCAGGCCCGAAGCGTTGGCGGCGGTGACGCTGCCGTCCTTGGAGAAGGCCGGGCGCAGCTTCTCCATCGCCTCGATGGTCGCGCCATGGCGGATGTACTCGTCCTTGTCGATGACGGTCTCACCCTTCTTCGAGGCAATCACCACCGGGGTGATCTCGTCGTCAAAGCGGCCGGCGGTCTGGGCGGCTTCCGCCTTGTGCTGGCTGGCCAGGGCGAAGGCGTCCTGCGCCTCGCGGGCGATGTCGAACTTCGCCGCGATGTTCTCGGCGGTCTGCCCCATATGATAGCCGTTGAAGGCGTCCCACAGACCGTCCTTGATCATGGTGTCGACCAGGGTGACGTCGCCCATCTTCTGGCCGCCGCGCAGCTGCTGGGCGTGGACCGCCTGGCTCATGCTCTCCTGACCGCCGGCCACGACGATCTTCGCATCACCCGTGGCGATCTGCTGGGCGCCCACGGCCACGGCGCGCAGGCCCGAGCCGCAGATCTGGTTGAGGGTCCAGGCCGGGGTCTCCTTGGGGACGCCCGCGCCGATGGAGGCCTGACGCCCCGGGCCCTGCCCGTTCGCCGCCTGCAGGACGTGGCCCAGCACCACCTCGTCCACCTCTTCGGGCTTCACCCCGGCCCGCTCCAGCGCGGCCTTGATGGCCACCGAACCCAGCTGGGCGGCGGACAGGCTGGACAGGGCGCCGAGGAAGCTGCCGACCGGCGTGCGGGCGGCGGAGACGATGACGACATCGTTGGAGGACTGGGCAGTCATGTAATTCACTCCACGCGGAATAATCTTTGTGGCGCTTTTGCCGCATCGCAGCACGTTCGTCAGCCCCTTGCGGTCGATTCACCGGCTGGTCACCGGCTTGGGCTTACTTTCGCCGGAACGACGTACGACGTCCGGTCTTGGAAAGGGACCATGATGAAGCGTCTGAAAAGCCTGCTCAGCCACGTCTGCACCCCGGACGAGCTCGACATGATCGAGCACTATCTGTCCCCCGCCGAAAAGACGGCCGATCTGGTCGTGCATGTGGTCGGCCTGACCCTGGCCGTGGTCGGCGGCGGCCTGCTGGCGGTTCTGGCGGCGCTCTACGCCGGGGTCGGCGCGGCGGTGGCCATCGCCGTCTACGCCCTGTGTCTGGTCGCCATGCTGACCGCCTCGACCGTCTACAACCAGATCCGCCCCTGCGCCGCCCGACCGGTCCTTCGCCGACTGGATGAGGCCGCCATCTTCCTGATGATCGCGGGCAGCTACACCCCCTTCACCACCCAGCGGTTCGAGGGGGCCTGGGCCGTCGGCTTCACCCTGCTGGTCTGGGCCGTGGGTCTAGGCGGCGCCTTCGCCAAGGTGCTGCTGCCGCGCCTGTCCGACGTCCTCTGGAGCTGCGTCTATGTGGCCTTCGGCTGGCTGGCGGTCATCGCGCTCAAGCCCATGGTCGAGACCGTCCACCCGGCGGCCCTGACCCTGCTGGTCATCGGCGGCCTGATCTACACCGCCGGGGTCTTCGTCTTCATCAGCCCGAAGGTGAAGTTCCGCCGCGCCATCTGGCACGGCTTCGTGGTCACCGGCGCCACCGTCCACTGGGCCGCGGTGCTGGTCGGCGTGGTTCTTGCGCCCGCAACCGTCGGGGCTGGCTAGACTTTCGCACGCGCAGCGCGGACACTGTGGCGTTGCAACAGGAACGGGGACAGCGCGTGGCTGACAAGAAGTCCGGTGCGGGAGACAACGTCGTCATCAAGAAGTACGCCAACCGGCGGCTCTACAACACGGCGACTTCGGCCTACGTCACACTGGAAGACCTCGCGCGGATGGTCCGCGAGGGGACCGAGTTCGTGGTCTATGACGCCAAGACCAATGAGGACCTGACCCGTCAGATCCTGACCCAGATCATCTTCGAGGAAGAGAGCCGCGGCGAGGCCCTGCTGCCCGTCCAGTTCCTCCGTCAGCTGATCGGCTTCTACGGCGGCCAGATGCAGGGGGTCCTGCCCTCCTATCTGGAGATGTCGCTGGACAATTTCTCGCGCCAGCAGGAGCAGATCCGCAGCCAGTTCTCCAAGGCCTTCGGCGGCGCCACCGGCGCCGGGCTGATGGACGAGGCGGTCAAGCGCAACATGGCCATGTTCGCCGAGGCGATGAAGATGTGGCCCGGCTTCGGCGGCGTCGCCCGCCAGCCGACCTCGGCCGAGACGCCGTCGGCTCCCACCGCCGCCGACCCGCTGGACGAAATGCGTCGCCAGATGGACGAGATGCGGGCCCAGCTCGACAAGCTGTCCAAGGGATGAGCGACGTCGTCCGCTCCATCGGTCCGGTCGAACGCCGTGAGCGCCGCGCCGCCGACCGTCGCGAGGCGGAGCGCCGCGCGGCCTCGGCTTCGCGCGCCCTCGTCCCGGTCGGCCAGCCGGTGGAAGACGACGCCCCGGCCCCGGCAAGAGCTGCCGCCGTGCCGCCCTCGGACGGCTCGGCGGCCGTCTTCGCCGCCCAGATGATGGGGCAGACCGGTCAGAAGCGCGGCCTCAGGGGCGGCCAGCCGGTGCTCGACGCGGCCCGCAGCGCCTACCTCGAGACCAACTATTCGGGGACCCACGAGCGTCGTCCGAAGCCCGGGCGGGCGGAAGACACGGACATCTGAGCCACCGGCACGGTCCTTGCTGAAACCGGGTCAGATCGACCCGTTTCCGGACCCCGCCATGCTCAGCTTCCTCTCCCGCGCCTTCGACATCACCGTCGTCGCCCTGATCTTCGTGGGGTTTTCTTAAGTCGCCTACCGCTCGCCGCGCGGCGGCTCGCTGCTTGAGGCGATGCGCCTCACTCCCCCTCCTTGGGGGAGGGGGACCGTCCGAAGCCCGCAGGGCGTAGGAGGGTGGAGGGCGCCGAGGACAGGCGCCGTCCCGATCCGCGCTCAAGCAGCGAGCGACCGTGTCGCGAGCGTTAGCGCCTAAAAAAGAAGCCGCTACGCGGCTCCTCCGAAATCCAGATCCTTGCGGGCCGAGATGATGGTCACGATGAAGCCGGCCAGCACGTCCAGCATGACCATCGTCACGATCAGGAAGAAGGTCGAGGTGGCGAAGCCCTTGATCAGCAGGAACTCGACCAGCACCACGACGAACAGGATCATCGACAGGGCGTGGTTGACGATCGCGACCTTCTGGCTCGACGTCGATTTCAGCAGCTCGAAGAACAGCAGGATCAGCGACAGCAGCAGGATCAGGTCGCCCACGCCGACATTCCAGCTGGTGCCCGAGGCCATCGGGATCGAGAACATCGGGTCGCGCAGGATGGCGTCGGCGCCGCCCGCGGCCAGGTTGGCGTGGTCCCCGCCGGTGAACAGGCTGGACAGCACCACGATATTGTACAGGACCACCGGGATCAGCAGCAGGGGCAGTGCGACCAGCATGGGCGAGGCTCCATCCACGGCCGCTCACGGCCGCGCTTGTTAACGATAGATACCCCGGTTCGCTCCATACGGCTACGCCCGCTCTCTCCCGGGGCGAGCGGCGTCAGAACTCGCTGATCGCCCCCGGTCGCCGTGAGCGCGACTTCAGCCACATCACGCCCAGCAGGTCCGAGAAGGAGGCCATCAGCCGGCCCCAGTTGGTGTACTTCGACTGGCCCGTCTCGCGGTGGCGGTGATCCACATCCAGATAGCGGTTCTCGAACCCTTCCCGGATCATCAGCGCGGGAAGATAGCGGTGGATGTGGTCGAAGTAGGGAAGCCGCAGGAAGATGTCCCGGCGGAAGGCCTTCAGCCCGCAGCCGGTGTCATCGGCGTCGTCGCCCAGCAGGTTCTTGCGGATGCGGTTGGCCCAGCGCGAGGCCCAGCGCTTGGCCTCCGAGTCCTGACGCTTCGCCCGGACGCCGCCCACCAGGGCCACGTTCGGCGGCGAGGACGCCAGCAGGTCGACCAGTCGCGGCGCGTCGGCGGGCGGGTTCTGGCCGTCGCCGTCCAGGGTCACCACGATGGCTCCGCGGGCGGCCAGCACCCCGGTGCGCACCGCGCGGCTCTGTCCCGCGTTGGAGCCATGGCTCAGCACCCGCAGCTGCGGCAACTCGGCCTGCAGGGCCCGCAGCTCGTCCAGCGTCCGGTCCTTCGAGGCGTCATTGACGAACACCATCTCGAACGAGCGCCCGGCGAAGGCGGCGGCGATCTCGCGGGCCAGCGGGCCTGCGGCGCCCTGCTCGTCATGGACGGGAACGACGACGGAGATGTCGGGAGCGGCTTCGGTCATGACCGCTCTCTAGCCGGTTTTGAAGCCGCGCGGGAGACGTGCTCCGCACACGCATGACGACGACGGAACCGGCGTGATAAGACGCATCCATGACGCTTTCGATCACGCGCCCCGACCTCGACCGATACATCGCCGGATGGCGGGGGCCGCTGATGGCGGCGCTGGTCGCCCTGTTCGCGGGCCTGCCCGTCCTGGCCCTGCTGCCGCCGCTGGATCGCGACGAGAGCCGCTACGCCCAGGCGACGTCGCAGATGCTGGAGAGCGGCGACTACGTCGACATCCGCTTCCAGGACGATCCGCGCTGGAAAAAGCCGGTCGGCATCTACTGGATGCAGGCGGTCGCGGTGGCCGCCACCTCCCAGGTCGAGAACCGGGATATCCAGCCCTACCGCATCCCCTCCATCCTCGGCGCCATGATGGCCGCCGCGGCCATCGCCTGGGTCGGTCAGGCCATGTTCGGCAACCGCGCGGGTTTCCTGGCAGGCGCGATCATGGGCGCCTCCTTCCTGCTGTCGACCGAGGCGGGCATCGCCAAGACCGACGCCATGCTGTGCGGAGCGGTCACCCTCGCCATGGCCGGACTGGCGCGCATCTATCTGGCCTCCAAGGCCGGAGAGGCGCCACAACGGCCGCACAAGCTGATGTTCTGGTTCGGCCTGGGCCTGTCGATCCTGATCAAGGGCCCTATCGGCCTGATCGTCATCGCCCCGGCCATGCTGCTGGTCTCCGCATGGGATCGCGATTTCCGCTGGCTGAAGCGTCTCGGCTGGGGCTGGGGCCTGCCGCTGGTGGCCCTGCTCGTGGGTCCATGGGCGATCGCCATCACCATCGCTACCGACGGCGGCTTCTGGCGCGAGGCCATCGCCGGCGATCTGGCGCCCAAGATCGCGGGCGGCCACGAAAGCCACGGCGCCCCCCCGGGCTACTATCTGATCGCCTCGCTTATCACCTTCTTCCCGGCCACCCTGCTGCTGCCCGCCGCCGTCTCGACCGGCTGGCATCGCCGCGCCGAGCCGACGATCCGGTTCCTCGTCTGCTGGCTGGTCCCGGCCTGGATCATCTTCGAGCTGACCCCGACCAAGCTGATCCACTACAACCTGCCGACCTTCGGGGCCCTGGCCCTGCTGGCGGCGGCGGCCCTGACCCGGCCCATCGGCAAGGTGTCGCGCTGGAGCGGCGCGGGCCTGACCATCTTCGTCGGACTGCTGCTGGCCATCGGCGTCGTCTACGGCCTGACCGAGTTCGGCAAGTCCACGGCCCAGACCTGGGCCACCCTGACCATCGTCTTCGCGGTCCTGGCGGGCCTGATCGGGGCCTTCCTGATGCTGCACCGCGCGGCGGTCACGGCGCTACTCGCCAGCATCGTGCTGGGCGTCGTGGCCCACGGAGCCCTGGCCGGGACCCTGCGCCAGCTGCGCCCGCTGTCGGTCTCTCCCCAGCTGGACAAGGCCCTGTACGACGCCGACATCCATCCGCGTCAGGGTCGTCCCGGCCCGGTGGCCATCGCCGGCTATCATGAACCCAGTTTCGTCTTCCTGACCGGTCGCGACACCGAGCTGACCGACGCGGAGGGCGCCGCCAAGGCCCTGGCCGAGGGGCGTCCCGCCATCGTCGAGGCGCGCGAGGCCGAGGCCTTCCGCGCCGCCACCGCCCGCACCGGCGTGACCGGCCGGGTGGTGCGCGAGGTGCGCGGCCACAACTATTCGCAGGGCGACGACGTGGACCTGTTCATCTACGCCCCGCCCGGCGACGGCCCCACGGCTCCGGCTCCGACCCCGGCGCCGAGGCCCGCCCGATGAGCCGCAGGATCACCATCGTCGAGGTCGGTCCCCGCGACGGCCTGCAGAACGAGAAGGCCATTCTTGAGCCCGCCGTCCGCGCCGATCTGGTGCGACGTCTGGAGACCGCCGGCGCCCGCCGCATCGAGGCCGTCAGCTTCGTCCATCCCAAATACGTGCCGCAGATGGCCGGGGCCGAAGAGGTCATGGCCGACCTGCCCCACGAAGAGGGCCGCAGCCGCATCGGCCTGGTCCTGAACGGCAAGGGTTATGACCGGGCGCTGGGCACAACCGTGGACGAGGTCAATGTGGCCATGTCTGTCACCGACGGCTTCGGCCTGAAGAACCAGGGCCTGACGGTGGACCAGCAGGTCGAGATGCTGGCCGGGATCATCGCCGGCCGCGCCAACGCCGGCTCCGCCTCGGGCGCCGCGCCGTCCCTGTCCGCCACCCTGTCCTGCGTCTGGGGCTGCCCCTTCGACGGCGAGGTCGGTGTGGATCAGGTCGCCGATCTGGTCGGCCGCATCGCGGTGCTGGGCGTCGAGGAGATCGCCCTGGCCGACACCATCGGCGTCGGCGATCCCTGGGCCGTCACCCGCAAGGTCGAGGCCGCCCGCAAGGCCGCGCCGGACGCCACCTTGCGCCTGCATTTCCACGACACCCGCAACACCGGCCTGGCCAACGCCTATGCCGGGATCGAGGCCGGCGTCAGCATTCTGGACGCCTCGGTCGGCGGCATCGGCGGCTGTCCCTTTGCTCCGGGAGCGACCGGCAACATCGCCACCGAGGACCTGGTCTACATGCTGGAGCGGGCCGGGTTCGAAACCGGCTACGATCTCGACCAGTTGATCGAGAGCGCCCGCTGGATCGGCGAGAAGATCGGCCGCCCCGCCCCCAGCGCCCTTAGCCGCGCGGGCGGCTGGCCCCGGACCTGACCCGGGGGCTGACGCCACAAGCTTCGCCTTGCCCTCGCCACTTTCGCCCCCTGAACTTCCACGGGTAGTGCAAGGGGGCTGACCATGTGGACGCGACGCGGGTTCGGACTGGCGGCAGGCGCGATCGGCGCGACGACGGCGCTGGGCGTCCGGGCGCAGGAGCCGCTGACGCCCTCTGATCGCTTCCTGCAGGAAGGGCGTTACCTGCCCCAGTATATGGACCTCAAAGCCCGCGCGGCGGCGGGCGATCCGGCGGCGGGCGGCATGCTTGAGCAGTACGCCTCCTTCCTCGGCGACGAAGCGACAGCGCTGGCCGACACCGAGAAGCCGCCCCATCCCAATCTGCAACGCCCCGATCTGGACGACGCCGAGAGCCGCGACGCCATGGAGGCCATCCTGGAGGGCGCGGCGCGCACCTCCATCGTCATCCTGAATGAGGCGCACAACATCTCGGGCCATCGGAACTTCGCCGGTCAGGTCGCCCGCGCCCTGCGCCCGCTGGGCTACGACTGGTTCGCCGCCGAGACCTTCACCCAGCGGCAGCAGGAGCCCGCCCCGTCCATCACCCTGTACCGGCAGGGCATGCCCTTCATCGCCGACTTCGGCTGGTACAGCCGCGACCCGGTCTATGCGGAAGCTGTTCGCGAGGCCGCCCGCCTGGGCTACCGCTTCGCGTCCTATGAGCAGATGTTCGATCAGCAAGCGCCGGAGGGCGCGGACTGGGAGGGCGAGATCGCCGCCCGCGAGGAGGCCCAGGCCGACAACCTGATCGCCAACATCCTGTCGGGCAATCCCGGCGCCAAGGTCTTTGTCTACGTCGGCTACGCCCACGCCATGGAGAAGCCGGGCGTCGGAGGCACATGGTTCGCGGCGCGGCTGAAGGCCAAGACCGGCATCGACCCGCTCACCATCGAACAGTCGTTCAACTGGCCCGCCCTGAACCCGGCCCACGACGCCCCGCATGTCGCCGCCGTGCTGGAGCGGTTCGCCCCGACCGCGCCCGTCGTGGTCTGGAAGGACGGCGCCACCATCGGCGCCCGCACCCACGCCGGACAGATGGACCTGTCCGTCTTCCACCCCCGCCGCGCACCGGTCTCGGGCCGCCCCGGCTGGCTGGCCGCCGACCCGCTGCGCAAGCCGGTCGAGGTCATGGTTCCGCCGTTCACCGGGCTGACCCTGCTGCAGGCGATGCGGCTGGCCGAGGGCACTGCGGGAGTCCCGGCGGACCACTTCCTGCTGACCGAGGGGCAGGACCGCGCCACCCTGTTGCTGCCACCCGGCGGCTACGGCCTGCGGCTTGAGACGGAGGCGGGCATCCAGCCGATGTGGGGCACGATCAACGTCGCCTGAACCCGACCCAACCCTTGCCGTTTGAAACCGGATCGGGGGTTCCCGCTTTCCGGTCTGATGACCATGGACATCGACACCCTCCTCGAAGGCGGTCCATCGTACGGCGTCATCGACGCCAAGGACGGCTTCCTCCTGTATGGCCGCGAAGGCCATGAAGCGGCATTCCGCGCCTTGGCCGAAGAGGTCGAGGCCGCGGCGGACGGCTATCAGGTCATTGCGCTGAAGGATGACGAAGACCGCTGCGACCGGCTGTTCATCGCGCCGCTGGCCGAAGAGAAGAGCTTCGCGCAGCGCGACTGACGGCGGCAACCTGTCCGGGAGTTAACTGGCCACGCCCCGTCGGCGCGCCCTAGCCTTCGTTGAACGCAGGCGGGGGCGAAACATGGGACGATTCAGAAGGCTGGGCGTGACAGCGGCTCTGGCGATCTGCCTGACGGCGGGTGTGGTCCAGGCGCAGGCGCTGCAGCGGACCGAGGTGCTGGGGACCTGGACCCTGCGCATGACCCCGGCCAACAACGCCAACGTCACCGTCAAGACCGACAGTGGACGCGTGGAGATGCCCATAGTCGTCACCGCGCGGGGCGCCTCGGGACTGGCCTGCAGCGTCGACGGCGAGGCGGCGGACTGTCGCCTGAACCGGGGCGCGCTGGTCATCACCGTGCGTCTGGACGACGCCCGCATGATCCACACCCTGAACAGCCGCCGCGGCGGCGGCTTCACCGGGGAGACGCGGATCAGCTACCGCCTCCTGCCCTTCGGCAGCATGCATTTGGGCGCGGCGGACCTGACGCGCCGCTAGGCCGGCGGTCAGCCTTCGTAGCGGAAATGTTTCCAGCTGGCCTCGGACACCACCGGGGCCATGGACGGCTGGACCAGGCCGGCTGGAACCGGGATCAGTTCGAACGCGGGGCGCGACCAATCGAACGTCCGGGTATCGGCGGTCGTGAAGAACTCCAGCATCGCGGCCCGCCCATCTTCATCCGGCCACAGGCGGGCGCCGACCGGCGCATCGAGTCCTTCGACACTCAGACAGACCAGCCGTTCGAAGGTCGCCGGGGGCAGGCCGATCTTCGGCCCATCAAGGGTCACCACGCACCCTCGACCAGAGTTGTAACGCTCCCTGACCAGGGCGCCGCCAAGCTCCCATGTCGAGCCTTGCAGAAGCCGATCCAGCGTCATCCGCTCCAGAGGCGAATATCGCGGCTCCTGATCCTCCGGCTGGCGCTTGATCGTGCCTTGCCAGAGCTTCAGGCGACGCATGTACGCCCGCGCCTGAACCACGCCGAAGCCGCCGAACAGGATGACATAGCCAAGGATCGCCCAGGGCCCTGCGGCATTGCCGAAGGCGAACAGGCTCCCGAACCAGATGGCCGGGATGCAGAAGGCGAACACCGCCAGAAGGATCTTCTGGCGGGTCTGTCGGGCATTCGGGCGGCGGTCGAACTTGTCCACCGCTGAAGCTTACAGGTTCAGCAGCGCCGGGTCGCCACCCTGGGCGGAGATGTTGTTGCTGATCGCCTTCTCCGACGCGTAGCGGATCAGGCTGTAGGGGCCGCCCGCCTTGGGACCGGTGCCCGACAGGCCTTCGCCGCCGAACGGCTGGACCCCGACCACCGCGCCGATGATCGAGCGGTTGATGTAGACATTGCCCGCCGGGACCAGGCGGGTGACCTCCTCGGCGAAGGCCTCGATGCGGCTGTGCACGCCCAGGGTCAGGCCATAGCCGCGCTGCGCCAGCTTGGCCGCCGTCTCCTTCAGCTTCGACGGCTCGTAGCGGCAGACGTGCAGGATCGGGCCAAACACCTCGCGCTCCAGATAGTCGGCGGTCGGGATCTCGGCGATGGTCGGGGCGAAGACGTGGCCCTTGTCGGCGCCTTCCGGCAGGGCGGCGCGGGCGATGATCTTCGCATCGCCGCCCAGACGCACGAGGTGGGCGTCCAGCATGGCCTTGGCGTCGGCGTCGATGACCGGGCCGATGTCGGTCGAGGGATCGGTCGGGTCGCCCAAGACCTGGGCCGCCAGCGCGCCCTTCAGCCCCTCGATCAGGGCGTCCGCCGCCTCGTTCGGCACATACAGCAGACGCAGGGCCGAGCAGCGCTGACCCGACGAGCCGAAGGCCGACAGGATCACGTCGTCGATGACCTGTTCCTTCAGCGCCGTGGTGTCCACGAACATGCCGTTCAGGCCGCCGGTCTCGGCGATGAAGGGGATGATGGCGCCCGGACGGGCCGCCAGCGCCTTGTTGATCGCGGTGGCCGTGTCGGTGCCGCCGGTGAAGGCCACGCCGTCGATGCCCGGGTGGCTGACGAGCGCCGCGCCGACGGTCTCGCCGCGACCGGGGACAAGCGCCAGCAGGTCGGCGTCCAGACCGGCCTTGTAATACAGGCGCACGGCCTCGGCGGCGATCAGCGGGGTCTGTTCGGCGGGCTTGGCCAGGACGGCGTTGCCGGCGGCGAGCGCAGCCGCGATCTGGCCGGTGAAGATGGCCAGCGGGAAGTTCCACGGGCTGATGCAGGCGAAGATGCCCCGGCCGTGCAGGACCAGGCTGTTGATCTCGCCCACCGGGCCCTTGAGCTCCTGCGGCCCGCCGAAGTCACGCTCGGCCAGCATGGCGTAGTAGCGGCAGAAGTCGGCGGCCTCGCGCACTTCGGCGACGCCGTCGTTCAGGGTCTTGCCGGCTTCGCGCGACAGCAGGGCGACCAGACGATCCATGTCGGCTTCCAGCGCGTCGGCCATGGCGCGCAGCACCGGGGCACGGCCCGCGCCGCCCTTGCGGTCCCAGGCGATCTGGGCGCGGGCGGCGGCGTCCACCGCCGCGTCGATGTCTTCCGCCGTCGCTTCCGAGACGTGGCCCAACACCTGGGCGGTGTCGAAGGGATTGGTCACGTCCTGGGCGTTCGTTCCGGCCTTCAGCTTGCCCCCGATGATCGGGCCCGAGGTCAGCTTCTCGCTGTCCACCTTCTCAAGGGCGAGGGCGTGCCGCTCGCGGTCGGCGGCCTGAGAGTAGTCGCGGCCCAGCGAGTTCTGGCGGTCCATGTACATATCCTTCGGAACGGGGATCTTGGCGTGACGGTCGGGATGAGCCTCGACGGTCGAGATGGGGTCGGCGGCGACGGCGGAGGCCGGAACGCGCTCGTCCAGCAGGGCGTGGACGAAGCTGGAGTTGGCGCCGTTCTCCAGCAGGCGGCGCACCAGATAGGGCAGCAGGTCCTCATGCCCGCCGACGGGGGCATAGGCGCGCACGGTGACGGGGCCGAAGGCCTCCTTGGCGGCGTCGTACAGGGCCTCGCCCATGCCGTGCAGCCGCTGGAACTCGATCTTCACGCCACGCTCCGAGGCCATCTTGTAGACGGCGGCCAGCGAGTGGGCGTTGTGGGTCGCGAACTGGCTGTAGATGTGCGGCGCGGCCTCGATCATCAGGCGGGCGCAGACCAGATAGTTCAGGTCGGTCGCGGCCTTGGTGGTGAAGACCGGATAGTCGGTGCGGCCGAACTGCTGGGCGCGCTTGATCTCGGTGTCCCAGTAGGCGCCCTTGACCAGACGGACCATCAGGCGACGGCCCGAGGTCTTCGCCAGCTCGGCCACGCGGCGGATCACTTCCGGGCAGCGCTTCTGATAGGCCTGAACGGCGAGACCGAGGCCCTTCCATCCGCCCAGCTCGGCCTCGTTAGCGAGGCGGTCCAGCAGCTTCAGCGACAGGGCGAGGCGGTCGGCCTCCTCCGCGTCCATGGTGAAGTTGATGTCGTATTTGGCCGCGATCAGGGCGAGGCGCTTCACGCGCGGATACAGCTCGGACCAGACGCGGTCCTCGTGCACTGCTTCATAGCGGGGCGACAGGGCCGACAGCTTGACCGAGACGCCGTGGCCGACTTCCGGTCCCTGTCCCTTGGCCGTCCTGCCCACCGCCTCGATGGCGTCGGCGTAGATCTTCTCATAGCGCTCGGCGTCATGGGCGGTGCGGGCGCCCTCGCCCAGCATGTCGAAGGAGCAGAGCCAGCCTTCCTTGTTCGACCGCTTCAGCGCCGCCTCGATGGTGCGGCCGACCACGAACTGCTCACCCATGATGCGGACGGCGGCGGCGACGGCCTCGCGGATCACCGGCTCGCCCAGACGGCCGACAATGCGCTTAAGGAAGCCCGGCAGGTCGGTCCTGGCCTCGTCATCCACATCCACCAGCTTGCCCGTCAGCATCAGGCCCCAGGTCGAGGCGTTGACGAACAGGCTGTCGGACTGGCCCAGGTGACTGGCCCAGTCGGCCGAGCCGATCTTCTCGGCGATCAGGCGGTCGCGGGTTTCCTCGTCCGGCGTGCGCAGCAGGGCCTCAGCCAGACACATCAGGGCCAGCCCCTCGCGGGTGCCCAGCGAGAACTCCTGCAGGAAGCTTTCGACCACGCCCTGCTTCTTCACACTGCGACGGGCGCGCTCGACCAGATCGGTGGCCGAGGCCAGCACGGCGGCGCGTTCGGCGGTGTCGAGCGGCGAGCGGTCCAGCAGGCCGCGAACGGTCGCGGTCTCATCGGCGAACTTGCCGTGATCCAGCGTGTCCCAGCCGGCGACGCTCGAGGGGGTGAAGGCGACGGTGGTCATGGGCGCGGATATCCTGTGTGATCGGCCATATATGGCGGACAACTCCGAATGTGCATCGTATGATGGACGGCGCAGCCGAAGATCATTCGGCCATACAGGCTCTCAACCGATGGAAAACCTGGACGCCGTGGACCGCCGCCTGCTCAAGGCGCTGCAGGAGGACGGCCGCATCTCCAACGCGGAACTGGCCCGGCGGTGCAATCTGTCGCCCGCCGCCTGTTTCGAGCGGGTCCGGCGGCTGCGCGAGAAGAAGGTGATCACCGGCTACGCGGCCATGATCGACCCCGCCAAGGTGGGACGGGGGCTGATGATCTTCGTCGAGGTGCTGCTGGACCGCACCACAGGCGACATGTTCGAGGCCTTCGCCGAGGCCGTGCGCCGCCAGCCCGAGGTGCTGGAGTGCCATATGGTGGCCGGCGGCTTCGACTATCTGATCAAGGCCCGCGTCGGCGACATGGACGCCTACCGCGCCTTCCTGGGCGATGTTCTGGTCCGGATGCCCGGCGTCCGCGAGACCCGGACCTATGCCGTTCTCGAAGAGGTGAAGGCGACGACGGCGTTGCCGCTCTAACGTCCGTCTCGCCAACGTCATCGCAAAGCGCTAGACCGTTCCGTCCGATCAACGGCGGAGCCTTCCGGCCCACATGCGCATCGTTCTGGCCACCGACGCCTGGGAGCCCCAGGTCAACGGCGTCGTCCGCACCCTGAGCCGTATCACCGCGGAATGCCGCGCGATGGGCCATGAGGTGGAGGTGATCGAGCCGAGCCAGTTCAAGACCATCCCCTGCCCCACCTATCCGGAGATCCGGCTGGCCCTGGGCGCCGAGGAAGAGATTCGCGAACGGCTGCGCGCCTTCGAGCCCGAGGCGGTGCACATCGCCACCGAAGGCCCCATCGGCATCGCCACGCGCCGCATCTGCGTGGAATGGAAGCTGCCGTTCACGACCAGCTACCACACCAAATTCCCCGAATATGTCTCGGCCCGGTTCCCGATCCCGGTGCAGGTCGGCTACGCCTATATGAAGTGGTTCCACAAGCCGTCGGGACGACTGATGGTCGCCACCCCGACCCTGCGCGACGAGCTGACCGCGCACGGTTTCCGCAACGTCTCGCCCTGGACGCGGGGCGTGGACACCGAACAATTCAACCCCGACCTGCCGCGCATCTATGACGAGCTGGGCGGCAAGGACTGGCCGCGCCCCTTCTTCCTGAATGTCGGCCGGGTGGCGGTCGAGAAGAACATCGAATCCTTCCTCGAACAGGACCTGCCCGGCACCAAGATCGTGGTCGGCGACGGCCCCGCCCGCGAGGAGCTGCAGGCCAAATACCCGGAGGCCAAGTTCCTCGGCGCCCGCTTCGGCGAGGAGCTGGCGCGCTGCTTCCGCGACGCCGACGTCTTCGTCTTCCCCAGCTGGACCGACACCTTCGGCCTGGTGATCCTGGAGGCCATGGCCACCGGCACCCCGGTCGCCGCCTATCCGGCCCACGGGCCCATCGACATCATCCCCGGCTCGAACGCCGGGGCGATCGACAAGGACCTGCGGACCGCCTGTCTGGAAGCGCTGAAGTGCGACCGGGCCACCGTGCGCGCCTATGCCGAGAAGTTCAGCTGGCGCGCCTCGGCCGAGCAGTTCATCGAGAACCTGCAGCCCTATCCCGAGCCGGATCGCGGCCGCTTCTGGCGACGACTGCGCCGGATCGCCCGCCTGCGTCGCCGCGCGGCGGCCTGAGACGCGACAAGGGAGCCGACGGCGCCGCCCCTACGTTTGGGGGGTAATCCTGGAACGACGCCGTCGTGGGCCGGGTGCTGAAAAAACCGACCGTGCTCAAGCTCTAGCGCGGACCGATTGCAAAAGCAGCCTTCACTTTAGTTATAAAAAACCAGCGTTTTCGGTCTGTTAGAACAACGAAAAGGCCCCGGATCGCTCCGGGGCCTTCGTTCTTTCAGGCATGTCGCCTTAGTGCGTCGGGGCCTGCATGACCGTCAGGGCCTGGGCGACAGCGCGCTGGGCGGCCAGCTGGTCGGCGGGCAGCGGCACCAGACCGCGGTCCTGCAGATAGCCGCCGCGACCGGCCGAGCTCTCCGACATGAACTCCATGACGAACTGCTCGAGGCCCGGGGTCACGCCCACGTGCTGCTTCTTGACGTAGATGTAGAGGCTGCGGGCCAGCGGATAGGAGCCGTCGGCGATGGTCTCGACCGAGGGCGCGACGCCATCGATGGTCTCGGCCTTCACCGTGTCCATGTTCTGCTCGAGGAAGGAGAAACCGAACACGCCCAGCGAGCCCGGGGTGCGGGTCAGGGTCTGGACGATGGCGTTGTCGTTCTCGCCAGAGTCGATCCACAACTGGTCCTCACGGACGGTGTGGGCCAGGCTCTCGAAGCGATCCTTGTCGGCCTCGGCCAAGGCGGCGAGAGCCGGGATCAGCTTGGCGCCCGGCGCCATGCCCAGCTCCAGGAAGGCGTCGCGGGTGCCCGAGGTGGGCGGCGGGCCATAGACCTGGATGCGCTGGTTCGGCAGGGCCGGGTTCACCTGGTTCCAGGTGGTGGAGGGATTCGCGACAAAGGCGCCGCCGGCGCCCGGAACTTCCTTGGCGAGGCCCAGGTACAGGTCCTGGAGGCGCAGGTTGAAGCTGCCGCCGGTGCGGGCGGTGGCGACCACGATGCCATCATAGCCGATCTTGATCTCGACGATGTCGGTCACGCCATTCTTCTGGCACAGCTCGAACTCGGACTTCTTCATCGGACGCGAAGCGTTGGCGATGTCCGGGGTCGAGGGGCCGATGCCCTGGCAGAAGGCCTGGATGCCGCCGCCGGTGCCCAGCGATTCGACGCGCGGGGCGGCGCCGCCCGAGGTGCGCTGGAAGTTCTCGGCCACGCGGGTGGCGAAAGGGAAAACGGTCGAGGAGCCGGCGGCCCAGATGCCCGCGCGCGGGGCCTGCGAACCAGGAGCGCCGCCGCCGTTGTCGCCACAGGCGCCGAGGGCGAGGAGAGCCACCGCCGAGGCGGCGGCGAGGAGGGTGCGGGTCATCGTCAGTCTCCGGACATTGGATCGGATCAGCCAGTCAGGGCCGCTTAGACCAGAGGAATGTGACGGTTGGGCGAAGGCCGCCCGCGCCCGAATGACCGCCGCCGAATAATGGCTCGGGTTGCAAGATGAGGCGGCGCGGAGCTGCCCCGCTGCAGGCGCCGGGCGGTAGCGCACCCAAATGCGCTCAAGCAGCGAGCGACCGCGTCGCGAGCGGTAGCGCCCCCTCTTAAATGTGAATGGCGTGGCCCAGGGCGCGCAGCGACGCTTCGTGGAAGGCTTCGCCGAGGGTCGGGTGGACGTGGATGACGCCCGCGACGTCTTCCAGCACCGCCCCCATCTCCAGCATCTGGGCGAAGCTGTTGGACAGCTCCGAGACGTGCTGGCCGACCGCCTGAACACCCAGCAGGCGGTGATCGGCCTTAGAGGCCAGAACGCGCAAGAAGCCGCCGTCATCGCCCGCCTCGATGGCCAGGGCGCGACCGATGGCCATGAGCGGGAAGACCGCCTGAATGACGTCGTCGCGGCCGGTCACGTCCTGCGGTCCGAGGCCCGCCGAGACGATCTCCGGCTCGGTGAAGCAGACTGCGGCGATGGTGACCGGGTCAAAGCGCTTGTCGTGGCCGGCGATGATCTCGGCGACCACCTCGCCCTGCGCTGAGCCCTTGTGGGCCAGCATGGGTTCGCCGGTCAGGTCGCCGACGGCCCAGACGTTCTTCATCGAGGTGGCGCAGCGGTCGTCGATCTTCACGAACGGCCCGGCCATGGCCACGCCCATGTTCTCCAGTCCGAAGCCTTGTGTGCGCGGCTTGCGGCCTACGGTGACGAGGACCTTGTCGGCGGCGATCTTCATGGCCTGGCCGTCGGCGCCGGTGACGTTCAGCGATCCGTTCTCGAACGATCCGGCCTTGGCGCCGAGGTGCAGTTCGACGCCGTGGTTCTTCAGCCAGTTGGCGACCGGATCGGTCAGGGCCTTGTCGTAGAGCGGCAGCAGGCGGTCGGCCATTTCGACGATGGCGACTTCCGCGCCGAGTTTGCGGAAGGCGATGCCCAGCTCCAGCCCGATATAGCCGCCGCCGACGACGACCAGCTTGTTCGGCACCTTGTCCAGCGACAGGGCCTCGGTCGAGGAGATGACGTCGCCGCCGAACGGCAGGAAGGGCAGTTCGACCGGCTCGGAACCGGTGGCCAGGATGACGTGCTCGGCGGTGATGGTGATGTCGCCGTCGTGGGTCTTGACCGTGCAGGTCTTGGCGTCGGCGAAGGTGGCCCACCCCTTGATGACCTTGACCTTGGCCTTCTTCAGCAGGGCCGCGACGCCATTGTTCAGCTTACGGACGATGCCGTCCTTCCACTCGACCGTCTTGGTCAGGTCGATGGCCGGCGCGGTCGCCGTGATGCCCAGGGTGCCGCCGTCAGCCGCCTTCGACACGGTCTCGAACTTGTTGGCCGCGTGGATGATGGCCTTGGACGGAATGCAGCCGACGTTCAGGCAGGTCCCGCCCAGGCCGTCGCCGCCGTCGACCAGCACGGTGTCCAGCCCCAGCTGGCCGCAACGGATCCCCGCGACATAGCCGCCGGTGCCCGCGCCGATGATCAGGACTTTGGTTTTCAGGGTCTGGGTCATGTCACGGTCCGTTTGCCGGCAGGCCGGCGTCGCGAAGAAGGGATCTGTTTTATCGAGCGAAGCTTCGCCGCCCTGCGGCGCGTTCCCGTGCGCGGGCCGCCGCAGCGCGGAGGAGAGGCCCGATCTCGGGATCGACATTGTCGGCCACCGGGACAACCGCGGTCGGCTGAAGCTCTACCCACATCACGTCTCGTTCGCGAGGATGCGGCATCCGGGCGATATCACGGACCTGATGCCGATTGTAGTAAACCAGCATCATCGTGCCGGGCTCCGGGTCGCCCCGGCAAGAGGACCACAACGTCAACGGCTTAAGACCGCCCCCGGCATAGCCCTCGAAATCGATCACCGTGTCGAGGAGCAGCTTGCGGCGGCCGTCCGGGAGCCGAGCTTCGACGACCCGCACCAGTTCGATGCGTTCAGCCTCGACGCGGCGGGCTTGCTGCGCGCGCAGCGCTTCTGCGTAGGGCGGGGACCGCCAAGGGATCGCGCAAGCGAGCACTGGCCCCGCAGCCGCAAGAGCTAGAACCCCTCCGAGCAAGGACACCGCTCTCATCGCCCTCACCCCATCCACAGCGTCGCGGGATGCTCCAGCAGGCCCTTGATGCGCTGGACGAAGACCGCCGCGTCATGGCCGTCGACGATGCGGTGATCGAAGGACGAGGACAGGTTCATCATCTTGCGGACGACCATTTGACCGTCCCGGACGACGACGCGTTCGGCGATCTTGTTGGGACCGACGATAGCGACTTCCGGATGATTGATGATCGGGGTGTGCGTAATGCCGCCCAGCGTGCCCAGCGAGGTGATGGTGATGGTGGAGCCGGACAGTTCGTCCCGCTTGGCCGAGCCGTCCTTGGCCGCGCCCGAGACGCGGGCGATCTCCAGCGCCGTATCGTACGGATCGCGCGCCTCGGCGTGGCGGACCACGGGCACCATCAGGCCGTTCGGCGTCTGGGCGGCGATGCCCAGATGTACGGCGGCGTGCTGCGTCAGCACCCCGGCCTCGTCGTCATAGGTGGCGTTGATCTGCGGCTGGTCGCGCAGGGCCACCACGATGGCGCGGGCGATGAAAGGCAGGACGTTCAGCTTGGGCTGGTCCTTGGTCTTCGTCGCGTTCAGGTGGGCGCGGAGCTCCTCCAGCGCCGTGACGTCGATCTCCTCGACATAGGTGATGTGCGGGATGCGACGGACGCTCTCGGCCATCTTCTCCGCGATCTTGCGACGCAGGCCGATGATGCGGACCTCGGTGGTTCCTTCAGCCCTGGCATAGGTCGAGGCCGACGATCCGGAGACGGACGATTTCGAACCGCCGGCGACATAGGCGTCCAGGTCGGCGTGCTCGATGCGACCGGCCGGACCGGAGCCGGGCACGAACTGCAGCTCGACGCCGAGGTCCCGCGCGCGGTTGCGCACGGCGGGCGAGGCCAGCGGGCGTTCACCGCGGGTGGAGAGCTTCCGTGAGCCCTCCCCCTCGATGGGGGAGGGTTGGGTGGGGGTGGAGGCAGGCTGTTGACGGGCAGGCGCGGAAGGCGACGACGAAGCCTTTTGCGCCACAGACGGTGACGGCGAACGCGCACCCCCATCCCCGGCCCTTCCCCCATCGAGGGGGAAGGGAGAAGATACATTCCCCTTGCCCTCGACCTTGAACGACACCAGCGGGCCGCCGACGGCGGAGGCCTGACCCGGCTCGCCATGCAGGGCGACGACCGTGCCGGACACCGGCGAGGTGATCTCCACCGTGGCCTTGTCGGTCATGATGTCGGCGAGGATCTGGTCCTCGGACACCGTGTCGCCGACCTTGACGTGCCAGCCGACCAGCTCGGCCTCGGCCGTGCCTTCGCCCACGTCAGGGAGCTTGAAGACGTAGTTGGCGCCGGAGGCGGGCTGGGCCTCGACCGGAGCGGCGGCCTTGGGAGCCTCGACCGGGGCCGGAGCAGCCTCGGCCTTCGGCGCGGGGGCCGGAGCCGGCGCGTCGGACGCATTCCCCGCGCCCTCGACCTCGAACTCGACCAGCGGGCCGCGCACCGGGACCATCTGGCCCGGCTCGCCATGGATGGCGATGACCTTGCCCGAGACCGGGGCGGTGATTTCGACGGTGGCCTTGTCGGTCATGACGTCGGCGACGATCTGGTCCTCGGCGACCACGTCGCCGACCTTCACGTGCCAGCCGACCAGTTCGGCCTCGGCGGTGCCTTCACCCACGTCGGGCAGTTTGAAGACGAAACGACCCATCTCAGCGTCCCCCGCTCATGGTGGCTTTCAGGGCGTCGGCCACACGTTGCGGGCCGGGGAAATATTCCCACTCGAAGGCGTGCGGATAGGGCGTGTCCCAGCCGCAGACGCGGGCGATGGGCGCTTCCAGATGATAGAAGCAGCGCTCCTGCACCAGGGCCGACAGCTCGGCGCCGTAGCCCGAGGTCTTGGGCGCTTCGTGCACGATGACGCAGCGGCCGGTCTTCTTCACGCTGGCCTCGATGGCCTCGATGTCCAGCGGCACGAGGGTGCGCAGGTCGATGACCTCGGCGTCCACGCCCGCATGCTCGGCGCCCGCCAGCGACACCCAGACCATGGTGCCCCAGGCCAGGATGGTGACGTCGGCGCCTTCCTTCATGATGCGCGCCTTGCCGATCGGCTCGACGTATTTGCCGGTCGGGACCTGGGCCAGGTCCTGAGCCTTCCACGGCGAGACCGGCTTCTCGTGCCAGCCGTCGAACGGACCGTTGTAGAGGCGCTTGGGCTCGAAGAAGATGGTGGGGTCGTCGTCCTCGATACAGGCCGTCAGCAGGCCCTTGGCGTCGTAGGGGTTGGACGGCACCACAACCTTCAGGCCGGCGATGTGGGTGAACAGGCTTTCCGGCGACTGGCTGTGCGTCTGGCCGCCGAAGATGCCGCCGCCGTAGGGGCTGCGGACCGTGATCGGCGAGGTGAACTGGCCGCCCGAGCGGTAGCGCAGCTTGGCCGCTTCCGAGACGATTTGGTCGTAGGCCGGATAGATGTAGTCGGCGAACTGGATCTCGACGACCGGACGCAGGCCATAGGCGCCCATGCCGATGGCGGCGGCGACGATGCCGCATTCGCTGATCGGGGCGTCGAAGCTGCGGGTCAGACCGTGCTTCTGCTGAAGCTGGTCGGTGACGCGGAAGACGCCGCCGAAATACCCTGCGTCCTCGCCGAACGACAGGACGTTGCCGTCCTCCGCCATCTTGACGTCCAGGGCCGAGTTCAGGGCCTGGATCATGTTCATCGGCACGACGTCGCCCTTGGGGGCGGTCGAGGCCGGGGCGTTGGAGGCAGTGACCATGTCGGGCTCGACGCCGTCGGTGCGGTCGGCTTCGGTGAAGGTGGTTTGCTCGGTCATGCTCAGACTCCGACCTCGCGACGTTGCTCGACGAGGCGCCAGTCTTCGGTGGCGAAGACCTCTTCGAACATCGTCTTCACGCTGGGGCGCGACTGGCCGAGGGTTCCGATGGCCTCGGATTCCTTGCCGGCGGCGCGGACCTGTTCGACCGCTTCGGCTTCGGCGGCGGTCTGTTGCTCATCCGACCATTCGCCGAGCGCGATCAGGTGCTGCTTCAGGCGGTCCACCGGATCGCCCAGCGGCCATTTCTCATGCTCGTCGCCCGGGCGGTAGCGGCTGGGATCGTCCGAAGTCGAGTGCGGCGCGCCGCGGTAGGTGAACAGCTCGATGACCGTCGCGCCCTGATTGGTGCGCGCCCGCTCCTCGGCCCACTTCGTCGCGGCCCAGACCGCGAGGAAGTCATTGCCGTCCACGCGCAGGGCCGGAAGGCCATAGCCGATGGCCTTGGACGCGAAGGTGGTCTCCAGACCGCCCGCGATACCCATGAAGGACGAGATGGCCCACTGGTTGTTGACGACGTTCAGGATCACCGGCGCGCGATAGACGGCGGCGAAGGTCAGGGCGTTGTGGAAGTCGCCTTCCGCCGTGGCCCCGTCGCCGATCCAGCTGATGGCGATCTTGTCGTCACCCTTGTAGGCGCTGGCCATGGCCCAGCCGACGGCCTGCGGCACCTGGGTCCCGAGGTTCCCCGAGATGGTGAAGAAGCCGTACTCCTTGGACGAATACATGATCGGCAGCTGGCGGCCTTTGATCGGGTCGCTGGCGTTCGAATAGATCTGGTTCATCATCTCGACCAGCGGATAGCCGCGCGAGATCAGTAGGCCCTGCTGGCGATAAGTCGGGAAGCCCATGTCCTCGCGACGCAGGATCATCCCCTGTGCGACCGCGATGGCCTCCTCGCCGGTGCACTTCATATAGAAGCTGGTCTTCCCCTGACGGTGGGCGCGGTGCATCCGGTCGTCGAAGGCGCGCGTCAGGATCATGGCCTTCAGACCCCTGCGCAGGGTCTCGGCGTCCAGATTCGGGTTCCACGGCCCGACGGCCTTGCCGTCATCGTCCAGCACGCGGACCAGCTGGAAGGCGTGGTCGCGCATCTCGTACGGCGTGGACGCCACATCGGGACGATCCACCGCCCCCGCCGCGTCAAAGCGCAGGTGGCTGAAATCGGGGGCGTCGCCCGGACGGCCCGAAGGCTCGGGCACGCGCAGTGACAATTGGGGCGTATTGGGCTTCTTCATTCCGTCCTGCCGTCCGGTTGATCCGACCGCGTTTTCCTCAGGCAGCGATCTAGCACGACGTCGGCGCCAAGGCTCGCTCGATTTTGACCTTGCCTTGTGCTGATCGCGGGTATTTTATTGCGTCATAATAATAAGTGGAGAAACGCATTGGCCGAAGAGCTGGATCCCGTCGACGCCCGGATTCTTGACATCCTTCAACAGGACGCCGGACTGTCGGTTGCAGAGGTCGCCGACCGCGTCGGCCTGAGCGCCTCGCCGTGCTGGCGCCGGATCAAGAGGCTGGAGGATACGGGCTTCATCCGCAAGCGGGTGACCCTGCTGGACGCCGAGAAGCTGGGCCTGGACTTCGAAGTTTACGCCATCGTCAAGCTGAGCCTGCCCTCGAGCGAGAACCTGGACACCTTCGAGGCCGCCGTCGCCCACTGGCCCGAGGTGGTGCAGTGCGCCACCATCACCGGCCGCGAGGACTATGTGCTGCGGATCATCACCTCCGACATGCACGCCTTCGACAAATTCCTGCGTGAGAAGCTGCTGAGCCTGAACATCGTCTCGGACTGCGAGAGCCACATCGTCACGCGCGGCGTGAAGAATGTGACCACCCTGCCCCTTGGCATCGTGACCCCGCACGTCGGATAATGTCGGTCGGCCCGCCACAGGGCCGGGGGACACTGACATGATCGAACTGGTGATCGACGCGCGCCGCAAGGACCTGGGCGGGTTCGAGGTGGGCCGCGTGCTGCCCTTCCATTCGCGCCGGATGGTGGGCCCCTTCATCTTCCTGGACCAGATGGGACCCGCCGAGTTCGCGCCGGGCGCCGACGCCATCAATGTGCGGCCGCACCCGCACATCGGCCTGTCGACCCTGACCTATCTGTTCGAGGGCGAGATCATGCACCGGGACAACACCGGCGCGACCCAGGCCATCCGTCCGGGCGAGGTCAACTGGATGACCGCGGGCAGCGGCATCGTCCACTCCGAGCGCACCGATCCGCTGAAGAAGAGCCAAGGCGGGGCCATGCACGGGATGCAGGCCTGGGTCGCCCTGCCCACCGAGCTGGAAGAGACCGCTCCGGCCTTCCACCACATCGGCGAGGAAGGCCAGCCCGCCTATGAGAACGGCGGCCTGTTCGCCCGTCTGGTGGCTGGCGAGGCCTATGGCGCCAAGGCCGCGGCGCCGGTCTCCTCGCCCCTGTTCTATGTGCACTGGGAACTGGCCGAGGGGGTGCGCACCGCGCCGCCGTCCGGCAAGGGCCCAGGCGGCTATTCCGAGCGCGCCCTCTATGTCGTGAAGGGCGAGATCGAGGTCGGCGACCGCACCTTCCATGAAGGCCAGATGATCGTGCTGGAGCCGACGGCCGAGCCGACGGTCAAGGCGATCAAACCCTCGTCGGTCATGGTGCTGGGCGGCGAGCCGGTCGGGCCGCGCGTGATCTGGTGGAATTTCGTCGCCTCGTCGCAGGAGCGGATCGATCAGGCCAAGGCCGACTGGAAGGCCGGACGCATGGCCCTGCCCGCCGAGGATGATCTGGAGTTCATCCCGCTGCCCGACGTGCCCTCGACGCCGGAGCCGGCGCCGGTGAAGCCGGAACCGACGCACCCGGTTTAGGGGTTAGCGCGCCGCTACCCAGTCCACGATGGTCCTCAGGGCCTCGGGATCGATCGTCGTCTCGATGGTCTGGTACTCGGCCACCAGTCCGGTGGTGGCGGGCTGCATCAGGTGATTCAGGTTCGGCAGGACGACGATGTCGGCTGACGGCGCCGCGGCGCGCAGGGCGGCGGCGTTCTGCTGGGCCGGGACCTGGGTATCCTTGCCGCCATAGACGGCCAGCAGGGGTGCACTGAGCGCGCGCAGCGACGGTTGGGGGTCATGGGCCACGAACCAGCGGGTCCATGGGGCGGTGACCTGGGCCGCGGCGGCCTGACGCTGAGCTTCGGGCAGGCCCGCCTCCGCGAGGATGGGCTCGACCGCCGCCACGACGGCCTCCGCCGAGTCCGCATTGGCCGCCACCGCCTGCATGATGCGGGCCTGCAGGCCGACATTGCGCTCGATCATGGCCGGGGCGACGCCCGAGGCCTGCAGGGTCGCGCGCGACTGTTCGACCAGCAGGTCGCCGCCCGACACCGCCGGTCCGGCGATCATGACCACGAAGGCGATGTCCGGATGGACCTGCGCGACCAGGGGCGCGATGGTCCCGCCCTCGCTGTGGCCGATCAGGCCGATGCGGCTGATGTCCGGGCGGGCGTCGAGAAAGGCGACCGAGGCCCCGGCGTCCAGGGCGAAGTCGGCGCTGGTCGCGGAGGCCAGCGGCCCGGTCGAACCGCCGACGCCACGATCATCGACCCGCAGCACAGCCACGCCGCGGCGGGTGAGGGCATCGGCGAGGATCAGGAAGGGCTTGTGGCCGAAGACCGTCTCGTCCCGGTCCTGCTGGCCCGATCCGGAGATCAGCAGGACCGCCGGAAAAGGCCCCCGGCCCTCCGGCAGGGTCAGGGTTCCGGCCAACTGAACGCCCGCCATGGTCGTCGGGATGACCACCTCCTCACTGCGATAGGGGAAGGGCGCCTGCGGGGTCTGGGGCCGGTGGGCCGCAGGCTCCGGCGTGACGGGCGGCGGGGCCGAGGGCGCCAGCTCCAGCGAACGCGTCAGGACCAGCGGCAGGGTGGCCGCCCCCTGCGTCAGCGCCCCATTCAGGGTGCGACCGCCATCGGCCAGCGAACCTTCGAAGCCCCCACCGGCAGCAGGGACCGAGAAGCGCACCACCCCGCCCTGCAGGCTAAGGCCACTGACGGGCAGACCGGTGACGCCCTGATCCGGGCTGTCGAGGGTGGCGGCGCCGACGGCGTCGACGTTCAGCACGACCCGCAGGCTCTGGCCGCTAACCGTGATCCGGCCCTCCCAACGGCCCGCCAGCTCTCCGGCGGGGGCTTGGACCGCGACCGGGGAAACGGCGGCAGCGACGGTAAGCGAGAGAATGGTCATTAGCGGTCCTCCTTGAGGTTGAGCCTATGCGGCCCGTCACCCCGGGCCAAGACACCCAAGGAGGCAATCCGCAACCGCACAGGACTTGAATGCCCGGCGTCAGACCCGATCTGTCCGCCATGACCGCTTTCTCCGTGCTCGACCTGTCGCCCATCGTGGAGGGCGGCGACGCCCGCCGCGCCCTTCTGGAAACCGCCGAACTGGCGAAGACGGCCGAGCGGACCGGCTTCGGGCGCTTCTGGCTGGCCGAGCATCACAACATGCCCGGCATCGCCAGCGCGGCGACGGCGGTGGCCCTCGGCTTCGTGGCGAGCCAGACCGAGACCATCCGCGTCGGCTCGGGCGGGATCATGCTGCCCAACCACGCGCCGCTCGTGGTGGCCGAACAGTTCGGCACCCTGGCCGCCCTCTACCCGGATCGGATCGATTTGGGGCTGGGCCGCGCGCCCGGCACCGACGGCGAGACCGCCCGCGCCCTGCGCCGCTATTTCGAGGCCGCCGACCAGTTCCCGCGTGATGTGCTGGAGCTGCAGCGCTTCCTGGATGATCCGGTCGAGGGCCAACGCGTCACCGCGTGGCCGGGTGCGGGGTCGAAGGTTCCGGTCTGGCTGCTGGGCTCCAGCCTGTTCAGCGCCGAACTGGCCGCCCATCTGGGCCTGCCCTTCGCCTTCGCCAGCCATTTCGCGCCCGAACTGCTCCTGCAGGCGCTGGAGACCTATCGCGCCGGGTTCCGCCCGTCGAAGCAACTGGCGCAGCCGTACTCAATGGCCGCCATCAACGTCTTCGCCGCCGACAGCGACGCGGAGGCGCAGCGCCTGTCGACCTCGATGCAGCAGTCCTTCGCCGCGGTCGTGACCGGCAAGCCCGGCAAGCTGAAGCCGCCGGTGGACGACATCACCACGGTGCTGGACGCCCGTCAGATCGCGGCGGTCGAGAGCCGTCTGACCTATGCCGCCGTCGGTGGCGTGGACACGGTGCGGACCAAGCTGGCCGACTTCATCACCCTGACGAAGGTGGATGAGGTGATGGTCACCGGCATGATCCACGATCTGGAACCGCGCCTGCACAGCCTCGAAGTGACGGCGGAGGCCTTCTCCGGCCTCTAGAGGCTGCGCAAGAACTCCAGCAGCCACCCGTTCACGACCTCGGGTCGCTCCTGCTGGATCCAGTGCCCCGCCCCGGGCACGACGACCTGTGAGCGGAGGTCCGGGACCAGCTTGCCCAGCCCCGCCTCGTGCTGCCCCGAATAGTGCCGGACCGGATCCCGGTCGCCGACCATGAAGGCGCCCGGCACGCGCACCTTGGCGTCCTGCAGGAAGGCGGTCAGCGACCAGTTCAGGTCGATGCAGCGGTACCAGTCGAGCGGCGCGCGGAAGCCGCCCCCCTCGAAGGCCGCGACATATTCCGCGAAATGCTCGGGGCTCATCCAAGGCGGCAGGGGCGCGTCGTCGGGGACGGTGGAGATGAAATTCTCCCCCGGCTGGATGAAGCCGGTGGACTGCAACTCCGGCGGCGTGGCGCCGTCATAGGCCCAGAAGCCCTTGCGCAGGCCCGCGGCCACATCGACCTCAAACACCTTGTGCGCGTCCGGCGCCTGGAACTGGTTGATGTAGAGCTCGCCCAGCCCGGCGCGCTTCGAGATCGCCGCCATGGCCACGGTCGGCGGGCCCTTGGCCCGGCGCGGCTGCAGCGGCACTGACAGGCAGGCGACGGCGGTGAAGACGTCCGGCCGCGTCAGGGCGCAATGCCAGGCCACCGGCGCGCCCCAGTCATGGCCGACGACGGTGCAGGTCGAATGCCCCAGCGCCCGCACCAGATCGACCATGTCCCCGACCAGATGCAGGACCGAATAGGCCTCCCGCTGTTCCGGCTTGTCGGTCCCGCCATAGCCGCGCATGTCCGGCGCGACGGCGTGATAGCCCGCCTCCGCCAGCGCCCGCACCTGAGCGCGCCAGCTGATCCCCAGTTCGGGGAAGCCATGGATGAACAGCACCAGCGGCCCATCTCCGGCCTCGAGTATCTGCTGGCGAATGCCGTCGGTCTGGATGTGGCGGGTCTGCATGCTCACACCCGATCACTTGCCGGCGGATCGGGCAAGCGTCTCCTCCCCGTCGCGGTCCGCGATGGGGAGGTGACGCGTTAGAGCACCACGCCCGTCGTGCGCATGATCTCGGCGCGCAGTTCCGGCAGGCCCTCGCCCTTTTCGGACGAGGTCAGGGCGACCGCCGGGAAGGCGGCGGGGCGTTTGGAGATGGCCTTCAGCGTCGCGGCCTGGACCTTCTCGCCCTCGCCCTTCTTCAGCTTGTCGGCCTTGGTCAGGACGATCTGGTAGCTGACGGCGGCCAGATCGAGGGCGTCCAGCGCCTCGGTGTCCACCGACTTCAGACCGTGGCGGGCGTCGATCAGCAGATAGACCCGCTTCAGCGTCACCCGGCCGCGCAGGTAGTCGCGGCCCAGATCCTGGAACTTCTTGACCGTCGACTTGGACGCCTTGGCCCAACCGTAGCCGGGCAGGTCGACCAGACGCATCTTGCCGTCGAGGTCGAAGAAATTGACCTCGCGCGTCCGGCCCGGCTCGTTCGAGGCGCGGGCCAGCTTGTGCATGCCGACCAGGCCGTTGATCAGGCTGGACTTGCCGACATTGGACCGGCCCGCGAAGGCGATCTCGGGCAGGTCCGGATCGGGCAGCTGCTCGATCTTGGCGCAGCCCATGACGAAGGTGGCCTGACGCGCAAAGAGAATGCGCGCCTGCTCCAGTTCGTCGGGGGTGAACTCGTCGGTCATCAGGCCTTCTTGAACCGGGCGAGGAAGGTGTCGATCGGGTTCTCGGCCTTGAAGCGGTGCATGATGATGTACTGCTGGAAGATGGTCAGCACGTTCGACCAGCCCCAGTAGAGCAGCAGGCCGGCCGGGAAGTTGGCCATGATGAAGGTGAACACCACCGGCATGAACTGGAAGATCTTGCGCTGGACGGGGTCCGGCGCGGGCGGGCTCATGGCCATCTGCAGCCACATGGTGAAGCCGTAGACGATGGCCAGCACGCTGAGGCCCAGGCTGAAACCGCCGCCCGGATGGCTGACCAGCAGGTTGCCGATCAGCGGCGCCGTCGACGGATCCCACGGGATCAGGCCGAACAGGTTCCAGATGGTGGTGTGGTCCGGCGCCGACAGGTCATGCAGCCATCCGAAGAAGGGCGCGTGACGCATTTCGATGGTCACGAACAGCATCTTGTAGACGGCGTAGAAGACCGGGATCTGGAGCAGAAGGGGCAGACAGCCGGCCAGCGGGTTGATCTTCTCCCGCTGGTAAAGGGCCATGGTTTCCTGTTGCTGCTTGGCCGCGTCGTCCGGGAACTTCTTCTTGATCTCCTCCATCTTGGGCTGGAGGTTCCGCATCTTGGACATGCTCTCGTAGCTCTTGTTGGCCAGCGGGAACATGATCAGGCGGACGGTCAGGGTCAGCAGCAGGATGGCGATGCCGAAATTGCCGACCAGGCCGTAGAAGAACTCCACCGCCATGAAGATCGGGCGGGTCAGGAAGAACAGGAAGCCCCAGTCGATCGCATAGATGAAGCGCGGCAGGCCGAGGTCCTTCTCGTAGCCCGCGAGGATTTCATTGCGCTTGGCGCCGGCGAACAGGCGGGTGGTCTCGGTGATCTGGCCGTTCGGCGCGATGGTGTGCTCGGCGCCGCGCAGCAGGGCCGCGTGGGTGTCGAAGCGTTCCTGGTCATTGACGAAGAAGCCGGCGTCGACCTTCTCGTTCTGATCCGGGATCAGGGCGGCGAGCCAGTATTTGTCGGTGATGCCCAGCCAGCCGCCGGTCGACTGATGCTCCTGCGCGGGCTTCTTGGCCCAGGCTTTGTATTTCAGCTGCTCAGTCGAATATTTCTCGCCGTCGCCGAAGGTGCCGATGCCGCCTTCGTGCAGCACCTGCTGGCGACCCAGATCGTCCGGCACGCCCTGACGCTCGATGCGGCCATAGGGCTGCAGGGTGATCGGCGCCGGGGTGAAGTTGGCGACCGTGTCGCTGATCGTGAACATGTACTGGTCATCGATCGAGATGCGGCGGGTGAAGCGCAGGCCCTGGCCGTTGTCCCAGGTCAGGGTGACCGGCGTCGTCGGGGTCAGGGTCGAGCCCTGGGTCAGGCGCCAGGGGGTGTTCGGGCCGGGAACGCCGCCGGGGACGTTCTGACCGGTCCAGCCGAACTGGGCGAAGTAGGCGTGGCGCATGCCCTGCGGGCGGAACAGCTCCACCGCGGGCGAGTCCTTGGCGATGGTCTCGCGGTATTTGGTCAGGAACAGGTCGTCGATGCGCGAGCCGTTCAGGGCCAGCGAGCCCGTCAGGGTCGGCGTCTGGATGCGGACGCGGACGCCGGCGCCCAGCGCCTGGGTCCGGTTGGTGATGAAGCTGGCGACCGCGGGCGCGCTCGATCCGGCGGCGCCGGGCGCTCCGGGGGTCCCGGCCTCGGCGGCCTTCTGGGCGGCGGCGGCCTGCTGCGCTTCACGGCGCTGGGCCTGCTGCGTCGGGCCGACGATCATCACATAGGCGGCGAACAGGAGCGCCGCGACCACGAAGAAGATGATCGTGTTGCGGCTGTTATTCTGAGGGGGCATGGAATTCAGGAGTCCTGGCCGGCTGGCGCGGGCGTCGAGGGCGCGGGTTGAGGCGCCGACCGCGGGGTCGCCAGCCTTGTAAGCGCCGATTTCACATCGTCAAGCAAACGGTCCCAGTCACGGTCGACCGTGCCCATGCGGGCGATGAACACATAGTCGCTGCCGGCCACGCCGAACTGCGGCGCAAGCGCGCGGGCGGCCTCGCGCAGGCGGCGTTTGGCGCGGTTGCGAACCACGGCCCCGCCGACCTTGCGGGTGGCGGTGAAGCCGAGGCGGATCGAGGCGTCGCCGTCGGCGCGATCCAGTCGCTGGACGACCACCGCGCCGCGGGCCTCTGAAACGCCTTTCGCGGCCGCCAGAAACTGGGGCCGCGACGTCAGGCGACAAATTTTGAGGTTATCGCCCATGCGCTCGCGCAGAGCGCCGACGACTTAGGCCGTCAGGCGCTTGCGGCCCTTGGCGCGGCGGCGCTGAACGATCTTCTGACCGTTCTTGGTGGCCATCCGCGAACGGAAGCCGTGACGGCGCTTGCGCACGAGTCGCGACGGCTGATAGGTCCGCTTCACGGTCGGCTCCTGAGATAAATGAATACGGGTACGACGGAACGCGTCCGCCGCAGGAAGGGCGGGCGTATACGGGCACGATCCGCGTGAGTCAACGCCGTAGCGCGCCTTCCATCGCCCCTGTACGGAGAGAAAATGGCCCGTCTGAAGCGCTTCCTGCCCCTGATCGTGCTCGCGGCGGTCATCGCCCTGATCTTCGGCATGGGCTGGAACCGCTTTCTGTCGCTGGATACGATCCGCGATCACGGGGCTGAATTCCGGGCGTTCACCGCCGACAACTATGTGGTCAGCCTGCTGCTTCTGATGGCCGTCTTCGCCATCCTGACGGCCAGCGTTGTGCCCGGCGTCTTCTTCGTGACCATCACGGCGGGCTATCTGTTCGGGCCGTGGGTGGGCGGGGTCTCGACCTCCATCGCCGCCACCCTGGGCGCCCTGATCGTCTATGGCGTGGCCCGCACCGCGCTGGGCCGGGCCCTGCGCGAGAAGGCCGAGCGGGATCAGGGGCTCATGCAGAAGGTCTGCGCCGCCATCGACAAGGATACCTTCTGGTATGTGCTGGCCAGCCGTCTGGCCGTGGTCGTGCCCTTCCACATGATCAATATCGCGGCGGGCGTCATGGCGGTGCGACTGACGCCCTACACCATCGCCACGGTGATCGGCCTGCTGCCCGCCCACATCATCTACTGCTGGATCGGGGCGCGGCTGAACACCCTTCTGGCCGACAACCCCAATCCGGACTTCCAGGCCCTGTTCGGCCAGTTCTGGGCGCCCATGACCGGGGTCTTCATCCTGGCGGTCGTGTTGCCCTTCCTGATGAAGGGGCTGCAGGCGGCTCTGGGCCGAAAGGTCGCGACGTGAGAGAAGCAGCCCTTGGCCCAAGCCTTGCGTTAGGAGGCGCATGACGCGCACGCGCGCCCTTCTGAGTGCTGTCCGCAAGCGACTGCGGGTGCCCGCCGACTGGCGCGAGCGCGTGCGCTTCCACGCGCCCGATGCACTAGCCTGGCGGCTGCTGCTGCTGACCTTCGTCTTCGCCGCCTCGGTCGAGGTGCTGATCATCGCCCCCAGCGCGGCCAGCTTCCATGAGCGCTGGCTGCTGGACCGACTGCAGTCGGCCGAACTGGCGTCCGTGGGCGTCGAGGCCCTGCCCTATTCCGCCGTCGAGGACGACACCGCCGAACAGTTGCTGGCCATCGGCGGCGTGCAGGCGGTGGTGGTCGGAGATCAGGGCGTGCGCCGCCTGCTGCTGCAGGCCCCCAACCTGCCCCGGACGCCGGACCTGATCGACCTGCGCAAGCGGCGCCCGGTCGCCCGCCTGATGGACCCGTGGCAGACCCTGTTCGGCCACCCCGACCGCTCTATCCGGGTGCAGGCCCGCCCGCGCTATCGCTCCGGCGACTTCATCGAAATCCTGGCCCCGGCCCAGCCGCTGAAGGCCGAGCTGAAGACCTTCCTGCGCAACAGCCTGCTGACCTCCCTGTTCGTGTCGCTGGTGGCGGGGGGCCTGCTCTACGCCGGCCTGGCCTTCCTGGTGCTGCAGCCGCTGCGCCGGGTGACCCGCTCGATCGAGCATTTCGCCGAGGACCCGGAGAGCGAGGGCGCTCCGCCCAGCGACCGTCAGGACGAGATCGGCCGGGTCGAACGCGAACTGGCCCGCATGCAGGAAGAAGTGCGTCACTCCCTGCGCTCGCGCGCCCGTCTGGTGGCGCTGGGCGAGGCGGTGGCCAAGATCAATCACGACCTGCGCAACATGCTGACCTCGGCCCAGATGGCGTCCGAGCGTCTGGCCGATTCGCCGGACCCCGCCGTGGCCAAGGCCCTGCCCCGTCTGGAGCGCGCCCTGAGCCGCGCCGCCGCCCTGTCGCGCAATGTGCTGGAGTACGGCCGCAGCGAGGAGCCCGCCCCGCAGAAGGTGCGCGCGCCCCTGTCCGCCGTCCTGACCACCGCCGCCGAGGATGCGGGCCTGTCGCCGGACGGGGTGAAGCTGGTCAAGTCCCTGCCGCCCCGCTTCAACGTCCACGCCGATCAGGATCAGCTGTACCGCATTCTGGTGAACCTGCTGCGCAACGCCCGGCAGGCCATCGAGACCGACGCCACCCGCGCCGACAAGCACGGGGTGGTGCGGATCAGCGGCTCGACCGCCGACGGCGACTGCGTGATCCTGGTCAGCGACGACGGTCCGGGCATCCCGGCGCGGGTGGCGGACCGGCTGTTCGAAGCCTTCGTCAGCGGACGGGCGTCCGGCGGCACCGGGCTGGGCCTGACCATCTCGCGCGAGCTGGCGGTGAACAACGGCGGGACCCTGACCCTGATCGAGACGGGGCCGACAGGCACCACCTTCGAGCTTCGCCTTCCCAATTAGGCGATCAAGCTGAGCCAAATCGCGCGAACGGCGTTAAGCCTCGCGGAGCGCCGCGAAACGGCCCAGCTTGTTCGCGACGACTTGCTTCCGGAGGACGCCATGACCCGCACCCTGAAGACCCGCCTCGGCCTGACCTGCGCCGCCGCCCTGATGCTGGCCGTCGCGCCCGCCGGGGCCCAGACCGCTTCGCCACAGACGGCGCCGGTGGCCGCCCCGCAGGCCGCGGCCCCGAGGCCAGGCTCGGATGAATGGCTGCGCCAGCGCGGGGAGACCTATCACTCGGCCCCGGAGTCGGCTCAGGACCCTGCGGAAATCACCGCCACCGCCAAGCTGAACGAGGGCATCGCCGCCCGTAACGCCGCCGCCGAACAGGCCGAGGCCGCTGATCAGGCCCGCTTCGACGCCGAAAACCAGCGCTACCAGAACGACACCGCCCGCTCAAACACCGCCCGGGTCCAGTGGGAGTCCGACGTGGCCGCCGCCAATGCCGCCCAGGCCCAGTGGGAGCGGGAACGCGCCGCCTATGAGGCCGAGGTCGCCGCCTGCCGCGCCAGCCGCCGCACCTGCGTGGTCACGCCCCGCTAGGGCCGCCCGCATTGCGCCCCTCTCAGGGGCGTGACACCGTTCCCTGCAGAGACGGAACGAGGTTGGGCGTGGCGCGTGGACAGCTGACACGACGAGGGCTGGGGCTGGCCGCGGGCGCGGCCCTGACGCTGGGCCCCGCGCCGTCGCTGGCCCGGGACAGACGACTGGCCGTCGCTGAAACCCGCCATGGATCCGTGCGCACCGACACCGACGGGATGGTGTTGTCGGCCAAGGGCGTGCCCTATGGCCGGGCGCGTCGGTTCGAGCGGCCGGAGCCGCCCGTCCCCTGGACCGGGCGACCGGATTTCACCCTCTACGGCCCGGCCTCGCCCCAGCGCGGCAATGAACCGAACCAGGCGGAAGACTGCCTGAGGCTGAACCTCTGGACGCCCGCGCTGGATCAGGGGCGCCGCCCGGTGATCGTCTACATCCACGGCGGCGCCTATTCGACCGGATCGGGCTCCAGCCTCCTGACCAACGGCGCGCGGCTGGCGGCGCGGGGCGATGTGGTGGTGGTCACGGTGAACCACCGGCTGGGGCCGCTGGGCTACGCGCCCCTGGCCCGGATCGCGCCGGGGTTCGAGGACAGCGGCAATCTGGGCCAGTTGGACCTGGTTCTGGCGCTGGAGTGGGTGCGGGACACTATCGCGCTCTTCGGCGGCGATCCGGGCTGCGTGACCCTGGTGGGCCAATCGGGCGGCGGGGCCAAGATCGCCACCCTGATGGCCATGCCCGCCGCCGCCGGCCTGTTCCACCGCGCCGTGACCATGAGCGGCCAGCAGGTCACCGCCTCCGGCCCGCTGAACGCCACACGGCGCGGGCAGGTCTGGCTGGAGGCGCTGGGCCTGACGCCGGACCGGATCGACGAGGTGCGCACCCTGCCGGTCCAGCGGCTGATCGAGGCGGCGGGGGCGACCGATCCCATCCTCGGCGGTGCCCTCTATTTCGGCCCGGTGCTGGATGGACGCAGTCTGCCGCGCCATCCCTTCTGGCCCGACGCCCCGGCGCAGTCGGCGTCCATCCCGATGATGATCGGCAACTGCCGCGAGGAGACCCTGGCCTTCCTCGGCGACGATCCGGCCCATGTCGGCCTGACGTGGGAGACCCTTCCGGCCAAACTGACCCCGTCGCAGATGCGCATCGACATCGCCCCGGAAGAGGTGGTCGCTTGGTATCGCGCCCAGCATCCGGAGATGACGCCCGATCAGGTGCTGATCCGCGCGACCACGGCGGCGCGGTCGTGGCGAGCGGCGGTGATCGAGGCCGAGATGCGGGCGGCGCAGGGTTCCCCCGCCTTCGTCTATCAGCTGGACTTCCCCAGCCGCCGGACCAACGGGCGGACGGGGGCGTATCACACCTCGGACATCCCCCTGATGCTGGACAATGCCATGGCCGAGGGCTCGGGCGCCTCCGGGCCGGACGGACAGGCCATGGCCGACCGCATGGCAGACGCCCTGATCGCCTTCGCCCGCACCGGCGATCCGAACCACCCCGGCCTGCCGCGCTGGACGCCTTACTCACTGGCCCGCCGCGAGACGATGGTGCTGGACCGGAACAGCCGTATGGCCGACGATCCACGCGGGGACGAGCGCCGGTTCTTCGGGCGCATCCCCTACATCCAGCCGGGGACCTAGGAGAGCGGCGCCTCCGCCCGCAGCCGATCACTCTCGATCCCGGCCTCCAGCACCGCCATGACGGCCAGCGCCTGCTCCGGCGGCACAGGGTTGCCGCCCCGGCCGGTCAGGGCGGCGGCGACGGCGGCGTAGTAGGCGGCATAGTCGCCCGGCGGGCAGGCGACCTCGGTCCGCGCGCCCGTGGCCCCGTCGACCACGATGGCCGGACGCGGATCGACGCCCCAGCCCTCCGAGCCGACGCCCTGCCGGGCCTTCAGCTGATCCTCCTGCACATCCAGCCCGCCCTTCAGCCAGCTCGCCTTCGCCCCGTGCACGGCGAAACGGACATCCGGCGCCGGGGTGGTCATGTCGGCATGCAGGATCACCCGCTTGTCGGCGTAGCGCAGGACGGCATGCGCCCAGTCCGTCGCCTGCCCGCCGTCCCTCAGCACCGCCAGTTCGCAGGTGATGCCCAGAGGTTGGCCGAACAGCACCAGCGCCTGGTCGATCAGGTGCGGGCCGAGGTCGTTCCAGATGCCGCCGCCCGGCCCGTCGCGCTCCCGCCAGCGGTCGCGGACCTCGGGGCGGAATCGGTCGAAATGGCTCTCATAGGTGCGGATATCGCCCAAGGCGCCGGACGCGATCTGCTGCTGCAGGCTTAGGAAGTCGGCGTCCCAACGGCGATTGTGGAAGATGGACAGGAACAGCCCCTTCTCGCGCGCCAGATCGGCCACGCCGCGCGCCTCCTCCAGCGACGGGGCGAAAGGCTTGTCGATGACCACCGCCTTGCCCGCCTCCAGCGCCGCGCGGGCCTGGGGCGCATGCAGGTCATTGGGGGTGGCCAGGACGACCAGATCGATCTCCGGGTCGGCCAGCACAGCCTCCAGATCAGCGACGGGGCGCGCTTCGGGCCAGGCGGCGCGGACGAGGTCGGGCTTGCCCGTGACGATGCTGTGCAGCCTCAGGTCCGGGCAGGCGGCGATCAGGGGCGCATGGAAGGTCTGTCCGGCATAGCCGAAGCCGACGAGGGCGACGTTGGGAAGGGATGACGCGGTCATGCCCCGTTCTAACGCAGCGGGCGCAGGAGCGGGGTCACGTTCGGCGACCGGAGCTTAAGCCCCCGCCTCTTCGTTGCGCTTCTTCATCAGGGCGTCGAACGAGCCCCAGACGCCATCGGCGCCGTGCCACGAGCCCTTGGTCGCGGCCTTGGAGTATTCGGTGGCGCGGGCTTCGAAGAAGTTGGCGTGCTCGACCCCCGACAGCAGGGCCTGCAGCCACGGCAGCGGGTTGTCCTTCACGCCGCCGTACAGCTCCGGCAGTTGCAGCTGGCGCAGGCGCCAGTCAGCGATGAAGCGGATGTAGGCCTTGATGTCGTCGGCGGTCATGCCGTTCACCGGGCCCATCTCGAAGGCCAGGTCGATGAACTTGTCTTCCATGTTCACCACGGTGCGGCAGCACTCGACGATGTCGTCGGCGACCGCCTTGGTGACCGCGCCGGTCTCCTTGTTGAAGGCGTGGTACAGCTTGATGATGCCCTCGCAGTGCAGGCTCTCGTCCCGCACCGACCACGAGACGATCTGGCCCATGCCCTTCATCTTGTTCTGGCGCGGGAAGTTCATCAGCATCGCGAACGAGGCGAACAGCTGCAGCCCCTCGGCGAAGCCGCCGAACATGGCCAGGGTCCGACAGATGTCGGCATCCGTGTCCACGCCGAACTGGCCCATGTAGTCGTGCTTGTCGCGCAGGGCCTCATATTCCATGAAGGCGCCGAACTCGGCCTCGGGCATGCCGATGGTCTCGAGCAGCAGGGCGTAGGCCGCGATGTGGATGGTCTCCATGTTGGCGAAGCTCGCCAGCATCATCTTGACCTCGGTCGGTTTGAACACCCGACCGTAGCGCTCCATGTAGTTGTCCTGGACCTCGATGTCCGCCTGGGTGAAGAAGCGGAAGATCTGGGTCAGAAGGTTGCGCTCGGCGTCACTTAGGTTGACGGCCCAGTCCTTCATGTCCTCGCCCAGCGGCACCTCTTCGGGCATCCAGTGGACCTGCTGCTGCTTCTTCCACATGTCGAACGCCCACGGATAGCGGAACGGCTTGTAGGCGGCCGAGGGGGTCAGCAGACCCGGCGTGATCAGACCAGTGGGCGAGACGTGCGCGTTCATCGGGAGCTCTGGAACGAATCCGTGGGGGAGAAGTGATTTTCACAATGCGGGCGAGCGGCCCCGGCGCCAAGCCGAAACAAGGCTATTTTGCGATCAATTTTTTCATGACCGCTAGATGTAGTAGCTGAGCCATACTCTCTTGGGGACGAACCGGGGGATGATCCCAAGCGGGACTTATGCCGCCCGGCCAAGGACTTGGATGCGGAACCGCGCCGCCGGGCGCAGGTTTGGCCCGGAAGGAGCATCTCCATGACCTACACCGTCTACGGCGCCGCCGGCTCGGGCTCGGTCCCGGTCGAGGCGGTCCTGACCCTGATCGGGGCGCCCTACGAAGTCATCGAGGCGGTGACCTGGGAGGGCGACGCCGAGCGCGACAAGGTGGCCCCGGTCAATCCGATGCGGCAGGTCCCGGCTCTGATCACGCCCGCCAATTCTGAAGGAATTCGCGAGACGATCACCGAAAGCGCCGCCATCCTGATCTGGCTGGCCGAGCAGCACCCGGAGGCCGCCCTGGCGCCCGAGCCGGGCGATCCACGCCGGGCCCAGTTCCTGCGCTGGATGAGCTTCATCCCAGCCTCCATCTATTCGATGTTCTGGGTGCGGGACGTGCCCTCCCGGCTGGGCGGTGACGATCCGGCGGCGCATCAGGTGATCCAGAAGCGCACCGCCGAGCGCATCGCCGAATGCTGGGGCGTGATGGATCGCCAGATCGCGCCGGGCCGCTGGCTGCTGGGCGACGAGATGACGGTGCTGGACCTCTATGTCGCGGTGGCCAGCCGCTGGACGCCCGGCCGCGCCCGCTTCGCCGAGGTCGCCCCGCGCATGGCCGAGGTGGTGGCGCGGGTGGACCGCCTGCCGGAACTTCAGGCCTTCTGGGCCGAGCGCTTTCCGTTCGAAGGCTAGGCCGCGCGGCTGACCCGGGCTTCGGGCAGGTCGCCGGCGAGGGCGCGGTTGACCGCGTCGAACAGGCCCGCCTGGCTGATCGGCTTGGCCATGTGGGCGTTCATCCCGGCGGCGAGGCAGCGCACCACATCCTCCGGCATGGCGTCGGCGGTCATGGCGACCACCGCCATCCGCCCGGCGTCGCCCGGCAGGTCGCGGATGCGGCGGGTGGCCTCCAGCCCGTCCATGCGCGGCATCCGCACATCCATCAGCACCAGATCGAAGGTCTCGGCGCGGGCGGCGGCGACCGCCTCGACCCCATCGCAAACCTCGACCACATGGCAGCCGAAGGCCTGCAGCATGATGCGGGCGACCTCGCGGTTCACCGGGTGATCATCGACCACCAGAATGCGCGGCGGCAGATCCGGGGCGGGCTCGACAAGCACGGGCGCGGGCTCGACGGTTTGAACCGGCTCGGGCTCGGCGTCGGCCAGCCGGACCAGCGGCAGGTAGAGGCTGAAGGTCGAGCCGACGCCCAGCTCGCTCTCGACATCGACGATGCCGCCCAGACGGGCCACGTGGCGGGCGACCAGCGCCAGGCCCAGCCCCGCGCCCGAGTGACGGCGGCGGATCGAGGCGTCGCCCTGGGCGAAGGCCTCGAACATGTCGGCCATGGCCTCGGTCGGAATGCCGCTGCCGGTGTCCGACACGCGAATGACGACGCCGTCGGCGCCGCGCTCGAGGCGGACCACCACCTCGCCGGTCTCGGTGAATTTCACGGCGTTGGCGACCAGCGGGTGGATGGCCTGGCGCAGGGCGCGGCGGTCGCAGGCGAAGCGGGCGCCGGTCGGCAGGCCGTCCTCGACCGCCAGCCTTAGCCCGCGCGCATCGGCGGCGGCGCGGCTGGGCGTCAGGGCCTCGCAGGCCACGGCGGCCAGATTCAGCGGCTCCAGCGACACCGCGTCGTCGCCATGGGCGAAGTCCAGAATGTCCTCGACCAGCATCAGCAGGCCATCACTGGACTCGCGTATCTGACGCACCTGCCAGCGGGCATCCGGCGCCAGATCATAGCGGGCGGCGAGCAGGTCGGCGAAGCCCGCCACGCCGTTCAGAGGCGTGCGCATCTCATGGCTCATGACCGCCAGGAAGCGCGAGCGGGCGGCGGCGGCGTCCTCGGCCCGGCGGCGGGCCTCCTGCGCCGCGATCGTGCGGGCGCGCAGCCGGGCCTCCAGCCGACGCCGCTCACTCATCACCGTCGACAGCGGCAGGACGGTGATCACCATCGACAGCATGAACAGGTTGTAGATGCCCAGCCGGCGCAGCAGGGGCGACACCCCCTCCAGTCCCGGCACGTCGGCCAGATGGGCCAGATGCACCGGACCGTGCCCCGTCAGGGTGGCCGCCCCACTGATGGCCGCGACGATGATCAGGCCGCTGGCCGCCATCTTGGGCGACAGACGCAGGCCGATCAGCAGCATAGGGGGCAGGGTGACGAACAGCAGCGGGTATTCGTTCTGCCAGAATACCGCCGCCGTCACGACCGTCATCAGCGCCATCAGGGCCACGGCCTCGGGCGCCGAGGCGCGGGTCATGCCCTTGAAGCGGTGGACGCGGGCGAACAGCAGAAGCACCGGCGTGACCAGCAGCAGGCCCATCGTCTCCATGACGAAGAAGGACTGCAGATTGAACAGCCAGACCGGCAGCGGCGGCTGGCGCAGCACCCAGACCAGGCTGAAGCCGATCACGGCGATGACGGCCACCGCATTGGCCGAGATGATCATGAAGCGGATCAGACGACGCGGGCGGCGCATGTCCAGCGCGGCGCCGCAGTATCGACGGGCGATCACGGCGGCCAGCATGGCCTCACCCAGATTGAGCACCGCGTTGATCCAGAGGAAGACGCCCGGATCGCCGCGGAAGGTGTTCGAGAAAAGGTTGATCGCGAAACAGGCGGTGATCACCGTCATCGCGGGGCGGCGATGCAACTGCAGCAGGGCCGCGACCATAATGCCGTTGGACAGCCAGACCGCGACGCTGCCGAAGGTGTCGACGCTCCAGTGGCCGATGAGCTGCGACAGGGCGAAGAGCAGCACATACAGCCAGGGCGGCGGGCCGGCGACGCGCCCCGCTTCGTGTCTGAATAGACGCCAACGTCCCTTCAAGCGGCGGCCCTCCCGGCTCCAACCCGATGGAATATCCTTATGGGTCAATCCGTAAACAAACTTGGCAGCAGTCGAATGAGGGATTTCCCGTAACGCAGATGTCCGATTCCGGACGGAACTTGACCGCGAGCCGAGCCGTTTTTCGCCCCGCGTCGCCGGAGAAAAGCGCCCATGTCAGACACCGTCGCCGAGCCGTCCTTCCATCCGCCGGAAGAGGCTTTGGCCTTCTATGAGGAATCCCTCCGCCTGCTGAAGGAGAGCGGCATTCCCTTCCTGCTGTCCGGCACCTACGCCGTCACCGCCTATACGGGCATCAGCCGCCCGACCAAGGATCTGGACGTCTTCTGCAAGCCCGGCGACTACCCCCGCATCCTCGCCTTCTTCCAGGCGCGCGGCTACCGCACCGACGTCGAGGACGAGCGCTGGATCGCCAAGGTCTGGAAGGACGAGAAGCATTTTTTCGACGTGATCTTCGCCATGTCGAACGGCACCATCGCCGTGAACGACAGCTGGTTCGGCGACGACAGGATAATTGTCTACGGCCATGAGGTCGGCATCACCCCGCCCACAGCCCTGATCCTGTCCAAGGTCTTCATCCAGGACCGCTATCGCTACGACGGGGCCGACGTGAACCACGTCATCCTCAAGCAGTCGGACGCCATCGACTGGAAGAGCCTGCTCGACCAGATGGACCTCTACTGGGAGGTGCTGTTCGCCCACCTGCTGAACTTCCGTTTCGCCTATCCGACCGAGCGGGACCGGGTCCCCGGCTGGCTGGTGGTCGAACTGAACGAGCGGCTGCGCGCCCAGGTCGATCTGCCCGCGCCGCGCGTGAAGGTCTGCCGTGGCCGCCTGTTCAGCCCGCGCGACTACATCGCCGACATCACCGAATGGGGCTTCGGCGACATCGTCGGCAAGGGACTGGAGGAGCGCCATGACCCCATACATTAAGGTGCGCTATCGCTCGGCTCGCGGAGCCTCGCTGCTTGAGCGCGGGAGAACGCGCGGAGATGTCCTCCCCATGCCATGGGGAGGGGGGCCGCGAAGCGGTGGAGGGGCGGCATGAACGACCCGCAAACGCCCCAGCCCGGTCTGGACGCCGGACCGAAGAAGAAGCTGCGGGTGGCCGCCGTCGGCGACCTGCACGTCGGCGAGAACCACGAGCGGCCGCACCGCGAACTGTTCGAGAGGGTGGCCGATGACGCCGACGTCCTCTGCCTGTGCGGCGACCTGGTGAATTTCGGCAAGACCCGCGAGGTCGAGATCCTGCTGGAGGACATCCGCGCCTGCAAAATCCCCATGGTCGGGGTGCTGGGCAATCACGAGCATGAGTGCGGCCAGCCCGAACATGTGACGAAGATGCTGTGCGACGCCGGCGTCCAGATGCTGACCGGTCAGGCCTATGAGATCGAAGGCGTCGGCTTCGCGGGCGGCAAGGGCTTCGTCGGCGGCTTCGGTCGCTACATGCTCAGCCCCTTCGGTGAGGCGACCATCAAGACCTTCGTGCAGGAGGCGGTCGAGGACGCCAACCAGATCGAGAACTCGATCCGCATGCTGCGCACCGAACGCTCGGTCGTGCTGCTGCACTATTCCCCGGTGGTCGACACCGTCATGGGCGAGCCGCCCGAGATCCACGCCTTCCTCGGCTCCTCACGGCTGGGCGAGACGATCGACCGCTATGACAACGTCAGCCTCGTGGTCCACGGCCACGCCCATCGCGGCGCCCCCGAGGGCAAGACCCACAAGGGCGTCCCCGTCTACAACGTCGCCCTGCCTGTGCTGAGGACCCTGGGCGACCAGCCGTACCGGGTGTTTGAAGTGTAAAGTGTCCTCCCCGTCGCGGTCCGCGATGGGGAGGTGGCGCGCTTCGGATACGAAGCGTGACGGAGGGGGCGGCTCAGGCCTGTGAAAGCCATCCGCCAATCCCGTCACATCTGCGCCGCCCCCTCCGTCTCATCGGCTGATAGCCGCCGAGCCACCTCCCCATTCGCAACGCGAACGGTGAGGAAACCTACCCCGCCCCTTCATCCTGCAACCGCGCATGGGCCGCGCTCTGGCGGCGTTCGACCGCATAGGCGACCAGCCACAGGGCCATGGCCCAGGCGGCGCCCGCGCACCAGCCGGCGATGACGTCCGAGGCCCAGTGGGCGCCGAGGTAGACCCGGGTCAAGCCGATCAGCAGGGCGATCAGGATGGCGCAGCCCAGCACGAAGGCCTTCAGCCGCTTCTTGGGGAAGGCCCGGGTCAGCATGACCCCCAGCGTCAGATAGAAGACCGTCGACAGCAGGGCGTGGCCCGAGGGGAAGCTGGCGTTGATCGTCTCCACCGCCTGATAGGCCAGCGGCGGACGCTCGCGCTCGAACAGGGCCTTCAGTCCCTCGCTCAGACAGACACCGCCGATCAGGCCGACCACCAGCAGCAGCGCCGACAGCCGCTTGCGCTGGATGACCAGGAAGCTGAAGGCGATCACCGCGAACAGGGTCAGGACCGAGATCCCGCCCAGCGAGGTCAGGTCCGCCGCCGCCTCATGCAACCACCACGGCCCGCGCGGCTCGCCCGCCACGGGCTGCAGCCAGTGCAGGACCTGCAGATCGAACCTCTGGCCGTCGGCCTCGGTCATGTCATCGGCGACCTCGACGAAGGTCATGACCCCCAGGGCGATGATCATCAAGGCGCTCAAGGCGGCGATTTCGGTGCGGGCGATGCGCAGCGCGCGGCGCCAGAATACGACTTGCTGTTCCCCGGTCATGGCCAAGCTAACGGTCCCGTTTGTGGGACGTTCCACTCACGCGTTCGTGATCGAATATGGCGTAACCTTGTCATGCCCGCGTCGCGGCCTGTCCACAGGCTAATCCCCCGCCAAGACGACGATTCGCCCAGAAAGTGATCGTCAAGCCCGTTGACGGGTCATCAACCATCTGGCTCCCATATATTGGTTCGAGGCGCACCTCACCCACTAGGTCTTGTGGTTGCGGCGCGGGGATAGCTCGTAGATTTTTTGTTCAGGGCGGCGATCAAATGGCTGGCGGCGAAGCGTTGAAGACTGTGGAATTCCAGACGGTTGCAGGCGCCGAGGGCGAAGCTCGCCCCCACCTGTCGCTCGTTCCTTCGATCCAGATCGACCGTTCGCGGGATGATCTGCTCACGGACTTCGGCAAGAAGACCCTGGAGGACCGCTATCTGCTGGCCGGCGAGAGCTACCAGGACATGTTCGCCCGCGTGGCGACCGCCTTCTCGGACGACGCCGAGCACGCCCAGCGCGTCTACGACTACATGTCCAAGCTCTGGTTCATGCCGGCGACCCCGGTACTGTCAAACGGCGGCGCGGATCGCGGCCTGCCGATTTCCTGCTTCCTGAACGCGGTCGGCGACTCGCTGGACGGCATCCAGAACGTCTGGAACGAGAACGTGGCCCTCGCCTCGAACGGCGGCGGCATCGGCACCTACTGGGGCGGCGTCCGCTCCATCGGCGAGAAGGTCAAGGGCGCGGGCCAGACCTCGGGCATCATCCCCTTCATCCGCGTGATGGACTCGCTGACGCTGGCCATCTCGCAGGGCTCGCTGCGTCGCGGCTCGGCCGCCGTCTACCTCGACATTCACCACCCGGAGATCGAGGAGTTCCTCGAAATCCGTAAGCCGTCGGGCGACTTCAACCGCAAGTCCCTGAACCTGCACCACGGCATCTCGATCACCGACGAGTTCATGGAGGCGGTGCGCGACGGCAAGACCTTCGACCTGCTGTCGCCCAAGAACAAGGAAGTGATGAAGACGGTCGACGCGCGCGCCCTGTGGCAGAAGATCCTCGAGATCCGCCTGCAGACCGGCGAGCCCTACCTGATCTTCTCCGACACGGTGAACCGGCAGATGCCGCAGCACCAGAAGGACCTGGGCCTGTCGGTCAAGCAGTCCAACCTGTGCGCCGAGATCATGCTGCACACCGGCCGCGACCATCTGGGCGTCGACCGCACCGCGGTCTGCTGCCTGTCGTCGGTCAACGCCGAGACCTTCCTGGAATGGCGCGAAGAACCCAAGTTCATCGAGGACGTGATGCGCTTCCTCGACAACGTGCTGGAAGACTTCATCCGCCGCGCCCCGCCCGCCATGGCCGCCGCCGTCTACTCGGCCAAGCGTGAGCGCTCGGTGGGTCTGGGCCTGATGGGCTTCCACTCCTTCCTGCAGTCGCAGGGCGTGGCCTTCGAAAGCGCCATGGCCAAATCGTGGAACATGCGCCTGTTCAAGCACCTGCGTCGCGAGGCCGACAAGGCCAGCCGCCTGCTGGCCGAAGAGAAGGGTCCGTGCGAGGACGCCGCCGAGCGTGGCGTCATGGAGCGCTTCAGCCACAAGATGGCCATCGCCCCGACCGCCTCGATCTCGATCATCTGCGGCGGCACCTCGGCGGGCATCGAGCCGATCCCGGCCAACATCTACACCCACAAGACCCTGTCGGGCTCGTTCGCGGTCAAGAACCCCTACCTGCAGAAGCTGCTGGGCGAGAAGGGCATCGACACCGAGGCCGTGTGGAACTCGATCCTCGAGCACGAAGGCTCGGTCCAGCACCTCGACCAGCTGAACGAGGACGAGAAGGGCGTGTTCAAGACCGCCTTCGAGCTGGACCAGCGCTGGATCGTCGAACTGTCAGCCGACCGCGCCCCGGAAATCTGCCAGGCCCAGTCGATCAACCTCTTCATCCCCGGCGACGTGGATAAGTGGGACCTGCACATGCTGCACTGGCGCGCGTGGGAGACCGGCGTGAAGTCGCTCTACTACCTGCGCTCCAAGTCGGTGCAGCGCGCCTCGTTCGCGGGCTCGGAAGACAAGGCCGAGGCCGAGGTCGATCCGAACCAGCCGGATCTCTTCTCGGCGGCCCGCACAGACTATGACGAGTGCCTGGCCTGCCAATAAGGCCTCGGACTGACATTCGAGGGGGCGGAGGCTTCGGCGTCCGCCCCCTTTTTGTTGCGCGCCGGGCCGGACTCCCCTCCCCCAGCTTGGCCATACGGAACCCGCGCCGCCTTCAGACCGTAATCCGGGCGAACACTTGTTGTGAAAATGTCAGTTGGCGGGCCGGCCCTGATCGTGCAGGGTCGAGTCTGTTAACGGACTGAGGGGACCGTTGATGCGTATTACGGTAATCGCCGGACTTTTCGTCTTCGCAGGCAGCGCGGCTTCCGCCGTCGCCGGCGAAGCCGTGGCCGGTCAGGTCGCCATCGCCGATCCCTGGGCCGTGACACGGGAGCGCCCCACCAATGTCTCCGACCTTCTGACCGAAATAGACCGCGACGCCCGCTTCGCCGAAAGCAATGCGCGCGGCTTCGACGAGGTGACCACCCGCGACGGCTTCGTGCCCGCCCGTGACGCCGCGTGGGCCGCGTCCAACCGCGACGTCTGGTTCGAGGGCGGCGCCTATAACGACCGCCTGCGGGTCCGCACCGAGGGTCGCCTGCGCCGCGCCGACGGCGCGCCCCTGCCGCCCAACCCGCTCGACGCCGCCGCCCTGGAGGCCGAGCACTACGACGTCACCTATGTGCGCGGCTGGACCGAGACCCTCGGTCAGACCGGCTCGGGGCTGGACGTCACCCTGACCCCGCACATCGGGGTGGGCGTCGGCAGCCGCGGCGGCTCGACCGAGGCCGGCGCCACCCTGCGCATCGGGCGCGATCTGAATCGCGTGGTCCCCGAGGGCTCGGACGCCTTCGGAGAGCGCCCGCGCTGGTACGTCTACGCCGCTGGTTCGGGCCGGGCCGTCGGCTACAATTTCGCCCGGACCCGCGACGGCGACTACGCCCGCTCGGGCGTCAGCCACGACAGCGGCAACTTCATGGGCGACGCCTCCATCGGCGTGGCCATGCGCCGGGGCGCGATGCAGAGCTCCGTCGGGCTGGTCTATCGCGAGATCGGCGTCGAGGGCTTCAACGCCGGTCCGGGCGTCGACAGCGACGTCTCCGAAGGCCTGATCGCCTTCCAGCTGAGCATCAAGCCCGAGTGAGGGCTTAGGGCGTAGGGATCAGGGTTAGGGAAGCGTCTCCGCCCCGCCGACCTACGCCCTAATTCCTATTCCGTCCTCGCCACGCCCTCGCGCCGGTCGTCCGCCGCGCCGTCCCAGCCCCATTGGCCATCGGCGCGCTGGCGCCAGATGCCGCCGTGCAGGCCCGAGTTCTCGCTGGCGTTCGGACGCAGGGCGATGCCGTTGGCGATCAGCCCGTCCCGCAGAGCGGGCGTGAACCGGTCCGTATCGGCTCCGAACCCGTCCCCGCGCGCCACCAGATTCGGCAGGGCGAAGGCCTCGGCCACCGGCAGGTTCCAGTCCAGCACCCCGATCAGGGCCTTGGTGTTGTAGGCGAGGATCGACGGCCCGCCCGGCGAGCCGAAGGCCCCGACCAGCCGCCCCTCGCGGTCCAGCACGATGATCGGCGCCATGGACGAGCGCGGCCGCTTGCCCGCCGCCACCGCATTGGCCGCCGGCGCGCCGTCCGTGCGGGTCGGCGAGAAGGAGAAGTCCGTCAGCTGGTTGTTCAGGAAGAAGCCGCCGACCATCCGGCCCGAGCCGAAGATGCTCTCGACCGTGGTGGTCATGCTGACCGCGTTCCCGACCGCGTCGACGATGACCATGTGCGAGGTCCCGGCGGGCTCGTGCGTCGCGTCGGGGCCGGTCAGGGCGCCGCCGGGCGGGTTGCCCGGCTGCGCCGCGCCGGTCAGGCCGGGGGCCAGGGCCGCGCGCTGGGCCACATAGGTCGGGTCCAGCAGACCCTGCACCGGCACGCCGACGAAGGCGGGGTCGCCCACATAGCGGTCGCGGTCGGCGTACATCAGCCGCTGCAGCTGGGCGAAGGCGGTCCAGGCGGCGAGGCTGTCGGCGCCGTCGTCGATGTCCGGCGTCCGCTCGGCCATGGCCAGCAGTTGCAGCACCGCCACGCCCGACGACGGCGGCGGCGGCACACAGACCACATAGATGCGGTAGGGGCGGCACAGGGCTCCGCGCTCGATCGGCTGATAGGCGGCGATGTCGGCGGCGGTCAGGGCGCCCGGACGCGGCTCCTGCGCCACCGTCGCCGCGATCTCCTGCGCGATCCGGCCGCGATAGAAGACCTCCGGCCCCCGCGCCGCCAGATCGGCGACGGTGCGGGCGTAGTCCGGGTTCCGCAGGGTGTCGCCCGCGACATAGCGGTTGCCGTCCGGCTTGGTGAAATAGGCGTCGGCCCAGCGGGTGCGCGCCGCGCCCCGGTTCAGGGCGATCATCCCGGCCAGACGCGGGCTGACGGTGAAGCCGTCGCGGGCCAGCCGTTCGGCGTCGCTGAACAGGGCGCTCCAGGGCAGGCGTCCATGGTCCTTCTGGGCCAGGGCGAGCATGGCCACCGCCCCCGGCGCCCCGGTGGAGCGCCCGCTCAGCACCGCCGACATGAAGTCCAGCGGCTGGCCGTTCTCATAAAAGAGCTCGGGCGTCGCGGCGGCGGGGGCGGTCTCGCGCCCGTCATAGCTGGTCACCTCGCCGCTGGCGGCGTCATAGACCATCATGAAGGCCCCGCCGCCCAGACCGGACGACTGCGGCTCCACCAGCCCCAGCACGGCCTGCACGGCCACGGCGGCGTCGACCGCCGAGCCGCCCTCGCGCAGCACCCGCATCCCCGCCTCGACCGCCAGCGGATTGGCCGCCGCGACGAAGGGCCCGCGGGCCGGTGGGGCCACAGGCGCCGCGACCGGCGCCTGTATCGGCGAGATCGGGACGCCGCTCGCACAGCCGCTCAGGGCCACGGCGACGGCGACGGTCGCGACGGCGAAGGGACGGAACAGGCGCGATAGCGTGGGGGGCATGGCGAACTCGACGAATGCGGGACGATCCCTCTGCAGGCTCAGGCCGCCCATGGAAACCCCGCTGGCGTTTCTCCACGGACGTGACAAAGCTTGGACATATCCATCTGGAGACCCTGCCCCGTGCGCGCAATCCTTCTGTCCACAGTCGCCCTTCTGCTTTCGACCCCGGTCGCCGCCGCCCAGACCCCGGCTCCAGCCCCCGCGCCTGCGCCAGCGCCTGCCCCCGCCGTCCAGGCGCCGGTCGCGGCTCCCCAGGACGTCGCCTCGATCGACGCCATCGTGGCCGCCCTCTACGATGTCATCTCGGGCGAGGCCGGGGCGCCGCGCGACTGGGACCGCTTCCACAGCCTGTTCGCCCCCAACGCCATCATGGGCGGCACGGGCCGCACGGCGGCGGGCGAGCTGCGCATGCGCATCGTCTCCCCGGCGGACTACGTCACCCGCAACGCGCCCCACTTCGCGCAGGAGCCCTTCTACGAGCGCGAGATCGGACGGCGGGTCCAGCGCTTCGGCCCGGTGATCCAGATCCTCTCGGCCTATGAGATCCGCAACGCCCGCGACGCGGCCGAGCCGGTGATGCGCGGCGTCAACGCCATCAGCCTGTTCGACGACGGAAATCGCCTGTGGATCTCCTCCATCACATGGGCCGGCGAGACCCCCGAGACCCCGATCCCGGCGGACCTTTTGGCCGCCCCCTGAATTCCGGAATTAAAACCCACAAAGAGGTCTTGCCCCCCCGGCGTCGGTGGGGTAGAGACCCGCCCTCGCCGTTAGCGGCCGTGCGCACCCGTAGCTCAGCTGGATAGAGCACCAGACTACGAATCTGGGGGTCAGGAGTTCGAATCTCTTCGGGTGCGCCATTCGCTTTCCTTCCTGGGTGGAAGTAAAGCCTTGTTCCCCAAAGGCAGAACCACAGCGCCCCGCATCGCCGGGTCGTTTTCGCGTGTCCGCATCCCCCGAGCGAAAGATGCGAAAAGCCGCGCCCGCCTCACTTGCAAACCCGGACTGATCGCGGCAGGTTCGGTTACGCAAGTGACGGAGGAATGGATGACGGTCGTACCGCTGCACCACAGGACTTCTGGCAATCCGGCGCTTCGGTCGGTGATCAGCATTCGCGAGCTGTCGGCGCGGACCGGGGCGACGCTTCGGGCGCTGCGGCACTATGAGGACATCGGCCTGCTGACCGCCGGACGGCGGCCGTCGGGGGCGCGGTGCTATGACGCCGACCAGCGGCGGACGGCGGCGCTGATCGCCCGCCTGCGGCGGCTGGGCATGCCCACGCCCGATATCCACGCCGCCCTGTCGGACCGGCGTCCGGGCGAGAGCGTCGAGGCGGTGTCACGCTTCCTCTCCGCCGAGATGGCCGCCGCCATCGACCGCATCCAGGACCTGCGCAACGCCCTGATGGAGCTGGAGAGCGAGGGGTTGGACGGCCTCGGCGCGGGCGAGTCCCCGCCCTCGGTCGGTTCTCTGGATCGCTCGGCCCGACTGCGCCATGTCCGCTGAAGGCAAGCTTTCCGGTCGTCACGTCCTGATCACCGGCGCCTCGTCGGGAATCGGCGAGCATCTGGCCCGGGTGGCCGCGCGCGAAGGGGCGCAGGTCACCGTCGCCGCCCGCCGCACCGATCGTCTGGCCGCCGTCGTCGAGGCCATCAGGGCCGACGGCGGCGAGGCCCTCGCCGTGGCCATGGACGTCGCCGACGAGGCCAGCGTCATCGCCGGGATCGCCGCCGCCGAACAGGCGCTGGGGCCGCTTCACACCGCCTACGCCAACGCCGGCATCGGCCTGCCGGGCCTCGCGCTCGACGCCCCGGTGGCCGAGTTCGACCAGATGTTCACCGTCAATGTGCGCGGCGCTTTCCTGACAGCGCGCGAGGCGGCGCGCGCCTTCAAGGCCAATGGAACGGCGGAGGCCGGGCGCGGCCGCATCGTCCTGATCGCCTCCATCGGCGCCCAGCTGCAGCTGCCGGGCCTGACCGGCTACTGCGCCTCCAAGGCGGCGGTCGTGTCGCTGGGCAAGGGTCTGGCGCGCGAATGGGCGCGCGAAGGGATCAACGTCAACGCCGTCTGCCCCGGCTATCTGGAGACGGAGATGAACTCCGACTGGTTCTCCAGCCCCGGCGGCGAGAAGCAGATCAAGGGCTTCCCCCGTCGACGCCTGATGCCGGGCGACGGACTGGACCCGACCCTGATCCTGCTGGGCTCGGACGAGGCCGCGCCGATCACCGGCGGGGTCTTCGTCATCGACGACGGCCAATCGCTGTGACGGCTGACGCAGGCGTGCGCGCCGGGTTCGAACTGGACGCGGCGGCGCTGGAGGCGTGGATGCGGGCGCGGATGGAGGTCCCGCCCGGCCCGCTGGCGATCACCCAGTTCTCGGGCGGACAGTCCAACCCGACCTATGGCGTCGCCGTCGGCGACCTGAACCTCGTCCTGCGCCGCAAGCCGCCGGGCGCCCTGCTCAAGGGCGCCCACGACGTGCTGCGCGAGGCGCGGGTCATGGGGGCCTTGGGCGAGGCCGAATTCCCCGTCCCGCGCATCCATGGCGTCTGCGAGGACCCGGAGGTGATCGGCACGGCCTTCTATCTGATGGCCCATGTCGAGGGTCGCATTGTCTGGGACCCGGCGACCGACATCGCCGATCCGGGCGAGCGCGCGGCCACCTTCGACGCCATGAACGCGACCCTGGCGAAGCTGCACAGCCTCGACATCGACGCCCTGGGCCTGTCCGACTACGGCCGTCGCGGCGGCTTCGTCCAGCGGCAGACCGCCCTGTGGACCCGCCAGTATCGCGAGGTCGCCGACGCCGGGCGCGACGACAACATGGACCGTCTGGCCGACTGGCTGGCGGGGAAGGAATTGCCCGACGAGACCTCGGTCATCCACGGCGATTTCCGCATCGACAATCTGATCCTGCGGCCCGGCCGGCCCGAGGTGGCGGCGGTGATCGACTGGGAGCTGTCGACCCTCGGCCATCCGCTGGCCGACTTCGCCTACCATCTGATGATGTACCGGATGCCGACCCATCTGGGCGGGCTGGGCGGACGCGACCTCAAGGCGCTGGGCATCCCGGCGGAGGCCGACTACGTCGCCGCCTATGCGGAGCGGACCGGGCGCGCCGTCCTGCCCGACCTCGACGTCTTCGTGGCCTTCAACATGTTCCGCTTCGCCGCCATCATCCACGGCATCCGCGGCCGGGTGATCCGCGGCAACGCCGTCTCGCCCAAGGCCCGCAAGCGCGCCGACGAATTCCCCGACCTGGCCCGGCTGGCGTGGGAGCAGGCGGTGAAGGCTGGGGCCTAGGGCGTAATCACGCCCGCCCCGCCCGCATACAGCCGCGCCATATCCCCGGCGCGACGGCGCAGGACCATGGCCCGGTTGATCGAGCCCTTGTCCGACACCTCATGGCCTTCGACATCCGGCGGCGTTTCGAGGAACAGAAGCCCCGCCAGCCGCTCGCTCTGGGCGGTGTGGGTCGCATTGTAGCGGCGCAGGCCGTCGGCGACGGCGGCGTCCACATCCCCCAGCCGTCGCTCCGCCTCCGGGTCGGCCCAGGCCAGCACCCGCAGGTCCGCCTGTCCCTCGCCGCAGATGACCACGTCGCGGAACACGCCCGGCAGGGCCTCCAGCAGGTCGGTCCGCAGGCGACCGGCGGCGACGAAGGTGCCGTTGGCCAGCTTGAACTGCTCGACCCGGCGCCCGGCGAAGAACAGGCCCAGCAGCGGCGCTTCCGGATCGTGGAAGTCGGCCAGGTCGTCCATCCGCAGGAAGCCGTCCTCGTCGAAGACCTCGGCGGTCCGCGCGTCATCGCCATGGTAGCCGGGCGTCACGCTGGCCGCCTTGACCCGCACCTCATAGGCGCCGTCGGCGGGGACCAGTTTCAGCGCCGCGCCCGGCACCGGCAGGCCGATGCCGACGCGGGTGCTCTCCCACCAGGTGTAGCTGATCGCCGAACCGGTCTCGGTCGAGCCGTAGCCGGAGACGAACATGAACCTCTGCCCCGTCGTCGCCACCGCCAGCCGCTGAAGCCGGTCATGCAGGGGCTGGGGCAGGCCCGCGCCGCCGAACAGCATCACGCGCAACTCGCTGAAGAAGGTCCGCCGCAGATCCTCGTCCGCCTCCAGCGCATCGGCCAGCATGGCGTAGCCGCTGGGCATGGTGCCGTAGAAGCGGACCGGAACCTCCTTCAGATTGCGCAGGGTCGCCGCGAAGCCGGTCGCCGTCGGGCGGCCGTCGTCGATGTGCAGCGTCCCGCCCAGCCAGGTGATGTTGGTCAGCAGGGACGAGCCGGCGATATGGCTCCACGGCAGCCAGTCCAGCATGGTCCCGCCCCAGTCGAAGGCGTCGCCCATGGCCTGCGCCCCGCTGGCGGTGTTGCCGGTCATCATGGCCTGGGTGTGGATCACCGCCTTGGGCCTTCCGGTCGAGCCGGAGGTCAGCAGATAGCGGGCGGGCGCCGTCGGATCGAGCGCCTCGACGGCCTGCCCGATCCCCTCGACATCCGGCGTCGACAGCACCTCGGCCATCGTCACGGTTCCAGCCGAGAAACCCTCCGCCTCGGCGCTGACGATCACCGCGTCCTCCGGCGCGATGGCCTCGGCGGCCCGCGCGAAATCGGCCGTCTCGGCGAAGATCACCGCCGGCTTCACCAGATCGACCACATGGCGCAGCCGCTCGAAATCGGTGCTCAGCAGGGCGTAGTTCACACTGACCGAACAGATCGGCACGCCCGCCGCCATCGCCCCGAAAATCCACAGCGCGTGGGTGGGCGTATTGCCCGACAGGACCAGGATCGAGCGGCTGGCCGGGACGCCCCGCGCCTTCAGCCAGGTCGCCACGGCCGAGACGTCGCGCCGGGCGTCGCCATAGGTCAGCCGCCGCCAGTCGTCTCCGTCGCGTTCGGCGATCCAGGTCTTGTCGGCCTGACTGTCGCCCAGCCGCCAGAAGCGGCGCAGCAGGTTCTGCTCATAGGGTTCCAGAGGCGCCTTGGCCGACAGGATCAGGGTCCCGTCATCGCGCCGCTCGATCTCCAGCCCGACATCGCCGAAGCGGATGGGGCGACAGGGCGCCTGATGAAAGTCCTCGACCGTATCCAGCACGCTCAACTCCCATACCTGTCCGGTTCTCCGGATCTGGGCGCCATCCTACCCCTGACGACTGACTTGCAAAACAGGATTTATCGTCCAATTGCGCGCCTTCACGCGTACACCTGCGATTCGGGCGCGCATGGTGCTAGAACGGTCCGGGGCAGGACCGAAACGAGGGCTCGTGGACCACATTTCCACCCGCGATCTGATCATGGGCAATCCCGTCGCGCGCGCGTTCGCGGTGACGGGGGACGCCTGGACGCAGTTGATCCTGCGCGAGGCCTTCTATGGCGCGCGCCGCTTCTCCCAGTGGCGCGACCGCCTGGGCATGCCACGCAGCGTGCTGACCGACCGGCTGAACCGTCTGGTCGCCTCGGGCCTGCTGGAGCAACGCCCGGCCAAGGACTCGCCGACCCGCATGGAGTACCGGCTGACCGAGATGGGCCTCGACATGTTCGGGGTCGCGGTCATGCAGGGGCAGTGGGAGCGCAAATGGGCGCGCTCGCCGCTGCAGGAGCGCTACGCCCTGGCCTTCTTTGATCGCCAGACCGGCGAACGGGTGACCCCGGCCATCTTCGATCATGAGCGCGGCCACCCCATCGATCCGCATTTCGTGCGCGGCGAGGCGGGCGAGGGACTGGCGCCGATCCCGCCGCCGACCTCGCGCCGTCGCCGGACCCAGCCGGTCGAGACCGATCGGGCGATCATCGACCGCTCGACCGACATCATGGGCGACTACTGGAGCTGGGCCGTGCTGGCCGCCGCCTTCTTCCGCCTGCGCCGGTTCGACGAGTTCCATGAGGCCCTGGGCGCCGCGACCAACATCCTGGCCGACCGGCTGAACCGCATGGTCCTGCACGGGGTGCTGGAGAAGAAGCTCTACCAGAAGGCGCCGCCGCGCTTTGAGTACCGGCTGACCCAGGCGGGGCTCGACCTGTTCCCGATGATCATGGCCATGCACGGCTGGGCCGAGCGCTGGCTGTGCCCGGACGGCGTGCCGCTGAAGCTGGTCGACACCCGCACCGGCGAGGCGATCCACCCCGTCGTCTGCGACCTGAACACGGGCGCCCTGCTGGATGCGCGCAACATCCGCTGGGAAGTCGAGGCGACGGCGCCGGAAGGCTCCGGCGCCGCCTGACGCGCCCCGGTCCTAGAAGCTCTGCGTCACCGCCAGGCCGAACGACCGCGGCGCGCCGAATACGCTGAAGCCGACGCCCACATTCTTGATGATGTGGGTCTGGTACTCGGTGTCCGTCAGGTTCTTGCCGTAGACCGACACCTTCAGGCCCGAGGGCGCTTCCCACGACAGGAAGGCGCTGACCAGATCGTGGGCGGGCGACAGGACTTCCGGATTGTTCGACGGATCGAAGTAGAAGTCGTCGCTCCATTGGTAGTCGGCGCGGGCCGCCAGCACCCCGCCGGCCACATCCCATTCGCTGTCGATATAGATCGTGTACTGGCTGTCCGGCGAGCGCGGCAGGCTGTTGCCGTTGTAGGGCAGGACCAGCGAGCCCGAGACCGCGTTCGAGGTAAATTTGGCGTCCAGGCTGGTGTAGGAACCGCCGATGGTCAGGTTGTTGGTCACGGCCAGCGCCGTCTCGATTTCGAAGCCCTCGACCTCGGCCTCGGCGTTGGAGGTGACCAGCGCCAGACCCAGAAGTTCGTAGACCTGCAGGTCCTGGTAATCGAGCTTGAACGCCGCGGCGTTGAAGCGCCAACGGCCGAACAGGGTCGACTTCACCCCCAGCTCGTAGTTGTCGAGCAGCTCCGACGCCAGAGGCATCAGGGCCTGCGTCCCCGACTGCGCCGTCGACGGATACGAGCCCGCCTTGTAGCCGCGGTCATAGCTTGCATAGAAGCGGACGTTGTCGACCGGCTCGACCGCCAGCGAGATCTTCCACGTCGGCTCGCTGAAGTGGGTGTAGCCGCTGACGTTGTAGGGGTTTCCGGTCGGTCCCAGCGGGATGCCCACCGGCGGATTGGCCCCGCCCTCGTTGTCAATCGCGACCTGATGGATCTTGCGATAGTCGCTGGTCCAGCGCAGGCCCAGCGTCAGCTCCCAGATATCGGCGAACGGGATGTTCGCCTGGCCGAAGGCGGCGAAGCTGCGGTTGGTGGCGTCCTGGAAGAAGGTGGTGTCGCCGCCGAACGACGGCGGGGCGATGGGCAGGGCGGCGCGCACGATGAACCGCTCGGTGCGCTCGATCTCTTCCTGGAAGAAGTAGACGCCGCCGACCCAGTTGATCGCGGAGTCCGGCTTGGACACCAGACGGAACTCCTGGCTGAACTGCTTCGCCGCCTCGGACGCCCGGTCGTCGACTTCCAGCGGGAAGGCCGGGAATGGCAGGCCGCCCAGATTGTCCCGCCACGAATAGTCATTGTCGCGGTACGAGGTCAGGGAGACGAAATCGAAGGCGTCGCCCGAATGCTCGACCCGCGCGGTCAGGCCGTAGTTGGTGCGTTCCTGATAGTTGTCGGGCGAGGAGAAGCTCTGGCGACGGTCCAGCCCGTTGCGCAGGGTATTGATCAGTGTGACGAAGGCCGGGGCCGTGCCGGACGCCGTCACCGGGATCCGGGCGTGGCCGTCCATATCGTCCTCGGAGTAGTCGCCGCTGACCAGCACGCTCCAGTCGCCGATGTCCTTCAGATACGACAGGCGCGCGCCCCAGGAGGTCCCGCCTTCCAGCCCCTCGCCGCTCGGCAGGCTCTCGGCGTAGCCGTCATTGGTGGTGTAGCGGGCGGCGAAGCGGATGGCCGAGTCGTCGCCCAGCTGGCGGTTGATCACGCCTTCCAGCCCGTACTCGTCGAAGCTGCCGACGCGGGCGGTGATGCTGCCGGAATCCTCGAACACCGGCTTGCGGGTGTAGATGTTCAGCGCGCCGCCCGAGGCGTTGCGGCCGTACAGGGTCCCCTGCGGCCCGCGCAGCACCTCGACCCGCTCGATATCGAGGAAGGACAGGGCGCTGGCGCCCGAACGACCGATGGAAACCTCATCGATGGAGAAGCCGATCGACGGGTCGCTGGCCGCCGAGTCGCTCGAGGTGCCGACGCCCCGGATGTAGAGCTGCGGCTCACCGATGTTGAACTGGGTCAGGGTCACCCCCGGCGCCTTGGCCGCGATGTCCTGAATGCCCGTCGCCGCCGTGCGCTCCAGCGTCTCGGCGTTGAAGGCGGTGATGGCGATCGGCACGTCCTGCAGGCTCTGCTCGCGCCGCTGGGCGGTCACGATGACCTCGTCCAGGGTCGCGGCGGCTGGCGCTTCCTGCGGTGCGGACTGCGCGAAAGCCGGTGAGCCGAGGGCCGCGGCGGCGACCAGAGCGACGGCGGACGTAGTTGTGGCGTGTGCAAACTTCATCAGCGTTTCCCTCCCCAGGGCAGCGGCCTCTCGTTGATCGGAAGCTCGACTGGAAGAGTAGCTTGCGCCAACAGACCAAGTTTGCAAGTCTTTTTACGCAAGCAGGGAGGTGCCGATGGAACAACGGTCATTGAAAGACCGGGTCATCGTGGTCACGGGAGCGGGGCGGGGGCTGGGTCTGGCCTATGCGCTGGATCTCGCGTCGCGCGGGGCCAGGGTGGTCGTGAACACAAGGCCCCGGGCGTCGGGCCAGCCGGCCTCGGCGGAGTCCGTGGTCGAGCGCATCCGGGCCGCGGGCGGCGAGGCCGTCGCCTGCCCCCTGGCGGTGGAGCAGGACGACGCCGGAGAGCGTCTGCTCGACGCCGCGCTCAGCGCCTTCGGCCGCATCGATGGTCTGGTGAACAACGCCGGCGCCCCCGAGGCCAGGAGCCTGCACAAGCAGACGATGGCCGAGTTGCGCGCCGTCTTCGACATCAACTTCTTCGGCACCGTCAGCGCCACCCTGCCGATCTACCGCCACATGCGCGATCAGGGCGCCGGGCGGATCGTCATCACCACCTCGGCGGCGGGCCTGCACGGGGTGCACGGCATGGCGGCCTACTCCTCGTCCAAGGCCGCGCTGATCGGCCTGATGCGGGTCATCGCGCTGGAGGGCGCCTCCAGGGGCGTCCAAGCCAACGCCGTCGCCCCCTATGCCCTGACCGGCATGACCGAGGCCTATGTCACCGACGAGGTCGGCTCGGCCATGCCGCCCGAATACGTCGCCCCCGTCGTCAGCTGGCTGATGAGCGAAGGCTGTCCGCTGAACGGCGAGACCCTGGTCGCGGGCGCGGGCAAGGTGCGCCGCGCGGTGCGGATCGAGGGCCCCGGCGTCCAGTTCCAGCCGCCCGGCGAAGTCTCGCCCGACGACCTGAACGCCGCCCTTGGCCCCCTCATGTCGCTGGAGGACTGGACCCTGCCGCCGGACGGCAACGCCGCCTTCGAAGCCTTCCTCAAGGCCCGCCCCGCGACCGCGGTTCGCCTGCAGTAACTTGCAGAGATGGACCAAATTAGGCAGATTGCATTCTGAGACTTAAGGAGCCGCACCATGGCCGATGACGCAACCGCGGCGCGCCGGATCGAGACCGGCGAGCTGACCCCGCTGAACGAGATGAACCCCTATCTGCAGGGGCTCTACGAGCCTGTGGCGAAGGAGACGACGGCGCTCGACCTGCCGGTCATCGGCGAGATACCAAAGGACCTCTACGGCGCCTTCGTCCGCAACGGGCCGAACCCGGCCGACGCCCCGTCCGGCCTGCATCACTGGTTCGACGGCGACGGCATGGTCCACGCCATCCATTTCGAGAACGGCAAGGCCGAGTACCGCAACCGCTACGTCGGCACCGACGACTACCGCGCCGAACAGGCCGGGCTCGACATCCACGCAGGCGGCGTCCTGGCCCCCTCGGCCCGGACCCGTCCGGATTCGAAGCGCGGCGAGCTGGTCTACAAGGACACCGCCAACACTGATCTGGTCTTCCACAACGGCTCGCTGATGGCGCTGTGGTACATCTCGGGCAAACCGGTGCGGGTGAACGCCCGCACGCTGGAGACGATCGGCAACGAGACCTTCGGCGGCGCCCTGCCCCGCCACGTCTCGGCCCACGGCAAGGTCGACCCCAGGACCGGCGAGTTCTGCTTCTTCGACTATTCGCTCTACGAGCCGTGGATGACCTTCGGCGTCGTCAGCGCCGATAACCAGCTGACGAACTTCCAGAAGGTCGACCTGCCCGGGCCGCGCCTGCCGCACGACATGGGCCTGACCGAGAACTACATCATCCTGCACGACCTGCCCGTGGTCTTCACCGAGGCCGGGCTGCGCAACTCGATGTGGCAGATCAAGGTCGCCGATCAGCCCGCCCGCTTCGGCGTCGTGCCGAAGACCGGGACCGGCGATCAGGTCCGCTGGTTCGAAACCGACACCTGCTACATCTACCACGTCGTCAACTGCTGGGAGGACGGCGACGAGGTCGTCATGACCGCCTGCATGATGACGCCGAACGGCTTCCCGCCGAACCCGGCCTATGGCCCCTACGCCTCGATGGTGAACGTGCTGGCGCTCAACGCCGTGCCGGTCGAGTGGCGGATGAACATGGTCACCGGCCAGGTCCGCAAGCGCCAGCTGGACGACCGCATCGGCGAGTTCCCGGTCGTCAATCTCGACTACACTGGCCGCAGGACCAACTGGTCCTATCACGTCGCCATGGCCCCGCAGGAGCTTCAACGCTTCTCGGGCCTGATCAAATACGACCTCAACACCGGCGCCGCGAAGACCCATGAGTTCGCCCCCGGCGTCGGCGGCTCCGAGCCCGCCTTCGCGCCCCGCGTCGGCGCGGTGGATGAGGACGACGGCTACGTCATCGTCTTCACCACCGACGAAGCCACCGGCCAGTCCGAGGTTCAGGTGCTGGCCGCCAAGGATTTCGAGGCCGGCCCCATCGCCCGCATCCCCCTGCCCGCCCGCGTGCCCGCCGGCTTCCACGGGACCTGGGCGCCCGGCGCCCAGATCGCCGCCTGAGGACAGAACAGTATGACCGCCTATATCGTCGACGCCGTCCGCACGCCCCGCGCCAAGGCCCGCCCCGACGGCGGTCTCGCCTCCCTGAAACCCCATGAACTGGTCTCGGGCCTGATCGACGCCCTCGACCAGCGCAACGGCGGCGCCGCCCACAAGGCCGACGCCCTGATCCTCGGCGCCGTGGGCCAGGTGGGGGCGCAGGGCGCCAACGTCGCCCTCGTGACCAAGATGCACGCCGGACTGCCGGACGACGCCTACGCCTTCAGCCTGAACAACTACTGCGTCTCGGGCCTGACCGCGATCGGACAAGCCGCCAACATGGTCGCCGCCGGGGACGCGCAGACCGCTCTGGCGGGCGGGGTCGAGATGATGAGCCGCGTCCCCTTCATGGGCGACAAGGCCGACTACTATGAGGACGCCAGCTTCCCGCCGCGCACCCGCTACATCCCCGTCGTCGTCGCCGCCGACCGGTTGGCCGAAGACATCGGCGTCACCCGTCAGGAGATGGACGAGGCGGCCCTGCGCTCGCAGCAACGCACTGCCGCCGCCGAAGGCACGGCCCTGACGAAGTCGCGTATCCCGCTGAACGGCCTCAACACCGAGGAACCCGCCCGCGCCTCGACCACTGCCGACAGCCTCGCCGCCATGCCCGCCGCCTTCGCCCCGCTGGGCGAGCAGTACGCCGAGGCGCTGAACGGCCGGAAGATCGACCACCGCCACACCGTCGCCCACGCCCCGCCCATGTGCGACGGCGCCGGGCTGGCCCTGGTCAGCGCCGCCGCCGACGGCGCCCGCGCCAGGATTGTCGCCTACGCCGAGGCCGGGGGCGATCCCGAGGCCTCGCTGACCGCCGGCTTCACCGCCATGGACCGGGCGCTGGCCAAGGCCGGGCTGACGCTGGGCGACATGGACCGGATCGAATTCATGGAGGCCTTCGCCGTCACCATCGTGAAATTCCTGCGCGAGCGGGACGTGGACGTCGACAAGGTCAATGTCGGCGGCGGCCACCTCGCCAAGGGCCATCCGATGGGCGCGACCGGCGCCATCCTGCTGTCCTCCCTGCTCGATGCGCTGGACGCCGCCGAGGGCCGCTATGGTCTGGTCGTCGCCGCGGGCGCCCAGGGCGTCGGCGCGGCCATGATCGTCGAGCGGGTCGGCTGACCATGTACGGGGCCGGGTCGGATCGTCATGCCGAACTGATCGCGCGCCACGCCGCGACGCTGGACGCCGCCATCCAGGCCGTCCGCACCCGCGCGGCCTGGAGCCCGTTCAGCGACTCCCCCTCGACGAAGATCCACGGCCCCGACAAGCCGGGCGCCGGCAAGGCCGCCTTCGAATCCCGCCTGGGAACCACGTTCGAACTGCACCAGCCCGGCGCCACGGGCGAAACCGTCGGCGAGGAGGTCTCGCCCTTCACCCAACAGCCGCTGGGCATCCGCTATCCGGTCAGCGATCCCGAGGCCCTGGTCGCCGCCGCCGTCGCCGCGATGACGAGCTGGCGCGAGATCGATCCCGAGCTCCGCCTCGCCCTCTGCGTCGAGATGGCCCAGCGCCTCTACGACCGCAATTTCGAGATGGCCCACGCCGTCATGCATGTGGCGGGTCAGAGCTATGTGCAGGCCTTCAGCGGCTCGGGCCCCAATGCGCTGGACCGCGGCGTCGAGGCCCTCGCCTACGCCGCCAAGGCCATGCGGGACGTCACGCGCGAGGCGGAGTACCACCGCCCCTTCGGCGCCGATCAGGTCGCGCTGAAGAAAACCTACACACTGGTCCCGCGCGGGGTCGGGCTGGTCATCTGCTGCGCCTCCTTCCCGACGTGGAACGCCTGGCCCGCCATTTTCGCCAGCCTCGCCACCGGCAATCCGGTGATCGTGAAGCCCCACCCCATCGCCATCCTGCCCATGGCCATCGGTGTCGAGACCTGCCGTCGCGTGCTGGCCGATTTCGGCTTCGATCCGAACCTCGTGACTCTGGCGGCCGATACACTCGCCGAGCCCGTCGCGGGCCGGTTCGTGGATCACCCCGACGTCCAGATCATCGACTTCACCGGCAGCCCCCGATACGGCGGCCACCTGGAGCGGACGGTGACCGGCAAGCTGCTGTTCACCGAGACGGCGGGAGTGAACACCGTGGTCATCGACAGCGTCGCCGAGGTCGCCCCCGTGGCCCGCGCCATCGCCCGCTCGTCCAGCCTGTTCTCGGCCCAGATGTGCACCAGCCCGCAGGTCATCTACATCGCCCCCAACCTGTTCCCGGCGATGTCGCAGGCCATCGTCGACCAGATCGACGCCCTCGCCGCCGACCCGTCTCAGGCCGCTGGGGTCATGGGCGCCATCCAGGGGCAGGTCAGCCTCGACGTGGTCGAACAGGCCCGCCGCGCCGCCGAGGCCGCGCCCGGCGCCCGCGTCCTGCGCGAGGCCGCCCCCTATCCGCATCCCGACTTTCCGAACGCCCGCACCCTGACCCCGCTGGTCATCGCCATCGAGGGCGCGAGCGATCCCGAGATCTATGCCGAGGAGCGGTTTGGCCCGGTCCTCTTCCTCGTCTCCCGCCCGTCCGATGAGGCGGTGATGGAGGCGACCTGGCTGGCCAAGACCAAGGGCTCGATCTCGTCCTACCTCTACTCGACCGATGAGGCCTTCATCGACCGCGTCACGCCCGCCTATGAGGCGGCGGGGGCCAATCTCTCGATCAACCTGACCGGCGCGATGTGGATCAATTTCGCCGCCGCCTACAGCGACTATCACGTCACCGGCCTCAACCCGGCGGGCAACGCCTGCCTCGCCGACCTGGCCTTCGTCGCCTCGCGCTTCCGCATCGTCCAGCGACGGCGGCCGCTGGCATGAGCCAAGACGTCTTCCTCGCCGGCGTCTCCATGACCGCCTTCGGAAAGCGGCCGGGCGACAGCGTCAAGGCGCTGACCGCCGAGGCCGTCGCCGCCGCCCTGTCCGACGCGGGAGCCGTTGTCGCTGACATTGAGGCCGCGTGGTTCTCCAACACCCGCCAGCCCATGCTGGAGGGCCAGAACACGGTGCGCGGCCAGATCGCCCTGCGCCCCCTCGGCCTGACCGGCATTCCCGTCGTCAATGTCGAGAACGCCTGCGCCTCCGGCTCCACCGCCCTGCTGCAGGCCCTCCACTGGATCCGCGCCGGAGCCGGAGACATCGCCCTCGTCGTCGGGGTCGAGAAGATGGTCTTCCCCGACCGCCCCGATCAGGTCGCCGCCGCCTTCGCGGGCGGCACCGACATCCACGACCGCGACGGCGTGCTGGACTACATCCGCCAGATGGGCGGCGAGCCGCCAACCGATGGCCGCAGCCTGTTCATGGACCTCTACGCCGCCCAGGCCCGCGCCCACATGGCCCGCTTCGGATCGACACCGCTGGACCTCGCCCTGCTGGCGGCCAAGAACCACACCGCCGCCCAGCACAATCCGCGCAGCCAGTACCGCACCCCGATGACGGCCTCGCAGGTGCTGGCCGACAAGCCCATCGTCTTCCCCTTCACTCGCGCCATGTGCGCGCCCGTTAGCGACGGCGCCGCCGCCGCCATTGTCTGCTCCGCGCGCGGCCTGAAGCGGCTGAACGCCCAGGCCCGCGCCGTCCAAATCCGGGGCTGCGTTCTGGTCAGCGCGGGCGCCCGCGACGCCCGCGACTTCGACAACCACATCGGCCGTCGCGCCGCCTCCGCCGCCTATGAACAGGCTGGGATCGCCCCCGCCGAGATCGACCTCGCCGAGGTCCATGACGCCACCAGCTACGCCGAACTCCAGCAGATCGAGAACCTCGGCCTGGCCGAGCCCGGCAGCGTCGGCGCCCGCGTGGCGGCGGGCGATTTCGCCCTCGGTGGAAAGACTCCGGTGAACCCCTCCGGCGGCCTCGTCGCCAAGGGCCATCCGGTCGGCGCCACGGGCCTCGCCCAGCTGTTCGAACTGACCACCCAGCTGCGCGGCGAGGCCGGGCCGCGCCAGGTCGAGGGCGCCCGTGTCGCCGTGGCCGAGAACGGCGGCGGCTTCCTCGGCGTCGAGGAGGCGGCCACCGTCGTCACCGTTCTGGAACGGCGGGCCGCATGACCCATCCGATCCACGCCCTCTACGAAAACGCCGCCGCGAAGGCCGACCGCCCCGCCCTGTTCGACGGCGACGTGACCCTGACCCACGGCCAACTGATCGCCCTCGTCGAGCGCGCCGCCGCCCACCTGACCGCGCGCGGGATTCAGCCCGGCGACCGCATTGGCCTCTGCGCCGCCAACAGCTGGCGGCACGCCGTCGCCTACCTCGCCATCCTGCGCGCCAATGCGGTGTGGACCCCGCTCAACCCGCGCAACGGCGCCGGGCTGAACAGCGACTTCCAGCGCCGCGCCGGACTGGCCCTGACCCTGCACGACGCCGCCTCCGCATCGGAGATGGGCGCGACGACCCATCCCCTGTCGCTGGAAGACTGGCTGGCCGACCTCCCCAAGGCCGCCCCCGCCGCCATCCTCGACGATCCCGCCGCCCCCTTCGCCCTGAAATTCACCGGCGGCTCGACCGGCGTTCCGAAAGGCGTGGTCCAGTCGCAGGCCAGCGGCCTCGCCGCCCTCCGCTCGTTACAGCAGTTCTACGGCTTCACCGCCGACGACGTGAACCTCGCCGTCGCGCCCCTGACCCACGGCTCCTCCCACTACATCCTGCCGGTCCTGGCCGCCGGAGGCGCGCACGTCCTGCTGCCCACGCCTGACCGCGGCGCCATCCTGTCCGAGCTGAAGCGCCGCACCACCGTCGTCTTCATGCCCCCGACCCTCATCGCCCTGCTGATGGGCGAGACGGACTTCGGTCCCGATGACTTCCCGCGCCTGCGCCATCTCACCTGGTCCGCCGCCCCCATGTCGCCGGGACGTGTCGCGCAGGCCGTCTGCCGCTTCGGCCCGGTCCTCTCCAGCCTCTACGGCCAGACCGAGGCCCCCATGGCCATCACCGGCCTGAACGCCGCCGAGACCGCCAATCCCGACCTCCTGGCCAGCGTCGGCCGCCCCTTCCCGGGCACGCCCGTCGCCGTCCTGACCCGCGACGGTCGGATCCTGACCAAAGGCGAAGGCGAAGTGGTCGTCGGCGGCGATCTGGCCCGCACCGAATATCTGGACGCGCCCGAGCTGACCGCTGCTTCCCGTCACGACGGCTGGCTGAAGACCGGCGACATCGGCCGCATCGACGCCGACGGCCGCCTGACCCTGATCGGCCGGTCCAAGGAGCTGATCATCACCGGCGGCTACAACGTCTATCCGGGCGAGGTGGAAGCCGCGCTGAACGCCCATCCCGCCGTGCGCGAGGCCTGCGCCTTCGGCCTGCCCGACGCGGTCTGGGGCGAGCGTCTGGAGGCCGCCGTGGCCGTCGACGCCCGCTTCGTCGACGACGCCGCCATCCGCGCCTTCGTGCGCGAGGCCATCGGCCCCGTGCGCACCCCCAAACGCCTGCACCTCATGCCCGCCCTGCCCCGCAACCCGGTCGGCAAGGTCGTGCGGGGCGAGGTCCGCAGCCTGCTCTATCCCGACGCCAACATCGCCGTGGAGGCCCAGCCATGATCGTCATTCCCGAGCACCGCATCCGCGAGATGAAGGCCAAGGGCTGGTGGGGCGACGTCACCCTGGACGACCTGTTCCTGAAGCATGTGAAGGCCCATCCGGACACCGAGGCCCTGGTCGATCCGTTCAACGCCCCGGACATCGTCGGCGGGACCGCCGAGCGCCTGACCTGGCGCCAGACCGCCGACGCGGTTGACCGCCTCTGCGCCGTCCTGACCGCCCACGGCATCGGCAAGGACGACGTGGTCGTGGTCCAGCTGCCCAACATCGCCGAACTGACCATCAGCTATCTGGCCTGCCTGCGGCTGGGGATCATTGTCAGCCCCGCCCCGGTCCAGTACCGCGAGCATGAGCTGGGCTACATCATCGGCAAGACCGACGCCGTGGCCGCCCTCACCAACGACCGCATCGGCAAGCAGATGCATGGCGAGATGCTGGTCGGGCTGAAGGCGACCTGCCCGACCCTGCGCCACATCTTCGTCCTGGGCGCGACCTGCCCGCCCGGCGGCCTCGACCTCGAGCCCCTGATGGACGGCGTCACCCCCGCCCAGCACAAGGCCGCGCAGAAGGCGGCGAAGGCGGCCCGCATCACCGCCGACGACATCGTCACCATCTGCTGGACCTCCGGCACCGAGGCCCAGCCCAAGGGCGTCCCACGCAGCCACAATGAGTGGATCATCATGGGCCACGGCGTCATCGACGCCGCTGATCTGGAGCCGGGCGCGCGCCTGCTGAACCCCTTCCCGATGGTCAATATGGGCGGCATCTCCACCGCCTTCATCGGCTGGCTGCTGCTGGGCGGCGCCCTGATCCAGCACCATCCGTTCGACCTGCAGGTCCTGCTGAAACAGATGCGGGACGAGAAGATCGACTACACCGTCGCCCCGCCCGCGGTGCTCAACCTGCTTTTGCAAAATGAAGCGATGCTGGAGGGCATCGACTTCAAGCGGCTCAAGTCCATCGGCTCGGGCTCGGCGCCCCTGTCCGAGTGGATGGTGCGCGGCTTCCACGAGAAATACGGCGTCCAGATCGTCAACTATTTCGGCTCCAACGAGGGGGCCTCCTTCCCCTCGGCCCTGAAGGACCTGCCCGAGGCCGCCGACCGCGCCAGCCTGTTCCCGCGCCTCGGCGACGGCTTCCGCTGGAACTGCGTCCTGCACGACCGCATCTTCACCCGCCTGATCGACCCCGAGACCGAGCAGGAGATCACCGCCGCCGGTCAGCCGGGCGAGCTGCGGGTCAAGGGCGCCACCATCTTCTCCGGCTACTGGCGCGCGCCCGAGATCAACGACCGCGCCTTCGACGCCGACGGCTGGTTCCGCACCGGCGACCTGTTCGAGCTGGCCGGCGACCGGCTCCAGTATCTGAAGTTCGTCGGCCGCCTGAAGGACATCATCATCCGCGGCGGCATGAACATCTCGTCGGAGGAGATCGAGAGCCATCTCGTCGCCCATCCGGCCATCGCCGAGGCCGCCGTCGTCGGCGCCCCGGACCCCAATCTGGGCGAGCGCCTCGCGGCCTTCGTCGTCTTCCGTCCCGAGCAGAGCGCCAGCATGGCCGAGATCAACGCCTTCCTGACCGGCGACCGCCAGATCGCCGTCTACAAGCAGATCGAACGCCTCGACGTCGTCGAGGCCCTCCCCCGTAACCCTGTCGGCAAGATCCTCAAGCGGGAGCTTCGCCAACGCGTCACCACCGAGACCCTGACCGCATGACCTCCCCCTTCGACACCCTGCGCCTGCCCGTGTTCGCGGCGCCCATGTTCCTGATCAGCGGGCCGGAACTGGTCATCGCCGCCTGCAAGGCGGGCGTCGGCGGCGCCTTCCCGACCCCCAACTGCCGCACGGTCGAGGACCTCGATACGTGGATGGGCACGATCACCGACGCGCTGAAGCCGGGCGACGCTCCGTGGATCGCCAACATGATCACCCACTCGACCAACGCCCGCCTGCCCGAGGACCTGCGCCTGATCGCCGAGTACAAGCCGCCGGTCGTCATCACGGCGCTCGGTTCGCCCAGGCCGGTCATGGAGACGGTGAAATCCTATGGCGGTCTGGTCTTCGCCGACGTCGTCTCGATGAAGCTGGCCAGGAAGGCCGCTGAGGCCGGCGTCGATGGGCTGGCCTGCGTCAGCGCCGGCGCGGGCGGCCACACCGGCCACCTGTCGCCCTTCGCCTTCATCTCGGCGGTGCGTGACTTCTTCGACGGCTATATCGCGGTCGGCGGCGGCGTCGGCGACGGCGCGGGCGTGGCGGGCGCGGTCGCGGCAGGCGCCGACTTCGTCTACATGGGCACCCGCTTCCTGGCCTCGGCCGAGAGCATGGCCCAGCCGGAGTACAAGCAGATGGTCGTGGACTCCGGTCCGGACGATCTGATCGTCTCCTCGTCCGTCACCGGCACCCCGGCCTCCTGGCTGCGCCCCAGTCTGGTCGCCGCCGGTCAGGATCCAGACAACCTCGGCGCCGCCCCGGACCGCAACTACACCTCGGGCGGCTCGACCAAGCGCTGGCGCGACATCTGGGCCGCCGGTCAGGGGCTGGAGGCGGTCAAGGCCGTCGAACCGGTCGCCGACATCGTGAACCAGCTCGCGGGCGAATACGACGCCGCCGTCGCCCGCTTCCAGTCGAAGACCGGAGGACGAACGGCCCGGGGCGCGGCGGCGTGAAGGCCATCGCTCCCGTCGACTTCGACCTCGACCCGACCGCGACGGGGCTCGAGCTTCTGCGGCGCTGGGCGCAGAAGGCGGACACCGTCGGCGGCTACCCCCAGCGGCTGGCCGCCCGTCCGGTCGAGTTCGAGGAGGGGCTGGTCCGCATCGTCTGCGACCTCGACCCCGGCCACGCCAACTTCATGGGACTGGTCCACGGCGGGGTTTCGGCTTCGCTGGTGGACGTCGCTGGCGGCAGCGCCGTCATGACCATCCTCGAGCCGGGCCAGAGCCTGCTGACCACCGACCTGTCGATGCGCTTCCTCAACGCCGCCCCGATGGGCTGCGACCGGCTGGAGACCGTCGGCCGCATCGTCTTCCGCGACGGCCGCAAAGCCGTGGTCGAGGCCACGGTCAGCACCGCCGACGGACTGGTGATCGCTCAGGGGACGGTGGGGGTGGCGATCCGGGCGGGGCGGTAAATCCCACGCCCCTCAAGCTATCGTCATCCCCACGAAAGTCGGGACCCAGAACCCCTCCCTTGTCATCCCGGCCGACGCGAAGCGGAGAGCCGGGACGCTGGCCTCATCTCATTGAAGCGCTCCCGGACAGCCCGTCAGGGCTGAGCCGGGAGACAGCCGGCTCCACGCTCCGCTCTTCTCCCGGATAACCGCTGCGCGCTTTCCGGGAGATACTGAGGGTGCGCATCCGTCCCGGCTCTCCGCTTCGCGTCGGCCGGGATGACAAATCCGACATACGTCCAATAGTGACGCACCGGCATGCCATCCTGTCGAAATGGCCCGTCCGAACCCTCGACATGCCGCTCGCCCAATAGACGGGATAGACGCTTTAGACGGTGTTTTCCGACCGTCTACGCCACGTCGGCGACGCGCCCACTCGATAGACGCCGTAGACGGGATAGACGGTTTAGACGATATATTTCGACCGTCTACGCAGCGCCCGAAAGCCACCCAGCCGATAGACGGATTAGACTCTTTAGACGGTTTAGACGGTGTTCTCCGACCGTCTAAACTGCCCGCCTCACATCCCGATCAGGAAGCTCACCGTCGTCGTCGTCGAGCCGCCGATGTTCAGGGTCTGGACGTTGCGCGCCCCCTCGACCTGCATCTCGCCCGCCGTTCCAGTCGTCTGCTTGAACGCGTCCAGAGCCATCCGCACCCCCGTCGCCCCGACCGGGTGACCACAGCCGATCAGCCCGCCCGACGGATTGATCGGCAGCTTGCCGCCCATCTCGATGTCGCCCGCCTCGATCGCCTTCCAGCTCTCGCCCGGCGCTGTCAGGCCCAGATGGTCGATGGCCATGTATTCGGTCATCGAGAAGCAGTCGTGGGTCTCGACCGCGTGGATATCATCCAGCGACACCCCGGCACGCGCCCGGGCGTCGTCGATGGCGCGCTTCACCTGCGGGAAGACGTAAGCCTGCCCCTCGCTCGCCCGGATCTTGCGGCCATAGTCGATGGGGGCGCAGCGGTGGCCCCAGCCCTTGATGCGCGGCAGGCTTTCCAGCGGAACGCCCCGCTTGCGCGCATACTCGGCCGCCCGCTCTGGCGAGGCCAGGATGATGGCGGCGGCGCCGTCGGTCACCTGACCGCAGTCAGTCTTGCGCACCCGCCCCTCGATCACCGGATTGGCCTCGTCGTCGTTCGAGAAGCTGGCCTCGGTGAACTGGTAGTTCCGGGTCTGGGCGTTCGGATTGCGCTTGGCGTTGGCGAAATTGATCTGGGCGATCCGGCGCAGATGCTGCTCGTCGATGCCGTAGCGACGGTCGTATTCCTCAGTCAGGTCCGAGAAGGCGCGCGGCCAGGGATAGGTCGCGTCCAGATACTCGTGTCCGGCCCAGGCGGCTGCGCCCAGATGCTCGGCGGCGGTCACGCCGGGGACGTTGCGCATCATCTCCAGACCCAGCACCAGCGAGGTCCCGTAGCGGCCCGACTCGATGTCCGCCGCCGCCGCCATGATCGCCAGACTGCCCGAGGCGCAGGCCGCCTCATGGCGCGAGGCCGGCATGCCCGTGAAGCGGTCGTCCGCCATGGCGAAGAAGCCGCCCAGCATCCCCTGACCGGTGAACAGGTCGCCGACGAAGTTCCCGACGTGACCCACATCAATGTCCTCGGGGGCCAGACCGGTGTGGTCCAGCGCCCCGTGCACCGCCTCGGCGAAGCCATCGCCGATCTCCAGCCCTTCCCGGGCGTAGTTGCGCGAGAAGTCCGACTGCCAGCCGCCGAGGATGTAGGTCATACGCTCTGGTCCTTACGCCGCGGCCTGGGAGGCGCGGATGGTTTGCCCCTGCGCCCAGGTGGCGTGGGTGCCGCTGGACAGACGGCCCGGCAGGATGATCCGCGCCACCGGCCCGTCGCCGGGCTTCAGCGCATCATAGATCACGCATTCCGACCGGTTCTCGATCATGTCAGTGACGTAGGTGATCAGATAGCCGTCGTCCTCGGACTTCGGATTCAGGCGCGGTGCGAAGCCGGGCTCGGAGCCGTAGCGTTCCGGGCCGAACTCGACGGTCCAGCTCTCGCCGGTGTCCATGTCGTGCTTCACCAGACCGGTGAACAGGAACCAGCCCGGCTTGGACACGGCGCTGTAGGCGTAGCGGTACTTCACCCCGCCGTACTGGTTGTTGATGATGCCGAACTCCAGCACTCGGTCGTCCATCCGCTGCTCGGTCGTCTCCCCCGTTTTCAGGTTGAAGCGCCAGCGGTGCAGCTTCGGCTGCAGCATGTTCTGGTCGAGGAAGGTCATGATCCGCTCATGCCCCGGCCAGGCGTCCGGGCTGGTCTCGGGCACCGGATTGTCCTGGAAGTAGCCGTCCATGATGATCTCGTCGCCCTCCTCCCACGCATTGAGGAAGTGCAGGACGTAGGTCGCGTCGGCTTCGAACCAGCGGACATCCTCGGCCGTGCCGTAGCGGGGCAGGATGCCGAACCGCGACTTCATCTCCGGGTGGAAGCGCGCCGCATGGATCCCCTTGGGCAGCAGCTCCTCCTCCCAGAACAGGGGGAAGTCGTTCAGGATCGAGTAGTTGGTCGTGAACGCCATATCGTGCGGCAGGCGCGCGCCCGGCAGCGGGATCGGCGTGAAATGCTTCAGCTTGTTGTCCGGCCCGACCACGCCGTAATGCATGTGCGGCGCGGCCTTGGAGTAGTTGAAGAACAGCAGGTCGCCGGTCTTCTCATCCACCTTCGGGTGGGCCGAAATGCCTTCCGGCGGACACCAGTCGGCGCTCTCCAGCTGCTCCATCGTATAGGGGTCCAGACGATAGCCTTCCCCGCACTGGTAGAAGGTCGACAGGATCGCGCCCGCATGGACGATCACATCCGTCGAGGACGAGTCCTTCAGCCCGCCGTGGGCGCCCCAGCCCGGCTGTTGCGACAGCGACGGATGCTCGGCCAGACCGGCCCAGATCGCATGCCCCGCCGCCTGCTCGGCCAGGAAGCCCTTGGTGCGGACGAAGCGGTTGCGATAGGCAGCCTTGCCATCCTTAAAGCTGATCGTGTGGATCATGCCGTCGCCGTCGAACGGGTGATAGCGGCCGATCGGCTCATGCACCGGGTTCTCGGTGTTGCGCACATAGACGCCGTCGATGTCGGTCGGGATGGTCCCGATGACCGGCATATCCTCGGCCGTGAACTCCTCATGCTGAGGCGTCCAGGCTCCGGTCATATAGGGATGCTCGTTCGGCTTCAGTGTGACCTTGAACGGTTGCTGCGAGACCTTGCCCAGCTGGGCGTCGCGGGCGGCGCCGGTCGGTTCGAACCCCATCGAAAACTCCTTGCGGACCAACGGTCCGGAAATAGTAGCTTTCGTTAGAATACCATTCTTGTCGAAGAAGGCGAGGGCTTTTAGTATCCGTTTGAAAGCGACGCCGAAGATGGCGCGAAACGGGAGGATTACCGATGGCAGACCACACCGCTCCAGCGCTCGATTTCGACGGCCTGCGCCCGCCCAGCCCCTTCCTGACGGAGCGGCACGACGCCTGGCGGACTCAGCTTCGGACCTTCGTGGATACGCATATCGCCCCCAATCTGAAGGACTGGGACGCCGCCTCCGACTTCCCCGACAGCCTCTATGTCGAGGCGGCCAAGGCCGGCATCCTCGGCATGGGCTTCCGCGAGGATCTCGGCGGCACGGGCGAGGACATCGACCTGTGGGACCGCATCATCTTCGCCGAGGAGTTCTTCCGTCTCGGCTCCGGCGTCGTCTTCGCCGACCTGGCCACCCCGTGGATCGCCCTGCCCCCGATCATCTCGGGCGGCGCGCCTGAGATGCTGGAACGCGTCGCCAAGCCGGTGCTGGCGGGCCAGAAGAAGATCGCCTTCGCCGTCACCGAGCCCGGCGGCGGCTCCGACGTCTCGGCCTTCACCACCACCGCCGAGCGCAAGGGCGACGTCTTCGTCGTCAACGGCGGCAAGACCCTGATCTCGGGCGCCATGAAGGCCGACTTCCTGCTGACCGCCGTCCGCACCGGCGGCCCCGGCATGGGCGGCCTGTCCATGCTGCTGATCGAGACCGACCGAGCGGGCGTCAGCCGCGGCCCGGTGCCAGGCCTGGAATGGTACAACCGCAACAACGGCTGGCTTCAGTTCGATAATGTCGAAGTCCCGGTCACCAATCTGATCGGGGTCGAGAACCGCGGCTTCGCCGGGCTCGCCGGCCAGTTCAACATCGAGCGGTTCAGCGGCATCTCGGCCACCCTTGCCATGGCCCGCACCTGCATCGCCGAGGCCATTTCATTTGCCCGCGAACGCCAGACCTTCGGCAAGCGGCTGATCGACCACCAGTCGATGCGCCACAAGATCGTCGAGATGATCCAGCGGTTGAAGGCGTCCTACGCCCTGCTCGACATCCTCGTCTGGCGCTTCCAGCGCGGCGAGACCCCGGTCGCCGACCTGGCCCTGCTCAAGGTCCAGGCCACCACCACGCTCGAGCACTGCGCCCGCGAGAGCCTGCAGGTCCTCGGCGGCCGCGCCTACACCGGCGACAACCGCGTCGAGCGCATCTACCGCGAGGCCCGCATCTTCGTCATCGGCGGCGGCTCCGAGGAGATCCTGCGCGACCTCGCCGCCAAGCAGATGGGCTTCTGAGCAAAAGAAGAGGGCCCCGGCGTCAGGATCACGCCGGGGCCCCAAGGCTCAGGAAAACGCAGCGTCTTCAGAAGTTGCGACGCAGGGTGATCCCGTAGGTGCGGGGATCACCGAGGAAGGCCGAGTAGGAGCCGGCCTGGAAGGTCGCCGGGATGATCCGGCGGTAGTAGTCCTTGTCGAACAGGTTGCGGGCCCACAGGTCCACCGCCCAGTCGCCGCTCTCATGGCGCAGCGAGAAGCGGGCGTTGGCCACCGAGAAGGACGGCTGCACCCGGTTCGGATCGAAGCCGCCGGTGAAGAACTCGGAGCTGTAGCGGTTGTCGATATAGGCCACCCCGGTCAGGTCGCCCGAGATCGGGAACTCATAGGTCACCGAGGTCACGTTCACCCAGTCCGGCGACTGCTCCATCTCCTTGCCGGAGTAGGTCGAGTTGCCGGCGTTGGTCGGATAGTAGGCGTCGGTGTAGCTCAGGCCGTTGGTGATGGTCAGGCCCGGCGTCGGACGCCAGGTCACCTCCAGCTCCGCCCCTTCCGAGATCGCCTCGGACAGGCTGCGCACCACGAAGTTCACGCCGGTGTATTCAATCAACTGGAAGCCGCTGAACTTCTGATGGAAGATCGCCAGGTTGGCGGTCAGGCTGCGGTCGAAGAACTCGCCCTTCAGACCGAACTCATAGGCGTCCACCGTCTCTTCCGAGAAGGCCAGATCGCGGGCGTTCGGCGTCGCCGGGGTGGTGAAGCCCGCGCGGTCGAAATTGTAGCCGCCCGACTTGTAGCCGCGCGAGTACGACAGGTAGCTCGTCAGCGTCGGCAGGAACTCATAGGAGACGTTGAAGGTGCCGGTGACCGCGTCCTCGCTGCGCGAGTCCGTGTCGCCCGCCGGGTTGAAGCGGGTGTCCCAGAACGGGGCGCAGAAGCGGGTGATGCCCGGCGCATCCGCCGTCGCCACCGCGCTGTCGCACGCCGGGTTGAAGTTCTGGCCCCAGAAGTCGATCGACTTCTTGTTGTTGGTGTAGCGCAGGCCCGCCGTGACGCTGAGCTGGTCGGTGATGTTGAAGATGTTGTGGGTGAAGACCGAGATGTCCCGCCCGCTCTGTTCGCCCACGCCCCGCGCGCCGTCGCCCGGCGTGAAGGCCGCCAGCGTCGTCGCCTGGAAGGTCGCGGCGCCGCCGTAGATCAGCGGATAGTCCGCGCCCATCCGGTAGGCGGAGTCATTGCGAACGTCCTCGTCCGAATAGTAGGCGCCGACCAGCCAGTCGACGATGCCGGTCGTCCCCTGCAGGCGGATTTCCTGGGTGAAGACGTCGAAATTCTGGTGCAGGCCGTCCGGGGCGAAGAAGCCCAGATCCGCGCCGGAGTGGTCGAAGTCCTGCGACCGGGAGGCTTCCCAGCTGCGGTAGGCGGTGACCGAGGTCAGATCCGCCCAGCCCAGGTCCCAATTGGCCTGGGCCGAGAAGCCCCAGTCGTCGATGTTCTCGGAGTTGACCCGGCCGCTGCTCTTGGAGGCCTCGCGGTCGAACGGATTGGTGCTGGTGTAGCCCACGTCACCGCGCGTCCCGGCCAGGGTGTTGACCAGACCATAGGTCGGGCCCGCGATGGCCAGAACCGCGACGCAGCAGTTCTCTTCGCGCTGGGTGTAGTCAGCGCTGAACATCCACGACAGGGTGTCCGACGGCTCCCAGCGCAGTTTGGCGCGGATGAACTGGCGGTCCAGATTGTCCAGCGTCTCCTGGCTGTTGGCGTCCGGATAGAAGCCGTCGCGGGTCTCGGAGCTGCCTTCGACGCGCAGCGCCGCATTGTCGCTCAGGGGCAGGTTGATCGCTCCGGCAACCCTCATGTTCGAGAAGTCGCCGTAGGTGCCTTCCATCCGTCCTTCGACGCCGGAGAAGCTGGGCGCGCGGGTCACGATGTTGATCAGGCCCGAGGAGGTGTTGCGGCCGAACAGGGTGCCCTGCGGCCCGCGCAGGACCTCGATCCGCTCCAGATCACCTAGCTCGGACAGGGCCACGCCGGTGCGGGCGCGGGTCACCCCGTCGATGACCACGCCGACCGAGGACTCCAGGCCCGGATTGGTCGAGGTGGTGCCGATGCCACGAATGCGGATCGACGAGTCCGCGCCGCCGCCGGGGGTCTGGAACTGGACGCTGGGCGCCAGGCCCGTCAGTTCGCGAATATCGGAGACGCCCGAGTTCTGAAGCTGTTCAGAGCCGATGGCGGTGACGGCCACGGGCACGTCGATGAGCCGCTCTTCCCGTTTGGTCGCTGTGACGATCACCTCGTCCAGCTGGGTCGCGTTGTCTTGCGGCGGTGTCTGCGGCGCTGTCTGGGCCCACACCGGCGTCGCGCCGAGAGAAGCCGCCAGAAGCAGTGCGGATACGCTGATCGAACCTCGAATGTTCACGCCCTATCCTCCCTTGAGCCCCCGTTTAGCCGAGGTGCTTCAGCGCTAGGTGTAACTTGCGTATTCAGACTGTCAAATAGCTTTTGTAATCAGACCGACTTCCGTGCTTCATTGCCGGACGACCGCGACAGGGGCGCCGGAACGGCTTTCGCAAGCCCGCCCCGAACCCTGACGCTGGATCGAGCAGACCGGAAAACCGGCGCAAGAACAGGGAGTTGAGACGAGTCCATGGAGACATCGGCGACACGTCACAGCGATCGGACCGGACCGCTTCAGCGGCCCGCGATGCGGTGCGACATCCGCTCCCCGTCGGGCGCTTCGGCTGCTCCTAGTCACTTTCACCTTAAGATTGATCGCTTGACCGGACCTCGCCGATGACCAGTACGACGTCGCCTTCCCAGCCCCGGATATGGCCGCACCCCGCATGGGGCTGGTTCGCGGTCGCGGCCCTGATGGTGGCCTACACCTCCAGCTTCATCGACCGCCAGATCCTCAGCCTGCTGGTCGAGCCGATCCGGTCGGATCTGGGCATCAACGACACCGAGTTCAGCCTGCTGGCCGGCCTGGCCTTCTCGCTCTTCTACACCCTGATGGGCGTGCCGCTGGCGCGACTGGCGGACCGGGGAAGCCGTCGCTGGATCATCTTCTTCGGCATCATGGTCTGGAGCGTGATGACCGTGATGTGCGGTCTTGCCAACAGCTTCTGGGCCCTGTTCGCCGCCCGCGTCGGCGTCGGCATCGGCGAGGCCGCCCTGTCACCCGCCGCCTATTCGATGATCTCGGACTACTTCCCGCCCCGCATGCGGGCGCGGGCGCTGGCGGTCTATTCCATGGGTCCGTACATCGGCGCCGGTCTGGCCCTGATGATCGGCGGCGGCGTGATCGACATGATCGCCCGCCACGGCACGCTGACCCTGCCCTTCGTCGGTGAACTGGCGCCCTGGCAGCAGACCTTCGTGCTGGTCGGCCTGCCCGGCGTGCTGATCGCCGCCCTGTTCCTGATCGTGCGCGAGCCGCCCCGTCATGGGCTGGTGAAGGCGGATCCGAAGGCGGGCGTGCTGAAGTTCATGTGGGCGCGCAAGAAGACCTTCTACGCGATGATCATCGGGTTCTCGATCTTCGGCATCGCGGGCATTTCGTACCTGGCCTGGATTCCGGCGGTGCTGATCCGCACCCACGGCTGGGACGCCTCGCAGGTCGGCTTCACCTACGGCGCGGTCCTGCTGCTGGCGGCGACGCCCGGTGTCCTGATCGGCGGCTGGCTGAGCGACTTCCTCGCCGCACGGGGCCGCAAGGACGCGCCGCTGTACGCCGCCATCATTGGTCTGGTGTGCAGCATCCCCTTCGCCATCGCCACGCCTCTGTTCACCGACGTTCGCTGGACGGTGGCCTCGCTGGCCGGCTTCAGCTTCTTCGCCGGCGTGATGAACAGCCTGCCCGCCACCTCGCTGCAGTCGGTGTCGCCGAACCAGTTCCGGGCCCAGGTCACCGCCATCTACTTCCTGATCGGCAACCTGATCTCGCTGGCGGGCGGCCCGACCATCGTGGCCGCGATCAGCGACGCCCTGCTGGGCGGATCGCAGAAGATCGGCCTGTCGTTGGCCATCGTCAGCGGCGTCTGCATCACCCTGGCCTCAGCCATCCTGATCAAGACCCTGCCCCATTTCCGCGCCAGCGTGGACGAGGCCCAGGAATGGCAGGGTGGCCACTGATGGGCGCGTTGAAGCTTCCGTGGTTCGATCCGAAGCCGCCGACGGCGGACGAGTGTGTGATCCCTCGCCTGCTGGATCGCTACGCGTCCGAGACGCCGGACAAGGTCTTCATCCGCTATGAGACCGGCGAGACCTGGACCTGGGCCGAGACCCGCCACAAGGCGCTGGAGACGGCCGCCGCCCTGCAGGAGCGCGGGGTGAAGAAGGGCGACATCGTCGCCGCCTGGGCGCCGAATTCAGCGGCGCTGGTGCGGTCGTGGTTCGGGGCCAACGCCGCCGGCGCGGCGCTGGCCCCGATCAACACCAGCTTCCGCGGCAAGCTGCTGGAGCATGCGATCCGCAAGACCGGGGCGACGATCCTGATCGTCCATCCCGATCTGGTCGAACGACTGGAGGGTCTGTCGCTGGGTTCGGTCCAGCGGCTGATCCTGACCGGCGAGGCCAAGGGGCCGATCAATCTGGATGTGGCGATCGAGCCCGTCTCGGCCCTGTCCGGCGACGCCTCGACTTACACCCCTGTGCCGTCCGATCCGTGGGATGTGCCCGTGGTGATCTTCACCTCCGGCACGACCGGGCCGTCGAAGGCGGTGCTGACCTCCTATGTGCAGGAGTGGACGACCGGCAAGGTGACCTACGGCTATATGCACGGCGGCGACCGAATGCTGGTGAACCTGCCGATGTTCCACGTCGGCGGCATCGCGGCGATCACGGCGGCGGTGTCCTGCGGCGGCTCGGTCGCCCTGTTCGAGGCCTTCGACACCCGCCGCTTCTGGGATGTGATCCGCGAGACGGAATCGACGGTCTGCAGTGGCCTGATCGGTGCCCTGACCGCCTTCCTGATGAAGGAGCCGCCAAAGCCAGACGACCGGGACAATCCCCTGCGGATGGTGACCCTCGCCCCGATCACCGAAGACACGGTCGCGCTCGCGGACCGGTTCGGCTTCGACTACATCTCGGGCTTCAACATGACCGAGGTGTCGGGGCCGCTGATCTGCGCGGTGAACGAGACGGTGATGCGCTCCTGCGGCCGCGCCCGCGAGGGGATGGAGTGCCGGATCGTCGACGCTTTCGACAATGAGGTGCCGCACGGTCAGCCCGGCGAACTGGTCATCCGCGCCGACAATCCCTGGACCCTGAGCCACGGCTATCTGGGCGATCCGGAAGCGACCGCCGAGGCCTGGCGCAACGGCTGGTTCCACACCGGCGACCTGATGCGGCGCGACGAGGAAGGCTGCTTCTTCTTCATCGACCGCAAGAAGGACGCAATCCGTCGCCGGGGCGAGAACATGTCCTCACTGGAGATCGAGATCGAGGTCTGCGGCCACCCGGCGGTGCGCGAGGCGGCGGCCTATGGCGTGGACCTGCCGGGCGGTGAGCAGGAGGTGATGGTCGCCGTCGCCCCCATCGCCGGGGCGACCATCGATCCGAAGGAATTGGTCGAATACCTGATCCCGCGCATGACCCATTTCATGGTGCCACGCTATGTGCGGGTCGAGGCGGAACTGCCGAAGACCCCCACAAACAAGATCCAGAAAACGGGCCTGCGGGCCGAGGGGGTGACGGCGGAAACCTTCGATCGGGAGACCGCCGGTCTGTCCGTTCGCAGACAGAAGCTATCGACCGCTTGAATCCCGTTCGGCGAGACCGCTAAGACAAGCCATGGCTTCCCAAGGCGCGCCGAAGACCCGGCTGGTTCCCAAGAGTTCCCTGAACCGGGCGCTGAACGCGCTCGGCGACCGCTGGAGCCTGCTGATCGTGCAGGAGGCCTTCCTCGGCGCGACCCGGTTTGAGGAGTTCCACGAACGGCTGGGCGGCGCGCGCAGCACCCTGTCCAGCCGCCTGCAGGCGCTGGAGCGCCACGGCATCCTCGAAAAGCGCCCGCACAAGGATGAGGGCGCGCGCATGGCCTATCACCTGACGCCGCGCGGGCTGGACCTGTTCGACAGCATGATCCTGATGTGGGGCTGGGGCGTGCGCTGGGGCGTGGCCGGTCGCCGCGCGCCGACGGTCTTCATCCACTCGGTCTGCGGCAAGCCGATGCTGCCCGAGGTGCGCTGCTCGTCCTGCGGCGAACTGATGACCCTGCGCAGCTGCAGCTTCGTGCCCGGCCCCGGTCAGGGGATGGAGAAGCTGCCCGTCCAGCGCATGCACCGCAAACGCCAGCCGACCGACACGACCCCGGTGCTGGAGCTGGTTGACCTGCTGGGCGACCGCTGGACCGGGCTGGTGGTCAGCGTCCAGTATTTCGGCATCCACCGCTTCGACGAGATGCAGAACCTGCTGGGCATCGCGTCCAACATCCTGACCGACCGCCTGCGCACGCTGGAGAACGCGGGCATCTTCGAGCGGCGGCTCTATGAGATCACCCCGCCCCGGTACGAGTACCGGATGACCAAGAAGGGGCTGGATCTCTATCCCCACGCCCTGACCATGCTGAACTGGGCCGAGACCTGGCTGAAGGACAAGGCTGGGCCGCCGGTCCGCATCCGTCACGAGTGCGGCGCGGCCTTGGCCAGCGAGGTCGATTGCAGCTGCTGCAAGGGCCGTCTGAAGATGGCCGATGTGCTGCTGAAGCCCGGCAAGGGCCACACCATCACCTGATCGTCGGAGCGCTCGCGAGGACGTGAAAGTCCGCGTTTGAAAGCGTCGTTCACGTCGCTTGCATAAACAAACTTATGCCCCTAGCGTTCTTCCAACGACAAAACGGGAGAGACGCCATGGGCGAGCATATGAAGGTGGTCGAGGCCATGATGGCCGCGTGGAAGAAGCGCGACGTCGAGGGCTTCATCGCCACCCTGTCCGACGACATCGAGTACCACTGGCACCCGACGAAACGTCCCGCCATCGGCAAGGACAAGATGCGCAAATTCCTGTCCAACTACGAGCAGGGCTTTGACCAGCAGGAGTGGCGGATCGTGCACTCGGCCGAGGCCGGAGAGGTGCTGTTCGTCGAGGGCATGGAGGTCCTGGTCGACCGTTCGACGGGCGTGAAGATGGACAATCCCTTCGTTCAGGTCTTCGAGCTGCGCGACGGTCTGATCCGCCGCATGCGGGACTACTATGACACCTCGCAGGTCCATGCCCCGGCCAAGCCGGACGCCGCCAAGGCCACGGCGTGACCGCGCCGATCGAACGCCTGCGGGCGTTGATGGACGTCTCGGGACGTCGCGACAAGGCGGCGTTCCTGGACGCCTTCGACCCGGCCATCGAGTACCACTACCACGTCGGCACCCGGCCTCTGGTCGGCATCGAGTGGGTGGAGAAATTCATCACCCGCTACTGGGCCAATCACTCCCGGACCGAATGGGTCCTGACCAACTGGGCGCAGAACGACACCCAGGTCCTGACCGAGGGCCGAGAGGACTACGTCAACGCCGACGGCGTGAAGGTGTCCCACCCCTATATGGGCATCATCGAGTTCGGGCCGGACGGCAAGATCACCGCCTGGCGCGATTATTTCCAGATGAAGGATCCGGCGGCGACCTGATCTTCATCCTCGGGATTGACCCGAGGATCGGACTTTCCGTGTTGATGGAATGGAAGAGGGCGCACGGTCGGTCGTGCGCCCTCTTTTGCATCGTGCAGGTTGAACGTCTCGTCCTCGGGTCGAGCCCGAGGATGACGGGTCAGTGGAGTAGGCGCTCCGCGCGAAGCTGGCTGCGCCGCACCTTGCCGGCGTCGTCGCGCAGGCGTTGGGCGGTCGCCTCGAAGCTGCGCGGCTGTTTGTAGCGGGCGATGCGGTCGGCGAGAAAGGCGGCCAGCGCCACCTGGTCCAGTCGCCCGTCCGCCGTCTCGACGATGGCGTGGACCCGCTGGCCGAGATCATCGTCCGGCAGGCCGATGACGACGCTGCACTGGACGCCCGGGAAGGCGTCGATGGCCGCCTCGACCTCGGCCGGATAGACGTTGGCGCCGCCCGACAGGATCATGTCCACGCGCCGGTCGGCGAGGAACAGATAGCCGTCCGCGTCCACCCGACCCAGATCACCCAGGGTCTCGAACTCGCCCACCGCCTTCGGCTCGGCGCCGAGGTAGCGATAGGTCGTCCCCTGCCCCCGCAGCGGTCGGAAGAAGATTTCGCCGACCTCATCCACGTCACACGCCGAGCCGTCCGGGCGCAGCACCTGCATCTCATAGCCGGGCAGGATGCGTCCGACCGAGCCGGGCTTCTGTAGCCACTGGACGCCGTTGATGCCCGTTCCGCCCATGGCCTCGGTGCCGGTGTAGAGCTCCCACACCGTCTCCGCGCCGACCCAGTCGATCCACGCCTGCTTCAGCCAGGGCGGACAGGGGGCGGCGATGTGCATGACGGCGTCGAGCGAGCCGATGTCGTATTTCGCCTTCACCGCGTCCGGCAGGGCCCAGATACGGTGCATCATGGTCGGCACCTGGAACAACCAGCGCACCTTGTGCCGCTCGATCAGGCGCAGGGCCTCCTCGGCGTCGAAGCGGGGCATCAGGACCACATGCAGGCCCCAGCCCATGGCGAAGCAGGTCATGCCGAAGGGGGCGGCGTGATACAGCGGCCCCGGATTCATCAGCACGTCGCCTTCCGGCAACATGCCGAGCAGGGGCTTGTCCGGATCGGCCACGCCCGGCGACATGTCGACGATGACCTTGGGCCGCCCGGTGCTGCCGCCCGAGGCGATGGCCTTCAGATGCGGCGCGATCTTCTCGGGCAGGGGGCTGTCGTCCGCCGAGGCGTCGAAGGTGTCGGCCTCTGCATGGGCCGGCGTGTCGCCCGCCTTCGACGCATCGTTGATGACCACCAGCCGGGGCTTGAGCAGGTCGAGGATGCCTCTCAGTTCGGCGGCGGGCAGCTTGTGCGACAGGGGCGCGGGGGTCGCCCCCAGCGCCCAGACGGCGAAGGCCAGTTCGAGGAAGGCGGGGCTGTTGGGCAGGGCGATGGCGACGAAGTCCCCCGCCTGAACCCCCAGCCGCTCCAGCGTCCGCGCCCGGCGGTTGACCCGCGAGGCCAGCGCCGCGCGGGTCAGGGTCGTGCCCTCGAACGACAGGGCCGGAGCGTCCGGGTCGCGCGCCGCATGGATGTCCAGCAGGGCGCCCATCCCCCGCGGCGTCATCTCGCCGATCCCGGGGGTGGACATGACGCGGGGGGTGGCGGGCCTCTTCACGCGGCCTCCGATCCGGCTTTCTTCGGCGGCCAGGGGATCAACGAACTGGTCCGGGCGATGTACTCGGCATAGCCTGGGCGCTGGTAGGTGAGGCGTTTCTCATACGACGGCCCGCCGCTGTATTTGACGAACATCAGCAGCAGCAGCAGCGGCCCGGCGATGGAGACGATGCCCAGCAGCCCCGTCTCGGCGGCCACCAGCCACAGGCCAAACCAGACGCACAGGTCGCCGAAATAGTTCGGGTGGCGGGTGTATTTCCACAGGCCGCTGGACAGCACCTTGCCCTCGTTGGCCTTGTTCGCCTTGAAGCGGACCAGCTGGAAGTCGGCGGTGCTCTCGAACAGGATGCCGAAGACCACCAGGCCGGCGCCGACCCAGCCCAGCGTGCCGACGGCGGCGGGCGTGGCGGACATCTGGCCCAGTTGCACCGGCAGGCTGACGGCCCACAGGATCGGCGCCTGGAACATGAAGACCAGACGCCAGGAGGCGACCGGGAAGCTCCAGCCCTTGGTCTCCTGCGCCCGGCTCAGCATCTTCACATAGCGCCTGTCCGGCCCATGCGAGCGCCAGCGCCACAGGATGTAGAGGCCCAGCCGCAGGCCCCAGGCTCCGGCGAGGATCAGGATCAGTTGCATCCGCTCCGGCGAGCCCTCGGCCTGGAAGAAGGTGGTCACGGCCATGAAGGCCAGCCCCAGCGCCCACCAGGCGTCGACGAAGGTGACGTCCTTCAGGGCGCAGCCGATGGCCCAGAGGATGACGAAGGAGGCGATACAGACCCCCAGATTGATCCCGAGGATCGTGGCGATCTCCTGAATGCCCGGCATTGAACTTCCTCCCCCGTATTGTTCCGCCGGCGCCTAGCGGCCGGTCGATGGTTCCCTGACGAAGACGGCCTTGGCCATCTGGCGTTCCAGCCCCTTGGGATCACGCGCCATGGCGGCGCGCATCTCGATGGCGAAGCGGTCGGTGTCGATCTCGTCCGTGCCGCGCGTGATGCCGCGCATGGCGGCGCGGGCGATGTCCTCGGGCGCCTCCTTGGCCCCCTTCACATGCGAGGCCATGCGGGTGTCGACCGAACCGACGATCAGCGAGGTGACGCTGGTCCCCTGCCCCGCCAGCTCGGCGCGGATGCAGGTTCCGGCGGCGCGCATGGCGAATTTCGACGGGCTGTAGCCCCCCATGTTCGGCGCGGCGAGAATGCCCCCCACCGACAGCACGTTCAGGATGGCGCCACCGCCGTTGGCCTTCAGGATCGGGGCGAAGGCCCGGGCCATGGCCAGGGGACCGAAATAGTTGACCTCCATCTCCTCGCGCGCGGCGGACATGTCATCGGCGCCGATCAGGAGCTGGTTGTTGAAGGCGCCGGCGTTGTTGACCACGACCGACACGTCGGGACAGGCGGCGGCCGCCGCGGTGATCTGGTCCGGCTTCGATACGTCCAGACCCACGGCCACGACACGGCCGGGGAACTCGTCCTCAAGACGCTTCGCCGACGCCGGATCGCGGGCGCCGGCGTAGACCTTCGCCGCCCCCTCCTGTAGCAGAACGCGAACGAAAGCCTCGCCGATCCCGCGATTGGCGCCGGTGACGATGGCGACGCAGCCCTGAACTTCCATGACCGGACCTCAGGCGGCGGCGGTGTAGAGGATGTCGTCGGGCTTCTTGGCCCCGCGACGCAGTTGGGTCGGATCATTGGTGATCGCCCCGCGCGCCCAGGTTTCCGAGATCTCGTGCTCCTCATTCCACTCCCAGCACATGGTGCGGCGGAGGATGCGCCACTCGTCGCCGCGCTTCTCCATCTGATCGACGCAGCGGGCCAGGGTGCGGGTGTCGAACCATTCGCCCTTCACCTTCAGGCGCGAGGCGGTGAGGATGTAGCATTCGGCAAGGGCCGAGTTCGGCCCCTTCAGTTCGATGACCATGTTCATGGCCAGGTGGTTCATCAGCCCGGCCTTGGGCAGGCGCTCCTTGACCACGGCCACCCATTCCGACGCCGGGCCGTTGAAGGTGCCGCCGTGATCCTCCCAGCCGTCCGGCCAGTAGGCGCGTTCGACCAGGGCCTCATCCCCACGATCACAGCCCCGCAGGAAGAGCAGCAACACCTCCTCGATCGCCTTCTTGTCGAGCAGCGCCTGCACCTCGGGATCACGGTCAGCCATGGGGTCGTCTCCTCGGTCTTGTTTTTAGTCTTTGAATGAAAGTTACATGACTTTTGTTAGCGGGCAACCCGCCAGCATCAGAGTCTGAGCAATCCCGGCGGCGCCGCGACCACGCGCGGAATGGCGTCCAGCACCATGGCGGCGACCGCGAACTGCTCCGGCTTGGTCCGCACGCCTTCGGGCGCGGTGTCGACCAGATCCATGGCGATCTTCAGCCCCGGAAGCCCATCGACCTCGATCTGCCAGTGGGGTTTTCCGGCGAAGGCCGGGTCGGTCGGATCCATGATCCAGTTGACCTCATGGGTGAGGCGCCGGACGCCGGCGGACAGGCCGTGGACCCGCCAGGTCGTCGCCGCCACGGAGCCCTGCGGGATCACGCCCGCCGCCACGGTAAGGTCCTGCCGCGCCAGCCGCAGTTCATGGTCGGATTCATAGCCGTCCAGCGTCAGGCCGATGCGTTGCGCCAGCCCCTCCACGCTCTGGGCGAACATCCGGTCGAAGGTCCGCGCCAACGGGCCGTCAACCAGATCGATCACCTTGGGATCAGCCCCGAAGCCCAGGGCGCCAAAGACGTATTCCGGGTTTGGAACCGTCGTGCAGTCAATGATTTCCCGGGTCGCAACATTGCGGTGCGACAGGCACAGGCTGACCGCATTGGCCGCCATCCGCTCGGCCACCCAGCCCGGATTCACCCCCGTCCCCGCCAGGGTCGCGCCGCCCTTCAGCGCGCTGTCCGACAGGCCGGCGGCATAGTCCGCGCCGAGCGCACGCGGCTCGAAGTAGTTGTTGATCGAAATGACGCTCTTGCCCGACTCCAGCAGGCGCCGGACGTCAGCGTCATGCCCGTCATAGGGGTCCGACAGCATAGGGCAGTGCACCACCACATCCGCGTCCAGCGCCAGGATGTCCTCGATGGCGCGGGTGGCGATCACCCCCGTCGGATCGCGCCGCGCGATCTCGCCCGCATCCCGCCGCGCCTTGCCCGCGCCATAGACGAACAGACCGACCAGATCGAAGCGCGGATCGTCGATCACGGCCCGCAGGCAAGCCCGCCCCATGGAGCCCGTCGCCCACTGGATCACGCGGATCGGTCTGGTCATGAGAAGCGGCTTCCGTGACTTTCGATTCCGAACCGATACGCCTTTAGTCCAGAAACGCAAGCCAGTTGCCAATCACCTCCGCTTGTCTAGTATGTTTACGAAAGCGACGATCGGAGCGCTTGGGAGGATGTCCGATGGCCGAACCGCCGTTCCTGCAAGCCGTTATGAAATCGATGAATTTCTACGGCCGCTTCGCGCCCTCCTTCACGCGGGTGGGCTATGTCGCCCGAGGCCTGCCGTTCCGCCCGGTGCGCGCGGACTACACCGGACAGCTCTGGCTGATCACCGGCGCGACCGGTGGATTGGGCCGCGCCGCGGCCCTGCGGGCGGTGCGCAAGGGGGCCACGGTCTACGCTGTCGGACGCAATGTCGCCGCGCTCGAGGCGCTGCAGGCGATGGCCGCAAACGCCCCGGGCCGGATCGTCCCGGTGATCTGCGACCTGTCCTCGATGAGGACGGTCTCGGAGCTGACCCGACGCCCGGAGCTGGCCGGGCTGAAGTTCGACGTGCTGGTCAACAACGTCGGCCTGCTGATGCGATCCTATGAGGCGACGGCCGAGGGGCTGGAGACCTCCTACGCGACCAATCTGCTGGGCCACTACATCCTGACAGAGCGGCTGCATGACGACGGGATGCTGACGCCGGGAGCGGCGATCATCAACGTGGTGTCGGGCGGGCTCTATAATCTGCCCCTGAGCAAATCGGTGCTGAATATCCCCGAGGAGCGGTTCAACGGCTTCGCTGCCTATGCCGCGCACAAGCGGGCGCAGCTGGCGCTGGCCGAGCACTGGCGGGCGACCTTCGCGGACATCGGGGCGAAGACCTATGCGGTCCATCCCGGCTGGGCCGATACGGCGGGGGTGAAGACCTCCCTGCCCAAGTTCCGCAAGATCCTGGCCCCCATCCTGCGCAATGACGATGAAGGGGCCGACACCATCGACTGGCTGGCGGCCACGCGGCCGACCGAGGTGGTTGACCAGATCTGGTTCGACCGGAAGCCCCGGACGGCCCACGCCTATCCGCACACCCGCAATCCGAAGACGCAGATCAGCGACGTGGTGGCCTTCCTGGATCGCGACCGGGAGCGGCTGGTCGGCTGATCCGGTGGACCCGGCGGCGCCGAAGCCGCATGCTCCGGCGTGATGGTCGAATCGCCCCCCTTCGAGGCTTACGAATTCTTCGCCGGCGGCGGCATGCTGCGGGCGGGGCTGGGCGACGACTGGACCTGCACCTTCGCCAATGACATCGACCCGCAGAAGGCCGCCTTCTATCGCGCCAACTGGGGCGGCGAGGAGCTGGCGGTCGGGGACATCGGCGCCCTGACGCCCGCGGACCTGCCCGGACAGGCGGACCTGATGTGGGGCTCCTTCCCGTGTCAGGACCTGTCGCTGGCCGGGAATGGCGCGGGGCTGGGCGGCAGCCGCTCGGGAACCTTCCACGCCTTCTGGGGCCTGGCCAGCGGGCTGGTCCGCGAAGGACGAGGCCCGAAGATCGTGGCCATCGAGAATGTCTGCGGGGCCCTGACCTCGCGCGGCGGACGGGACTTCGAGATCCTGTGCCGGACCTGGAACGAGGCGGGCTACGCCTTCGGCGCGCTGGTGATCAACGCCGACCGGTTCGTGCCGCAGTCGCGGCCCCGGCTGTTCGTGGTCGGCGTCCGGGGCGATGTGCAGATCGATCCGGCCCTGCTGGCGAGCGGGCCGGAAGGGCCATTCCATCCGGTCAGTCTGCGGCGGGCGGTGGAGCGGCTGCCCGCGGATCTGCGCAGCCGGGCCCTGTGGTGGCGACTGCCCGAGCCGGAGGCGGCTCCGGCGGATCTGGCCGCGCTGACCGAGACGGATGGGCCGCATCTGGAGTGGCATAGTCAGGCGCAGACGGCGCGGCTGCTGGAGCTGATGTCGCCGGTCAACCGGGCCAAGGTCGAGGCGGCCCGGGCGGCGGGGACGCGGCAGGTCGGAGCCCTGTACCGGCGGACGCGCAAGGACACCGAAGGGCGCAAGGTGCAGCGGGCCGAGGTGCGGTTCGACATGGCCGGCTGCCTGCGGACGCCGGGCGGAGGCTCGAGCCGCCAGACGCTGGTGGTGGTCGAGCACGGGCGCATCCGGTCGCGGCTGATGACGGCGCGGGAGACGGCCCGGCTGATGGGGCTGTCGGACGACTATCGCCTGCCCGGATCGTACAGCGCGGCGTGCAGGCTGACCGGCGACGGGGTGGCGGCGCCGGTGGTGCGACACTTGGCGCGGTGGCTGTTCGAGCCGCTGGCCGGGGCCGGAGAGACGGCCCGCCGGGCCGCCTGATCCCCCCGCTTGCCAAACCGGACGGCTGGCGCAACATGTGGCCAAACAGCGATCTGGGGAGGTCACCAATGAAAATCGCGCTGACGGCCGCCGCGGCCCTCATCCTGGGGGCAACGCCCGCCCTGGCCGAGGACTGGCACGCCTACTCGAGGACAGCGACGCGGGCTTATCTGGCCGATGTGGCCAGCATCGCCACCGTGGACGGTGTGACCACCATACAGTCGGCCTCGGTGCCGATGACCGGGGCGGCGAGCGAGACCGGCCACACCCAGACCATCTACCAGTTCCAGTGCGACGCCGGGAAATGGCGGACCGCCGGAGAGAGCGAATACGCCGCCGACGGGACCCACGAGGACTATCCCGAGGAGGGCGCCGCGTGGGAGACGCTGCGCCCCAACACCATCCCGGACTTCATCAAACAGATCGCCTGCGACGGCTCGCGCTCCAGCACCGCGACCTTCCCGACGATCCGGGCCTTCCTGGACGCCGGGCGGCCTTAACCGCCCGGCCTTCGCCCCTTACGCGTCGACCGCGGCGTCGAGGGCGTTTTCCTGGATGAATTCGCGGCGCGGTTCGACCACGTCGCCCATCAGCTTGGCGAAGAGGTCCGAGGCCTCTTCCTCATGCTCGACCGAGACCTGCAGCAGGGTGCGGGCGTTGACGTCCAGCGTGGTCTCCCACAGCTGCTCGGGGTTCATCTCGCCCAGACCCTTGTAGCGCTGGATGGCGATGCCCTTCTTGCCCGCGTCGAGGACGGCCTCGAGCAGGTCGAGCGGCCCCCGGATGGTCGTGGACTTGTCCTTGCGGCGGAAGATGGCGGGCTGGTCGAACAGACCCTCGAAGGCGGCGGCGCGTTCGGCCAGACGGCGGGCGTCCTGCGAACGGATCAGGGTCTCTTCCAGCACGATCTTCTCGGAGACCGCGCGACGAACACGCTCGAAGGCGATGGCGCCCTGGGCGCCCGGACCGCCGGTCCACGCCCCGTCACCTTCCTCGGCGAAGAGGTTGAGGCGCTCGGCGGCCTTGCCCAGGTCGCCGCCGTCTTCGTTGAAGACACCGGCCAGGGCCGATTGTTCGATGGCGAAGGCCGGGGCGCGCTGCGACAGGCGATCGACACCCGCCTTGAAGGCCTTGGCCTCGCGCACCAGAGACTGCAGGTCCAGGCCGGTGCGGCGCTCGCCGGACGGCAGGTCCAGTTCGGCGTCGGACGAGCCTTCCTCGATGAGGTAGGCGTCCATGTCCGCCTGGTCCTTGAGGTAGCGCGACTGCTTGCCCTTGGAGACTTTGTAGAGCGGCGGCTGGGCGATGTAGACGTGCCCGCGCTCGATCAGCTCCGGCATCTGACGATAGAAGAAGGTCAGCAGCAGGGTGCGGATGTGGGCGCCGTCGACGTCGGCGTCGGCCATGAGAATGATCTTGTGGTAGCGCAGCTTGTCGGCGTTGAAGTCGTCACGGCCGATGCCGGTGCCGAGCGCCAGGATCAGGGTGCCGATCAGTTCCGACGAGAGCATGCGGTCGAAGCGGGCGCGCTCGACGTTGAGGATCTTGCCGCGCAGGGGCAGGACGGCCTGGTTCTCGCGGTTGCGGGCCTGTTTGGCCGAGCCGCCGGCGGAGTCACCCTCGACGATGAAGAGTTCGGACTTGGCCGGATCGCGTTCCTGACAGTCAGCCAGCTTGCCCGGGAGGGAGCTGATTTCCATCGCCGTCTTGCGGCGGGTCAGGTCGCGGGCCTTGCGCGCGGCCTCACGGGCGGCGGCGGCCTCGATGATCTTGGAGACGATCAGCTTGGCCTCGGCCGGGTGTTCCTCGAACCAGGTGGCGAGGCCTTCCTGGCAGAGGTTTTCGACCGCGGGGCGGACTTCGGACGAGACGAGCTTGTCCTTGGTCTGCGAGCTGAATTTGGGATCGGGAACCTTGACCGAGAGGACGCAGGTCAGGCCCTCGCGGGCGTCCTCGCCCGAGACGGAGACCTTCTCCTTCTTGGCGGCGCCGGCGCTTTCGATATAGCCGCCCATGACGCGGGTCAGGGCCGCGCGGAAGGCCGACAGGTGGGTGCCCCCATCCCGCTGCGGGATGTTGTTGGTGAAGCACAGCATGGTCTCGTGGTAGCTGTCGTTCCACCACAGGGCGAGGTCCAGCTCGATGCCGTCCTTGCGGCCACGGACGGTGATGACGTCCTTGAGCAGAGGCGACTTGGACTTGTCGAGGTGGCGCACGAAGGCTTCGACGCCGCCCTCGTAGTGGAGGATTTCCTCGAACGGCTCGGCGTGACGGTCGTCGCGCAGCTTGATGACCACGCCCGAGTTCAGGAAGGCCAGCTCGCGCAGGCGGTGCTCCAGCGTCTTCAGGTCGAAGTCGATGTGCGAGAAGGTGGTCAGCGAGGGGAAGAAGGTGACCTGGGTGCCAGTCAGCAGTTCGCCCTTCTTGGCGCCCTCGGTGCGGACCGGGGCGTCGCCGGTGACGGCGAGGCTGACGACGGCGTCGCCGCGCTCGAAGCGCATCTCGTGGCGTTTGCCGTCGCGGAAGATGACCAGCTTCAGCCAGTCGGACAGGGCGTTGACGACCGAGACGCCGACGCCGTGCAGGCCGCCGGAGACCTTGTAGGAGTTCTGGTCGAACTTCCCGCCCGCGTGCAGCTGGGTCATGATGACCTCGGCCGCCGAGACGCCTTCCTCGGCGTGGATGGCGGTGGGGATGCCGCGGCCGTTGTCGGTCACGGTGACCGAGCCGTCGGCGTTCAGGATGACCTCGACCAGATCGGCGTGACCGGCCAGGGCCTCGTCGATCGCGTTGTCGACGACTTCATAGACCATGTGGTGCAGGCCCGAGCCGTCGTCGGTGTCGCCGATGTACATGCCGGGACGTTTGCGGACGGCATCCAGGCCCTTGAGAACCTTGATGGAGTCGGCGCCGTATTCGGCCGGGGCGACAGCGTCGTCGGGGGTCTGATCGGTCATCAAATCGGTCGGTGAAGCGGCCCCGTTGAGGACCCGGAAGACGGCGCGAATCTGACCCGCGCCGGAAGGCTCAGAATATAGGAATTATGACGGGAATTGCGAGCTTTCAGGGGCGATTCCGGCAGGTCGTCGGGTGCGTCGGATTCCGCCTGTCAGAACACATGATATCGCGTCGGGTCGACCGGGATGCCGCGCTCCAGCATGAACAGGTGCGGGGCCAGCATATAGTCGTAGACGTTCACCCGTTTTCCAGCCTTGAGCGCGGCGTGGAAATAGCGCTCCCGGGGGTAGAGGGGCTCGATCTCCCGCAGGGCGATCCGGTGCAGGCGCAGACGTTGCTCCTCCCACAGGGCGGAGAGCTGGCGATTTCGGCGGGAAGGACGAGAGGGCTTCATGGGCGGGGCCTCCGGGGTGTGGGGGATGGGATGTGGGGGTGAAACTCGGCGTTCTCCCTCCCCGCCTCGGGGAGGGTGGTCGGCGCGTCAGCGGCGACCGGGTGGGGGCGGCAGAGTGAGACAGGCGCGGCTGTGTCGCCTGGCCCTCCCCACCCGGCTTCGCCTTCGGCTCAGCCACCCTCCCCGGGACGGGGAGGGAGAATTTAGACGTGCGTCTTCGCCGCTCCGGCGGAAGCGGGGATGGGAAGGGCGCGGGACGTCGGGCCTCGCCCGGTGCTGTTTAGAGTTTACCGTTTCGACGAGATCGACATCCCGCGTCGCCGTTTTCCACGCGCTCTCCGGTTGGCGGCTTTGACATTCGAGCCTAGCCGGATCTCCGCCGTCGACATTGCTGTCTCCGACGCGGGACGGACATCGTTACCCGTAAGGGGCCGAGCAGCCCGCCCTTCAGCGCGCGGCGAGCAAGCGGGCAGGATCCATCCCTGCCCTCGAGGACCCCCGCACTCTCCATCGCGCAGGCTTCATCGCTCGGCCACAGCCCGCCGTCGTCGAGAAGCGTGGATCCGACGCCCTCCCCATCGACGGGATGCGCATAGTGTGGGGGTGGTCCTTCCTCAGGCGGGAATATGACGCTGACGGCGTTTCGGGGTGAGGGAGATCAAGGCGTTAGGCCCGGTCCATGTGATGGCTGAAGATGAACCGTCGCGTATTTTTGCGAAACGGACCCTCTCCCGATGGGAGAGGGAAGCCTACGCGAAACCGCCGTCGGCGACCTTCACGAACTGGGCGCGGCCTTGCAGCGGGGCGAAGAGGTCGGCTTCGGTGCCGGTCATGAAGGCCTGCAGGCCCAGCGCCTCGATCTCGTCGAACAGGGCGGCGCGGCGGGCCGTGTCGAGGTGGGCGGGGGCCTCGTCGAGGAGGAGGATGGGGGCCGCCGTCCCGGATAGCGGCTGCGCCGCTTCCGGGATGACAAGAGACCCCGACAGGCGGGTGATCTGGGCGAGGATCAGGTTGAGGACCAGCGCCTTCTGCTCGCCCGAGGAGCCCTCGGCGGCGGGGCGGTTCTTCTCGCGGTGCAGGGCCGTCAGGTCAGAGCGATGGGGACCGTAGAGGGAGCGGCCGGCGGCGGCGTCGCGGGCGCGGGAGCGGGCCATGCCGTCACGGATGACGGCGGCGATGGCGTCGGCGTCAGCGCCGTCGGCGGCCAGGGTTTCGGCCTCGCCGGTCAGGCCGAGATCGGCCTGGGGGAAGGGCCGGTCGTTGCGGGCGTCGATGGCCGACTGGAGCACCGACAGGGCGGCGGCGCGGGCGAGGGCGGCGGCGGCCCCCGCCTCGCCCAGACGAACCTCCAGCGCGTCGAGCCAGAGCGGGTCGGCGGGGCGGCCTTCGGCGCCGTCGGTGAGCAGGCGCAGCCGCTCGCGCAGGGCCTTCTCATAGGCGGAGACGGCGGCGGCGTGGTCGGGCCGGTCGGCGAAGACCAGACGGTCGAAGAATTTCAGGCGGGCGGCGCGAGCGTCGGAGAAGAGGCGGTCCTGCTCGGGCGTGGCCCAGACGGGGCGCAGGAGGTCGAGCAGGCGACCGGGCTGGGCGGTCTCGCCGTCGATGCGGACGATGCGGCGGGCGGCGCCGGGGGTCTGGACGCCGGTGCCGAGCTTGGTCTCGTCGCCTTCACCGGTGAGGACGGCGGCGACGGCCCAGGCGCGGCCGGTCGCCTCGCCGGGCTCGCGACGGCCCATCTCGGGCGCCGTGGCGCCGCGCAGGCCCTTGCCGGGGGTGAAGAGGCTGAGCGCCTCGAGCAGATTGGTCTTGCCCGCCCCGTTCGGCCCATGGAGCACCACCGCCCCCGCCGCGATGGGCAGGGTCGCGCTCGCATAGGAGCGGAAGTCGGTGAGGGTGAGGGATGTGATCAACAAAGGGTTCGTAGCCGAGGGCGCGAGCGATCACCACCCGCTTCCCGACCCCAAAACCCGCGACACGCGAACCGTGTTTGACAGTCCCCATTAACCACATAACGTTGTGTTCTCAACCTTGTGGGAGGGCAAGGCCATCTCTGCATCTGTCTATGACTTCATGGGCGAGACCTATGCGCGGAGCCGCCGGGAGGCGCACAGACGTCGCGCCACCCTGCTCAGCCCACCCACGGTCAGCCTTTGCGCCTGCATCGAACGCCCCGGCGACTGGCAGAACACGTTTGAGCGCTTTCTGCGGGCGATCGTTGATTACGCCCAGGACCCCGCGGCCAATGGCCAGGCCCGAAGCCGGGCCGACGCCTTCGTCAAGAACGTCGTGCGCCACTACGACGTCAGCAACGCCTCCAACACGCCGAACGCTTCGACGGACCTGACCTTCGAGATTCCGGACAGCGTGTTCAGGGATGCGCTCTGGCGGATCGAGGTGCTGAGGGACTACGTCGCCGTCACCCTGCACGTCGGCATCGAACTGGGTCGTAGCGAGACGGACTATCTGGTCACCATCCGCGGCACCGCGCCTGGGACGACCGCGGCAGGGCAGCAGGCCGACAAGGTCTTCAGGTGCGGCTTCGAGCGGTCGGGCCCCACCAATCGCGAAGCGGCGGTCGGCCTGAACAAGGTGCTGTTCAACGATCTGTCCGAGGAACTGGAAAAGCGCTTCCGACCGATCATGAGCGCGGTCAGGCCCATTCACACCGAGGTCAACGGGACAGCCCTCGAGGACGTCGTCTTCGCCCTGACCTACAGCGTCCTGGCCCCCTGGACCGTGCTGGCCGACGCCGACCCGAGACCTGACGTTCGCGCCGGACTGGCGCTGGCGGAGCCTGCCTTCCCCGAGTTTGACGCCCCCGGGTTCAGGCCGCAGGAGTTGGCGGCCGCGCTGCAAAGCACCAACCGGTTCCTCACCCAGCACTGGGAAGTGCTCAAGGGATCACTGCTGTCCGACCAGGAGAGCGACTGTGTCGCCTGCTACATGCAGAACGGTCATTGCATCTACGTGTCCTCGCTCGGTTCGGAGACCGCGAACCCGAGAGAGCCGGTGAAATACCTTCTGCTGTATCGCGACCCTGCCTCGCCCCCGGACGGCAAGCGCGGGATAAGCCACGCCGCCCCCTGCAATTTCGCATGGCGGTTGAGCCGTTTCGTGGGGCGGCTCCATGACATCGCGGCCGCGCGTCTGCGGGCGTTGTCGCAGCATGAGGAGATCAGCCGCTTCCTGGTGCACGCCAAGGACCTGGAGTTCCGGCTCGCCGAACGGACGCTGACGAGCGAACAGGCGGTCAAGGAAATCGAGACCCGCTTTCGGATGATCACTCATGCCCGGACACGCGACGTGCCGGCGGGCGAAGGCTTCACCGACGACGACTACGAACGGGAGAAGATCGTCCCCAACACCAAGCCGCTGATCGTACGGGCCGGGATCGTGCAGGCGCAGTATGCGATCGTGCAGCGCCTTTGCATCGATCTGGGGATCATCAATCTTCCGGGCTACCAGCCCTACGATCAGTTCCTGAGACGACGGGTCGTGGGTCCCATCGAGTGGATGCTGACCGCGCCGGATCTGTATGGCTCGATCGCTCGAAAGCTGAACGACGCCTACGTACGGCTGCAACGGCAGGACACGGTCGAACGCACCCGGAAGATCGCCGCCCAGTCAGATGCGATCGTCAAATTCCAGCGCGCGGCCGATGGACTGGGCAAGCTCCTGTTCGTCTACTACGGGATGCAGAGCGTCTACTACGCGATCGACCACGCCAAGAAAGCTGAGCATTGGCCCAAGATTCTCAAGCCATTGCCCGGCTTTTTTGCCCATCTGGACGCCAGAGCGTCTGCCCTGACGGTGGGCGTCGTTATCGCCATTCTCTGCTTTGCGCTGTTCTTGGGGGAGCTGTGGGAGCGTGGCTTCCGGGCCAGAGAACGCAAATCGTAGTCCGCATGGCGGCTCAGGATCGCGCTGAGGTCAGGCGATATGCCGCGCTCGCCACTATTCCATCAGCACGGCCAGGGGTTCGGGAGCCATGCCGAGGTGCGCCGCCAGGACGAGGCCGATCCCGAGCACGGCGATGCCGAGGGCGCTCCAGACCTTGAAGTCAGCCTGCTCGGGCTGATCGACGAACCACACGCCAGCGCGAGACCCGCGCCGCAGCCGGCCATCGCGAGAAGGATGTTCCGGCGCGGGGTGGTTGGGGGTCAGGGCGTCCGGATTTGAGCCCGAACCCGATTACACCCGCAGCGGCATCAGAACGTACTGGACGCCCGGGTCGCCCGGATCGAGGACGAGGGTCGGGCTGGCCGGGTCGGCGAATTTGAAATGGGCGGTCTCGCCGGTGATCTGGCCGGCGACGTCCAGCAGATAGCGGGCGTTGAAGCCGATCTCGAAGGGCTCTTCCGAATAGCCGATCTCGACCTCCTCGACCCCCTGCCCGGCTTCCATGTTGCGGACGGTCAGGGTGACGCGGTCCAGCTCGAAGGCCAGCTTCACCGAGCGGCTCTTCTCGGCCGAGATGGTGGCGACGCGGTCGACGGCCGAGGCGAAGACGGTGTTGTCGATGTCGGCCTGCTTGTCGTTGCCCTTGGGGATGACGCGCATGTAGTCGGGGAAGGCGCCGTCGATGACCTTGGAGGTCAGGGACGCTTGGCCGAACTCGAAGCGGATCTTCTGCGGCGAGACCATGACCTCGACCATACCGGCGCCGTCATCCAGCAGGCGGCGGACCTGATCGACCGTCTTGCGCGGGACGATGACGCCCGGGCCGCCGGCGGCGCCCTCGGGGGCCGGGGTCTCGGCGAGGGCCAGGCGGTGGCCGTCGGTGGCCACGGCGCGCAGCAGCGGAATGCCGCCCTCGGCCACGGTGTGGAGGTACAGGCCGTTCAGATAGTAGCGGGTCTCTTCGGTCGAGACGGCGAAGCGGGTCTTGTCGATCAGCCGGGCCAGGTCTTCCTTGGCCAGGGTGTAGCGCGAGCCCGAGGTCTCGGTGGACATGACCGGGAAGTCGCCCGCCGGCAGGACCGGCAGGTTGAATTTGGAGCGACCGGCCTGGACCAGCAGGCGGGGGTCGTCGCCCGACCAGGTCAGGGAGACCTCGGCGCCGTCCGGCAGCTTGCGGACGATTTCGTACAGGGTGTGGGCCGGGGCGGTGATCTGGCCCTCGACGTTCACCACGGCCTCGGCCTCGTCGACCATCTCCATGTCGAGATCGGTGGCCGCGAAGCTGAGCTTGTCGCGGCCCGCGGACAGCAGGACGTTGGACAGGATCGGAATGGTGTTTCGACGCTCGACGACGCTCTGGACGTGCCCGAGGGCCTTCAGAAGCGCGGATCGTTCGATGGTCAGTTGCATGTCGTCTCGCCCCGCGACGACTCACCGAGAGCCGCCGGTAAACTATGGGGTATGGACACTAGCGGATTAGGCCGCTGGAGCAACGGGGGAGGCGGAAACCCTCCCCACTGTCCACAGTCAGCCCCGCAGTTTCCGCGTCAGCGCCTCGACGTCGCGGGCGATCTGCTCGTCCTGGGCGATCAGCTCCTCGATCTTGCGGACGCCGTGCAGGACCGTGGTGTGGTCGCGCCCGCCGAAGCGGCGGCCGATGTCCGGATAGGAGCGGGTCGTGTGCTGCTTGCACAGATACATGGCGATCTGGCGCGGGCGGGCGACCGAACGGGTGCGGCGCTCCGACAGCAGGTCGGCCTGTTTGAGGGTGAAGTGGTCGGCGACGGTCTTCTGGATCTCGTCGACGGTGATGCGGCGCTCCGGCCCGCCGCGCAGGGCCGAACCGAGCAGGCCTTGCGCCTCATCGACGGTCAGGGCCGACAGGCGGGTGGCGGCGACGGCGGCCAGGGTGTTCACGGCGCCTTCCAGCTCACGCATCGAGCCTGGGGTGCGGTCGACCAGATGCTCCAGCACGTCGGGACGAACCTCGCCCGAGACGACGCCCAGCTTCGACAGGGCCTCGATACGGTTGCGGGCCACGGCCAGCTTGAGCGAACGATCGGCGGGCTCGACCGGGCAGGTCAGGCCGGAGGCCAGGTGGCTGCGCAGGCGCGGCTCGACCTCGGTCAGGGCCATCGGCGGCTTGTCGGCCGAGAGGATGATCTTCTTGCCGTCCTCGATCAGGGCGGTCAGCGTCGACAGCAGCTCTTCCTGGGTCGAGGCCTTGCCGCCGACGAACTGGACGTCGTCGATCAGCAGCATGTCGGCCGAACGCAGGCTGTCCTTGAAGGCCGCGGTCGAGCGGTCCTGCATGGCGCGCACGAAGGTCGACAGGAAGCGTTCGGCGGTCAGATAGACCACCTTCGCGTCCGGACGCAGGCGCTGGGCTTCCCAGGCGATGGCGTTCAGCAGGTGGGTCTTGCCGTAGCCGTAGGGGCCGCAGAAGAAGATCGGGTTGAAGTGGCCGTCGGCCCAGGCGGCGGCCTGACGGGCGATGGCCAGGGCGAAGGCGTTGCCCTGCCCTTCCACGAAGCTGTCGAAGGTCAGGCGGTCCTGCAGGCCAGCCGCGCGCACGGCGCGGGCGCCGTCGGCGACCGGGGCGACGGTGGCCATCGGCATGGCGACGACATTGCCGCCCGCCATCGAAGGCGCGGCGCGACCGGCGGCGACCTGCGAGGCCGGGGCGACCGAGCCCATCTCGGCGCGGCAGCGAACGTCCAGACGGCGGTTCAGGCCGTCGAGGCCCAGCCAAAGTTCATTCATGCGACGCAGGGCGTTCTTGCGCACCCAGTCACGGGCATAGGCGGTGGGGGTGACCAGGATCAGTTGACCGGCGCCGTCCACGCGCACGGCCGACGGCGCGATATAGGAGCTGAACGCCCCCTCGCCGATCTCACCGCGCAGCCGACCGGCCGCCTCGGTCCAGATTCGATCCGGATCCGTCATCCCCGCCATTCTTGCGCTCCCCATCATCGGTCAGCCACCCGCCGCAAAAGTCCATCACATGTGGCGCCCTTCTGAACCGGCTGACGCAGGGACGACTTCTCCTGCCCGGTGCGACGAAGCCGCCGCCCGGATGGGGTCGTTCTCTCGATCAGACGGCTCACGCCGGTGCAGAACAGCGTTCCGCTCCGTCTTCATCCGTGTGGGGATGGAAGTGCGTCAGCCCCTTGAACTTACGCCCGGCGAAGGGCGGGTCAACGCTGATTCGAGTCGAGATTTGCAGTTAAAATTGTTGACTCCGCTAAAGCCGCCCGCAGCCTTGGGAAATCCAGATTTCGCTCCATACGCGAGCACCAATTCGCGTGACAGCGGTTACCAGCGGACGCGCAAACGGCGAGGGAGCTTGCGCGCCCTCGCCGTTGAAAACACTGATCTTTACCATGACAGGCCCATGAAAGGCCGTCCGGAGCCCGAAAAATCAGGCGGCCGACATCTTCTTCAGTTGCGCGGCCAGGCGCGACACTTTGCGCGAGCCGGTGTTCTTGTGAACGACGCCCTTGGAGACGGCGCGCATCAGCTCCGATTGAGCCTCAACGAAAGCGGTCTTCGCGGCGCCGGCGTCGCCACCGGTGACGGCTTCCTGGAACTTGCGCAGGAAGGTGCGGACGCGCGTGCGGCGCGCCTTGTTCACTTCGGTGCGGGCCGCGATCTTGCGGATCGCTTTCTTGGCGCCGGGATTGTTGGCCATAAGTCAAAACCTATCGAACGGAAAACGCCGCGGAGCTCACGTCCACGGCGTGCGGAAATCTCAAGAGCGCGCGGCTATAGCGGAAAGGGATCGGAGGGGCAAGCAGACTCCGACTCGTTTTGCGGGAGGCCTCATCCGCGCCTCCAGCGTTGCAGGTGGTCCAGCATATCCTCGACCAGTTGGTCGCGGGTGAAGCCGGTGACGTCACGCGCGCGCCCCGCATCGTCGGACCGGGCGGAGAGGCGCCACTCCATCGCACGGCGTCCTTCGGGCGCCTCAAGCGCGGTCAGCGCCGGACGCGGGCGGCGCAGGGCGGACAGGCGATAGTGGAAGGCCCTGCCCTCGGTCACATCGACCGACAGGGACGCCCCATCCTCATCTGTCGCGACATCAGCGGCGAGCCCCTCGGCCCTCAGACCGTCCCGCACGCTCTCCAGCGCTGGAACGCCGGCGCGGGCCAACTGACGATCAATCTCCTTGCGGCTGGCGGGCGAGAAAATCCGCTTCAACTGCTCGGACAGGGGCGGCGCCTCGGTCTCCAGCGTCCGGCCGGACAGGTCGGCGTTCATCTGCCGCACCAGACCGACCGAGATCAGGATCATGATGACGGTGAACGGCAGGGCCGCGACCAGCGTCGCCGCCTGAAGCGCGCCCAGCCCGCCGGCCAAGAGCAGGAGGGCCGCGACGAGCCCCAGCAGGAGGCACCAGTAGAGCCTCTGCCATTTCGGCGTATCGTCCGCCCCTCCCGACGCAATGGTGTCGATGACCAGAGCCCCGGAGTCCGCCGAGGTCACGAAGAAGACGGCCACCAGCAGGATGGCCAGGGTCGAGGTGATGGCCGCGCCCGGCAGATGCTCCAGGAAGTGGAACAGGGCGGTCGACAGGTCCGCCGTGACCGCCTGCGAGATCGCCCCCGCGGCGGAACCCATGTCGAGGCTGATGGCGGTGTTCCCGAAGACCGTCATCCAGAGGAAGGTGAAGCCCGCCGGGACCAGTAGGACATTGAGAATGAACTCGCGCACCGTTCGCCCGCGCGAGATGCGGGCGATGAACATCCCGACGAAGGGCGACCAGGCGATCCACCACGCCCAGTAGAAGAGGGTCCAGTCGGCCATCCACGCCCTTGGCTCATAGGCGTAGAGGGTGAAGGTGCGCTCGAAGAAATGGTCGAGATAGAAGCCGAAATTCTGGACCAGCGCCTTGAACAGGAAGTTGGTGGGGCCGACGAACAGGACGAAGACCATCAGCAGGACGGCAAGGATCAGGTTCAGCTCGGACAGGCGACGCACCCCCTTGCCGACGCCACTCATCACCGAGGCGATGGCGGCGGCCATGACGACGGCGATCAGGCCGACCTGAACCCAGGCGTTGTTCGGAATGCCCAGCAGATAGGACAGGCCGCTGTTCATCTGGGAGACGCCGAAGCCCAGCGAGGTGGCGATGCCGAAGGCCGTGCCCCAGATGGCGAAGATGTCGACGGCGTCGCCGATGGGGCCGTTGATCCGCTTGCCCAGCAGGGGCGACAGGCCGGAGCGGAGCGTCAGGGGCAGGCCCTTGCGGTGGGCGAAGAAGGCCAGGCTGAGCCCGACGAGGGCGTAGATGGCCCAGGCGTGGACGCCGTAGTGGAAGAAGGTGATGCCCATGGCCTCGCGCGCGGCGGCGAAGGTGCCGCCCTGCTGGGCCGGCGGGCTGATAAAATGCTGGATGGGCTCGGCGACGCCGAAATACATGAGGCCGATACCCATGCCGGCGGCGAACAGCATGGCCAGCCAGGACACATAGGGGAAGTCAGGCTCGGCATCGTCCGGCCCCAGCTTCAGCGCGCCGGTGGGACCAAAGGCCAGGATCAGCACCAGTCCGAGGAAGCCCGCCACGGCGGCGATGTAGAACCAGCCAAAGGTGTCGATCACCCAGGACTGGGCCGCCTGAAACACCCGGTCGGAAGCGCCCGGCGCGAGCAGGGCGACGATGAGGAGCAGCCCGATAATCAGGCTCGCCCCCCAGAAGACACGGGGGTTCATCTTGGTCTTTAGCATTCGGCCCAAGCGTCACTGTGGCCGATGAGTTCCCCAATCAAGGCGGAAAAGTGGAAAAGATGGGCGTTAGCGACAGTTGACGCTTATTGGTTACAATTGTAACGCTATAGCGACTGACGTAACTCAACAGGCGCCGCCATGACCGAACCAACCGTCCCCACTGACGCCGAGTTGGATGTGCTGAAGGCCTTCTGGCGCGATGGGGCGCTGAGTTCGCGGGAGGTGCAGACGCGCATCGCCGACGGGCTTGGCTGGACCTCCTCGACCACGCGGACGGTGCTGGAGCGGATGCGGGCCAAGGGGTTGCTGGTCCGGCGTGAGGTGCACGGGGTCGCCGTCTATGAGGCGACCCAGCCGAAGGTGGCGGTGATCGGCGGGATGATGAAGCGACTGTCGGCCCTGCTGGAGATCGACGACCCCCTGCCCGCCGCGGCCTTCTCGGGCAGCCAGCTTCTGGACGCCGAGGACATCGCCGCGCTGGAGCAGGCGCTGGCCGACGATGCGGAGACGAAATGATGGGCGCAGTCGAGATGCTGGCCCTGTCGCTGGGGCTGTCCGTTTGCGTCGCGGGGCTGGGACTGGCGGGTGGGACGCTGGTGGAGCGGATGAGTGATGATCCGCGCCTGCGGGACCGGGTCTGGGGCATGGCCCTGCTGCTGCCCCTGCTGCCGCCGGTCGCGACGGCGCTGCTGCTGATGACGCCCGCGCCGGTGCACGAAGTGGCGACGCTGACGGCCCGCCCCGTCGTGGTGAAGTCGATCGAGGCGACGACCGCCGCCCCGGTCGGGGTTCAGGCGGTCGCGCCGAGCCTCGATCCGGGCCTGATCGCGACGATCCTGCTGGTTGTGGCGGGAGCGCTGATCCTGCTGCGTATGTTGGTGCTGGCGCGGAGAGCGCGAAGACTTTCGGCGCTTCTGAAAAGCGGGCAGGCGGCGGATACGGCCACGACCGAACTGGTGCGCGAGGTTGCGCGTGGGCTCCGGATCACGGCTCCGCTGGTCGTGGTCAGCACCGCCGCCACCGAGCCCCTTCTGGCTGGTCTGAGGTCCGCGCGGCTGGTCATGCCGGTGGCCCTTTCCGGCGACACCGCCTTGCAGCGGGCGGTGATCACGCATGAACTGGCGCATCTGAAGCGCGGCGATCATCGCGCCCTCTGGATGGAAGAGCTGGCGCTGGCCCTGCTGGCCTTCAACCCGCTGGCGCCCCTGCTGCGCGCCCGCCGAAGCGCGGCGCGGGAGGAGGCCTGCGACGCCGTCGCACTGAACCGAGCCGCCGCCGAGACGCGCCGCGCCTACGCCCAATCCCTGATCGAGGCCCTGCGGACCCGCGCCGGTTCGCAGGGGCCGGGCGCCGTGCCCGCCCTCACCTTCACCGGCGCCGGAAGGACCACCGCCATGCATCGCCTGAAAGCCGTCCTGACCCCCGCCGCCCCGGCGACCCGCCGCGCCCGTATCGGCGCCCTGTTGACCGGCGTGGTCAGTCTGGCGCTGGTCGGCGCCGGGTCGGCCGCACTGGCTGCCCAGCGCGAGCCGGTGATGCAGGAGCGGCCGCAGTATTCCGCCAACGCCCGGTTCGAACCGGATGTGCGCGAACCACTGAACGGCGCGCAGGTCCCGGAACGCCTCGGCCATCGCTATGGCGAAGACGCGGCAGTGCGCGCCGCGACGACCAGCGTCCAGGCCTCCTACCGCGCGGAGACCGAGGCGAAGTTTCAACGGGTTTCGGCGGCGGAATATCAGCGCTACTGCGCGTCAGACAAACCGGACGAAGCCGGCTTCTGCGCCGGGGTTATGTTCGGCCAGATCGACAGTGTCGGCGTCTGTACGCCCGCCGGGCTGTCCGACGGGACCAGCGACCGTGGCCCGGCGCTGAACACCTATGTCGAGCGTGGCAAGCGGGAGGTCGCCCGCCTGTCTCCGCGCCGGGATGAGGGCGCGCATGAATATGCATCCCGCGCGATCCGCGCGGCCTATCCGTGCCCGGCGAGCCAGGCGGAGCAGAGCACGGTGGTGGCCTGGATGCCGGTGACCATCGAGGGGCGCGGCCAGCTGAACCCGGGCGACAGGATGCGCGTGACGCTGACCGATCCGTCCGGCGCATTGCTGGCCGAGAGCGTGATCATGGGTGACGGCGAGGTCCGCATTCCGCTGACCGAGGCGGAGTTCCCTCGCCTCGGCCAAGGCAACCGCACCTATACGCTGAGCGGGGCCATCCACCGGACCGACGGTTCGGTCCAGCCGGTCAGCGCACCGACGACACTACGGCTGGGCGCCGGTTCACAGCGCAGCGCCCGGAACCTGACCGCAACACTGGACTTTGGCGGGTGATAGCCGGGAGGGGTGGCCGAGCCTGAGGCGGGCGCCCCTCCCCAGGGGGGAGAAACTGGCCTCTTACTGCCCCGTGAAGTTCGGTTTCCGCTTTTCGACGAAGGCGGCCATGCCTTCCTTCTGGTCGTCGAAGGCGAAGAGGCTGTGGAACAGGCGGCGTTCGAACTGGACGCCTTGGGTCAGGGTCGTTTCGAGCGCGGCGTTGACCATTTCCTTGTTGGCCATGACGGCCAGCGGGCTCTGGGAAGCGATCTTGGCGGCGATCTTGCGGGTCTCGGCCAGCAGGTCGTCGTGGGGGACGACGCGGGAGGCCAGACCGGCGCGCTCGGCCTCGGCGGCGTCCATCATGCGGGCGGTCAGGACCATGTCCATCGCCTTGGACTTGCCGACCAGACGGGTCAGGCGCTGGCTGCCGCCGATGCCGGGAGCGACGCCGAGGTTGATCTCGGGCTGGCCGAATTTGGCCTTCTCCGAGGCGACGATGAAATCGCACAGCATGGCCAGCTCGCAGCCGCCGCCGAGGGCGAAGCCGTTGACCGCCGCGATGATCGGCTTGCGGAAACGGGTGATGCGGTCGTGGCCGAGGGCGAAATAGTTGCCCGTGTACATCTGGGCATAGGACTGGTCGGCCATCTCCTTGATATCCGCGCCGGCGGCGAAGGCCTTGTCGCCCGAGCCGGTGAGGATCAGGCAACGCACCGTGTCGTCATGCTCGACGCTGTCGAGGAAGGCGGCGAGGTCAGCGAACAGGGCCGAGTTCAGCGCATTCAGCGCCTCCGGCCGGTTCAGGGTGACCACCGCATAGCCGTCGTCGTGACGCTCGATCAGGATGTTGGCGTAGGTGTCGGACATGGTTCAGTCTCCCTGTTCGCCGCTGTCTTACAAACGCCGGTGCGTCAGCGAAAGCGGGAGGATGCGTTGAACAGCGCCGACAAGCTGAAGATCACCGACACCATCCCGTTCCTGAGACGAAACCCTGGGATGTTCTTCCGCGCGGGCCAACCAAACACGGCGGAGCTGATCGAGCGGGTGGAGACCTACATCGTCCAGGGCGGGTTCGAGCTTGAGATTCAGCAGCAGGGAGACCTGATCATGGTCAGAACGGAACAGGACTGGATGCAGACGGGCGCGCCCGTCACCACCCTGTTCGAAGGCCTGCATCCGACGCCGGACAGAGGATTGAACACAGACAGGCCTGAGGTCTTCGTCGCGGCGTTCAGTCGTGCGTGGGGCTCGGACGGCGACGCCGGCTCCGCATTCAGCGAACCGGATGAGGATGTGGCCCGGACCCTGTCCACAATGGATTCCAAATGGCGGCGGGTCCTGGTCTGGAAGGCCCTCTGACCCGGAAGGAACTCAGCGCCGCCGGACCAGCAGGAGGGTGAGGATGGTCCGGACACCCTCGGCGAGGAGGATTTCCAGCAGCAGGAGATTGGCCAGCAGCATGGGGGCACGGCTGAGGAGGGTGGCGCCGATGCCGACGGCGTACTGGTTCTCGATCCAGACGGCGAAGAGCCACAGGCCGATCAGGGTCAGGACGACCAGCCCGATCAGGACGACCAGGGCGACCTGACCAGCGACAAGGGCGGCGTCGGTCAGGGCCTGATCCTGGGCCGGGCGATGGCGGCGCTGGAACCAGGCCATGGCGGCGGCGAGCGCGCCCTCGGCCAAGACGAAGACGACCAGGGCGATCAGGAAGGCCAGACCCGTCGCGCGGGCGGGGTGCGGATGGCCGGGATCGAGCAGGATGGGGACGACGCGAGCCGCATAGGCGCCCCAGACCAGAAGGCCCGCGACCAGACTGGCCCAAAGCTGTTTCTCGCGCAGGCTCATGCCTTCACTCCCGCCATCTCGGCCAGCTTCAGCACCGTGTTCCAGTTCCGGCCGGTGCCCATGCCGAGCATCTTGGGCGTGGCCTTCTTGAAGATCTCGGACTCGCCCTGACCGTTGGGAAACCAGAAATACAGAACGCCGTCGACAGCCTCGACCGCCTCGCCGTCGCGGCAGAGGGCCTGAACGGCTTCAAGCCCGCCGTCCTTGATCCCGTCCTTCATGACCATGGCCACCACCCTGGCCGATTGGGCGGCGGCTTCGTCGGGGAAGGGGTTGGCGGCGATCAGCTTCGTCCACTGGTCGGGGGTGCGGGCCATGGCGACGATCTTCAGGTCGAAGGTCTTGTCCATCGCGGCCTCGATGTCGGCCTCGAGTCGGTCGGTGGGGAGGGCGCTCTCGACAACCAGATTGCCGCTGGCCTGGAGGGTGCGCGGGTTCTTCAGCCCCATGGCCTCGGCCATGGCCCGCTGCTCACCGACCGGGGCACGGACGCCGCCGGTGTTCATGCCCCGGAAGAGGATAATGCGGTGCATGGGAGGGTGTGGGGTTTGGGGGGTGGGGTGTGAAGCGGATCAGACCCTACACCCCACGCCCGACACCCCATACCCCGTCGCGTCACCGCTTCTGGCAGGACGGGCAGTAGAAGGTCGAGCGGCCGCCCTGGACGATGCGCTTGACCACGCCGGTACAATCGTCGGCGCGGCAGGGTTCGCCCTCACGGCCGTAGACGTCGAAGCGGTGCTGGAAATAGCCCTGCCCGCCCTCGGCGTTGGCGAAGTCGCGGAGCGTCGAGCCGCCCGCCTCGATGGCGTCGTTGAGGACATCGCGGATGACGGCGGCGAGGGTTTCGAGGCGCGGCCTGGAGACCTTGCCGGCGGCGATCAGGGGCGAGATACGGGCGCGGTAAAGGGCCTCGCAGACATAGATATTGCCGAGGCCCGCGACGAGGCGCTGGTCGAGCAGGCTGACCTTGATGTTCTGCTTGCGGCCCGCGAACACCTCAGACAGGTGGGCGCCGGAGAAGGCGTTGCCGAGCGGCTCGGGCCCCATGCCCGCGAACCACGGATGCTGCTCGACCTGATCGGTGGGGATCAGGCCCATGAAGCCGAAGCGGCGGGCGTCGGCGAAGCCCACGCGGTGGGTGGCGCCGTCCTTGGTGGCGCAGAAGCTCATGTGTTCGTGCTTGCCCGCGATGGGGGCGGGCTCCTCGAACTCGCCCAGCTGGCGGCCGTCGAGGGTGAAGCGGCCGGTCATGCCCAAGTGGGTGACCCAGGTCTCGCCGGTGGAGAGCCGCATCAGCAGATATTTGGCCCGCCGGTCGATCCGCTCGACCACCGCGCCGTCCAGCCGCTCGGGGAAGCGATCAGGGAAGGGGAAACGCAGGTCGGGGCGGTTCTGCCGCGTCCGGTCCAGCCGCGCGCCCTCCAGCACCGGCTGCAGGCCGCGCCGGACGGTTTCGACTTCGGGGAGTTCGGGCATTGGAGGGATTAGGGACCAGGGATTAGGGACTAGGGAGGTAGCGCATCCAGGAGCCGCCGCACAGGACAAGCGCGGCAAACCTAATCCCCAATCCCTGGTCCCTGATCCCTTCCCCTCACTCCTTGTAGACCGCGTGGCAGCTCATGCACTGGGCGCGGACCACGCCCCACTGGGCGGTGAAAGCCTCGGCGTCCTGGCCTTCGCTGAGTTCGGCGAGGCGGTCGGCGGCGGCGGCGAACTCGGCGGCCTTGGCGTCAAAGCCCGCGCGGTCGGTCCAGACGGCGGGGGTGGCGCCGGTGTCGGTGGAGGCGGGATCGGCGCCTTCCGGGAAGAGCTGCGGCAGGGTGTGGGCCCAGCGGGCCAGGCTGCGGGCCGCATTGCGCTGGGTTGACGGCGCCTGGCCGGCGTCGAGCGCGGTCTTGATGCCGCCGACGACCGAACCGGACAGGACCATGCCCGCCTGCCGCGCCTTGACCAGGGCCTCGGGCGAGATCTGGGCGTTGGCGGCGCCGCCGAGGCAGAGCAGGCCGATCACGGCGGTGGTCAGTGTGCGGCGCATGAGGTCCCTCTCCCGTTTCGCCGGACGGTCCGTCGGGCGGCGGAAACTGTCAATCGCCGGAGGCCACTCGACGCCTGTCCCATTTCGGGTTCGAGCGAAACCTGAGCGGGATTGGACGAAGTCCAACCCCGCTCAGGTTTCGCTCAAAATGTATTCTGACCATTTTTTGGATTCAGGTCGTGCCGACCTGAAGCAAAAATGGTTAGGGTCGCCGCAACATCGGGAGAGGGCCGTATGACGGACGCCACAAACACGCCTGCAACGACGGGCGGAAAACGCATTGAGCTGACGATCCGGGCCGTGGTCCTGGGCTGTCTGCTGGCGGTGATCTTCACCGCGGCCAACACCTATCTGGGCCTGAAGGTCGGTCTGACCTTCGCCTCGGCGATCCCGGCGGCGGTGATCTCGATGGCGATCCTGCGGGCGTTCCGCACCTCGACCATCTGGGAGAACATGACCGTCCAGACCGTCGCCTCGGTGGGCGGCGCGATGAGCTCGATCATCTTCGTCCTGCCGGGCCTGGTCATGGTCGGCTGGTGGCTGGAGTTCCCGTTCTGGGAGTCGGTGCTGATCTGCATCTTCGGCGGCGTGCTGGGCGTGACCTTCTCCATCCCCCTGCGTCGCGCGCTGGTGGTGGAGGCGCACCTGCCCTACCCCGAAGGCGTGGCGGCGGCGGAGGTGCTGACCGTCGGCTCGCGCGGGGCCGAGGAGAACGAGAGCGCGGTGCGCGAGAACGCCGCCGGTCTGTGGGTCGTGGTGACGGGCGCCATTGTGTCGGCCGTCTACTCCCTGCTGGTCGCGGGCCGGGTCTTCGCCGGTGAAGCGGCCAAATTCATCAAGCTTCCGGCCGCGCTGGGCGGCGGGGCGACCGGCGTGGGCTTCGGCATGCAGTTCGCCCTGCTGGGCGCCGGCCACCTGATCGGCCTGAGCGTGGGTCTGGCCCAGCTGTTCGGCCTGATCCTGGCCTGGTGCATCGCCGTGCCGCTGCTGACCAGCCCGGACTTCATCGCCTGGCTGACGGCGCACAACATCCCGTCCATCGCGACGACCCTGCCCGCGGGCGTGGGCGCCGAGGAACTGGCCAGCACGGTCTGGGCCAAGGAAGTCCGCTTCATGGGCGCGGGCGTCATCGGCGTGGCCGCCATCTGGACCCTGATCAAGCTGGCCGGTCCGCTGATCAGCGGCCTGACCTCGGCCCTGGCCGCCAACGCCAAGCGCAAGCACGGCGAAGTGCTGGACCGCACCGAACAGGACATTCCGATCAATATCGTCGCCGGTCTGTCGGTCGTCTGTCTGGTCGGCATCGCGGCCATTCTGGCGGTCTTCGCGCAAGGCAATCCGACGCTGGCCAGCTCGACCCTGCTGCTGGTCGGCGGCGGCCTGATCTATGTGATCGTCATCGGCTTCGCCGTGGCCGCCATCTGCGGCTACATGGCCGGCCTGATCGGCTCGTCGAACAGCCCGGTGTCCGGCGTGGGCATTCTGGCCATCGTCGTCGCCTCGGTGCTGATGCTGGGCGTGCTGGCGCTGGCGGGCGTGCCCGCCGATCCGTCGGTCGTGGCCTTCGCCCTGATCGTCACCGCCGTCGTCTTCGCCGTGGCCGTCATCGCCAACGACAACCTGCAGGACCTGAAGACCGGCCAACTGGTCGGCGCGACGCCCTGGCGCCAGCAGGTGGCCCTGATCATCGGCGTCGTCGCCGGGGCGATCATCATTCCCATCATCCTGAACCTGCTGAACAAGGCCGTGGGCTTCGCCGGGGGGCCTCCGGGCATCGCCGACGATCCGCTGCCCGCCCCGCAGGCGACCCTGATCTCGGCCCTCGCCAAGGGCGTGATCGAGGGCGGACTGCGCTGGGACCTGATCGGTCTGGGCGCGGTGATCGGCGCGGTGATCATCGTGCTGGACGCCGTGCTGAACAAGGCGACCGGCGGCAAGGCCAAGCTGCCGCCGCTGGCCGTCGGCATCGGCTTCTACCTGCCCGCCGCCGTGACCACGATGCTGGTGGTCGGCGCGGTCGGCGGCTGGCTGTATGACAAGACGATCAAGGGCACCCGCTTCGCCGACGTCGGCCGCCGCATGGGCGTGCTGCTGGCCTCGGGCCTGATCGTGGGCGAAAGCCTGTTCCTGGTGATGACCGCCGGGGTGATCGTCGGCACCAACAACGAAGCCCCGTTCGCCATGCTGCCGGAAGGCTCGGCCTGGCCCGCCATGCTGGCCGGCATCGCCGCCTTCGCGGTGCTGACGGTCGGCCTGTACGCCTGGGTCCGCAGACGCTCGGCCAAGGTTTGAGCGAGACCCAAGCCCCACTGATCGCGCCGCGCCCCCGGAAGGTTCTGAGAGCCTTCCGGGGATCGGTCGTGGTGATCTACGGCGTCACCCTGCCGCTGGCGATACTGTGCGCGATGGGCGGAGCCGTCGGGCTGGCCTTCGCCACCTCGGAGCCGCCGGTCTATCAGCTGTCCATGACCCTCGGGTTCGCGGTGCTCGCCGGGCTGCTGGCGTGGCGGATGTGGTTGAACTCGCGGGCGCTCGGCTGGGCCGGCGCCGCCCCGGGGCCGCGACGCATCCTGCTGGTCTGGGCGCCGCTGGTCGCGTTGGCGTTGGTCGGACTGCTTGTGGCCCTGTTCGGTCTCGTCTGGATCGCCCTCGCCGTGTTTCTGATGCAGCGACAGGACCCGATGCTGCCATTGACCGCCACGGCGGTCCTCGGCGCCTTGGCCATCGCACTGGGCGGTCTCATGATCTGGCCCGTGATCAGACTGTCAGGACGTCGCCGCTCAGGCGGCGGCGGGGACCAGACCGCGCCAGACACGGGTCCGACGGGCGACGCCGGGAGCGCTGACCATCACCCGGTAGAGCAGGGCGAAGACCACGGCGCTGATCGCCCATGACAGCAGGACGTCCGACAGGAAGTGGCCGCCGAAGGCCAGCCGATTGACGGACAGAAGCGTGGCGTAGAAGACCGTCGGCGCGGCGGCGACGGGGCGATAGCGCCCCGGAACCAGCACCAGGACGGCGACGAACCAGGCGGCCAGCGCGCCCTCGCCGCTGACGAAAGAGCAGTTGGACTGGCACCAGTCGCTGATGCGCCAGACCGTCTGGTAAGGGGCGTCGCCGCCGAACAGGTCGACGCCGACCGGGCGCGGACGACCCCACCAGCTCTTCAGCACCCCGTTGACCACCAGGCCGGGGCCGACGGCGAGGGCCGCGAGCAGGAAGACGCTGCGCCGGGCCGCCATCAGGCCCGCTCCGCCCCGACGGACCAGCACCCGGAGCAGCCGCGCGATCAGGCCGAGGGCCAACACGATCAGGACGAAGTCAGAACTCTCGCGGAAGGCGCGCAGCAGGGGATCCCGGCTGGCCGGAAAGCCCTCGCCCGCCCGGTAGAAGAGATCTGTGGCGGCCAGATCGATCTGCGGGAAGAGCAGGAACAGCAGGGTCAGGGCGCCGACGACCGACAGGCTGAGGGTCAGCGAATCCAGCATCCGAGGCGCCGCCGTGGCCAACAGGCCCAGCCGCACACGCGCGCGATCCAGCCGCCGCGCCCATCGACGTCGGCGTTGCGCCCACGTCGGCGCGACCGTTCCCCAACGGTCGAACCCCGGTTCGGTCATGATGGCCCCCGCCCCTCAACCCGGAACCGGATTGCCTGACTCGTGCGTCGGGGCGGACACGGTTCCACGGCGGTCCGGCATCGGTTTTCGGACGGCGAAGCGACGCTCGATCCGAACAAGGAGCAGGGTATGAAATTACGCGGTTCAGCGGCCGCGCTGGCGTTTCGGTCCACTTGCCTGTAAGAGGCGCGCGCCTTCCCGCAATTATGCCCTGTCCAGCGGCCCGAACCGTTCCGGCCGCCCATTCGCGATACTCAAATGAATCTGCGCAACGTCGCCATCATCGCCCACGTTGACCACGGCAAGACGACCCTGGTGGACCAACTGCTCGCTCAATCGGGCGTGTTCCGAGCCAACGAAGCGACCACCGAGCGCGCGATGGACTCCAACGACCAGGAAAAAGAGCGCGGGATCACCATCCTGGCCAAGGCTACCTCGGTCCTGTGGAACGGCAAGGCGGGCGAGACCCGCATCAACATCATCGACACCCCCGGCCACGCCGACTTCGGCGGCGAAGTCGAACGCATCCTGGGCATGGTGGACGGCTGCGTCATCCTGGTGGACGCCGAAGAGGGCGTCATGCCCCAGACCAAATTCGTTCTGACCAAGGCGCTGAAGATGGGCCTGCGTCCCATCCTCTGCATCAACAAGGTCGACCGCGCTCACGCCGACCCGGACCGCGTTCACCTGGAAACCATCGAGCTGTTCGAGGCCATCGGCGCCTCGCCCGAGCAACTGGACTTCCCGCACATCTACGCCTCGGGCCGTAACGGCTGGGCGACCCTGGACCTGAACGAGAAGTCGGACACCCTGGCCCCGCTGTTCGACCTGATCGTCGACCACGTGCCGCCGCCCGCCGTGCAGGCCAACAAGGACAAGCCGTTCCGCATCCTGAATGTGCTGATCGAGAGCGACCCGTTCCTGGGCCGCATCCTGACCGGCCGTATCGAGAGCGGCAAAGCCGTTCCGGGCATGCCGATCAAGGCGCTGGACCGCGACGGCAAGACCATCGAACAGGGCCGCATCACCAAGGTGCTGGCCTTCCGCGGCCTGAAGCGCCAACCGCTGGACGAAGGTTCGGAAGCGGGCGACATCGTCGCCATCGCCGGCATGTCGAAGGCGACCGTGGCCGACACCCTGTGCGCCCTGGACGTCACCGAGCCGCTGGACGCCCAGCCGATCGATCCGCCCACCATCTCGATGACCGTCTCGGTCAACGACAGCCCGCTGGCCGGTCGCGAAGGCGACAAGGTCCAGTCGCGCGTCATCCGTGACCGCCTGCTGAAGGAAGCGGAGGCCAACGTCGCCATCCGCATCACCGAGACCCCGGGCGCCGACGCCTATGAAGTCGCCGGTCGTGGCGAACTGCAGCTGGGCGTGCTGATCGAGAACATGCGGCGTGAAGGCTTCGAGGTGTCGATCTCGCGTCCGCGCGTGGTCTATCAGACCGGCGAGAACGGCGAGCGTCTGGAGCCGATCGAGGACGTGGTCATCGACGTGGACGACGAGTTCACCGGCGTGGTCATCGAGAAGCTGTCGACCCGCAAGGCCGAGCTGAAGGACATGGGCCCGTCTGGCGCCGGCAAGACCCGCATCCAGCTGGCCTGCCCGTCGCGTTCGCTGATCGGCTATCAGGGGGAGTTCCTGACCGACACTCGCGGCTCGGGCGTGCTGAACCGCGTGTTCAGCCACTACGAGCCCTACAAGGGCGCCATCGAAGGCCGTCTGAAGGGCGTGCTGGTCTCGAACTCGGACGGTGAAACCGCGGCCTACGCCCTGTGGAATCTGGAAGAGCGCGGCGTGATGTTCGTCGGCGCCGGCGAGAAGACCTATCAGGGCATGATCATCGGCGAGAACTCGCGTTCGGACGACCTCGACGTCAACCCGATCAAGGGCAAGCAACTGACCAACGTCCGCGCCTCGGGCAAGGACGAGGCCGTGCGCCTGACCCCGCCGCGCCGTCCATCGCTGGAGCAGGCCATCGCCTACATCGAGAGCGACGAATTGGTGGAAGTGACGCCGAAGTCGATCCGCCTGCGCAAGTCGGTGCTGAACCCCAGCTTCCGCAAGCGCCGCGTGAAGGAAGACTAAGCCTCCTCGGCGACAGCTGGAGCTTCAGAAGGGCGAGCCGCAGGGCTCGCCATTTTTGCGTTCAGGCCCAGCATGCCGATCCAGCCGCCGCTGGTCAGCAGGGCGACGTCCAGAAGGGCCAGGGCCAGCGGGGTCGAGGTCGGGGCCGCGATGAAGCAGGGCCGCCATTCGGGGGCGAATTTCGCCTTCCAGGCGCGTAGGCCCGCGAAGCCGTACAGGGCGCCCCCCTCTTCGAAGACCAGGGCGCCGACACGGGCGAAGACGGGGGCGAGGCGGCGGTTCTCCAGCCCCGCCAGCGGGGCGCGGCCCAAATCCAGCCAGCGATAGCCCTCGTCCTTGGCCCACTGAATGGCGTGGATGAACAGATAATCCATGGCGCCGGGCGGGGCGTCCGGAGTGAAGCGCATCAGGTCCACGGCGAGCCGGTCGCCGCCGGGCATCAGATTGGCGAAGGCGACGATCCGGCCGCCCTGCCGGACGACGGCGATGGGGGTCAGGGCCAGGTAGTCGGGATCGAATCGGCCCAGCGAAAAGCCCTTCTCGGTCCCGATGTGATTGGTCAGCCAGACGTCGGAGACGGCGCGCAGTTGCGCCATGTCGGCCAGGGCCGCGCCCGCGGGCAGCATTTCGAAGGTCGCCCCCTCGCGCTCGCAGCGATTGACGGCGGTGCGCAGGTTCTGGCGCGACTTGCCCTGCAGGGTGAAGGCGTGGGTGTCGACCAGGGCCTCCTCGCCGATCTTGCGCACGGCCAGCCCCATGGTGGCGAGGTCCGCCAGGGCGGTCTCCTCGACCGCGTAGAAGACGGCGACGCCGCCGTAGCTGTCGGCCAGTTCGGCGAAGGCCCAGAGCAGGGCCAGGTGCTCCTCCTCCGGACCGACCGGCTCGCCCATGGTGATCCAGCGACGGCCCCGGACCCGATAGGCGATGAAGGAGCGGCCCGAGGGGCTGAACAGCAGGGCCTTGTCGCGCAGCATGGCCAGCCACCCGTCGGGCAGAACGCCCTCGCCCGCCTGCAGGATCAGCAGGGCGCGAACGACATCGGCCTCGTCGGCGGGGCCATGGCTGCGGGCGCCGGGGGCGGAGATCAGGGAGCGGCCGGCGACGATCACCGCCAGCAGGGCCAGCACGGCGCCGACCCGCAGGAAGCCGGAGACCTCGCGGTCGATCAGCAGGCTCCACCATAGATCATCGGTGTAGGCCACGTCGCGATAGGCGAAGAAGCCCAGCCACAGCATGCCCGCGACCACCGTCAGGACGAGCATGACCCAGGACGGCGACAGGGCCTCGAACAGGCGGGAGCGGCGGTCGAAGGCCGCGCGGCACGGGGCCAGAACGGCGGCGAGGACCAGCAGTTCGGCCGCCTCCTCCCAGTCCAGCCCCTTGAGCAGGGAGAAGGACGCGGCCAGCAACAGGACGACCATGGCCGCCAGCCAGGCGCCGCGCCGACGCCGCCACAGGCCTGCGGACAGGAGCAGCAGCAGGAAGCCCGAGATACTGGCCCCGAAGTGGGACAGTTCGATCAGGATGGGCGGCAGGATGGCGCGGATGTCGTCCAGCCGGTCCTCATAGGCCGGGGTCACGCCGGAGGTCAGCAGGACCACGCCCGCCCCCACCGCCAGCAGGGCGAAGATGTGGGGCGACACTTCGAACAGCAGGGCGAACGCCCGCGTCAGAAGTCTGTTGCCCTGCCCTGTCCTGTTTCGATCCATGGCGCAGATAGACCCGGAATCGGCCAATCACGGCAAGTCCAAGGTCATTTGCGGGCGGCTGAAACAAACAGAAATACGAGGTGTTTGCCTTCCCGTGCGAGCGCTTCCTGCTCGCCTGGACAGAGGCATCATCATGCGAAAGACCGCGCTCCTCACTGGCGTCGCCGGCCTGTTCCTCATGACCGCTCCGGCGTTCGCCCAGGACACGGCCCCGCAAACTCCTCCCGCCACGCCGCCGGCAACACAGGACCAGCCCGCTCCGGCCCAGCCGGAACAGACGGCTCCGGCGCCGACCGACCCGAATGCGCCGACTGACCCGAATGCGCCGACGCAACCGGGAACCACCCCGACCCAGCCCGCGCCGGATTCCTGGCAGCAGCCCGTTCCGCCCGCGCCCGAGCCCACCCCCCCGGATCAGCCGACGCAGGACGGCCAGACCCCGGATGATGACGACAGCGAGCCGGAACCGGCTCCGACCACGCCTCCGGGCGCCTGATAGGCTCCGGATAACAGAAAGGGCGGCTCTCGAAGGAGCCGCCCTTTTTCATTGGCCCAGGACCGGATCAGGCCCTGCGCTTCATCAGCCCCAGCAGGAACAGCAGCAGACAGGCGCCGAGGGTGGCGACGATGGTCGAACCGATCCAGCCGCCCCAGGTAAAGCCCAGCGCATTGGCGATAAAGCCGCCGATCAGGGCGCCGACGATGCCGACCAGCAGATTGGTCAGCAGGCCGTGATTGCGGCCCATGATCTGCTCGGCCAGCCAGCCGGCGATGATGCCGACGATGATCCAGAAAATAATGCTCATTTCGCTCTCTCCACAAAGCAACGCTCGGCGGGCAAACGCTCCTATCGGCGACGGGTTGCCTTGGCCTTAGAGAACGACGCTCACCCGTAATCCCCCGGGACGCGAGCGCGGCATGCCCCTTGAAGCGTGGAGGGCGAGCCGTCCCGCATCGGGACAGGCGGATCATCAAGGGACCCGGGCCATGGCTTCGGACATCGATCTTCACCTCGGACGCCGCCTGCGCCGCCGTCGTCGCCTGCTGGGCCTGACCCAGCAGCAGCTGGCCATGCAGGTCGGAATCCGGTTCCAGCAAATCCAGAAGTACGAGTGCGGCGCCAACCGCATCTCGGCCGCCCGCCTGTGGCAACTGGCTGAGGCGCTGGAATCGCCGGTCAGCTATTTCTACGATGGTCTGGAAGAGGCCATCGAACGCAAGGAAGCCGCCAGCCAGGGCGGTGAGATGTTTTCCCGCAAAGAAACGCTCGACCTGATCCAGGCCTACTACCAGCTGGGCGAACGTCCGCGCCGCCGTCTGCTGGATCTGGCGAAATCGCTGCACGCCGAGGAACCCCCGGCCGCAGCCTGAGAGTGTTCCCCCGTGGCGCGTTGCACAGCGCCCGGGAGGCCGTCCCCGATGCGTTGCACAGCATGGTGGACGGCGATCATCCGGTGACAGGCGGGCGGCGCGTGGGTATGCCGCCTGCCATGACCGAACATGAGCGCTTCATCGTCGAGCTGGCGAACACGGCCGCGGCCGTCACCCTGCCCTTCTTCCGCTCGGACATCGGGCACGTCGACAAGGGCGGCAAGGCGGGCTTCGACCCGGTCACCGAGGCCGACAAACAGGCGGAAGCCGCGATCCGCAAGCTGATCGCCGAACACTATCCCGACCACGGGGTGATCGGCGAGGAGTACGGCGAGGACCGGCCGGAGGCCGAGTTCGTCTGGGTGCTGGACCCCATCGACGGGACCCGCGCCTTCATCTCGGGCCTGCCGCTGTGGACGACCCTGATCGCCCTGCGAGTGCGTGGCGAGGCGACCGTGGGCGTGATCGCTCAACCCTATCTGGATGAAATCTTCCTGGGCGGCCCGTCGGGCGCGCGCCTGATCCGCAGCGGCGGCGAGACCCCGCTGAAGGTCCGCTCATGCGAGAAGCTGACCGAGGCGGTCATCTCGACCACCGATCCCAACATCTTCAACGGCGCCGAACTGGGCGCCTGGACGCAGGTGCGGGCGGCGGCGCGGCTGGCCCGGCTGGGCTGCGACGCTTACGCCTACGCCATGCTCGCATCAGGTCATATGGATCTGGTCGCCGAGACCAGCCTGAAGACCTGGGACTGGTCGGCGCTGATCCCGGTGATCGAAGCGGCGGGCGGCAAGGTGGTCAACTGGCGCGGCGGCAAGCCCGACGACGGCGGCCAGGTTCTGGCCGTCGGCGACGAACGCCTGATCGATCAGGCGCTGGTGACGCTGAAACGGGCAGCGGTTTGAGGGAGTGGCTAGTGGCTAGTGGCTAGTGGCTAGTGGCTAGTGGCTAGTGGCTAGTGGCTAGTAGGTTGCAACTGCGCGCCGCCCGGGATGACAAGCGCTTGCCCCGCTAACCACTCGCCCCTTAGCCACTCGTCACTTCTCAGGCCGCCGATGGTTCCGGCGTCGAGGACGGCGGGAATCCAAGGGGTTGCGCCGGATCGGCGGCCGGTTCCGGCTGGGCGACGACGGCGGGGCTCAGGTCCTCGACCGGCGAAACGTAGGCCGCCATGGCGTCGAACTCCTCAAGGAAGACCGCGCGCTTGTCGTCGGTCTCCATGATCGGCTCGTGCTTGGCGCCCGGAATCTCGACATAGCGGCCGCGACCCAGCCGCTTGGCGGCCCATTTGTTGGTCTGCTTCCAGACGCGGTCGTCCTCGCCCGACTGAACGACGGCGACCGGAATGCGGACCGACTTCAGCGCCTTGGGCTTGAGCGCACGCTCGCCGACATCGAGCCCGAAGGCCAGCCAGCCCCAGGTCGGGCCGCCGACGGCCAGATGCGGGCAGGCGAAGAGTTGCTGCCGCCACTGTTCGTAGCGGGTCTCGTCCGAGGTCAGGGCGTCCTTCTCGAACGTGTGGTCGAAGGGATCGTCCGGATCATCAAGCACATAGTCGCCCGCCTTGCCGTGACGCAGGTTCCAGCGGACGGCCAGCTTGACCGACCACATCGACCGCTTGCCGGTCTTGATGCGCAGCATGGGGCTGGACAGGATCGCGCCCGAGAAGCGCTCCTCGCCGTTCTCCAGCGTCATCAGGTTCAGGGCGCCGCCCATGGAATGGCCGACCATGATCCACGGCTTGGGCGCGCGGGCCTCGAAGGCGTCGAGCAGGCGGGCGTAGTCGTCGAGGAACTCCTCGACCGCGCGGGCGTGGCCCTTGAGGCGATCCGGCAGCAGGCGAGCCGACAGGCCCTGACCGCGCCAGTCATGCGCCAGCACGCACCAGCCGCGCGCGAGGAAATTGCCGATGACCTCGAAATACTTCTCGATCGGCTCGGTGCGGCCGGGGCTGAGCACCACGGTGCCGCGCGGCTTCTTCGCGACGAGGGCCGACGGGGTCCAGAAGGCGGCGCGCAGGCGCAGGCCGCCGGCGCCGCGGAACCATTCGCCCTCGCCACCGGGGGGCGAGGAAGCGCCCGGAACGCCCATCAGAGGCGCATTGGCGGCGTAGGCGGCGGCTCGGTTCACTCAGGCTTCCTGAACTTCAAGGTCATGCGATCGCTTTCGCCGATCTCGTCGTATTTCGCACGATCGAAGGTCGGGTCCGGCGCGGTTCCGCGCGGCGCGGTCAGACGCAGCGGCGGCAGGGTGTCCACTCCGAAGGGATGATCCTTGGTATCCCTTTCATTCGCGTTGATTTCCGACGCGGCGACGAAGGCGAAGCCCGCTTCCGCCGCCAGTTGTCGAACGAACGCTTCCTGGACGTATCCGTTCGCCGCGGCGGGGTCCTGATCCTGGTCAGGGCCGAGCCGGTGCTGTTCGACGCCCAGAATGCCGCCGGGGCGCAGGGCGGCCCAGGCGTCGGCGAAGGCCTTCTCCGCGATGCCCGAGGCCATCCAGATGTGCAGGTTGCGCATGAACAGGACCAGATCGGCCGTACCCGCCGGAGCGACCGGGCCGGAGGTGGCGCCGAAGGCGCTGAGCTCGATCTCGCCGTAGAGCTTGCGGTCGTTGGTGAAGCGCTGCTGGAAGGCGGCCATCAGTTGGACCTGCGCCGGATCGGCGCCCGGTCCGGTCTGGAAGCCGGCGGCGATGTAGTGGCCGGCGCCCTCGGCGAGGTAGGGGGCGATGATCTCGGTGTACCAGCCGCTGCCTGGCCAGAAGTCGACCACGGTGAAGCGCGGCTGGAGGCCGAAGAAGCGCAGGGTCTCCATCGGATGGCGGGCGGCGTCGCGCGCCTTGTCCTGGGCGCGCCACGGACCGGCGACAGCCCATTCCAGCGATCCCTTGGGCGGACCATCCGGCGTGGCCGGCGGTTCGGCGGTCTCTTCCTTCTCGCCACAGGCGGCCAGCCCGAGCAGGGCCGAGGCGGCCACGCCGGAAAGCACGGCGCGGCGGGACAGAAGCGGTCGCCAACCCTTGTTCAAATCATTCATGCACGGCCCCCGCAGGACGGTCCGGACGCCTCTGGCCCCGCCCCGGAACGGAGGGCTTAACCTTGTTCCCCCGCGCGGTCAAAACGCACATCACCTCAGTCCGGCTTGCGGAAACGAAGGGTCATGCGGTCGCTTTCACCGACCGCGTCGAAGGCGGCGCGCTCCTCGGCGGTGAGGGGCGTGGGCCGGTCGTTGGCGTTGCCCTCGCGCGGGGCGCTGACCCGGGTCGGCGGCAGGGTCCAGACGCCGTAGGGGTGGTCATGGTCGTCGCGCGGATTGGCGTTCAGTTCGCTGCGGCCCTCCAGCACGAAGCCCGCGGCCTGGGCGGCGTGGATGACATAGCTTTCGGACACATAGCCGGTGGGGGCGGTGGCGTCGGCGTTTAGTCCCTCGGGCCCGCGATGCTGCTCGATGGCGAGGACGCCGCCCGGCTTCAGCGCCTTGAAGAAGGCGGCCATGTAGGGGGCGGTGCGCTCGCTGCGGTGCCAGTTGTGCAGGGCGCGGGCGACCACGATCATGTCGGCGGTCCCGTCCTCGACGCCCATGCCTTCCAGCGGACGGTTGACCGGGACGTAGCGCCCGCCGGTGGCGGCGGCGTAGGGCTCGAGGATGTTGCGCCACCAGCCCGCGCGGCCCGGCTCGATCTCCACCACAGTCAGGTTCGGGCGCAGGCCCCAGAAGGTCAGGGTCTCGAAGGGATGGCGGTAGGCGTCGCGGGCGCGGTCCGCCTCCGGCCGGGTCGCCGAGGCCACGGCGGCCTGCAGGGCGGCGTCTTCCTGCAACTCGGGCGGGGCCATGGCGGCGCGGCGGGCCGAACGCTGGGCTGGGGTCTCGTCCAGACTGGGCAGGGGCGGCAGGGTCTGGGCGACGGCGGCCGCTGGAATGAACAGGGTGGCGGCCATGGCCAGAACGGTCAGACGCATCGATTTGCCCGGTGAGGTTCAAAGAGGCGGCGACCCTGACGGCGCCGGTCCAAGGGGGCAAGTCGCATCGCGCGGAACGCGACAGGATCACGCGGTCTTGACGTCGAAACGCGGCTTCCCATCTGAGCTCTCGAGGCCGCCGATCCCGGGGCCTCCGGAGCGCGCGGGGCCGATCACGGGCCGCACGAGCCGAACTCCCATCGCCGGTCCGGGCATACAAACCGCGGGGCCGGTCACCTTGCTGATCCTCAGGAGGATGCCATGCGTACCTATGATTTCTCGCCGCTGTACCGTTCGGCTGTCGGTTTCGACCGTCTGGCCAATCTGCTGGAAAGCGCCGCGCGCACCAGCCAGGAAAACGGCTGGCCGCCCTACAACATCGAGACCACGGGCGAGAACGCCTATCGCATCGAGATCGCCGTCGCCGGCTTCAAGCCCGACGAGCTGAACATCGAGGTGAAGGAGAACCTGCTCACCGTCACCGGCCGCAAGACCGCCAATGACGGCGCGGACACCACCGCCCCCGAGCGCAACTTCCTGCATCGCGGCCTGGCCGAGCGCGACTTCGAGCGACGCTTCCAGCTGGCCGACTATGTGGTGGTGAAGACAGCCGACCTGTCGAACGGCCTGCTGTCGATCGAATTGGCCCGCGAGCTGCCGGAGGCCCTGAAGCCGCGCCGCATCGAGATCGGCGGCGGCTCCAAGCTGATCGAAGGCAAGAAGGCGAAGGCGGCGTAAGACGCCGCTCAGAGCCTGCGGTTGGCCGATCCGGCCTCAAGCAGCCGACAGGCGATAGGCCAAGAGAGAGGGCGGTGCGAAAGCGCCGCCCTTTTTCGTTGTCAGGAGAGGTCGAGGCCGCGCGCGCCGGTGGTGATCGCGCCCCGCATCTCGGCCTGACGCAGGCAGGCGCCGTGCATGATGGCCCGGTTCAGCTCGGCGTTGGCCAGATTGGCGCGCTTGAGGTCGGCGCCGGACAGGTCAGCGCTCTTCAGGCTGGCCCCGCTCAGGTCGACGGGCATCAGGCGGTCGGCGGCGATCATCAACGGCCCCAACTGGGCCTCGCGCAGGTCGGCGCCGTCCAGACGGGCCCGGGCCAGCCGGGCGCCGCGCAGGTCCGCGCCGCGCAGATTGACCGAGCGCAGGTCGGCCCCTTCCAGATGCGCGCCCTGAAGCTGCACCCCGCCCATGTCGAGGCCGTAGAAGACCGCGCCCTTGGCCGAGAGGGCGGTCAGGTTGTAGCCCCGGATAGACTTCAGCGCCCGCAGGTCCACGCCGTCAAAGACCGAGGGACGGCCCGAGGCGCCGCCGGTTTCGCACCACTGGGCGTGTTCGGACAGCATGTCGGCGGCGGGCATCTTGCCGACCGGCGCGCCGGCGGGCTTGTCGTCGGTCAGGGCGCCGGACATGTCGGCCCCGTCCGTGCGCCACATGGCGGCCTTGACCCCAACCAGAACCGCATCGCGCAGGTCGGCCCCGGTCAGGTCGGCGCCCGACAGGTCGGCCCCGGCGAGGTTGGCGCCCTTGAAGCTGGCCTGCTTCAGATTTGCCCGGACCAGCTTGCAGTCCTTCATGATGGCGTCGGAGAAGTCGGCGGCGACGGCGACCACGCCGGTCAGCTTGGACCGTTCCAGGTTGGCCCCGGCCAGACAGGCGCCCTGGGCGACGGTGTCGCGCACGGCGCGGGCCTCGACCACGCGGAAGCCCAGCCGGGAGTCCGCGGCGGCGATGGTGCCTTCACGCAGGTCGGCCTCGAACAGGTCCGCGCCCGTCAGGTCGGCGCCGCGCAGGCAGGCGCCGCGCAGGTCGGAGCGACGCATGCTGGCGTCGCGGAAACAGGCGTCCTGCATGTCGGCGCCGAAGAAGGTCGCATTGTCGAGGCGGCAGCCGGACAGGTCGCAGTCGATCAGGCAGGCGGCGGCGAAGTCGGCGTCGGCCAGGTTGCGCCCCGCCAGCGACAGGCCCGACAGGTCCATCCAGGCGAAGACCGCGCGGGCGCCGCCGGGCTTGGCCTGCCACAGGCGGTCGTGCCGGGCGCAGATGGCGTCCAGTTCCTGTTGGGTGATCCGCTTTCTGGCGGCGGGGGTTTGGGCGTTACTTCCCGACATTGCGCCAGAATGGCACGCTCGCGCTTAAAAAAACGTGTGTTTCTAACGTCGTAAGGCCACGCTTAGAGGGTCAGCAGGCCCTGTTCGCGCAGGGCGTCGGCCAGCTCGCCGGGACCGACCCACAGGCGGGTGTAGCCGGCCTCGCCGAGGCGTTTCAGCTCGGTTTCCAGATCGGCGCGCGAGGAGGCGGCGAAGCGGGCGTCGAAGCCCTCGCCGGTCTCGCTGATGCGGACCATGGGGCGACCGGTCTCGACCCGATGGAGGTAGCCTTCATAGAGGACGGCGGCCTCCTGCGAGAGCAGGCCGGTCTCGACGTCCAGCCCGGCCTTTTTCAGCCGCTCGACGCCCCGGCCCGAGGCGAAGGGCGAGGGATCGACGGCGGCGACGACCACGCGCGACACGCCCGCGTCCATCAGGAAGTGCGAGCAGGAGGTGCGGCCCGAGGACCGGGCGCCGCAGGGCTCCATGGTCACATAGGCGGTCGCGCCCTTCGCCTTGTCGCCCGCCGCCGGAACGGCCTGTTCCTCGGCATGGGGACGACCGCCGGGGGCGGTGGCGGCTTCGGAGACCACCTCGCCGTCCTTGACGATCACGCAGCCGACCGCGGGGTTCGGCCATGTCTGGCCCATCCGCGCCTTGGCCAAGGCGATGGCCCGGCCCATGAAGCGGATATCGTCCGAGGTCTGCTGCGCGCTGGTCATGATCAGGCTCCGGCGATCGGCGGCAGGGGGGTGGCGCGCTCGGCGTCGAGATAGCGGGCGGCGGTCGGGGTCAGCGACGCGTCCAGATCGATCTCCAGCGGGTTGCCCGTGGGGATCTCGACGCCGACGATCCGGTCGTCCGGCACGTTGAACAGGTGTTTGACGATGGCGCGCAGGCTGTTGCCGTGGGCGGCGATCAGCACGTCCTCGCCCGCCTTGAGGCGCGGGGCGATGTCGGCGTCCCAATAGGGCAGGACGCGATCCAACGTGGTCTTCAGGCTTTCGGTGTCCGGGATGTCCTTGCCCGCGTAGCGGGGGTCGGCGGTGAAGTCCCATTCGCCGCCCGGCGCCAGCGGCGGCGGCGGGATGTCATAGCTGCGGCGCCAGATCTTGACCTGGTCCTCGCCGTGCTTGGCGGCGGTCTCGGCCTTGTCCAGCCCGGTCAGGCCGCCGTAGTGGCGCTCGTTCAGACGCCAGTCCTCGACCACCGGCACATCTTTCAGGCCCGCCGAATCCAGCGCCAGAGCGCCGGTCCGCTTGGCCCGTTTGAGGACCGAGGTGAACATGACCGCCGGATGGAAGTCGGCGCCGGCGATCAGTTCGCCGCCCTTGCGCGCCTGCGCCTCGCCCTCGGCGGTCAGGTCGACGTCGACCCAGCCGGTGAAGCGGTTCTCGAGGTTCCACTGGCTCTGGCCATGGCGCAGCAGGATCAGGCGGGGCATGCGGGTCTCCGGACTATGGTCTGTCGGGCGTAGGCCCGGGGTCCGGAAGGGTCAAGCTTTGCGCCGCGCCCGGCGTTCCGCACCCATGACGACGTTCGCGCGTTGTTGCGGCGCCCGAGCGCCCGGGGCTATCAAGGCGCACCTTTCGCCGCGACCACTTCGGTCCGGCCAATCAGGACATTCCATGCTGAAGCCCCGCGCCGACCTTCGCCCGAACACCGCCGAATACGAAACCACGCCGCTGGTGAAGGCGACGGGCTTCCGCGAGTACGACGCGCGCTGGGTGCTGGAGAAGGAAATCAACCTGCTGGGCATTCAGGCGCTGGGCCTGGGCCTGGCGACCTACATTCACGAGATCGGCCAGCGGCCCAAGATCGTCGTGGGTCACGACTTCCGCAGCTACTCCCTGTCGGTGAAGCAGGCGCTGATACTGGGCCTTCTGGAAGGCGGGATGGAGGTGCTGGACATCGGCCTGGCCCTGTCGCCGATGGCCTATTTCGCCCAGTTCGAGCTCGGCGCGCCCTGCGTGGCCATGGTCACCGCCAGCCACAACGAGAACGGCTGGACCGGCGTGAAGATGGGCGCCAACCCGCCCCTGACCTTCGGCCCCGACGAGATCGGTCGCCTGAAGGAGATCGTGCTGGAAAATCAGGGCATGTCGCGCGAAGGCGGCAAGCTGGTCCACATCGAGGGCTTCCGCGAGAAATACATCGCCGACATCGTGTCCAAGGTGAAGCTGACCCGCCCGCTCAAAGTCGTCGCGGCCTGCGGCAACGGCACGGCGGGCGCCTTCGCCCCCGAGGCCCTGCGTCGGATGGGCGCCGAGGTGATCGAGATGGACACCGACCTCGACTACACCTTCCCGAAATACAACCCGAACCCGGAAGACCACGCCATGCTGGTGCAGATGGCCCAGCGGGTGAAGGAAACCGGGGCCGATCTGGCGCTGGGCTTCGACGGCGATGGAGACCGCTGCGGCGTGGTGGACAACACCGGCGAGGAAATCTTCGCCGACAAGATCGGCCTGATGCTGGGCCGCGACCTGTCGGCCCTGCACCCGAACGCGACCTTCGTCGTCGATGTGAAATCGACGGGCCTGTACAAGACCGACGAGGTGCTGAAGGCCAACGGGGCCGAGACCGTCTACTGGAAGACGGGCCACAGCTACATCAAGCGCAAGACGGCCGAGCTGGGCGCGCTGGCGGGCTTCGAGAAGTCGGGCCACTTCTTCTTCAACGCCCCGCTGGGCCACGGCTATGACGACGGCATTGTGGCCGCCGGCGCCGTCCTGGCCATGCTGGACCGCAATCCGGGCAAGAGCCTCAGCGAACTGAAGACCGCCCTGCCGGATGCGTGGACGTCGCTGACGATGAGTCCGCACTGCGACGACGAGCTGAAGTACGATGTGCTGGAGCGGATCGTGGCCGAGTATCAGGCCCTGGCCGACGCGGGCGGCGAGATTCTGGGCCGCAAGATCGTGGAGGCCATCACCGTCAACGGCGTGCGGGTGCACCTGGAGGACGGCAGCTGGGTTCTGGTCCGCGCCTCGTCCAACAAGCCGGAGCTGGTGGTCGTGGTCGAGAGCATGCGGTCGGAAGACGACATGCGCGCCCTGTTCCGCGAGGAAGTGAAACCGCGCCTGGCGAAGTACGAAGAGATCGGCGCGTATAACCAGGAAATCTGAGCCCCGCCGCCGGGCCTGATTCCGACACAATGGCGCGGGCATCGTGAAGCTTCACCGTAACGGAGTCGCTGACCATGCTCGCCGCCCTCGTGACCGCCCTCGCCCTGCAAGCCGCCTCGCCCGACGCCGCCCTCGGCTGCGCCCTGACGCCTGACCATCTGGCGGCCAACCGGACCCTGAGCTTCGAATCCTTCGATCAGGCGGGCGTGAACCCGTGGACGGCGCGCAAGCTGGGCGAACGCGAGTGCTACGTCGAGGCGGCGCGGGTCAGCGAGGACTATCTGCTCCACGGACCGGAACTGACCGAACGCCAGCGGCAGGTCGTCAGCTGGCATCTGGGCCAGTACCTCGCCTCGTCTGGCGCGGAGCTCGAGGCGGCGCGGGTGATGGCCACCACCATCCGGCGCGAGGAAATGACGCCCGACAATTTCGACTGGAACACCTACGTCCTGGGCACCCACGCCTTCCTGACCAAGGACCGGCCCGCCATGGACGCCGCGGTGACGGCCCTGTCGGCGCAGGAGGGGATGCGCAACCAGATCAACGCCCGCGCCCTGCGGCGCCTGCAGGGCTGCTTCGACAAGCCCTATCGCGAGGCCTACGCCTGCCCGGCGGACTGATCCGGGGTTGAACCCCTTCCCGGCGCGGTCCAGAACCCGATCAAAACGGGAGGCGTCGTGACGGGGACCATCCAGCGTGTCGTGATCGTGGGCGGAGGCTATTCCGGCGCCATGCTGGCCGCCCGGCTGGCTGAGAGCGGAATCGCCTCGACCATCATCGACCGGAACGGCCAGTTCGGGCTGGGCGTCGCCTATTCCACGCCCTTCGACGGCCACCTGCTGAACGTGCGGGCCAACCGGATGACGGCTATCGAGGGGCGGCCTGACGACTTCGTGGACTGGCTGAAGGCCCATCATCCCACGCAGGCCGATCCCGAGAGTTTCGCGCCCCGGCAGTGGTACGGTCGCTATGTGCAGGACCGGCTCGAGGCCGTGGACGCGGCCCATCCGGGACTGATCATCCGCCTCGTCGGCGAGGCGGCGGCGGTGGAGGGGACCACCGTGCGGCTGGCGGACGGTCAGGCGATCACTGGCGACGCCGTGGTTCTGGCCACCGGCAATCCTGCCCCGAAGACGGCGGCTCCGGGCGCGGCGGAAGATCGGGTGATCGTGGACGGTTGGGCGCCCGGCGCGCTGGACCGGATCGGCGAGACCGACGATGTGATCGTGGTCGGCACCGGCCTGACCATGGTCGACATGGTCCTGTGGCTGGAGGCGCGCGGCTGGCGCGGCGTGGCCAGGACTCTGTCGCGCCGGGGCCTGACCCCGCGCGGTCACGAGGCCCGCCCCGATACGCCGGTTCCGCCCACGGACGCCCTGCTGCACGAGACCCCGTCGAAGCGGCTGCACGAGGCCCGCAGGCTGTCGGACAGCGGAAACTGGCGCGGGGTGATGGAGGGGCTGCGCCCGATCACCGCCGAGGCTTGGCGCGACGCCGACACCCCGACCCGGGCGCGACTGGTGCGCCACCTACGCCCCTGGTGGGACGTGCACCGCCACCGCATCGCCGACAGCATCGCCGCCGCCCTGACTGCGCTGACGACAGCGGGCCGTCTGACCGTCACCGCCGGACGGGTGTCGCGGATCGAGCAGGACGCCGAGGGTGTGACCCTGACCTTCAAGCCCCGCAGCGGTCCGGCCCAGCCGCCGCTGACGGCGCGCTGGCTGATCGACTGCACCGGACCGGGGCATGATCCGGCCAAGGACGCCCTGACCGGGCCGCTGCTGGCCTCGGGCCGGGCGCGGCTGGACGCGCTGAAGCTGGGGCTGGATCTGGACGGACAGGGGCGGGTGCTGGGCGCGGACGGGACGCCGGACCCGCGCCTGCTGGTGCTGGGCCCGCCCGCCCGCGCCGCCTTCTGGGAAACCATCGCCGTGCCCGACATCCGCAAACGGATCGAGGATGTGGTGAAGACGCTGACGGAAACGCCCGCATGAAACGCCTGATCGCCCTCCTGCCCCTGCTGGCCCTGACCAGCTGTGACTTGCCGGTCGCGACGACGCCGACCGCGACTTCGATGGCGGTCGAGAGCTGCATCCTGCCGACCAGCCTGCCCGCGCCGCATCTGGAGACCGTGCGACCGGACGAGGTGGTCGCCGACCGGCCGATCCTGTTCCACATGCTGGCGGTGACCTGGATGCCCGAGACCTGCCGCGCGGGCGGTGATGGTCAGGGCGACATGGCCTGTTCCGGGCCGAACAAGTTCGGCTGGACCCTGCACGGGCTGTGGCCGAACTCGGACGGGCGGCCCTATCCGCGCTTCTGCCGGGCGGCGACGCGGGTGTCGGACGCCACCATCCGGGCGGAGCTGTGCCGGACGCCGTCGGTCGATCTGGTTCAGCATGAGTGGGCGGCGCACGGCGTCTGCGGCTGGGACACGCCCGAGGCCTATTTCGCCCAGTCGGCGACCATGTACGACAAGCTGGCCCGGCCCACGCCGCGCGAGGGGATGACCGCCGGACAGCTGCGCGACGCCTTCGCGGCCGCCAACCCGGGCCTGCCGCGCGACAGCGTCTATATCGCCACCAGCGACCGGGTTCGACTGCGCGAAATCCGCATCTGCAACGACCTGTCCTTCAACCCCCGCCCCTGCCCCGGCGGCGAGGTCGGCGCGCCGGATGCGACGGTGCTGACGGTGGAGCCGGTGCGGTCTTAACCCGCCGCCTTCACCGCCGCCGAGACATCGGCGACGACCGCCTTGACCAGAGCCTCGTCGTCGCCTTCGGCCATGACGCGGATCAGTTTCTCGGTGCCCGAGGGGCGGACCAGCAGGCGGCCCTGCCCCTTCAGGCGGGCCTCGGCGTCGGCGATGGCGGCCTTGACGGTCGCGTCCTCCAGCGGCTTGCCGCCGGTGAAGCGGACGTTCTCGAGCAGTTGCGGGACCGGCTCGAACTGACGGGCGAGTTCGCTCATCGGACGGCCGCTCTCGACCAGGACGGCCAGCACCTGAAGCGCCGACATCAGGCCGTCGCCGGTGGTGGCGTGGTCATGCAGGATGATGTGGCCCGACTGCTCGCCGCCGACGTTGAAGCCGCCCTCGCGCATCCGCTCCATGACGTAGCGGTCGCCGACCTTGGTGCGCTCCAGAGTCAGGCCCTCAGCCACCAGGGCGCGTTCCAGACCCAGGTTGGACATGACGGTGGCGACCAGGCCGCCGCCGGTCAGCAGACCGCGACGGGCCCAGTCCAGCGCGACCAGCGCCATGATCTGGTCGCCGTCGACGATCTGGCCCTTCTCGTCGCAGATGATGACGCGGTCCGCGTCCCCATCCAGCGCGATGCCGATGTCGGCGCGGTGGGTGCGTACCGCGTCGACCAGGGTCCGGGGGTGGGTGGAGCCGCAGTTCTCGTTAATGTTCAGGCCATTGGGCTCGACCCCCACGGCGATCACATCGGCGCCGAGCTCATAGAGGGTGGTCGGGGCGACCTTGTAGCCGGCGCCGTTGGCGCAATCGACGGCGATGCGCAGACCCTTGAGCGTCAGCCCCTTGGGGAAGCTGGCCTTGGCGATCTCGACATAGCGGGCCTGACTGTCGTCGATGCGTTTCACGCGGCCGATGCGGTCGGCGGGGGCCAGGCCGGCGCCCAGATCCTCGTCCATCATCGACTCGATCTTCAGCTCGACCTCGTCGGACAGCTTGTAACCGTCGGGGCCGAACAGCTTGATGCCGTTGTCGAGGAAGGCGTTGTGCGAGGCCGAGATCATCACCCCGATGTCGGCGCGCATGGAGCGGGTCATCATGGCCACGCCCGGCGTCGGCAGGGGGCCGAAGGTGCGCACGTCCATCCCCGCCGAGGAGAAGCCCGCCACCAGCGCCGGTTCGATCATATAGCCCGACAGGCGGGTGTCCTTGCCGATGACCACCAGATGGCGGCGGTCGTCCGACGACATGAACATCCGCCCCGCCGCCAGACCCACGCGCAGCGCCACTTCGGGCGTCATCGGATGGGTGTTGGCGCGGCCGCGAATGCCGTCGGTGCCGAAGTAGCGTCGTTCAGCCAAAGTCCAGTCTTCCTTGCTCGGCGGCGCACGTAACCTTGCGAAACCGCTTTTCAGGTGCAAATCCACATCGTCGTCGCCTACATCGGCGCTGACAGTCAGGGTCGGCTTAGACCCTCCCGCGCCGAGGTGCAAAGCGCGGAATTCCGATTTCTCCGAGGGTTCTCTTCATGTGCGGCATCATTGGCGTGACGGGCGTCGGCCCGGCGGTTCCCCGTCTGATCGACAGTCTGAAGCGGCTGGAATACCGGGGCTATGACTCCGCCGGGGTGGCCGCGCTGGTCGACGGCAAGATCGAACGGCGCCGCGCCAAGGGCAAGATTCGCGAGCTGGAGGCCGTGCTGGCCGCCGATCCGCTGGACGCCACCATCGGCATCGGCCACACCCGCTGGGCCACTCACGGCGCGCCGACAACCGCCAACGCCCACCCGCACAAGGCGGGCCGGGTGACGCTGGTCCACAACGGCATCATCGAGAACTTCGCCGAGCTGAAGGCCGAACTGGTCGCCGAGGGGCACGCCTTCGAGAGCCAGACCGACACCGAGGTGGTCGCCCACCTGCTGGACAGCGAACTGGCCAAGACCAATGACCCGCTGGTCGCCTTCAAGCGCGTGCTGGACCGGCTGACCGGCGCCTATGCGCTGGCGGTGCTGATCGAGGGCGAGGACGGCCTGATCCTGGGCGCCCGCCGCGGCAGTCCGCTGGTGGTCGGCTGGGGCGACGGCGAGATGTATCTGGGCTCCGACGCCCTGGCCGTCGGCCCGTTCACGACCAAGATCAGCTATCTGGAGGAGGGCGATTTCGTCGCCATCGACCGGGACGGGGCGCGCATGTTCGACGCCTCGGGCGCCCCGGCGGACCGCCCGGTGGTGCAGGTCTCGGCCTCATCGGCCCTGGTCGAGAAGGGCGAGTACCGGCACTTCATGGAGAAGGAGATCCATGAGCAGCCGGACAGCGTCCAGCACACCCTGAGCCACTACCTCGACTTCGTGAACGGCAAGGCCAAGGCCAACGAGATAGACTTCGCCGCCATCGACCGGGTGCAGATCGTCGCCTGCGGCACCGCCTTCTACGCGGGCCAGATCGGCCGCTATGCGTTCGAGAAGCTGGCGGGCCTGCCCTGCGACGTCGAGATCGCCTCGGAGTTCCGCTATCGCCACCCGGCCCTGACCAAGGGCACGCTGGCCGTCGCCGTCAGCCAGTCGGGCGAGACCGCCGACACCCTGGCCAGCCTGACCTGGTGCAAGGGGCAGGGGCTGAAGACCGCAGCTCTGGTCAATGTCCATTCGTCGTCGATGGCGCGCGAGGCCGAGACCCTGTGGCCGACCCATGCCGGACCGGAAATCGGCGTGGCCTCGACCAAGGCCTTCACCGCCCAGGTCGCCGCCCTGCTGGCGCTGGCCGTCTCGGCGGGCGTCCAGCGCGGCCGCATCGATCCGGCCACCGAGGCCGAACTGGTCAAGGCCCTATTCGAGGCCCCGCGCCTGATCGCCGAGGCGATGAGCATGGAGGCCGACCTGAAGGCCGTCGCCCTGGACCTGTCGAAGGCCACCGACGTGCTGTTCCTGGGCCGGGGCTCGATGTTCCCGCTGGCCATGGAAGGCGCGCTGAAGCTGAAGGAGATCAGCTACATCCACGCCGAGGGCTATGCCGCCGGCGAGCTGAAGCACGGCCCGATCGCCCTGGTGGACGAGAAGACCCCCATCGTGGCCCTGGCTCCGCTGGACGAGGTGTTCGAAAAGACCGCGTCCAACCTGCAGGAAGTGGCCGCGCGCGGCGGCCCGGTGATCATGATCGCCCCGAAGACCGCCCCCGATCCCCACGGCGCGGGCATCCGCCGGGTCGATGCGCCCGAGTGTCACTCGCTGATCGCGCCGTTGATCTACGCCATCCCGGTGCAACTGCTGGCCTATTATACGGCCGTCCAGAAGGGCACCGATGTGGACCAGCCGCGCAATCTGGCGAAGTCGGTCACCGTCGAGTGATCGCTTCCTTCTCGAAATGCGTTAGGGTCCCCGACCCTTCTGATCAGGACTGTTCATGACCACCCAGACCCGCCGCCTGCGCAAGGCCGTGCTGCCCGTCGCAGGCCTCGGCACCCGCGTTCTGCCCGGCACCAAGACCACGCCCAAGGAACTGCTGAACGTCGTTGACCGGCCGATCCTGAGCTACATCGTCGAAGAGGCCCGCGAGGCCGGCATCGAGCACATCGTCTTCGTCACCGGCCGCTCGAAAGGCGCCATCGAGGACTATTTCGACCACCAGATCGAGTTGGAGGCCCAGCTGGCGGCCAAGGGCAAGACCGAGATTCTGGCGATGATGAACGCCGAACTGGCCAGCGCCGGCGAGATGAGCTTCACCCGCCAGATGCAGCCCAAGGGCCTCGGCCACGCTGTCTGGTGCGCCCGCGACATCATCGGCGACGAGCCGTTCGCGGTGATCCTGCCGGACGTGATCGTAGACGGTCAGCCGGGCGCTCTGAAACAGCTCGCCGACGTCTACGCCGAGGTCGGCGGCAACGTCATCGGCGTAGAGCAGGTGCCGGAGAGCGAGACCCACAAATACGGCATCGTCGATCCGGACGGTCGCCAGGGCAATCGCATCCATATGCGGGGCATGGTCGAGAAGCCGGCCCAGGGCACGGCTCCGTCGAACCTGTCGATCTCGGGCCGCTACATCCTGCAGCCGGAGATTTTCGACATCCTCGAGACGCAGGAACGCGGCGCGGGCGGCGAGATCCAGCTGACCGACGGCATGGCCCGGCTGATGGCCGACCAGTCGTTCACGGCGGTGGAGTATGCGGGCGTGACCCACGACTGCGGCGACAAGATCGGCCTGCTGCGCGCCAACGTCGCCTTGGCGCTGAAGCGCGCCGACCTTGGCGAAGCCGCGCGGAAGGCGATTACCGCGCTTCTCTAGCGGGCGAAGGAATACGCGAGCCGCCGTTGAGCTGGCAGGCGTAGTCCGCTTCAGGGCGGCCGGTTGACGGTCGCCCGGTCGGAACCAGGATCCCGCCGCGTTCCCGACATTTCGCCGACAGCTCGGCGGTCGTGTCTCCGAACCTGCCTGAGCGTTCACCGGTGGACGCGCAGGCGGAGAGGGTCAGGGCGGCGACGCCGGTCAAGATCAGGATGCGCATGGCTCAGTTCGCTCCGCTGGGGGCGCGGCCGGTCGCGCCGCGAATTTCACAGACATTGTCGGTCGCCGCCCGGCCCGACTGATTACCGGTCGGGGCCAGGATGCCGCCCCGCGCCCGGCAGTCGTCGGACAACCGTTGGACGTCGGAGACATAGGTGTCGGTCCCGGCCGTCGCACAGGACGACAGAGCCAGCCCCAGCAGGATCGGGGTGAAGACAATCAGGGTGCGCATGGCGTTCTCCTCTGGTCAGGACAATGTCGCGACCTGACCCCGGTTCCGCTCGACCGCCTCGACCAGACGATCAAGATCGGCGGGCGTGGACAGACGATGATCCCCATCGACGATCAGGTCCAGCGTCACATCACCGCCCTGAAGCCGTTCGGTCAGCTCGATCTGATGACGCCACGGCACGACATCGTCCTTACGCCCCTGCAGGATATGGACGGGCGCGGTGATCGGGATGACGCCATCCAGCAACAGCCAGTCCCGGGCCTCCTCGAACATACGATGGGTCAGGACATAGTCGCCCAGCCCCTCTTCGGTGATGAGGGCCTCGCCATCGCGCAGGATGGCCTGCCGTATATGGTCGGCCAGACTCGGCCACATCAGCCGCTCGGTGAAGTCCTGCGCCGGATTGACCAGCACCACTCCGGCCATCCGTTCGGGCCGGGCCACGGCGGCCAGCAGGGCCACCCAGCCGCCCATGGACGAGCCGACCGGAATGACCGGCCCCTCAATTCTGTCGATCAGGGCGACGGCGTCCTCGCGCCAGCGGCCGATGGTGGCCTGACGCCAGTCGCCCGATGAGACGCCGTGGGCGAAATGGTCGTAGCGGACGTAGTTCCAGCCCCGCTCGCGCGCGGCGGCGTCGAGCGCCAGCGCCTTGGTCCCTTCCATGTCCGAGCGGAAGCCGCCGATCCAGATGACGGTCGGACCGGTCCCTGAAACCCGCTTGAGGGCCAGGATCTCGCCGTCCGGGCGGTTCAGGCGTTCCACATCGTCCATGGCGGTTCCTCTCGCGAAAACGTTCGGGGACTGATAGCGAACCCTGACTGTTCAAGCGAAGGCCCAAAAGCGTGTCCGAACCCAAGGTCCTGTTCGTCACCTCCAACCGGATCGGCGACTGCGTCATCTCCTCGGGGGTGATCCGCGAGATCAGTCGTCAGCTTCCCGGCGCGAAAATCACCGTCGCCTGCGGTCGTCCGCCCGCCCCCTTCTTCCGCGATGCGCCCGGCGTGGAGCGGACCATCATCCTCGACAAGAAGAAGATGGCCGGACACTGGTTCGGCCTCTGGAAACAGGTGGTCGGCACGCGCTGGGACCTGGTCATCGACATTCGCGGCTCGGCCCTGTCCTACCTGATCCCGGCCAGGCGGCGGGTGGTCTACAACCGCTCGTGGGAGACCGGCCTGCGCAAGGTCGAGATGGTGTCGCGCCTGATGGGCTCGGAGACGCCGCTGCATCCGGAAATATGGCTGGACGATCAGGCCCGGCGTGAAGCCGCTGCCGTGATCGATCCGCAGCTGGCCGGCGGTGCCGGGCCCGGCCCGATTATCGCCCTGGCCCCCATCGCCCACCAGCCGGGCAAAAGCTGGCCCGCCGACCGCTGGGGCGCGCTGGTCGAGAAGCTGAGGGCCGATCCGCGCTTCGACGGCTGGCGTTTCATGCCCGTGGGCGGGCCGGGCGACCGTCCGCCCGCGACCCCGGCGCTGGAAGCGGCGGGCGAGCGCGGCATCGACTTCGTCGGCAAGGGCGACATCCTGGCCTCGGCCGCCGCCATCGACCGGGCCGATCTATTCGTCGGCAACGATTCCGGGCTGATGCACGTCTCGGCGGCTCTGGGTGGGCCGACGCTGGGCCTGTTCGGCCCGACCGAGTGGTGGCTGTACGGCCCCTGGGGCCCGAAGACCCGCACTGTGGCCTCGAACGAGACCCGTGGCCAGTTCGCCCCGATCGAGGACCTGACGGTCGAGCATGTCTACGCTGCGGTACTGGCGCTACACGCCGACTTCATCGCGGCGCCGAAGCCCGTCACGCCTTGAAAATACGGGGTTTGAGGCTCATATAGGCCCACCCGAGGGGAACGCCGCGATTTATCGCGCGCTTCGTCTTGTCAGAATAACGAACGTCTTCGACCACATAAGGAAACGACGCCCATTCGCCGTCCGATGCAAACGCCGCCCGTGAAAGACGGGCCGCCTATCAACCAGGAAATCCGCGCCACCCGCGTTCTGCTCATTGACCAGAACGGCGAAAAGCAGGGTGTGATGCCGCTGTCGGCCGCGCTGGAGGCCGCCGAGGAGGCGGGTCTGGATCTGGTCCAGATCGTCGCCAACGCCGACGCCCCGGTCTGCAAGATCCTGGATTACGGCAAGCATCGCTTCCAGGAGCAGAAGAAGAAAGCGGAGGCGCGCAAGCGCCAGAAGATCGTCGAGCTGAAAGAGATCAAGCTCCGTCCGAACATCGACACCCACGACTATGAGGTGAAGGCCAAGGCCATGCACCGCTTCTTCGACGAGGGCGACAAGGTGAAGGTCACCCTGCGCTTCCGCGGTCGTGAAATGGCGCACCCGGAACTGGGCATGAAGCTGCTCAACAAGGTCCAGGCCGACTTCGACGAAGTGGCCAAGGTCGAATACGCCCCGCGTATGGAAGGCCGCCAGATGATCATGATCCTGGCGCCGAAATAGGCGTCGGATCGATCCGATATCGAAGCGCCCCGGTCGGAGACGACCGGGGCGTTTTGCTTTAGAGGCCGAAGGTCAGAGCCTCCGAAAGACACCCCATGACGGACACCTCCGCCCTGCGTCCCCAGGCCCCCGCGCTGGCCGTGCTGTTCGCCGTGGTGTTCATCAATCTGGTTGGGTTCGGCCTGGTCGTGCCGCTGCTGCCCTTCTTCGCCCAGAGCCTGAACGCCGAGGCCTGGCAGATCACCCTGATGTTCTCGGCCTATTCGCTGGGCCAGTTCTTCGCCGAGCCGTTCTGGGGGCGCCTGTCGGACCGGATCGGACGCAAGCCGGTGCTTCTGGTCACCCTGGTCGCCAATGCCGTGGGCTATCTGGCTCTGGCCTTCGTGCCGAACATCTGGCTGGCCATCGCCATCCGCCTGTTCACCGGTCTGGGCGCGGGCAATATCTCGACGGTTCAGGGCTATGTGGCCGACGTGACCCCGCCCGAACAACGCGCCGGGCGGATGGGCCTGATCGGCGCCGCCTTCGGCCTGGGCTTCATCGTCGGGCCCGGCCTGGGCGGGCTGGTGACCCAGCCCCAGTTGGGCCACATCGGCTTCCAGCTGCCCATCTTCCTGGCCTCCGGCCTGGCCGCCCTGGCCGCCGTCGGGGTGGTGATCTTCCTGCGCGAGAGCCGCGCCAAGGCTGATCCCGCCGCGCCTCGCGCCCCCTTCCTGTCCGGCCTGCATGACGCCCGCGCCAATCCGGTCGTCTCGCGCGTCCTGATCGTGACCCTGATCTACATGGCCGGCTTCTCGGCGATGGAGAGCGTGTTCGGTTTGTGGGCCGAGGACCGCTACAGCTGGGGCGCCAGGGAAGTGGGCCTCAGCTTCATGATCGTGGGCATCGTCTCGACACTGAACCAGGGCTTCTTCGCCGGACGGCTGGCCAGGCGGTTCGGCGAGGCGCCGGTGCTGGCCACCGGCATGCTGCTGTTCGGGGCCTCGCTGGTGGCGCAGGTCGTGGCGCCGGTCGACTGGTTCCCCACCACCTCGCTGAACATCGGAAGCTGGAGCCTGCCCATCCTGCAGGGCTGGATCATTCCGATCATCATGGCGGTAGGGGCCTGCGGAATGTCGATGGCCATGCCCAATGTCTCGGCCCTGATCAGCCGTTCGACCCCGCCCGATCGGCAGGGCGCGATGCTGGGCCTGAACATGGCCTCGGGCTCCATCGCCCGTATCTTCGGCCCGATGGCGGCGGGCGCCCTGTTCTCGAGCGTCGGCCACGACTGGCCCTTCCTGATAGGCGCGGCCCTGACTGTCCCGGCGGCGATCATGGCGATCAACGCCGGGCGTGTCTGGCGCCGGACCCAGGCCGACGCGGCGACAGGAAATCCGGCCTGACGCTGGACTCACGCGCCCGCTTCGACTAGAAGCCGCGCCTTCGCGTACCGAACCGCCGGGCGAACAGGCATGCCTGGGCGGTTCTTAATCAGGGTCACCACCCGCCGGCTCAAGCAGTCGACAGGCGGTAGCCCACTCAAAATGAGAGAGTGAAAATGCCGAAGCTGAAGACGAAGTCGGGCGCCAAGAAGCGCTTCAAATTCACCGCCACGGGCAAGGTCAAGGCCGGCGTCGCCGGTAAGCGCCACCGCCTGATCAGCCACAACTCGAAGTACATCCGCCAAAACCGCGGCACTTCGGTCATGGCCGACGCCGACGCCAAGAAGATCAAGTCCTACATGCCGTACGCCTGATCGGCGCACGCAGCAGACTGATCATCCCACGCATCTGAATTTGAACTGAGCCCCTCAAGCAGCAAGCCGCCCCTCCAGGAGAGATTGGGCGGCGCGCGATAGGGGCCACCGAAAAAGAGAAACATCATGGCTCGCGTTACCCGGGGCGTTACGTCCCACGCCAAGCACAAGAAGGTTCTGAAGCAGGCCAAGGGCTTCTACGGCCGCCGCAAGAACACCATCCGCACCGCCAAGGCCGCCGTGGATCGCGCCGGCCAGTACGCCTACCGCGACCGCCGCACCAAGAAGCGCAACTTCCGCGCCCTGTGGATCCAGCGCATCAACGCCGCGGCCCGCATCGAAGGCTTCACCTACTCGCAGTTCATCCACGGTCTCGGCGAAGCCGGCATCGAACTGGACCGCAAGGTCCTGGCTGCCATGGCCGCCGACGAAACCGCCTTCAAGGCGATCGCCGACAAGGTCCGTGACGCTCTGAAGGCCGCCTAAGCCCTTCTGATCTGACCGATTGAAATACGCCCGCTCTGGTTCGTCCGGGGCGGGCGTTTTCGTCTGCGCGATCTACAGCTAGGGTCGGCGCATGATCCGCGCCCTGTTTAGCACCTTCGCCGTCCTCGCTCTCTTCGCGGCCCCCGCAATGGCCCAGCAGAGGGCCGTCGCCGTCACCTTCGACGACCTGCCCTATCAGGCGGCGGACGCCATCCTGTGCGATCCCGAAGCCTCCATGGCCCTGACCACCCGGTTCGTGGACATGCTGCGCCCGCTGGACACCAGGGCGGCCGTCTTCGTCAACGAAGGCAAGGTCTGTGAAGCGCAGCGGGCGGACCTGCTGCCGCGCATCCTGAACGTCTGGCTGGACGCGGGGCTGGAGCTGGGCAACCACACCTTCAGCCACATCAACGTGCATCGGACGACCGCCGAGGCTTGGCTGGCCGACGCCGATCAGGGCGCGGTGATCACCCGGCAGGTGCTGAAGGCGCGAGGACAGCGGCTGCACTGGTTCCGACACCCCTATCTGTTCACCGGCGACACCCCCGAGAAGAAGGCCGCCATGGCCGCCGGTCTGGCCGAGCGCGGCTATGACGTCGCCCCGGTGACCATCGACAACAACGACTGGATGTTCGCCGCCGTCTATCGACAGGCCGAGGCCGCCGGAGACGAGGCGCTGAAGACCCGCATCGGCGAGGCCTATGTGGCTCACATGACCACGGTGCTGAACCATTTCGAGCCCTACAGCGCCGAACTGACGGGCGGGCGCGAGCCGGCGCAGGTGCTGCTGCTGCACGCCAACAGTCTGAACCAGGATTGGTATCCGCAGATCCACGCCCTGTATCTGGCGCGCGGCTATCGCTTCGTGTCGCTGGGCGAGGCCCTGCAGGACCCGATCTACGCCCATGCAGACGACTATGTGCGCGCCGCCGGGATCTCGTGGCTCCATCGCTGGACCTCGACCGACGGCCGTCCGATCCGCTGGGAGCCGGAACCGCCGAAGTGGATCACGGACGCCTACGCCGCGCTGTAGGCCGAACGCGGGACGCGCGAAAGCTGCGACCCGGGGCTTAAACCACTTGAAGATTGGCCCGCGCCCGGTGACTAATCCCCCAGTGATCGAGGGGGATTACATGAAACGTCTGATGCAAGGTGCCGGTCTGGCCGCCATCCTTCTGGCCGCGACAGTCGCCGGCGGAACGGTCCCGTCCATGGCGAGCGCCCAGAACGCGTCGGCTCCAGCGCCGCTGGCGGCCTACGGAGCGCTGCCCTCCCTCGAGATGGTGACCCTGTCGCCCTCGGGCCAACGCCTCGCCTTCATCACCGTCTCCGGCGAGGAGCGCACCCTGGTCCTGCTCGACCTCGCGACCCGGGAGCAGGTCGGCGGCGCCGGCGTCGGCTCGGCCAAGGTCCGGGATATGGAATGGATCGACGAGACCCGGGTCCTGATGACCACCTCCAAGACCGAGGACATCCCGCAGTGGGGCATCGTCCGCGGCGAGTTCTTCACCAGCCAGATCTACGACACGTCACGCAACAGGATCATCGAGGTGTTGAAGGACACCCGTGGGGTCTTCCCGGTGCTGTTTAGCCCCGCCGAACTGGTCCAGGGCGCGGACCCTCAGATCCTCGTGCGCGCCTACGCCTTCGAGAACCCTGAGCGTCTGGACCTTTTCCGCATCGACCTGCGCACCGGGCGCGGATCACTGGCGGAAGTGATGGGCCGCAATGTCTCGGACTATCTTCTCGATCCCACCGGCCGGTCGGTCGCCCGCGCCGAATATGATCCGCGCTCCCAGATGTGGAGCCTGCATCTGCGGCAGGGCGGCGGCTTCCGGAAGGTCTGGGAGACCCCTGCACCGATCGACCGCCCGTCCCTGATCGGTCTTGGCATCAACGGCGACAGCGTCATCGTTGCCGCTGACCGCCCTGACCTGAGCCAGCCCGGGCGGGAAGACGCCGAATATTTCGATGTGAACCTGGCCACGGGCGCGTGGCGGCCGATCCGGTTCGAGTTCCCGGCGGACGCTCTGGTCTTCCATCCCGTGACCCACCGCCTGATCGGGGCCAGGGGCTCCACGGGCGAAGGCCGGGTCTACGGCTTCGTGGATCCGGCGGCCCGCGCGCTGGCCGACAATGTGCAACGCGCCTTCACCGGTCGATCACCGGCTCTGGTCAGCTGGAGCGACGATCTGCGCAAGGCGGTGGTGTTCACCGACACCGGCGCGGATTCCGGCTCGTACAGCATCGTCGATCTGGATGCGGGAACCGTGATCTCGGCGGGCGGCGCCTATGCGGCGGTCACCCCTGCCCAGGTCGCGCCGGTCCGCGCCATCAGCTACGCAGCCGCCGATGGCCTGGAGATCCGTGGCTTCCTGACCACCCCGCCGGGGGTGGAGAACCCGCGCGGCCTGCCGCTGGTCGTTCTGGCGCACGGCGGTCCGGCCTCGCATGACAGCCGCGGCTTCGACTGGTGGTCCCAGGCTCTGGCGTCACGAGGCTATGCGGTGCTGCAGGCCAATTTCCGGGGCTCGACCGGTTACGGCGACGCCTTCATGGAGGCCGGCTACGGCGAGTGGGGCCGCAAGATGCAGACCGACCTGTCCGACGGCGTGCGCTGGTTGACCGGTGAAGGCGTCATTGATCCGGCCAAGGTGTGCATCGTGGGCGCCAGCTACGGCGGCTACGCGGCTCTGGCGGGCGCGACGCTGGACCGGGGCGTCTATCGCTGCGCGGTGTCGGTGGCGGGCGTGTCCGACCTTCGGGCCATGGTCGATGACGAGGCCTCCCGAGGGGCCCGGCGCGAGAACGTCACCACCCGCTACTGGAACCGGTTCATGGGCGCCGAGCGGCTGGGCGACCGGTCGCTGGACGAACGTTCGCCCGCCCGCCTGGCGGCCCAGGCCGACGCTCCGATCCTGCTGATCCACGGCAAGGACGACTCAGTGGTGCCGATCGTGCAAAGCCGCCTGATGGCCGACGCCCTCCGGCGCGCCAACAAGCCCTTCGAGTTCATCGAACTGGAAGGCGAGGATCACTGGCTGTCGCGCACGGACACCCGTCAGCGGATGCTGGCCGAGACCCTGCGGTTCCTCCAGACGAATAATCCCGCGAACCAGCAGTAGCGGGCGGCATGAACAGGCGGGGCGGGGTGACGAAAGGCCCCGCGCCCGCTAGATGCTGCGGGACATGACCGATCTCGCCCAACTCGAACTCGACCTGATCAACGCCATCGGCTCGGCGGAGACCGCCGCGGCGGTCGAAGACATCCGCGTCGCCGCGCTCGGCAAGTCCGGCTCCATCTCCGGCCTGCTCAAAGGCATGGGCGCGATGAGCCCTGACGAACGCCGCGAGCAAGGCCCGAAGATCAACGGCCTGCGCGACCGCGTGCAATCCGCCCTGGCGGCCCGCAAGGCTGAGCTGGAGGCCGCCGAACTGGACGCCCGGCTGAAGGCCGAGCACGTCGATCTGACCCTGCCGCCGCGCCCGCGCCGCGCCGGCAGCGTGCACCCGACCATGCAGGTGATGGACGAGATGATCGCCATCTTCGCCGACATGGGCTTCGCGGTCGCCGAGGGTCCGGACGTCGAGGACGACTTCCACAACTTCACGGCCCTGAACTTCCCGCCCAAGCACCCGGCGCGGGAGATGCACGACACCTTCTTCCTCAAGCCCGACCCGGAAACGGGCGAGCGCAAGGTCCTGCGCACCCACACCAGCCCGGTGCAGGTGCGGACCATGATGAGCCAGAAGCCGCCGATCCGGATCATTGCGCCCGGCCGGACCTTCCGGAAGGACTCGGACGCCACCCACACCCCGATGTTCCATCAGGTCGAAGGTCTGGTGATCGACAAGGGCATCCACATGGGCCACCTGAAGTGGACCCTGGAGACCTTCGTCGCCCGGTTCTTCGAGCTGGACGGCGTCGACGCCCGCTTCCGCCCACACCACTTCCCCTTCACCGAGCCGTCGGCGGAGATGGACATCCGTTGCGACCGCTCGGGCGGCGAGCTGAAGCTGAACACCGGCGACAGCTGGATGGAGATCCTCGGCTGCGGGATGGTGCACCCCAATGTGCTACGCAACTGCGGCATCGATCCGGACGAATATCAGGGCTTCGCCTTCGGCATGGGCGTCGATCGTCTGGCGATGCTGAAGTACGGCATCTCGGACCTGCGCCCCATGTTCGAGGCCGATACCCGGTGGCTGGCCCACTACGGCTTCTCCGCCTTCGCCGCGCCGAACCCGGCCAGCGGCCTCAGCTGATTTCGATTGAAGAGACGACCATGACCGACATCCCCGTGACTCAGCCCCTCGACAGCCAGACCCGCCAGGACTGGGTCGGCCGCGACCGCTTCGAGAAGGAAGCCATCTGGCTGCCCGCCATGGCGGTCCAGCACTGGAACGCCGGCAAGATGGCCATTGAGGGCAAGACCTTCACGGACTGCCTGATCGAGGGACCGGGCGTGATCGCCGTGATGAACGGCACCACCTTCGATTCCTGCGCCATGGGCACGACCACCGACACGCGGAACCTGCTCTTCACGCCGATGGGCGAGAAGATGGCGGGCGTGATCGGCATGTCGAACTGCACCTTCGTGCGCTGCCGCTTCGCCCAGGTCGGCTACACTGGTTCGCCGGAGCTGCTGGAGCAACTGCAGGCGGGCGTGTCGAACCTGACCGACCAGATCCCCGGGACCGCTTCGTGAAGTTCACCCTCTCCTGGCTGAAGGACCATCTGGACACGGAGGCGGACGCCGCCGCCGTGGCCGAGGCCATGACCATGGCCGGCCTCGAGGTCGAGGACGTCCACGACCCGATCGCGGCCCTCGCCCCCTTCACGGTCGCCAAGATCATCTCGGCCGAGCGCCATCCCAACGCCGACCGCCTGCAGGTCTGTCAGGTCGAGACCGTCGACGGGATGAAGGAAATCGTCTGCGGCGCCCCGAACGCGCGCGCGGGCCTGACCACCATCTATGCCCCGATCGGCGCCTATGTGCCGGGCCTGGGCGTGACCCTGGTCGAGAAGCCGGTGCGCGGCGTGGTCTCGAACGGCATGCTGTGCTCGGGCGCCGAGCTGGAGCTGGCCGACGAGAGCGACGGCATTCTGGAGCTGGATGACAGCCTGAAGGTGGGCGAGCCCGCCGCGGGCGTGTTCGGCGCCGAGCCGGTCATCGACTTCGAAGTCACCCCGAACCGCCCCGACTGGCTGGGCGTGGCGGGCATCGCTCGCGACTTGGCCGCCGCCGGTCTGGGCACGCTGAAGACCCCGGCCATCGAACCGGTCGCCGGCAGCTTCGCCTCGCCGATCACGGTGCGTCTCGAGGCGCCGGAGATGTGCCCGGTCTTCGCCGGCCGAACCATTCGTGGCGTGAAGAACGGCCCGTCGCCCGAGTGGCTGAAGCGCCGCCTGGAAGCCATCGGCCTGCGCTCGATCAACCGGCTGGTCGATGTGACCAACCTGATCTCCTACGACCGCGCCCGCCCGCTGCACGTCTATGACATCGCCAAGCTGTCGGGGACCGAGATCATCGTTCGAGCCGGTCAGGTGGCCAAGGACACGGGCGAGCACGAGCATCTGATCGCGCTGGACGGCAAGACCTACACGGTCGACCCCTCGATGTGCGTCATCTCCGACGCCGCAGGCGAGCGCCCCATCGGTCTGGGTGGCGTCATGGGCGGCGAGAGCACCGGCTGTTCGGACGAGACGGTCGACGTCTTCGTCGAATGCGCCTGGTTCGACCCGATCCTGATCGCCCAGATGGGCCGCGCCCTGTCGCTGAACTCGGACGCCCAGTACCGGTTCGCGCGCGGCGTGGACACGGCCTCGCTGGTCCCCGGCATCGAACTGGCGACCAAGCTGATCCTCGATCTGTGCGGCGGCGAGCCGTCGGAGGTCGTGGTCGCCGGACAGGCTCCGGCCGTCCCGACCGCCTTCGCCTTCGACCCGGCCCGCGTTGGCGCCCTGACCGGCCTGTCGCTGAGTGAGGACCGGATCGCTGAAATCCTCACCGCCCTCGGCTTCGATGTCGAGCGCGGCGCCTCGTGGTCGGTGACCCCGCCGTCGTGGCGTCGTGACGTGGACGGCCCCGCCGATCTGGTGGAAGAGGTCGCCCGCATCGAGGGCTTCGACCAACTGCCCTCGACTCCCCTGCCCGATCAGGGCGCGCCGTCGAAGGGGGTGCTGAACCCGCGTCAGGCGCGCGTGCGTCTGGCCCGCCGGGCGCTGGCCGCCATGGGCTATGCCGAGGCCGTCACCTGGTCCTTCACCAAGCAGTCGATCGCCACCCTGTTCGGCGGCGGCGACGAAAGGCTGGTGGTCGAGAACCCCATCGCGGCCGATCTGGACTGCATGCGGCCCTCGGCCCTGCCGAACCTGATCCAGGCGGCGGCGCGCAACGCCGCGCGCGGCCACGCCGATGCGGCCCTGTTCGAAATCGGCCCGATCTATCTGGACGACCAGCCGAACGGCCAGCGCACCGTCATCGCCGGTCTGGTGGCTCCGCGTTCGGCCCGTCACTGGGGCGGTACGCCCGAGGACGCCCTGTTCGCGCTGAAGGGCGACCTGATCGCCCTGCTGGACCAGCTGGGCGCCCCGACGGCGTCGCTGCAGCTGGTGCAGGGTCAGAACCGCGACTGGTGGCATCCAGGCCGCTCGGCCCGCCTGCAGCTGGGTCCGAAGAACATCATGGTCGAGTTCGGCGCCCTGCACCCGCGCGTGCTGAAGGCGCTGGACGCCGACGCCCCGATGCTGGCCTTCGAGATCGTGCTGGACGCGGTTCCCGAGCCGCGCGGCGCCAAGTCAAAGACGCGCGGCAAGGCCGAGCTGTCCGCCCTGCAGCCCCTGACCCGCGACTTCGCCTTCGTGGTCGAGGACGCCAAGGCGGTCGGTGATCTGGTTCGCGCCGTGGCCGGGGCCGACAAGGCCCTGATCCGCGACGTCCGGGTGTTCGACGTCTATCGCGGCAAGGGCGTGGACGACGGCTTCAAGTCGGTCGCGCTGGAGGTCGAACTCCAGCCGGTCGAGGCGACGCTGACCGACGCCGAGATCGAGGCCGTCTCGACGAAGATCGTGGCGGCGGCGAGCAAGCTCGGGGCGGCGCTGAGGGCCTGACGATGGGGATCAAGCCTCGCCTCGAGACGGCTTTCGAACGCCTGCTGTTCCAGTCGCGCTGGCTGATGGCCCCCTTCTATGCGGGCCTGGCGCTGGCGCTGCTGATGCTGCTGGCGGTCTTCCTGCGCGACCTGTTCTACTACGTCCCCAAGGCCTTCATGATGGCTCCGGGGGCGGGGCTCAGCTCCAACGACGCCATCCTGGCCGTGCTGACGCTGGTGGACCTGTCGCTGGCGGGCAATCTGCTGCTGATCGTGATGTTCTCCGGCTATGAGAATTTCGTCTCCAAGCTGGATCTGGACGGCGAGGCCGACCGGCCGCCGTGGATGGGCACCGTCGACTTCTCGGGTCTGAAGATGAAGCTGATCGCCTCCATCGTGGCGATCTCGGGCATCCAGCTGCTCAAGACCTTCATGAACATCGGCAAGACCGGCTACGAGCTGAACCAGGTCGAAGCCATGTGGGGCGTCATCATCCACCTGACCTTCGTGGCCTCGGGCGTCCTGCTGGCCCTGATGGACTGGCTGACGTCGAAGACGGACAAGCATTAGCGGGCGCATCGCGCCCCCGTGGCTAGTGGCTAGTGGCTAGTGGCTAGTGGCTAGTGGCTAGTGGCTAGTGGC
>NZ_JBHYGN010000001.1:0-530422 GCF_051858995.1 Brevundimonas sp. | reverse complement strand
TGACCTTGGTCCAGAACTTCACGCCTTCCATGCCGTGCTGGTTGGTGTCGCCGAAGGCCGAGCGCTTCCAGCCGCCGAAGGTGTGATAGGCGACCGGAACCGGGATCGGCACATTGATGCCGACCATGCCCACGTTGACGCGGGCGGCGAAGTCGCGGGCCGCGCGGCCGTTCTGGGTGAAGATGGCGACGCCGTTGCCGTACTGGTGCTTGGATGGCAGCGACAGGGCCTCCTCGAAGCTGGCGGCGCGCATGATCTGCAGCACCGGGCCGAAGATCTCTTCCCTGTAGGACTCCATGTCCGGCTTCACGTGGTCGAACAGCGACGGCCCGACGAAATAGCCGTTCTCGTGACCCTGCAGGGTGAAGCCGCGGCCGTCGACGACCAGTTCGGCGCCATCCTTGACACCCTGGTCGATCCAACCCTCGACGCGCGCCTTGTGGGCGGCGGTGACCACGGGGCCGTAGTGGGCCGAGGCATCGGTCGAGACGCCGACGCGCAGGGTGTCGATCTCGGCGACCATGCGTTCGCGCAGCTCGTCAGCGGTCTTCTGGCCGACCGGCACCACAACCGGCAGAGCCATGCAGCGCTCGCCCGCCGAGCCGAAGGCCGCGCCGGACAAGTCCTTGATGACCTGGTCCATGTCGGCGTCGGGCAGGACGATGCCGTGGTTCTTGGCGCCGCCCATGGCCTGGACGCGTTTCCCGTGCTGGGCGCCCATCTGATAGACGTAGTGGGCGATGTCGGACGAGCCGACGAAACTCACGGCGTGAACCAGCGGGTGGGTCAGGATGGCGTCGACGGCGGTCTTGTCGCCGTGAACGACGTTCAGGACGCCGGCGGGGGCGCCCGCCTCAATCATCAGTTCGGCCAGACGCACCGGCACGGACGGGTCACGCTCTGAAGGCTTCAGCACGAAGGTGTTGCCGACGGCGATGGCGACGCCGAACATCCACATCGGGATCATGGCCGGGAAGTTGAACGGGGTGATGCCCGAGACCACGCCCAGCGGCTGGCGCATCGAATAGACGTCGATGCCGGGACCGGCGCCCCAGGTGTATTCGCCCTTAAGCGCATGCGGGATGCCGCAGGCGAACTCGATGACCTCCAGACCACGCTGGATGTCGCCCTTGGAGTCGGCGATGACCTTGCCGTGCTCCGAGCTGAGCAGTTCGGCCAGCTCGTTCATGTTGGCCTCGACCAGACGCTTGAACTCGAACATCACCCGGGCGCGGCGCTGGGGGTTGGTCGAGGACCAGCCTTCGAAGGCGGCCTGGGCGGCCTGGACCGCGCGATCAACCTCGCCGGTCGTGGCCAGCTGGACGCGGGCCTGAACCTCGCCGGTGTTCGGATTGAACACGTCGCTGAACCGATCCGAAGCGCCGGTGAACGACGCGCCGCCGATGAAGTGATGGATGTCACGCATGATGTAGGCGTTTCCCTGAACCGAACTGTCGTTCTTGTTGGCGGCGGTTTAGCGGCTGGCGACGCGGGGCGCCAGCACAGCCTCAGACCGCCGCGTCGAACAGGGCGTCGCGGGCGACGTCGGCCTTGAGCATGGGGAAGAAGTGGGTGCCGCCGTGGACCGTCTCGACAGTGACATGCGGCAGGCCCGGCAGGCCCGGCGACGGGAAGCAGGTCGAACCCGCCTCGGCCTTGAGGATGCGGACCGGGCGATTGACCCGCTTCAGCGCCTTCCAAGGATCATGCGACTGGGCGGCGTAGTTGGAGGCCTCCCACTCGGGACGACAGGCCAGGGTGAGGCCCTCGGAGGTTTCGACCAGACCATCGGCCAGATAGTCGGCGATCATCATTTCTGGCCAGCCCCGGAAGGCGCCGCGTCCCGAGTAGGCGGCCAGAGCCTGCTCGCGGCTGTCGAACACGGCCCGACGCCGCAGCGCGCCCTTCACCAGCGGAATGCGCGAGGCCAGTCGGTCGAACACCGGCAACTGGAACAGGGTCACGACGATCCGCCCCCAGATGACCGGGTCCATCAGGACCAGTTTCGACACCCGGTCCAGGCGCTCGGCCGCGGCCAGAAGGGAGGAGGTGCCGCCCATCGAATGCCCGGCCAGCACCACCGGCGGGCCGTCCAGCGTGTCCAGCAGAGAGACCAGATCGTCCCGGTGATCCGACCAGCCGCGACGGTTGGCGGGGTCGGTCGGCAGGGTGGTGTGGCCGTGGCCGCGCAGGTCCGGCGCCCAGATGCGCAAGGTCCCGGACAGGGGCGCCAGCAGGGTGCGGTAGGTCATGGCGTTGAAGCCGTTGGCGTGGACGAAGACCAGATCCACGGGCCGCTTCGGATCGCCGAAATCGAGAACGGACATGTCTCCGGCGCCCCACCGGTTCTCGACCGGCAGGCTCAGGCGACGGGGCGGGGAGAGCCGGATCGCGTCCATGGGGCAGAAATAGAACTCCGGAAGCGTGTTTTCCAGAAAAACCGACGCGAGCGTACGGTCAGCCGGGGACGCGGCAGGCCCGGCAGCGGCCGTGGGCTTCGATGGTCGTGCGCTCGATGACATAGCCAGCGGCGCCCGCGGCGCTGTCCAGCCCGTCCGCGACGGTGGCCGAGACCTCTTCGGTGGCGCCACAACAGTCACAGATCAGGAAGGCGGCGGCGTGGTCAGCCTTGCCCGTGGAGCAGGCGACATAGGCACTGATCGAGGCGATGCGGTGGGCCAGTCCCTTGCGCTCGAGGAACTCCAGCGCGCGATAGACGGTCGGCGGCTTGGCCGGCTGGCCGTCCTCTCCGAAGCGGGCGATCAGGTCATAGGCCTTCACGGGCTCGCCCGCCGAGAGCAGCAGTTCGAGCACCCGCAGCCGGGCCGCGGTCATGCGTTCGCCCTCGCCGGTGAGGCGCGCGTCGGCGGCGGCCAGGGCCGAAGCCACGGTCGAGGCGGACGGCGGACCGTCGTGATGGTGATGATGACAGGCGTCGCCCATGCCGCGAGAGCTAATGCTTCCCCTGCCCCGCTGCAACCGTGACGACTGCACGCGACCGTTTCACGCCGGTTCCGCCGCGATGACATAGTCGAAACCGACGTGCAGCCCATCGCCGGATTTTGCCAGCCCATGGCCTTCGGCGCGCAAGGCCTCGATCCGTCCCGCCAGGGCCTCGGCCAGCGCCCGGTCGGCGATCTTCGGCAGGCGGCGCACCGCCATGTCCAACTGCCCGTCCACCCAACGCGCCCGGTAGCGGTTGGGGAAGCGCTTGGCGCTGAGGATGCGGAAACCCGCCTCCATCAGCCGGTCGCGCACCCATTCCGCCGGAAACTCGCGATAGGGGGTCTCGTCCGCCAGCAGCAGGCAGACGTCGCGCAGCCGCCCGATCTCGCGCACGCAGCGGGCCGCCGCGTCCGGAACCTCGCCGACGACATAGGGGTCCAGACCGGTGATGTAGAGCCTGCGCCCGACCATCGGCTTGAGGCGGCGCAGCAGGTCTTCCTGGAAGTAGGGGCTGAAGCCCTCAACCGCCCCGATCAGATAGTCGGCAAGGACCACATCATGGACCTCGCCTTCCAGCAGGGCGGGATCCATCCAGTTGCCTACCAACAACCGGTCCTGAAGGCGCAGCCGGGCGTCGACCGCCTCTCGGACCTGCCGGGCGTGGCCGGGCGCGGCGGTGACGGCGGTCCAGCGCGTCGTCGTCGGCAGGGCGGTCATCCATTCCGCCGAGTTCACGCCGACCCCGGCGTCGAGGACGGAGCCCCATGGCTCCTGCCCCTGAAGCGTCTCGATGTAGCGGAAGAGGCCGCTGACCATGCTTATCTACCCCGGCCCCGGGCGGAGCTATTGCAAAGTGTAACAGTATAACATATCCCGACAAGCACGTTCATCGTCGGGTCCTCATTATGCGTCTTTCTCTGCTTCTGACCGCCGCCAGTGGCTTCGCCCTGGCCGCCGGCGCCGCCTTCGCCCAAACCGCTCCTGTTCCCGCCACCGCCCAGCCGACCGAGCTGGAAGAGGTGGTGGTCACCGCGATCCCGCTGGGCCGCGGCGCCAATGACATCGTCTCCAGCGTCGCCGTTCTGGGCGGCGATGAACTGGTTCATCGTCGTCAGGCCACCCTGGGCGAGACCCTGTCGGGCATTCCCGGCGTGAACTCCGACACTTTCGGCGGCGGCGCCAGCCGTCCGGTCATCCGCGGCCAGACCTCGCCGCGCGTCCGGGTGCTGAGCAATGGTTCGGCCCTGATGGACGCCTCGGAAATCTCGCCGGATCACGCGGTCAGCGTCGAGCCGTTGCTGGTCGAGAGCATTGAAATTCTGCGCGGTCCCAGCGCCCTGCTGTACGGCGGCGGCGCCATCGGCGGCGCGGTGAACGTGGTGGATCGCCGGATCCCGACCCGCGCGATCGAAGGCGTCACCGGCGCCGTCGAGGCCCGCGCCGGCACCGCCGATGACGAACGCACCGTCGTGGCGGGCGTGACCGCCGGCGTCGGTTCGTTCGCCCTGCGCCTTGAGGCCCTGAAGCGCGAGTCCGGCGACTACGCCGTCCCGACCTATCAGCCGCCGCACCACGAGCATGAGGAAGGCGAAGAGGAGGAGCACGAAGAGACCGGCCCGTTCGACCGTCTCGCAGGCTCGTTCAACGATACCAGCACCGTGACCGTGGGCGCATCCTGGATCGGGCAGCGCGGCTATCTGGGCGTCGCCTATACCGAGCAGGACAGCAACTACGGCCTGCCGGGCCACACCCATGAATACGAAAGCTGCCACCCGCACGGTTCGTCCATCCACTGCGGTGGACATGACGGGGGCGAAGATCACGACCACGACCACGAGGCGGGCGAGCACACGCCGCCGGTGATCGACCTGCGCAGCCGTCGCGTCGATGTGCGTGGCGAACTGCGCCAGCCCTCGCCGTGGATCGAGCGGGTCAGCCTGCGCGCCGGCTTCACCGATTACGCCCACGACGAGAAGGAGGGCGACGAGGTCGCCACCACCTTCACCAACGAAGGCTACGACGCCCGGGTCGAGGTCGAGCACGCCCAGATCGGCGTCGTGCGCGGCGTGGTCGGCGTCCAGTCCTCGCGCAGCGATTTCGCCGCCATCGGGGAGGAGGCCTTCCTGCCGGAAAGCCGCACCACCTCCAACGCCCTGTTCGCGATGGAAGAGGCCGCCTTCGGCGACCTGCGCTTCGAGGTCTCGGCCCGTCAGGAATGGCAGGAGGTCGAGGCCGTCGGTCAGTCGACCGTCAAGCACGAACCGTTCTCGATCTCGGGCGGCGCGGTGTGGAGCTTCGCGCCGGAATGGTCGGTCGCCGGTTCGCTGTCGCGGTCGCAACGCGCCCCCTCGGCCCAGGAACTGTTCGCGGACGGCGTCCACCTGGCCACCAACACCTATGAGATCGGCACGGCGACGCTGGACACCGAGACGGTCAACGCCGCCGAGGTGTCGCTGCGCCGCACCCGTGGCGACACGACCCTGACGCTGGGCGCCTACCGGTACGGCTATGACGGCTACATCTTCGCCGACACCCTGGACCAGTTCGAGGACTTCCGCCTGATCCGCTACAGCCAGGCCGACGCCGTCTTCACCGGCGTCGAGGGCGAGGTCACCCACCGCTTCGCGCCGTGGATTTCGGCCACGGTCTTCGGTGACTACGTCCGCGCCAAGTTCGACAACGGCGGCGGCTCCGTGCCACGCATCCCGGCCGCCCGCCTCGGCGCCCGCGCCGAGTTCCTGCAGGGCGCATGGTCCGGCGACGTCGAATACCAGCATGTGTTCGAGCAGGACGATATCGCGGCCTTCGAAACCGAGACGCCCGGCTATGAGATGATCAACGCGACGGTGGCCTATGACTTCACCGCCGGTCCGGTCGGCGCCCAGGTCTATCTGCGCGGCAACAACCTGCTGGACGAGGTGGCGCTGAACCACGCCTCGTTCCTGACCGACGTGGCTCCGCTGCGGGGTCGCAATCTGGTTCTCGGCGTGCGGGCTACGTTCTGAGGTCAGACGCGCGTCGAACAACCCACACGGGCGACCGTTTGCCGGTCGCCCGTGTCTGGGCTAGAACGCCCGCCTTCCTCTTTTTTCAGAGCTGACCGCGTTCATGACCGACACTACCGCCCAGACCGCCGGCCTGTCCGGAAACGTCCTCTTCTACAACCAACCTGAACCCCTGTCGGTCGAAGCGCACGGCGCCCTGGGCGTCGATGCCGTTGACAAGCCCTACGCCTTCACCGCCGCCACCAACCTGGTGCCGCTGACCGTGACCGAGTTCGCTCCGGCCGCCCTGTCCTACCCGGTGATCTTCGTCGGCGAGGCCAAGCAGCCGGTCGTCGTGATGGGCCTGCGGCCGGGTGAAAACCTGTTCGTCAGTCCGGACGGCGACTTCCGCGCCGAGGCCTATATCCCGGCCTACGTCCGCCGCTATCCGTTCGTCTTCGCCAACGACGACGCCGCCAAGCGCCTGATCCTGTGCGTCGACCGCGGCGCGGCCTTCCTGAAGGAAGGCGGCGAGACCCCGCTGTTCGTCGATGGCCAGCCGTCGCCGTACACCCAGCAGGCCATGGAGTTCTGCAACAATTTCGAACAGGAGCGTCAGCGCACCGAGGCCTTCGTGGCCCTGCTCAACGAGCTGGACCTGTTCGAGACCAAGGAAGCGGTCTTCACCCCGCGCAACCCGGACGGCAGCGCCGCCACTCCGCAGAAGCTGGCCGAGTATTTCGCCATCTCGGAAGACAAGCTGAAGACCCTGTCGCCCGACAAGATCGCCGAACTGCGCGACAACGGCGCCCTAGGCCAAATCTACGCCCACCTCGTGTCGCTGCTGGGCTGGGATCGTCTGATCGCCATGGCCTTCCAGCGCGCCGCCCAGTTCCCGGCGGCCGCTAACGCCTGATCGGCGCCAAGGTTGAAATGAAAGAAGGCCCCGCAGGCGACTGCGGGGCCTTTTTCATTACCGCCGGGCCAGCAATGACCGGGTCAGGCAGGAGAAGATCAGCCGCCCCGCCTCATCCAGCATGTCATGCTGGGCGATGACGATGCCCTTCTCGTCCCCGACCGGGTCCTTGCCCATGACGGTCATCCGTCCGCGCATCAGCTCGCCCGCAGGCGGATTGCGCAGATAGCGCAGGCCGTCGACCGCCAGCACCTTGGACTGGGCCCAGCCCGCCGCCTTGTCGGCGAACAGGCGGCTCCACAGAGCGTAGACCATGGCGTCCGGCGCGCCGTAGGCCGGGTCCCAGCCGGGTAGGAAGCGTTCGACGAACACCTCCAGCGCGGCCTGATCGACCATGCAGGCGCCGAGCGGCACGACCTCGCCGACGCCCAGATCCTCGAAATGGACGTGCAGAGTTTCAGTCATGCCGGGCGCTCCATCAGGCCGCCGGCTCTTCCGACACCCGAACCAGCAGCTTGCCGTCGTGGTCGCCGGTGAACAAGCGGTTCAGCGAGTCGAGCGCGACCTCCAGACCGTCATCGACGTGGACCTTCCATTTCACCCGACCGTCGGCCAGCATCGGACCGACCTCGGCCACCATCTCCTTGCCGCGATGGCCGTAGTCGAGGACCAGGAAGCCTTGCACGTCGAGGCGATGGGTGATGATCCGGCTGAAGTTCGGCGACGGCGGCATCTTCGTCGCATTGTAGGACGAGATCAGGCCGCAAACGGCCATTCGGCCATGGACCTTCAGGCGGTTGAAGACGGCGATCATGATGTCGCCGCCGACGTTCTCGAAATTCATCTCGAAGCCGTCGGGCGCCAGTCGGTCCAGGGCCTCGCCGACATCCTCGTTCTTATAGTCGATGGCGGCGTCGAACCCGAGGTCCTCGGTCAGCCAGCGGCATTTGTCCGGGCCGCCGGCGATGCCGATGACGCGGACGCCGCGCGCCTTGGCGATCTGGCCGGCGATCGAGCCGACGGCGCCGGCGGCGGCCGAGATGACGATGGTTTCGCCTTCCTTGGCCTTCAGCACATCGGTGACGCCCGCCCAGGCGGTCAGGCCGGTCATGCCCAGCACAGACATGTTGGCGGTGAGCGGCAGACCCGGCGCGCGATGCACGCGCGAGGCGGCGGCGTCAGGGATCACGGCGTAGTCGGCCCAGCCGCCCGCGGCGGTCGAGACAATGTCGCCGTCCTTGAAGCGGTCGGACTTGCTCTCTTCGACCACCCCCAGGGTCAGGCCGCGCATGACACCGCCTAGCGGCACGGCGGGCAGATAACCCTCGGCCTCGTTCATCCAGGTGCGGTTGGTCGGATCCAGCGACAGATAGATGGTGCGGACCAGGATTTCGGAGTCTTTCAGATCGGGCAGTTGCGCCTCGACCAGCTCCAGATCGCCCGGCTGGATCAGGCCCTTGGGTCGCTGACGCAGCACCCACTGACGGTTGGTTCGGGCCATGGGACTTCCTCCGGGTTTTCTTTCAGGACGCGCATAGTGGCGAGACCGGCGCGCCTGTCCAGCCGGGAAAAGAAAAAGGCGGACCGCAGAGGGTCCGCCTTGAGTGGCATCATCGAGAATGAGGTGCGGAGGCGACAGACTGGCTGTGGCCAGTCTCAAGTCGGGGGGGCGTCGTCGCCTCCGCAGACTGATAACGAGGCGCCCTGAAAGCAGTTCCGGAGGCGCGTCGATTTTTTCGCGCGTGACGGGAGGCCGGAACGGCGGCGTCCGGCGAGGCGTTGGAGCGGCGACCTTTTTCGCCACCGGAGGCCTCGCCATGACTCATCAATCCCCCCACGACAAAGCCGCCGACGCCGTCCATGAAGGCCGTCCCGTGGAAGCCCAGTATGTCCGTGGCGGCCGGGGCGGGGTGCGCATCCTGACCGTGCTGATCGTTTCAGCAGGCGCTGCGGCGATCCTGCTGCTGGGCATGTGGTTCGTCAGCAACGGCGGCTTCGACGCTACCAACGCCAACAACGGCCAGCAGCCGGTCGACGCCCAGGCCTTCAGCGGAGACGCGGCGACCCCACCCACCGCCGATGCGCCCACGACCGCGACCGGACAGCCCACCAACCCGCCGACGGGCGAAGCGCCCAACATCAACGCGCCGACGACCTCCGCGCCCGCGCAATAAGAAAAAGGCCCCGGTCCTGCGACCGGGGCCTTTCTTCAGGCCTCAGAAGGCGGAAACGGTCAGGCCGCTTCCTTCTGGCGCGAAGGGTGGAAGAACAGCGCCTGGCTGATCGCCGCCTTCACCGTCTCCGGCTGGAAGGGCTTGGTGATCAGGAAGGTCGGCTCTGGACGCTCGCCGGTCAGCAGACGCTCCGGGAAGGCGGTGATGAAGATCACCGGCACGTCGATCCGCTTGAGGATGTCCTTGACCGCATCAATGCCGGACGAGCCGTCAGCCAGCTGGATGTCGGCGAGGACCAGACCCGGACGGTGACGCGAGACGGCGTCCACAGCTTCATCGTGGGTGGTGGCGGTGCCGGTGACGCGGTGGCCCAGCTCCTTCACCAGGCTCTCGATATCGGCCGAGATGATGGCCTCGTCCTCGATGATCAGGACGTCGGTGGCCAGTTCGGCGTCAATATCCGACTGGGCTTCCGAGATCAGGCGTTCGACGTCGAGGGCGTCGGCGTCGAGGATCTGGGCGGCTTCGGAGGGGGTGAAGCCCTCAAGCGCGGTCAGCAGGAAGGCCTGACGCGACTTGGGCGCGATCCGCATCAGGCGGCCCGAGGCGTCGTCGCGGCCTTCGATGCCGCTCTTGTCTTCCAGCTGGGCGCCGGTCGAGGCCCAGATGGCGTGGAACACATGATAGAGGGCGACGCGCGGCGTCATGTCGGCGGGCAGCTGACGCTCGCCGGCGGCGAGGGCCTCAAGCGCCACGCGCACATAGTTGTCGCCAGTGGTCTGGTCGCCGGTCAGCGCCCGGGCATAACGGCGAACATAGGGAAGGTGCGGCGCAAGGCGGGCCAGCAGGCTCATACTCGAAGTCCCCGACAGATTTGCGGCCCCCGGAATCGGGACCGTAGCAGTCACTCGAAACGTATCAAATCAGTCACGGTTCCCGCCGCCGCAAGAAAGCTTGAGCATATTTTGGTTCCATGGCCGGAACCCAGCGGAAGGCATGGCGTTTCGGGCTTCTACAAGTAGTGGGTGGCGACCAATTTCAATGACAGAGAATTCCAACCCTCCGGGAAAACCGGCCAAGGGCGGAGCCGGCCTTGAGGAGGCTCGCCTCCGTCAACAGGCCATCGGCGTGAAGCTGAGGCACATGTTCGACGAGGTGGTGAACGAGCCGGTGCCGGACGAGTTTCTGGATATCCTGCGTCGCGCCGACGAGCGTGATCGCGGGGGGAGCGGCGCATGACCGGCGCCCCCAAGCCGCCGTCGGCTGACGACAACGCGTTCAAGAAAGAGCTGGTCGCGCTGATCCCGCACCTGCGGGCGTTCGCGCGCACCCTGACCGGAGACCCCACCGCGGCCGACGATCTGGCCCAGGACGCGATGATGAAGGCGTGGGACGCCCGCGCCAGCTATCAGATGGGCACCAACATGAAGGCCTGGACCTTCATGATCCTGCGCAACCAGTTCTATTCCGAGAAACGCCGTTCGTGGCGTCAGTCCCAGCTGGACCAGGAGGCCGCCGAGCGGACCCTGGTGGCCGTGGACGATCCGGAATCGCCGGTGGCGCTGGACGAACTGCGACTGGCTCTGGCCACCCTGCCCGAGGAGCAGCGTGAAGCGCTGATCCTGGTGGGCGCCGGGGGCTTCGCCTACGAGGAAGCCGCAGAGATCTGCCAGTGCGCGGTCGGCACGGTGAAGAGCCGCGTCTCGCGCGCCCGCAAGGCGCTGCAGGCGACGCTCGAAAAGGGCGGCTACGCCCGCGACGGGCGCGCCGCCGGCGACGCCATGCGTTCCATCCTCGCCGCCGCGGATCGCCTGAGCAGCGTTCGGAACTGAGCGGGTGCGGCTGGGACGCGCACTCGGTCGGGGACTGGGAAGGGGGCTGGCCCAGCCGAAATTCCAGGGCATCCGCTTCCGGCTGGGCGTCGCCCTGGCGCTCGCCCTGCTGCCGATCCTGTTGCTCGGCGCCTTCCAGGCCCAGCAGCAGTTCCGCGATCAGGACATCGAACGGCGGCAGGACCTGCAACTGGCCGCCGAACGCACCGCCGCCAGCGCCAAGGCGCGACTGGATTCGACCAGCGTCCTGCTTCAGGCCCTGCGTCCCGAGGCGCTGGAGATCTTCTGCGAACCCCGACTCACGGCGCTCGTTGATCGACTGGATGATCTGGAGGGCCTCGCCCGCTTGACCGCCACCGGCCAGACCACCTGCGCCTCGCAAGGCCTCGCCGCCGCCCCGCCGCCCTGGCTGGTCGACGCCCGGCGCAGCGCCTGGTTCCAGCGCCTGCGCGCCGGGGAAAGCACTGTTCTGGCCCGCGCCCCGGAAGCGCCCGGGCGCCCCCCGGGACTGGTCGTCGCCTTGCGGCTGGAGCGCCCGCTGGGCGCCTTCGACGGCGCCATGATCGCCATCATTCCCCTGACCTCGCTGCAGCCCGACGTCGCCGACGCCGCCCTGCCCGAGGGATCGCAGGCCGCCCTGACCGATGCACAGGGCCGCATCCTGACCGCCACCGACGTCGAGGCCTTCCGACTGGAGGGCGGCGAGAGCCTGAGCGGCTGGGTGGACCGGGCGCGCGAGCAGGGCTCCTCGATCTTCGAAGCCGATTCCGATGGCCGCCACCGCGTCTTCGCCGGAGCGGCGCTGGCGGGGCGCGATGTATACGCGCTGCTGTCAGCCCCCTCGCCGGGCCTGCTATCCTGGGCGCGCCTGAACCCGGTCGGCCTGCTGCTGATGCCGCTGGCCGCCTGGCTGGCCGCCTTCGTCTCGGTGATGCTGTTCAGCGAGCGGATCGTGGTGCGCTGGCTGGACTATCTGGAGCGGATCGCCGCCATCTACGCCCGGGGCCGGTTCTCGGTGCGCCCGGTGCAGGCGGTCAACGCCCCGTCCGAAATCCGGGTGCTGGCCAAGACGCTGGACGAGTTGGCGGAGACGATCACCACCCGCGACGCCGCCCTACAGGCCTCGGTGGCCGAGAAGGACGCGCTGATGCGCGAGATCCATCACCGGGTGAAGAACAATCTGCAGATCATCTCGTCCCTGCTGTCGATGCAGCAGCGGGCGCTGAAGGACGAACCGGCCAAGGCGGCGGTGGGCGACACCCGCCAGCGGATCGCGGCCCTGGCCCTGATCTATCGCACCCTCTACCAGAGCGATGACCTTCGCTACGCCGACGCGCGCATCTTCCTGACCGAACTGGTCGGCCAGTTGATCGCGAGCGAGAGTGGACGCGGCCATCTGGTGACCTCGTCGGTCGAGGCGGACTCTCTCGTCGTCGATCCCGACAAGCTGGCGCCGCTGGCCCTGTGGCTGGTCGAGGCGGTGACCAATGCGCAGAAGCACGCCTTCGCCGGACGCGGCGGCGACCTGAAGGTCCGCTTCCGGGTGCAGGGCGACACCAGCGTGCTGGAAGTGCAGGACAACGGACCTGGGGTCAGCGAGAGCGAGCGGGCCGGAGTCGGCCGCACCCTGATGGGCGCCTTCGCCAAACAGCTGCGCGGCGAGGTCGAGATGCTGCCCGCCGAAGGCGGCGGCGCCGTCGCCCGCATGACCTTCGCCACCCCCGAGGCCGTGGTCCCCATGGACCCCGCCGACCTGGGAACCGGGGACGCGCCGCGACGTTGATCATCCAGACGCCTCCCCCGGGCCTCAAGGAGTTCAAAAGATGCGCAAGATCTTCATTCTGGTCGCTGCGGCCGCCGCCCTGACCACCGCCGCCTGTAACACCGTTTCCGGCGTTGGCCGTGACGCCTCCGCCGCCGGCAACGCCGTCACCGGCGCGGCGGAAGACGCCAAGAACTAAACCGTTCTGACTTCCCGGCCCGCGGTTTCCCCCGACGCGCAGGCCGGTTGAAAAAGGCCCGCCGGCTTTCCCCTCCGGCGGGCCTTTGCACGTCCGGAATCAGCCCTCTTGCGCCCCACGCGGCGCGGTCTAGCATCCCCGAAGAAGCGCCCGCAGATGGCGATCACAACGCGGGGAGGCGTTGAATGACGGAAGCGGTTGAGACCCGGGATGGCCCGGGCCTGAAGACGGTCGTGGGCGCCTCGGCGGCGGGGACGGCGTTCGAGTGGTACGACTTCTTCGTCTTCGGCTCTCTGGCGACCGTCATCGCCAAGCATTTCTTCGCCGATGCGGGCGAGACCGTCAGCTACATCATGGCCCTGCTGACCTTCGGCCTCGGCTTCGTGGTGCGCCCGCTCGGCGCGCTGGTGTTCGGCTGGTTCGGGGATCGCACCGGGCGCAAGACGACCTTCCTCGTGACCATCACCCTGATGGGTCTGGCCACGGTGGCCATCGGCATCTTGCCGGACTACGGCGCCATCGGCATCGCCGCGCCCATCCTGCTGCTGATCATGCGGATGTTGCAGGGCTTCGCCCTGGGCGGCGAGTACGGCGGCGCGGCCATCTATGTGGCCGAACATGCGCCGGTGAAGAAGCGCGGCCTGCTGACCGGCTGGATTCAGACCACCGCCGCCATGGGCCTGATCGGCGCGCTGGCGGTGATCCTGACCACCCGCGCCATCGTCGGAACCGAGGCCTTCGACGAATGGGGCTGGCGCATCCCCTTCCTGCTGTCGGCCCTGCTGCTGGCGGTGTCGCTGTGGATCCGGCTGAAGCTGAACGAGAGCCCCGCCTATCAGCGGATGGAGGCCGAGGCCGGTGAGAACCGCGCCCCCTATCGCGAGGCTTTTTTCCAATGGGGCAATGGCCGCTTTGTCCTGATCGCCCTGTTCGGCATCATGATCGCCCAGGGGGCGGTCTGGTACTGCGGCTATTTCTACACCCGCTTCTTCATGGAGAAGGTGCTCAAGGTCGACACCAACACCGTCGATCAGCTGGTGCTGATGGTCACGGTGGCTTCGGCCTTCCTCTACATCTTCTTCGGCTGGCTGTCGGACAAGGTCGGGCGCAAGCCGGTGATGCTGTTCGGCATGATCCTGGCGTTGGTCGCCTTCTTCCCCGGCTTCCACGCCCTGACACGCGCCGCCAATCCGGCGTTGGCCGAGGCGCAGGCCTCAAGCCCGGTGACGGTATTGGCCGATCCCGCGGACTGCCACCTGCTGTTTGACCCCATCGGCAAGGCGGTCTTCTCCAGCTCCTGCGACGTGGCCCGGATCGCCCTGTCGAACGCGGGCGTGCCCTACGCCACCGTCGCGGGCCCGGCGGGCGCGCCGGCGGAGATCCATGTCGGCGGCGCCGAGGTGGCCTCGTTCGACGGCGGACGTCTGAGCCCGGCCGACCTGAAGACCGCGCGCACCGATCTGGAGACCCGCGCCAGGGCCGCCCTGACGGCGGCGGGCTATCCCGCCAAGGCCGATCCGGCGCGGATCAACATGCCGCTGACCTTCGCCATCCTGATGATCTTCATGGTCGCGGCCTGCGCCCTATACGGCCCGCAGGCGGCGGCGCTGGTCGAGCTGTTCCCGACCCGGGTGCGCTACACGGCGATGAGCCTGCCCTACAATATCGGCACCGGCTGGGTCGGGGGCCTGCTGCCCGCCGCCAGCTTCGCTCTGGTGGCGGCGTCCGGGAATATCTATTTCGGGCTCTGGTATTCGGTCGCCTTCACCGTCGTGGCGGTCATCGTCAGCCTGATCTGGCTGCCGGAGACCAAGGGCCGCGACCTGGACACGATCGAGACCTGACGCGTTTCCCCGTTCCTCCCCGAACCGGATGAAGATCATGACCCAGACGCCCCGCGACGCCGGACTGAAGCTCCTGCGTGAACACGCCTTCATCGCCGGAGAGGCCGTGACCGGGTCCGCCCGCATCGCGGTCGATGATCCCGCCACCGGCGAGATCATCGGCCACATCCCCGATCTCGGCGTCGCCGAGACCGAGCGGGCCATCGCCGCGGCGGTCGAGGCCTTCCCCGGCTGGTCGCGATCCGATCCGCACAAGCGCGCCGCCTTCCTGCGCGAATGGGCGCGGCTGATCGACGAGAACACCGAGGGTCTGGGCGCCCTGATGGCGCTGGAGAACGGCAAGCCGTTCGAGGAGGCCAAGGGCGAGGTCGCCTACGCCAACGGCTTCATCAAATGGTTCGCCGGACAGGCCGAGCGGCTGATCGGGGAAACGCAGGACAGCCCGCTGGGCCACGTCATCCTGACCTTCCGCGAGGCGGTCGGCCCCTGCGCCCTGATCACGCCCTGGAACTTCCCGGCGGCCATGCTGACCCGCAAGCTGGGTCCGGCCTTCGCGGCGGGCTGCACCGCCGTGGTGAAGCCGGCCAGCCAGACCCCGTTCACCGCCCTGGCGCTGGCGGAACTGGCCTATCAGGCGGGTCTGCCCAAGGGGGCGCTGAGCGTCATCACCGGCGATGCGGCGACCATCGGCGGGGTGCTGACCGCCTCGCCCGACATCCGCAAGCTGAGCTTCACCGGCTCCACCCCCGTGGGCCGCAAACTCGCCGAGCAATGCGCCCCGACCCTGAAGCGGGTGTCGATGGAGCTGGGCGGCGCGGCGCCGCTGATCGTCTTCGCCGACGCCGATCTGGACCTCGCCGTGGCCGAGACCATCAAGGGCAAGTTCCGCAACTCGGGCCAGACCTGCGTCTGCCCGAACCGGGTCTATGTCGAAGCTTCGGTGGCGGAGGAGTACGCGGCCAAGCTGGCGGCCGAGGCGGCGAAGATCGCGGTCGGCCCGGCCTTCGAGCCTGGGGTGAAGGTCGGTCCGCTGATCGAGGACAAGGCCATCGCGAAGGTGGAAGATCACCTGACCAAGGTGCAGGCGGCGGGCGGCAGGGTGCTGACCGGCGGCACGCGCCATGAGCTCGGCGGCCGCTTCTTCCAGCCGACCGTGACCCTGGGTGGCGACGACAAGCTGTTCCGCGAGGAAGAGACCTTCGGCCCGCTGATTCCCGTCTTCCCGTTCGACAGTGAGGAGGAGGTTCTGGCCAAGGCCAATGACAGCGAGTTCGGCCTGGCCTCCTATCTGTTCACCCGCGATCTGGACCGCGCCTTCCGCATCGGCCGCCACATCGAGGCGGGCATGTGCGGGGTGAACACCGGCCTGATCTCGACCGCCGTCGCGCCCTTCGGCGGGGTGAAGTCCTCCGGCTACGGCAAGGAGGGCTCGGTCCACGGCATTGACGAATACGTGGACATCAAGGCCGTGACCCTGGCGCTTAAGTAGGCGTCGTCAGCCTTCCAGATCGGTCTTCAGCCGGTCCAGCACATCCACGGCCCGCGCCGCGTGCGGGCCGATCCAGCGGTCATGCACCTGTTTGATCGGCAGGGGGTTGAGGTGGTTCCACCGCTCCCGCCCCTTGCGCTGGACGATGATCAGATCGGCCGCTTCCAGCACCTTCACATGCTGCATGACCGTGCAGCGATCCAGCGGCTGAAATCGCTCGCAGAGCGCCCCGGTCGTCTGCGGCGCATCCTTCATCGCATCCAGCATCTCGCGACGAACACCGGCCGACAAAGCCTTGAAAACGCGGTCCTGATTCGCCTCGGTTGACATGTTATAAGAATATAACATTATGGCCCGCAAACAAGGAGCCCGCCCCATGGAACTGAAGTTCAAGGTGTCCGGCCGCATCGCCCGGCCGGTCGAGGAGGTGTTCGAGGCCGTCGCCGATCCGGCGAAACTGTCAGCCTATTTCACCACCGGGGGCGCGGTGGGCCGGATGCAAACGGGTGCGACTGTACAATGGGAGTTCGCCGACTTCCCCGGCGCCTTCCCGGTCGAGATCGTCGAGGTCGAGCCGAACCGTCGCATCGTTCTGCAATGGGAAGCCAATGAAGGCCCGCCCGACGACGGCGATCCGGTCGTCCGCGCCGCCTATATGACCACCGTGGTCTTCACCTTCGAGCCGCTTGACGACGGCCGGACGCTGGTGACCATCGAGGAAGGCGGCTGGCGCGAAACCCCGACCGGACTGAAGGCCGCCTTCGGCAACTGTCAGGGCTGGTCACAGATGCTGGCGGCCCTGAAGGTCTGGGTCGAGCACGGCATCAACCTGCGCGAGGGGTTCTACGTCTGAAATCAGGCGAAGGCCCAGCCCGGGCCCTCGCTGTCGGCGGGCGGCGGCGCCTTGCGCCGGACCGTCGGACGAACCCCGGCCTGACGTCCCGAAGCCAGCGGACGCAGGCGCGCGACCACGATCCCAACCCGCGCGCCCAGCGCCCTGACGAGCGGCTTGAGCCGGGTGTTGGCGGCGATCAGGCTGACGGCGGCTGCGGCCTCGACATAGGCGAGGATGTCTCCGGCGGCGAGCAAGGCCAGCTCCGCCGGCAGGAACTGGATCATCAGCAGGGCGCCACCGATAATCAGGGCGCTGCGCAGGGCCGAGCCGGAGAAGGCATCGACGAACCAGCGGGTGATGCGATCAGCGACCCGGCGGTCCACCAGCGCGGCGCCGGAGAACAGGACGACCAGACCGGGCAGGAAGACCCCGCCGCCTGTTGCGACCGCTACGACCAGCCAGAAAATTCCGAGCAGAAAAATCCCGCTCCAGCGCGCCGTCTGCCCCATGGTCCGCCCCTGTTCTAGCTCCGCCATGGAGGTGGGGCGTGAGGAGTGGGATGCAAGTCAGACTGGCAGCGCCCCGCGCTTGACCACCGTCCGCATCGCCACGCTGGACGACACCCGCGTCACCCCCGGGATGCGGGTCAGTTCGCGCGAGTGGACGCGCTCCAGATCGTCCACGTCCCGCACCACCAGCCGCAGCAGATAGTCCGAGCCGCCGGTCATCAGATAGCATTCCACCACCTCCGGCACGGTGGCGATGGCGGTCTCGAAGGCGGTCAGGGAGGCTTCGGCCTGCGAGGACAGGGTCACGGTCACGAAGACGCTGATCGGCAGGCCCACGGCGCGCTCATTGATGATAGCGGCGTAGCGGCTGATGACCTGGGCGCTCTCCAGCGCCCGCAGGCGACGCAGGCAGGCGCTTTCGGACAGGTTCACCGCCCGGGCCAGATCGGCATTGGTCATCCGCCCGTCACCCTGAAGCGCGCGAAGCATCTTCCGGTCGGTATCGTCGAGCGCCACAGCGGAAACCGTCTTCAAGACGCACCTCATTCGCAGATTCTGCGACTGTATGTCGTTCAGTCAGCGAAAAGAACAGGAACCTGCGCGCGGACCGTCGCTAGATTGCGCGCGAAACGCGGCCGCCGCAGAGTGGGCCCGTCACCGGTTCAGGCAAGGAAACATCCCATGCGCGTCGGCGTCCCCAAGGAAATCAAGAAGAACGAACATCGCATCGGCCTGACGCCAACCGCGGTGCGCGAATATGTGGCCCACGGCCATGCGGTCTCGATCGAGAAGGGCGCCGGTCTGGGCGCCGGCTTCACCGACGCCGACTACGTCAAGGCGGGCGCCAAGATCGTCGACACCGCCGCGGAAATCTTCGCCAGCAACGACATGATCGTGAAGGTGAAGGAGCCGCAGAAGGTCGAGTGGGAGATGCTCCGCGAAGACCAGATCCTGTTCACCTACCTGCACCTGGCGCCGGATCCCGAGCAGACCAAGGGCCTGATCGCCTCGAAATGCGCCGCCGTCGCCTATGAGACGGTGACCGACGCGCGCGGCGGCCTGCCGCTGCTGGCCCCCATGTCGGAAGTCGCCGGCCGCATCGCCGTCTTCTCGGCCGCCGAGACCCTGCTGAAGCACAACGGCGGCATGGGCCTGCTGTTCTGCGGCGTTCCGGGCGTGGCCCCGGCCCGCGTACTGGTGCTGGGCGGCGGCGTCGTCGGCCTGAACGCGGCCCGCATGGCCATGGGTCTGGGCGCTGAAGTCGTCGTTCTCGAACGCTCGATCCCGCGCATGGCCTATATCGACGAAGTCACCCAGGGTCGGGTCATCACCCGCTACTCCTCGATCGGCGCGATCGAGGAAGAACTGGTCAAGGCCGACGTCATCATCGGCGCCGTTCTGGTTCCGGGCGCTGAGGCGCCCAAGCTGATCAAAAAAGAGCATCTGAAGCTGATGAAGCCCGGCTCGGTGCTGGTCGACGTCGCCATCGATCAGGGCGGCTGCTTCGAGACCAGCCACGCCACGACCCACGAAGACCCGACCTACGTCATCGACGGCGTCGTCCACTACTGCGTCGCCAACATGCCGGGCGCCGCCCCGCGGACGTCGTCGGAAGCCCTGAACAACGCCACCCTGCCCTTCGGTCTGGCGCTGGCCAACAAGGGCCTGGACGCGCTGAAGGACAACCCGCACCTGGCGCGCGGCCTGAACGTGCTGAAGGGCGAACTGACCTATCCGGCCGTCGCCGAGGCGCTGGACATGCCGTGGAGCGATCCGTACGGCGTCTGGGCCAAGTAAGGCTCACGAGAGACTGACAGGCGGGCGGGATCGAAGATGGTCCCGCCCGTTTTCGTTTCGGCCCCATGAGATTTTCTGGGGGCAGGCTGGAGTTCTTATTCTTTGTGACGCGCCGCCCGCCGTGGCGAACTCCTCCGACACAGGGAGGCGATGGATGGCCCGGACCAGATTCATCCTTGTTGCGGTACTAGCGGTGACGGCGGCGTTCGGCGCGCCCGCCTGTGGCGACCCACCGGAGGCGAAGTCCGCCTCAGCAGCGGCGCCGACGACAGCGTCCGAAGAACAGCCGGGCACCCGGATCGGCGTCTGGCGGCAACCCGCGGGTCTAGTCCAGAGCCCCATCTGGCCCGGCGTCGCCCCGGACATGGACGGCGTCACCTGGGCGCCCGAAAGCGTCCTGACGAGATACACGCCCGAGGCCGTCGGCGGCACGATCTCCCAGGCCGTCCTCGACGTGTCTGTCCCGACCATGACGGTCTTCCCGCCGAAAGGTCACAACACCGGCGCAGCCGTCATCGTCTTTCCGGGCGGAGGCTTCCGGGCGCTGGCGCTGACCATTGAGGGGACGGAAATCTGCGCCTGGATCACGGCGAAGGGGATGACCTGCATCCTGTCCAAATATCGCGTTCCGGGCACCAATCACTACTGGAACCCCGACTGCCGCTGTTCCATCACGCCTGACGTGCCCCGCGCCCTTCAGGACGCCCAGAGGACCATTCGCCTCGTTCGCGCCCACGCGGTTGAACTGGGCGTTCAGCCCGACAAGATCGGCGTCATGGGCTTTTCAGCGGGCGGCTATCTGGTGGCCCAGACCAGCAACATCTTCGAGCCGACCTATACGACCATCGACGCCATCGACCGCGTCAGCAGTCGGCCCGACTTCGCCATAGCCTTCTTCCCGGGCCACATCTGTCGGCGGGGCCGGGTCTATGAGCCCGGCTTCGAGGTCAGCCGCCGCGCACCGCCGACCTTCCTGTTGCAGGCGTGGGACGACGACGTCGACGACATCTGCAACAGCACCCACTACGCGCGCGCTCTCGACGACGCCGGGGTTCCGGCCGAGGTCCATCTGTTCGCCAGCGGCGGCCACGCCTTCGGCCTGAGGCGGAACCACAGCCCGGACACCGTCTGGCCCGGACTGCTGGAAAACTGGCTGAAGGGGATCGGCGTCCTCTAGATCAGCAGGGACACCAGTCCGCCGCCCATGTCGCTGCTGACCTGCTGGATATTGCGATCCATCTCTGACACCGCCTTGTCCAGTTCCGCCGCCTCCTGCGGAAACAGAGCGTCGTCCTCGCCCGCCTTGGCCTTCTCGGTGGCCTGACGCACCAGCGCCTTCAGCTCGGCGGCCATCTGGCGGACATCGGCCATCAATTCGGCGTCAGCGCGCTGCTCATTACCCCGGCGGGCCATCTCGACGGCGCGGGCCTGCTGTTCGTTGATCGCCTGCTGATAGGGATTGGCGGACTTGGCGTCCGTCTTTCCCTCGGACGTCTCCTTGCCTTCGCCCTGGGCCTGATCGGTCGAGCCGGCCTCGGTCACGACGCCCTGGGCGTTCGCCGCGGCCTCCGCGCCGTCGCCTGCCGCCCCCGCCTCTCCGGTGGTGGAAGCGGCGGGGGCGCCGGTCGCGGACACGCCCGAGGCGTTTCCGCCCGCCGCCGCATAGGCCTTCACCGCCTGACCCAGTTCGCGCGCCAGCTGGGCCGCGACCCGCGCCGTGCCCTCGGGATCGACGGTCGCCATCGACCGCAGCATCTGCAGTCGGGCCTTGAGCTGTTCGATCCTCTGGCGCGCGGCCGCCTTGCGCTCGTCCGACGCCTCGCTGGAGCGAGCCTTGAGGGTTTCCGCCGCGGCCTTGGCCTCGCGCAGCCGAGCCTCAGCCGCCGCCTTGAGCCGGTCCTCGCGCGCGGTCGTGTCCGCCGTCTTTGACGGCGTCAGCAGGCTGAACAGGTTGTCCGGCGTGATCTTCACGGACCGGGAGGGTGAGGTGATGCGGCCGGAACGGCAAGGGTTGGAAGCCGAACGACAGGCCGCGCCTGTAAATCGCCGCTCTCTTGGGGTATAGCCCCGGCGCTCAAGCAGCGAGCGACCGCGTCGCGAGCGGTAGCGCCAAAGAAATCCCGCGATGAAGTTCCTCGACCAGGCCAAGATCTATATCCGCAGCGGCAACGGCGGCGGCGGCTCCGTGTCCTTCCGACGCGAGAAATTCATCCCGAACGGCGGGCCGGACGGCGGCGACGGCGGCCATGGCGGCAACGTGTGGATTACGGCCGTCGACGGGCTGAACACCCTGATCGACTATCGCTACCAGCAGCATTTCAAGGCCCAGACCGGCCACCACGGCCAGGGCCGTCAGATGCATGGCGGCAAGGGCGAGGACGTGATCCTGAAGGTGCCGGTCGGCACCCAGGTGCTGGACGAGGACAAGGAGACGGTCCTGCTGGACATGGACCGCGCCGGCATGACCGAGATGCTGCTCAAGGGCGGCAACGGCGGCTGGGGCAACACCCGGTTCAAGGGGCCGCAGAACCAGGCGCCGACCTACGCCAACCCCGGTCAGGAAGGTCAGGAGCGCTGGATCTGGCTACGCCTGAAGCTGATCGCCGACATCGGTCTGGCGGGCCTGCCGAACGCGGGCAAGTCGACCTTCCTGTCGGCGGCCAGCGCGGCCAAGCCCAAGATCGCCGATTATCCTTTCACCACCCTGGCGCCGAACCTGGGCATGGTGGACCTGAGCCCGACCGAACGGTTCGTCATCGCCGACATCCCCGGCCTGATCGAGGGCGCCTCGGAAGGCGCCGGTCTGGGCACCCGTTTCCTGGGTCACGTCGAACGCTCCGCCTCGCTGATCCACCTGATCGACGGGACGCAGGAGGATGTGGTCGAGGCCTGGCGGATCATCCGGGGCGAACTGGACGCCTATGGCGAAGGGCTGGCGGACAAGACCGAGCTGCTGGCGCTGAACAAGATCGACGCCCTGTCGGAGGAAGAGCGCGCCGAAAAGGCCGCGGCCCTGAAGGCCGCCTCGGGCAAGACGCCATATCTGGTCTCCGGCGTGTCCGGGGAGGGCGTGACCGAACTGCTGCGCGCCGCCTGGATCGAGGTCCGCAAGACCCGAGGCGAGCTGACCCGCGTCGATGACGAGGATGAGGGCGTGGTCGAGACGCCGGGCGGCTGGCAGCCCTAAGCCCAAGGCCTTGATCCTGCCTTGAAGCGCCGCTGTTCTCTGAGCTCGAGAACGGAGGGGCTTCCATGTTTCGACACGCGATGCTGACGGCGGGCGCCATGGCCGTCGCGCTGGGGCTGGGCGGGTTTCAGGACGCGCCCCGCCCGATGCCGGAACTGAGCCCCGCGCTCGCCGCGCTGGCGGAAGACGCCAGCGCCGCGCGAACCTTCGATTACATGGCGCTGAAGGCCGAAGGCGTGGACCTGCGGGCCATGTCGGTGGCGGCCTATCTGCGCGCGATGAAGGACGGCGGGCGCTGCCCGACCGACGCCGAACAGGAGGTGCTGGAAGGCACGGCGGCGGCGATCGACGCCGCCGATCGCGCCGCCTTCGATGACGACCGCGCCGCCGCGGCCGACGCCTGGGCCAAGTGGACGATCTTCGCCGAGGGCATCGAGAACGGGCAGGTCGCGACCGATCCGCCGTTCAGCAACGTCTCGGCCCGCTATGCCCGACTGGAGGAAGAGACCAACCCCCGCTCGCGCGAGCTGATGCGGCGGGCGGCGAAGGACCAGCTGTATCGACAGGACTGGTCCGCGGGCGCCCGGATCTGGGGCGAGCTGAGCCCCGGCGCCAACGGACGGGTGCGGGCGCGGATGTCCCGCGCCATGTGTCAGGTGGACCGGGAGAACACCCAATGGCTGAAGGCCGATGTGGCGACGAACGGCTGGTTCACCATTCCAGCGAACGGTCAGCGGGCATCGAGCGCCGCCTGGCTGATGGCCCAGCACGCGGATCGGGACCGCGACTTCCAGCGGCATGTGCTGACGCTGATGGAGCCGCTCGTCGAGACGGGCGAGGTGTCGAAGGGCAACTACGCCTATCTGTGGGACCGGATCGCGGTCGGCGAAAACCGGCCCCAGCGCTACGGCAGCCAGGGGATGTGCACCGCGCCCGGTCGCTGGGAGCCGAACACCCTTGAGGACCCGGAACAAGTGGAGGCGCTGCGCGAATGGGCCGACATCGGTCCGTTGAGCCAATACCAAGAGCGGATGAACACGGTCTGCGCGGACTTCGAGGGCTGACGGAACAGGTTGGCCGCCCGTCGCTTCCCTCCTGCAAAGGAGAACGACATGGCCGATCCGAAACAGAGCGAGGGCCGCGAGGCCAATGGCGCCATGCCCGGCGGCAAGCCCGACGCCTCCACCTCCGAGGCACAGGTGAAGCGCACCGGCGAGGCCTCCCGGCGCAAGGCGGGACCGGATGGCCCGGATGCGACCGAGGTCGGCGACACCTTCAAACGTTCCCCGCACTGATCAAGCGCGACAGCCGGATTTCCGCGTGTTAGGGCACGGGTGAGCATAAGTCGCGCGAGCCCGCCTTGTCCTTCTTCCACGCCGGTCCCGCGCCGAAAAACCCCGGTCCTCGCCGGGGCGCCCTGCGCGACGGTCTGGACCTGAAGCCGGGCATGTCGGTCGGCCTGTTCGGCGGCTCCTTCAACCCTGCCCACGACGGACACGCGCATGTCGCCGAGACCGCCCTGCGCCGACTGGGGCTGGACCGGGTGGTGTGGCTGGTCTCGCCGCAGAACCCGCTGAAGGACCCGCGCGAAAGCGCCCCGCTGGCCGAGCGCATGGCCTCGGCCGCCTCCGCCGCCCGACTGGCCGCCACCGGCCCGTCGATGATCATCTCGGACGTCGAGACGCGGATGGGCACCCAGTGGACGGTTGACACCCTGCGCGCCCTCGTGGCCCGGCATCCCGGGGTGAAGTTCGTCTGGCTGATGGGCTCGGACAACCTGGCCAGCTTCCACAGATGGCGCGGCTGGACCGACATCATGCGGTTGATGCCGATGGCGGTGATCGCGCGGCCGGGCTCGCTGCTGGACAGCCGCACGGCCCCCGCCGCCAGCCGCTTCGCCGCCGCCCGCGTGCCCGCCGAACGCGCCCGCCTGCTGTCCTCCATGCCCGCCCCGGCCTGGACCTATCTGACCGCACCGCTCAATCCACGCTCCTCCACGGCCCTGCGTCAGGCCGCCAACAGCCGCGGTGCGTGACGGCGGGCGGCCTTTGTGCTAGGCTGCCGCTTTAGTAACCACCCCCGGAGCCCTCCGCTGACCCCCTCTACCGCGTATGACGCGCACGATGACGCCGTTTCCAACACGGCGCACGAGATGGACGAGATCGAACCCGTTCACTCCGAAGACGGTCAGCAGGCTCCCCTTCCCGTCGGCCTGACCGAGCTGGAAAACGCCATTCTGGCCAAGCTGGATGATGACAAGGCGCAGGACATCGTCCTGATCGACCTGCGCGGCAAAAGCCCCATGTCGGACGCCATGATCGTGGCTTCGGGCCGCTCGCACCGCCACGTCGGCGCGCTGGCCGACCACCTCCAGCGGCTGATGAAGGAAATGGGTCTGGGCAAGGTCAAGGTCTCGGGCCTGCCGCACTGCGACTGGGTCCTGCTGGATGCGGGCGACGTGATCGTCCACCTGTTCCGCCCGGAAGTGCGCACCTTCTACAACATCGAGAAGATCTGGTCGGTCGACAGCGGCCACCGCACCGACAGCCGCGCCTGATCGGCTGAGCCTCCCATGAAGCTGGGCGTCATCGCGATCGGCAAGCCGGGACGCGGGCCTGAAGCCATGCTCGCCGAGGACTACGCCCAGCGCGCCACTCTGGCGGGCCGGGCGCTGGGGCTCGGGCCGCTGGAGCTGATCGACCTCGAACCCCGCAAGCCGGGCAAGGCCCCCGAGGCCGAGCTGATCCTCAAGGCCGCCGAGGGCGCGCACCTGATCGCCTGCGACGAGCGGGGCAAGACCTTCTCCAGCCGCGCCTTCGCCGATCACATCGCCATGCTGCGCGACCGGGGCGAGCGGCGGCTGGTCTTCGCCATCGGCGGGGCCGACGGGCTCGACGCCAGCGTTCGCGCGGCGGCGGGTTCGACCCTGGCCTTCGGCCCCCAGACATGGCCGCATGCCCTGGCCCGCGCCATGCTGACGGAACAGCTGTACCGGGCCGTGACCATTCTGGCCGGATCGCCTTATCATCGGGACTAGATGAGGTCCCTCCTTCCGATCTTTCTGGTTGGCCTGCTCGCCCTGCCCGTCGCCGCCGCGGCGCCGCAGGAGCGGAGCGAAGTCACGCGCCTGCAGGCCGAGTTCCGCGACGAACAGGCCCGCGCCCGCCGCCTGAGGGCCGAGGCGGACGAGGCCGCCGCCGAGATCGCCACCCTCGAGCGCGAACTGTCCCGCCTGACCGCCGCCGTCAGCGCTGATGACCAGCTGATCGTCGGCCAGCGGACCCGGCTGCGCGAACTGGGCCAGCGTGAGGCTCAACTTGTTTCGAAGCTGGCGCTGGCGCGCGGCCGTCAGGCCCGGCTGCTGTCGGCCCTGCAGATGATGAGCCGCAAGCCGCCCCCGCCCCTGCTGGTCCCGTCGGACGAGGCAGTGGACGCGGTGCGGGCCTCCATCCTGATGCGCGCCATCGCGCCCGAACTGCAGGCCCGCGCCCGGGCCCTGTCCGACCAGCAGGGCGAACTGAGCCGCGTCCGGCGGCTGGCGGCGCTGAACAGCGAGCAGTTGTTCACGACCGAGAGCGCGCGCGGTGACCGCCGCGCCGAGATCGAAACCCTGACGGCCCGCAAGACGGCCCTGCAGGCTGTGCTGAGGGCCGAGGCCGTGCAGGCCGAACGCGCCGGGCGGGCGTTGGAGGCGCGGCTGGAGGCCTTGGGCGCCGCCGTGCCAGCCGTCGAGGCCGACGCCCCCGTGACCGTCGCCCGCCTGCCCGCGGGCCGCAGCCGCCTGACCGCCCCCGTGACAGGCGCCCCGACAACCCGGTTCGGGCGGGGGTCGAACGGCTGGCGCTGGCGCGCGGACCGGGAGGAGGCCCGCGCGCCGGCCTCGGGTCAGGTCGCCTTCGTCGGCCCCCTGTCGGGCTGGGGTCAGGTGGTGATCATCGATCTGGGTCCCGGCTGGCGCGCCGTCATCGCCGGTCTGGACGAGGTGTCGGTCGAGACCGGAAACCGGGTCTCGGACGGCCAGGCGCTGGGCCGCAGCGGCGACGACGGCGAGGTCTGGTTCGAGCTGCGCCGTGACGAACGGGCGATCGATCCGGCGCCGTGGCTGAACTAGACGCCCGTCCCCCGCGAATCCGCTTCCCAATGGACGATGACGCTGATTTTATCGACCGCTCCGTGATCGGCCACGATTTCGTCGCCGCGCGGGACCTAACTGCCGCCCAGACCGCCTCCCCGGTCCGCTGAGAAGAAGACGAATGCGCAAGCTGCTGATGATCGGCGCCGCCGCCGCCACCGTGATCGGTCTGGGGGCCGCCACCGCCGCCGGTCAGACCCCGCGCAACGAAGCCTTCCGCATGATCGGCCTGTTCGGTGACGTGCTGGGCATCGTTGAGCAGGCCTATGTGGTGCCGGTCGACGACAAGAAGCTGATCGAGGCGGCGCTGCAGGGCATGATGGGGGCGCTGGATCCCCATTCCAACTATCTGCCGCCGGACGGCTACGGCGCCCTGCGCGAGCGGACCGAGGGCCACTATTCGGGCGTCGGCCTGACCATCTCGTCGGAAGGCGGGCTGGTGAAGATCATCTCGCCCATGGACGGCGGCCCGGCCGCCCGCGCGGGCGTGAACGCCGGTGACGTCATCTCCGCCATCGACGGCCAGAGCGCCTCGGGCCTGACCGTCAGCCAGGTCTCGGACAAGCTGCGCGGCGCCGTGGGCACCTCGGTCAAGGTCACCTTCCTGCGTGACGGCGAGGAGCCGCGTGAAGTCACCCTGACCCGCGAGGTCATCCGCATCGAGTCCGTCACCGGCCGCGTCGAGGGCGAGTTCGGCTATCTGCGCGTCTCGACCTTCAACGAGAACACCGGCCGCGAACTGACCGAGACCATCGCCCGGCTGAAGCGTGAGAACCCGGCGATCAAGGGCTATGTGCTGGACCTGCGCAACAACGGCGGCGGCCTGCTGGATGCGGCCATCGCCGTGTCGGACGCCTTCCTGGAGCGGGGCGAGATCGTCAGCCAGCGCGGGCGCAAGGCCGACCAGATCCAGCGCTACGCCGCCACCGCCGGCGACCTGACCAACGGCCTGCCGCTGGTGGTGCTGATCAACTACGGCTCGGCCTCGGCATCGGAGATCGTCGCCGGCGCCCTCAAGGATCACCAGCGCGCCACCGTCGTCGGCCTGACCAGCTTCGGCAAGGGTTCGGTGCAGACGGTCATCCCGCTGCGGGGCGGCGCTGACGGCGCCCTGTCGATCACCACGGCCCGCTACTACACGCCGTCCGGCGCCTCGATCCAGAAGATCGGCATCGAGCCAGATCTGGAAGTGGCCCGTTCGTTCGCGGAAGCCCGCATCGTCTCGCGGTCCAGCTTCATCTACTCCGAGGCGGCCTATTCGACCGCCTTGGACGCCTCTATCGGGGCCGAACGCAAGGGTGCCCACGTGCCGCACGAGGCGCCGGGCGAGGATTACGACAAGGATAAGGACTACCAGCTGGAGCGCGCCTTCGACGTGCTGAGGGCTGGGGGTCAGCTGGCCCGGATGGCGGCCGCGCCGGACGGGATCGTCACCACGGCACCGGGCACGGTGCTGGCCGACAACGGCGAGGCGGAAAGCCCCGGCGAATAAGACTCCACATGGATAACGCGCCGTTAGGGTTTCTTAACCGGCGCTCGGCAATGTGAGCCTCGAAGGGGTCCGCCCGTGCGGATCCCGCCCACCCGAGCGCGCCTGCCTGTCCATGTTCGCCAAGCGTCAGTCCGCCCTAGCCGCCACCGCCGGAGCCCCGCCGGTGAAGATGCCCCTGCGCGAGCGTCTCGCGCCGGTCGCCCGCGTGCTGAAGAAGCCGCCGGTGGCCGTCGCCGGGGCGGGACTGCTGCTGCTAGGCGCCGCAGGGCTGTTCATCACCGTGCTGGGCGACCCCCGCGCCGGGGCCCCCTCGGCCCGCGCCACCCTGCATCGGCAGGCCGAGGCCGGAGCCCCCGCGCCCTCGGGTCTGGACGCCTTCTCGATGACCGGCGGGACCTATGAGGACCTGGTCAACGGCGACGGCGCCCTTGATCCCTCGGCCCTCGGTCAGGCCGTGATCACCCTGCCGGACGGCGCCAGCGTGTCCGGCGACGGCGCGCCCGTCACCGCCCCCCGCATCGCCGCCCAGCCGCTGGTCGCCGCCCCCATCGCGGGCCTGCACCAGCCGGGTCCAGATGGCGTCCTGCCGCGTATCGCCAGCGACGGTCGCGTCCCGGCCCAGGCCTATGCCCGGCCCTTCCACTCGAACGGCAAGCCGCGCGTCTCCATCGTCGTCGGCGGCCTCGGTCTGAACGCCGTGACCACCCGCGCCGCCATCGAACGCCTGCCCGCCGAGGTGACCCTCAGCTTCGTCCCCTATGCCGAGGGCCTGCAGGGCTGGATCGACCTGGCCCGCGCCCAAGGCCATGAGGTGATGATCGAAATGCCGATGGAGCCGACCGGCTACCCGGCCAACGACCCCGGCCCCTACACCCTGCTGGCCTCCGCCGACGCCGCCGACGTCACGGCCAAGATGAACTGGCTGCTCAGCCGCGCCACCGGCTATTTCGCGGTGACCAACTATCTGGGCGACCGCTTCCAGGCCTCGGACGAGGGCATGACCACCTTCATGGGTATGCTGCGCGCGCGCGGCCTCGCCTTCATCGATGACGGCTCCATGAGCCGCAAGCCGGGCGCCTGGGCCCGCGCCAGCGCCAACCGCGTCATCGACGAGGAACAGTCCCCCGCCGCCATCGTCGGCCAGCTGAACGCGCTGGAAGCCCTGGCCAAGGCGCGCGGTCAGGCCATGGGCGCGGGCTTCAGCTATCCCGTCACCGTCGAGGCCGTCGCCCGCTGGACCGCCGGTCTGGACGCCCGCGGCCTGCAACTGGCCCCGGCGTCGGCGATGGCGTCGCGGCCGGGAAGGTAAGGCAGCAGGCAGCAGGCAGCAGGCAGCAGGCAGCAGGCAGCAGGCAGCAGGCAGCAGGATTGAGGCTGTCGTTTCCGCCTCACAAGCTGATAAGAAGCTGCTGCCTGCTCACTGCTGCCTGCTCACTCCATGACCGACCTCTCCCTCTACCGCCCCAACGTCGGCGTCGTGCTGTTCCACCCGGACGGCCGCGTCTGGTACGGGCGGCGGGCCGGAACGCCGGAGCCGCATAACTGGCAGTTTCCGCAGGGCGGCATCGATGACGGCGAGGACGAGCTGACCGCCGCCCGTCGCGAACTGGCCGAAGAGACCGGCGTCACCTCCGTCGACCTGATCGGCGAGATCAGCCAGTGGGTCGCCTATGACTTCCCCGAGGGCTACGGCGGGTCGAAACAGGCGCGCGGCTGGAAGGGACAGAAGCAGAAATGGTTCGCCTTCCGCTTCACCGGCGAGGAGTCCGAGATCGACCTCGAACAGCATGAGGAGATTGAGTTCGACGCCTGGCGCTGGGGTCGTCTGGACGAGGCCCCGGACCTGATCGTGCCCTTCAAGCGCGAGGCCTATCAGCAGGTGGTCTCGACCTTCAGCGCCCTGCTGATCTGACTAGCGGACGAACCACAGGATCAGCAGGCTGGCGTTCCAGACGCCATGGGCCAGGGTCGTGGCGAGGACCGCCAGCTTCCAGCCCCGCCAATCCTGCACAGACCAGTACCAGAGCGCCAGAAGCCCGAAATTCAGCCCATGGGGAATCTGGTGGGCGCCCGCCCCATGGATCAGCCAGCCGAGGCCCCCGATGGTGATCGCATAGAGCCAGCCGGGCGCGCTGAAACCCCGGAAAGGCAGGGCGGGAAGCGCGAACAGGATCAGGGTCTCGGGCAGAGGAATCGCCAACCCGGCCACCGCCAGTTCACGCAGAAGCACGGGGATGGACTTCTCAGCCGGAGCGGTGAGCTCACCGGCCCATCGTGTGTTCTCAGCGTCTGGCGCGAGAAGGGCGAGCAGGACGGTCCCCGCGACCATGACCAGCACACAGCCCACGCCGATCAGGACCGACGTCAGCCAGACGTGACGGCGCAAGCGGTCGATCAAGCGGCCGCGCAGTCCTGTCTGAGAACCCGCTTCGTCGAGGCCGGGAACTTGCCCAGTTTGTTCGCCGGACGGATCGGACGGGGCATGAAGCCGCCGCCGCAGTTGGGACAGACGTCTTTCAGAACCTTGTCCACGCAGTCGGCGCAGAAGGTGCATTCAAAGGTGCAGATGCGGGCGTCAGGGCTGTCCGGCGGCAGGTCGCGGTCACAGCATTCGCAGCCGGGGCGGAGTTCGAGCATGGGAGCCTCCTTTTTGGCCCTCTAGCACCCGCCTCCGCCCCACTGCAACGTCAGTGCGCGCCGCCGCCCGGCGCCAGGCGGAACAGCACCAGCCCCGACACGACCAGCACCGCCGCCAGAATCCGCAGCGGATTGATCTGCTCGCCCAGCAGGACGACCCCGACGATGAAGGCGCCGACCGCGCCGATACCGGTCCACATGACATAGGCCGTACCCATGGGCAGGGTCTTCATCGAGAAGGACAGCAGGCCGAAGCTGACCGCCATGAAGCCGAGCGTGGCGACGCTTGGCCACAGGCGGGTGAAGCCGTGCGACTGCTTCATGAAATAGGCCCACACGATCTCGAGCAGGCCGGCGACGAAGAGAGAAATCCAGGCCATCGGAATACGGCCCTCCTTGCAAAGGGCCGGGCCGTCCCGGACTTGGTCCGCTTTCGCGGAGCGAGGACGTGGCCTCGTCTTGCAGGGGCTATCTAGGGCGCCCCGCGTGGGGGTCAAGGGCCGGGATCGCGCCCAAGAAAAATCCGGCGAGGCGTGAGCCGCCGCCGGATATTCAGATCAGACTGTCCGGTCGATCAGGCCGCGGCCACTTCCGTGGCCTGTTCGGCCAGGATGGTCAGGCCCGCCGGGGTCACGTCGGCGAAACCGCCGTGAACCTCGAACTGGCGGCGCGATGAGCCGTCGATGACCGTGACCACGCCTTCGCGCAGAGCGGTCATGAAGGGCGCGTGATCGGCCAGAACGCCGAAGTCGCCCTCGACGCCCGGCGCGTCAACCTGGTCCACGAGGCCCGAGAAGACCTCGCGTTCCGGCGAGACGAGGGAGAAGTTCAGCTTGCCGGCCATGATCAGGCTTCCGAAGCCATCTTCTCGGCCTTGGCGACGGCCTCTTCGATGGCGCCGACCATGTAGAAGGCCGATTCCGGCAGGTGGTCGTATTCACCGGCCACGATGCCCTTGAACGAGCGGATCGTGTCGGCCAGCTCGACGAACTTGCCCGGCGAGTTGGTGAACTGCTCGGCCACGAAGAACGGCTGCGACAGGAAGCGCGAGATCTTGCGGGCGCGCGAGACGACCAGCTTGTCCTCTTCCGACAGCTCATCCATGCCCAGGATGGCGATGATGTCCTTCAGGGCCTTGTACGACTGCAGGACTTCCTGAACCGAACGGGCGACGTTGTAGTGCTCTTCGCCGATGACCAGCGGGTCCATGATCCGCGAGGTCGAGTCCAGCGGGTCCACGGCCGGGAAGATGGCCTGGGCGGCGATGTCACGCGACAGAACGGTCTTGGCGTCCAGGTGGGCGAACGAGGCGGCCGGAGCCGGGTCGGTCAGGTCGTCGGCGGGAACGTAGATGGCCTGGATCGAGGTGATCGAGCCCTTCTTGGTCGAGGTGATGCGCTCCTGCAGGTTGCCCATCTCGGTGGCCAGGGTCGGCTGATAGCCCACCGCCGACGGGATGCGGCCCAGCAGAGCCGACATTTCCGAACCGGCTTGCGTGAAGCGGAAGATGTTGTCGACGAACAGCAGCACGTCCTTGCCTTCCTCGTCGCGGAAGTACTCGGCCTGGGCCAGGCCGGTCAGGGCGACACGGGCGCGGGCGCCGGGCGGCTCGTTCATCTGACCGTAAACGAGGGCGCACTTGGAGCCTTCGGTCGAGCCGTTGTTCTTGGTCGGGTCCACGTTCACGTTGGACTCGATCATCTCGTGATACAGGTCGTTGCCTTCGCGGGTGCGCTCACCCACGCCGGCCAGAACCGAATAACCGCCGTAGGCCTTGGCGATGTTGTTGATCAGTTCCTGCATGGTGACGGTCTTGCCGACGCCTGCGCCGCCGAACAGGCCGGTCTTGCCGCCCTTGGTGTAGGGGCACATCAGGTCGATGACCTTGATGCCGGTGACCAGGATTTCCGACGACGTCGACTGCTCTTCGAACGAAGGCGCGTCGCGGTGGATCGGGCGGAACATGTCGGTCTTGATCGGGCCCTGCTCGTCGATCGGCTGGCCGACGACGTTCATGATGCGGCCGAGGGTGCCCGGGCCGACCGGCGCCATGATCGAGGTGCCGGTGTCGGTGACCGGCTGACCGCGGGTTAGACCTTCGGTGGTGTCCATGGCGATGGTGCGGACCACGCTCTCGCCGAGGTGCTGGGCGACTTCCAGGACCAAGGTAAAGGGCTCGCCGGTCTTCTGGTCGACGTTGCGGGTTTCCAGGGCCGAGAGGATGGCCGGCAGGTGGCCTTCGAACTCAACGTCGACGACGGCGCCGATGACCTGGGCGATGCGGCCCGTGGCGCCAGCCGAGACGGTCGCGGCGGCGACGGTCTTCTTGGCGGCGGCCGGAGCCTTGGGGGCCGCGGGCTTCTTGGCGGCGGGTTTCTTCGGGGCGGCGGTGTCGGTCATCGGTTCGTTCCGTTCGGAAAGTCTTGTCTGTGCGGGGTCGGGATCAGAGCGCTTCAGCGCCGGCGATGATCTCGATCAGTTCGGTGGTGATCTGGGCCTGGCGCTTGCGGTTGTACTGCAGGGTCAGGCTGTTGATCAGGTCACCGGCGTTGCGGGTGGCGTTGTCCATGGCGCCCATCTGGGCCCCGAAGAAGCTGGCCTGGTTCTCGTACAGGGCGGCCAGGATCTGGGTCGTGATGTTGCGCGGCAGCAGCGTCTCGAGGATTTCCTCCTCCGAGGGCTCGTACTCGTACACGGCGCCGTTCAGGTCGATCGGGGCGGCGTCGCCGTCCACCACGGCCGGGATCAGCTGGCGCGGGGTCGGAACCTGCGAGATGACCGACTGGAAGCGGCTGTAGAACAGGGTCACGACGTCGGCGTTGCCGGCCTCGAACTCTTCCGCGATCAGGGCGGCGATCGGCTCGGCGGCGGCCATGCCGATGACCTTGTGCTCGCTCAGCTCGAAGGTGCGGATCAGCTTGTCGCCGTACAGGCGGGTCAGGCCGTCACGCACCTTGCGGCCCACGGCGACGATGCGGACATCCTTGCCGTTGGCGATCAGGCTGTTGATCCGCTCACGCGCGGCGCGGATGACGTTCGAGTTGAAGCCGCCCGCCAGACCCTTGTCGCCGGTGGCGACGACGATCAGGTGCTTCTGGTCGGCGCCGGTGCCCGCCAGCAGCTTGGGCGCGCTGTCGCCGGACACGCCGGCGGCCAGGTTGGCGATGACCGCGGCCATCTTCTTCGCATAGGGACGGGCGCTTTCGGCCTGATCCTGGGCGCGCTTCAGCTTGGCCGCGGCGACCATGTTCAGGGCTTTCGTGATCTTCTGCGTGGACTTCACGCTGTCGATCCGATTGCGCATTTCCTTGAGGCTGGCCATCGGGCGCTACTCTTTCAGCTTCCGGGGGTCAGACTTAGGCGAAGGTCTTGGTGAAGGCGGCCAGAACATCCTTCAGCTCGGCTTCGAGCTCGGCGGTCAGGTCCTTCTTGGTGCGGATGCCTTCCAGCAGGCCCGGGTTCGACGACTTGATGCGGGCCAGCAGCTCACTCTCGAAGCGGCCGATGTCCGAGACGGCGACGCCGTCCAGGTAGCCACGCGTACCGGCGTAGACCGACACGACCTGCTCTTCCATGGTCAGCGGGCTGTACTGCGGCTGCTTCAGCAGCTCGGTCAGACGGGCGCCGCGGGCCAGCAGCTTCTGGGTCGAGGCGTCCAGGTCCGAGCCGAACTTCGCGAAGGCGGCCATTTCACGGTACTGGGCCAGCTCGCCCTTGATGGTGCCGGCGACCTTCTTCATCGCCTTGGTCTGGGCCGACGAACCCACGCGCGACACCGAGATGCCGACGTTCACGGCCGGGCGGATGCCCTGATAGAACAGGTCCGATTCCAGGAAGATCTGGCCGTCGGTGATCGAGATCACGTTGGTCGGGATGTAGGCCGACACGTCGTTGGCCTGGGTTTCGATCAGCGGCAGGGCGGTCAGCGAGCCCGAGCCGTAGTCGGCGTTCAGCTTGGCCGAACGCTCCAGCAGGCGCGAGTGCAGGTAGAAGACGTCGCCCGGATAGGCTTCACGGCCCGGCGGACGGCGCAGCAGCAGCGACATCTGGCGATAGGCCACAGCCTGCTTGGACAGGTCGTCATAGACGATCAGGCCGTGCATGCCGTTGTCGCGGAAATATTCGCCCATGGCGGTGCCGGCGAACGGGGCCAGGAACTGCAGCGGGGCCGGCTCCGACGCGGTCGAGGCGACCACGATGGTGTATTCTAGAGCGCCCGACTCCTCGAGAGTCTTCACGATCTGCGCGACGGTCGAACGCTTCTGACCGATCGCGACGTAGATGCAGTACAGCTTGGCGGACTCGTCGTCCGTGGCGTTGACCGACTTCTGGTTCAGGATGGTGTCGATGGCGACGGCGGTCTTGCCGACCTGACGGTCACCGATGATCAGCTCACGCTGGCCGCGGCCGACGGGGATCAGGGTGTCGATGGCCTTCAGGCCGGTCTGCATCGGCTCGTGCACCGACTTGCGCGGGATGATGCCCGGGGCCTTCACGTCCACGCGGCGACGCTCGGTGGCGACGATCGGGCCCTTGCCGTCGATCGGCTCGCCCAGCGGGTTCACGACGCGGCCCAGCAGGCCCTTGCCAACCGGCACATCCACGATCTCGCCCAGGCGGCGGACTTCGTCGCCTTCAGCGATGGCGGCGTCCGAGCCGAAGATCACGGCGCCGACGTTGTCGCGTTCCAGGTTCAGAGCCATGCCCTTCACGCCGGCCTTGGGGAACTCCAACATTTCACCGGCCTGAACATTGTCCAGACCGTGGATGCGGGCCACGCCGTCGCCGATCGACAGCACCTGGCCGACGTCGGAGACGTCGGCTTCAACGCCGAAGTTGGCGATCTGCGACTTGAGGATGGCCGAGATTTCGGCGGCGCGGATGTCCATTTGGATCTCTCTGTCTTCGTCTCTTGGTGCGCGGTGAGGCGCCGTATTGGGTTAGGCGCGCTTCAGCGCAAACTTCATCTGGTCGAGCTTGGTCTTCAGCGAGGCGTCGAACAGCTTCGAGCCCACCTTGACCTTCAGGCCGCCCAGGATCGCCGGGTCGACACGGGTCGTCAGTTCCGGATCCTTGCCCAGCGAGGTGCGGAGCGTAGTCTGGATGGTCTTGAGTTGAGCGGCGGTCAGCGCCTGGGCCGACACGACCTCGGCGGCGACCAGGCCGGTCTTCTTGGCGTACAGCGCCTCAAAGGCCGCGATCACGGCGGTCAGGTCACGCGCGCGACCGTTCTGGGCCAGCAGGCCGAGGAAGTTCTGGCTGACGCCATTGAACTTCGCCTTGGCGGCGATTGCGACCAGGCCCTTGACCTGCTCTTCAGCGGTCAGCACCGGCGAGGTCGCCAGACGGCGCAGGTCGGCGCTCTCCACCCAGGCGGCGCGCAGCGACTTCAGGTCCGCGCGCACGGCGTCCAGGGCGCCTTTTTCCTCTGCCAGGTCGAACAGCGCTTGTGCGTAGCGCTCGCCGACTTCCGTCGTTCTGAAATCGTCAGCCACTTATAAGGTCCACGCGGGTTAGCGTTCTGGTCGTGGCCGACGGCGTTTCCGCATCGACCAAAGGCTTGAAATGCTTTGAGAAAGCACTTTGGGGACGCGTTCCGTAACGCGCCCTCCGGCTCAGCCGGGCGCCTGATAGCACCCCTGCACTCCCGTCGCAACCGGGACGGGCCGCCACATTGGGCCGCATTGCCGCACCCGCAACCGCGACGTTAGAAACGGGTTTCAGCGCTACGCTCCAGGAAAATACCGACCGATGTTCGACTTCTCCGTCTTCTTCACCGACCCGACCGTGTGGGCGGCCCTGATCACCCTCGTGGTGATGGAGGTGGTGCTGGGCATCGACAACCTCATTTTCATTTCAATCCTGTCGAACAAGCTGCCGCCGGAACACCGCCAGCGCACCCGCCGCATCGGCATCGGCCTGGCGCTGGTCATGCGCCTGGGCCTGCTGGCCACCATCGGCTGGATCGTCGGCCTGACCGCCCCCGTCTTCGACCTGGGCATCCAGGGCGCCGTAAACAGCCACGGTGAACCCGGCTTCGACACCGCCTTCAGCTGGCGCGACCTGATCCTGATCGCCGGCGGCCTGTTCCTGATCTGGAAGGCCACCAAGGAAATCCACCACGCCACGGACACCACCCCGTCCCACGACCTTCTGGAGAAGGACAAGAAGGACGTCGTGATCAACAACGTCGGCGCGGCCATCTTCCAGATCATCCTGCTGGACCTGGTCTTCTCGATCGACTCGATCCTGACCGCCGTCGGCATGACCGACCACGTCGTGGTCATGATGATCGCCGTCGTCGTCGCCGTCCTGACCATGCTGCTGGCCGCCGACCCCCTGGCCGAGTTCATCGACAAGAACCCGACCGTGGTCATGCTGGCCCTGGGCTTCCTGCTGATGATCGGCGCCGTGCTGATCGCCGACGGATTCGGCGTCCACGTTCCGAAGGGCTACATCTATGCAGCCATGGCCTTCTCGGCGATGGTGGAGGGCCTGAACATGCTGTCCCGCCGGTCCTCCGCGCGGAAGGCGGCCGCTGAACAGGCCCATCAGGACAAGCTCAACAAGGCCGAGACGGCCGAACCGGGAGTGTGATCATGAGGCGGCTGTTCCTTCTCGCGGCCGCCCTGCTCCTTCCCACAGCCGCCCCGGCGCAGACCCCTGCGCCGGACCCGGCTCCCGCCGCCCAGGCAGCTCAGGCGCCGGCTTACGCTCCGGCCCCGGCGCCGCCGAGCGTTCCCATCTATGACTTTGAAGTGGTGCGGACCTATCCGCACGATCCCCACGCCTTCACCCAAGGCCTGATCTGGCGGGACGGGGTGCTATACGAAAGCACAGGCCGTTCGCCCTCGACCATCCGCAAGGTCCGGCTGGAGGACGGCGTCGTCCTGCAGCGCCACACCCAGGACCCGGCCATCTTCGGCGAAGGTCTGACCGAGTTGGACGGGCGGCTGCTCAGCCTCACCTGGACCGACGGCAAGGGCTTCATCTGGAACCCCGTCGACCTCAGCCCGCAGGGCGAGTTCACCTATGACGGCGAGGGTTGGGGCCTGACCACCGACGGCGAGCGCCTGATCCTGTCGGACGGTCGCCCGCACCTGCGCTTCCTCGACCGACGCACCTTCGCCCCCATCGGCCAGGTCCCCGTGACCCTGGACGGCCGTCTCGTCGGCCAGCTGAACGAGCTGGAATGGATCGACGGCGAGGTCTGGGCCAACATCTGGCAGACCGACTACATCGTCCGCATCGACCCCACGACCGGCGTGGTGAAGGGCATCATCGACCTGACCGGCCTTCTGCCGGACCGCACCGGACTGGACCCCACCGACGACGTCCTGAACGGCATCGCCTGGGACCCGCAAGGCCGCCGCATCTTCGTCACCGGCAAGAACTGGCCGAGCCTGTTCGAGATCAGGATTACCGGGCCGCGCTGATCCACCCTCTCCCGATGGGAGAGGGCTTGAGCCTCCGGGAGCGTAGCGATCGGCAAGGCGAAAGGGTGAGGGTCGTTAGTCTGCACTCGGCGATGAGCCGCGGCAGCGCCTTGGGCGGCGGCTTACGCCGACTGGCGCAGCCGACCCTCATCCGACGGGGCTCCGCCCCGCCATCTTCTCCCATCGGGAGAAGGAAAACGCGCCCTACAAGAAAGAATACGGATCCACGTCCACGTTCAGCCGGACTGACCCCGGCACCTTCACCCGGCTGAGCCACACGCGCAGGAAGCCCTGCAAATCCACGTCGCGATCAGCCCGGACCAGCAGGCGCTTGCGGCGACGCCCCCGAACGAGGGCCAGCGGGGCGTCGGCGGGGCCGTAGACCTCCAGCCGCTCGGCGTTGGGAATGGCCTCGGCCAGGTCACGGGCCAGCTTCTCGACCGCCTGCGGGTTCTCGCCGGACAGGATGAGCGCCGCCAGACGACCGTAGGGCGGCAGGGAGGCCGCCTCGCGCTCGGCCATCTCGGCGTCCACGAAGGCGTCTCGGTCGCCCGCCGCCAGCGCCATCAGCACCGGATGCTCGGGCGTCCAGGTCTGCAACAGGGCGCGACCCGGCTTGTCCGCCCGGCCCGCCCGACCCGTGGCCTGGGTCAAAAGCTGGAAGGTCCGCTCGGCCGCCCGCAGATCGCCGCCGCGCAGGCCCAGGTCTGCGTCCACCACCCCGACCAGGGTCAGCAGGGGGAAGTTGTGGCCCTTGGCCGCCGCCTGGGTCGCGACAAGGATGTCAATCTCGCCGTCCGCCATGGACTGGATCAGGGCGCGGGCTGACTTGCCGTCCGGCACGGTGTCAGAGCTGAAGACAGCCGTCCGCGCCTGCGGGAAGAGGTTGCGCACCTCTTCCTCAACCCGCTCGACCCCCGGTCCGACCGGCACAAGACTGTCCTCGGCGCCGCAGGAGGGGCAGGCCTTGGGCTTGGCCATGGAGAAGCCGGTCAGGTGGCAGACCAGCCGCCCGGTGTAGCGATGCTCGACCAGCCAGCTGTCGGTGTCCGGCGCGGTCAGCCGGTGGCCGCAGACCCGGCACAGGACCACGGGGGCATAGCCTCGGCGGTTGAGGAACAGCAGGGTCTGCTCCCCCCGCGCCAGTGTCGCGCCGATGGCTTCGCGCAGGGGCTGGGACAGCCAGGTCTGGGGGTCGGGCGGAGCGGCGCGCAGGTCCAGCAACTGAACGTCCGGGAGCACCGCCGCGCCGTGGCGGGCGCCCAGCTTCAGCCAGCGATAGCGGCCCTGATGGGCGTTCCACAGGGTCTCCAGCGACGGCGTGGCCGAGGCCAGCACCACCGTCGCGCTCTCGATCCGGGCGCGGGCCACAGCGAGGTCGCGGCCATGATAAACCAGCCCCTCCTCCTGCTTGAACGAACCGTCATGCTCCTCATCGACCACGATCAGGCGCAGGTTGGCGTAGGGCAGGAACAGGGCTGAACGGGCGCCGACCACGATATTGCAACGCCCGGCCTGAACCGCCTCCCACACCTGCCGTCGGCGCGGCGGAGCGACGCCCGAGTGCCATTCGGCGGGCGCGCTGCCGAAGCGGGCGCTGATCCGCTCGATCAGGGCCTGGGTCAGGGCGATTTCGGGCAGCAGGATGAGGATCTGCGCCGCCGGATCCGCCTTCAGGGCGCGGGCGGCGGCTTCCAGATAGGCCTCGGTCTTGCCCGAGCCGGTGACCCCGTCCAGCAGCATGGGGGCAAAGCCCCGCGAGCCGACCGCCTCGGCGATGGCCTCGGCGGCGGCGGCCTGATCCGGATTGAGGTCGGCGGGGGCGTGGTCCGGGTCGGGCGGATCGAAGGCGGCGAGGGCTTCGATCTCAATGACCTCCAGCACCCCCTCGTCCAGCAGCCCCTTCACCACGCCCGACGACACCTCGGCCGCGCGGGCCAGTTCGGGACCGGGCATTGAGCGTTGGCCCAGGGCTTCCAGCACCGCCGTGCGGGCGGCGGTCGGACGGGCGGGCAGGCGGACGCCGACGCGACGGACCCGGCGCTCGGGCCGGGGACGCGGCGCGCGCAGCCCCTTCAGGGCCGCTGACGCCATCTCGCCCGGCGCGCTCAGGGTCCAGCGGGCGGCCCATTCGACGAAGTCCACGGTGCGTTCGGGCAGGCGCGGATCGTCCAGCACATGGTCCAGCGCCTTCAGCCGACGGTTCGTGCCCGTGGTCTCGCGCGCCTCGGAGACGATGCCCCGGATCAGGCGCGGGCCCAGCGGCACGGCGACCTGATCGCCACGCGCCACATCCAGCCCCTCGGGCACCTCGTAATCGAAGGCCTCGGGCACCGGCAGGGGAATGAGGACAGAAGCCACCTTCATTGAAGGATCATGTCTCGCAAATTTCGCACGACGCCGCTAAAGAGCCCGCCCATGAAACTCTTCCTCGACACCGCCGAAGTCGCCGTCATCAAGGACCTGCTGCCGACCGGCATGGTCGACGGCGTGACCACCAATCCCACGCTGATCGCAAAGTCCGGGCGCAACATCGCCGAGGTCATCGCTGAAATCTGCGCCCTGGTCGAGGGCCCGATTTCCGCCGAGGCCGTCGCGACCGACTATGAGACCATGGTCAAGGAGGGCGACAAGCTCGCCGCCATCGCCCCGAACGTGGTCGTGAAGCTGCCGCTGACCTGGGATGGCCTGCGCGCCGCGCGGAACTTCTCGGACAAGGGCATCAAGACCAACGTCACCCTGTGCTTCTCGGCCGCCCAGGCCATGCTGGCCGCCAAGGCTGGGGCGACCTTCATCTCGCCCTTCGTCGGCCGTCTGGAAGACCACGGCGCGGACGGCGTCGGCCTTCTGGAAGAAATCCGCACCCTGTACGATATCCACGGGTTCGAAACCGAGATCCTGGCCGCCAGCCTGCGTAATCCGGGCCACGTCTCGGCCGCGGCCCTGGCCGGCGCCGACGCCGCCACCCTGCCCGCCGACACTTTCAAGGCGCTGGTCAAACACCCGTTAACCGACAAGGGGCTTGATGCCTTCCTGGCGGACTGGGGCAAGACGGGCCAGTCGATCCTGTAAGGATCGACACTCACCCTCCCCGACGCCGGTTGTCCAAGACTGCGCCTCGGGGAGAGGTTTGTGAGCGTATCGCCTGATCTGTTTTCGAAGCCGGATGAGCTTCACTGGCCGGACGTCCGCGTCTGGCTGCAGGCGAACGCCGCCCATCTGGTCGACGACCGGGCCCTGCTGGAAGAGCTGGGGCTGAAGGCGACGGGCCGCAACGTCGTGGAATTCGGCAAGGCGGCCCTGACCCGGCTGGAAGAGGCCGCCGAACGCGAGGCCGACGCCCGCAAGCGCATCGAGGCCATCGCCCGGGCCAATTTCGCCGCCCAGACCCAGACCCACGTCGCGGCTCTGGACCTGATGGAATCCCGCAACCCCTCCGACCTCGCGCGACGTCTAGACGCCGTGGCGCAAGGGCGGTTCGGCTTGGCCGGCGCGGCCATCGCCATCGAGAAGCCCGGCGGCGTGCCGTTCGGCTGGAAGGCGCTGGACGCCGGCGGCGTCGACGGCCTGCTGGGCGAGCACGGCCTGACCTGGCTGGGGCCGAATTTCGACGGGCTGAACCTGTTCGGCGCGGCCGAGGACGAGGTGAAGTCGGTCGCCCTGATCCGCATGGCCCCGCACTTCCCCGGCGACGACACGCCTGGTCGCCACGCCATCTGCGCCTTCGGCTCGCCCGAAGAAGACGGCTTCACCCCGACCATGGGCTGCGAACTGGTCGCCTTCATCGCCCGGGTGGTCGAACGCACGGCCGAACGATGGCCGATCCTCAACTGACCGCCTCCGACGCGCTGGCCGCCTGGCTGGAGCATCTGGCGCATGAGCGGCGGCTGTCGCCCCGCACGCTGGAGGCCTATGGCCATATCGCCCGGCTGTATCTGGCCTTTCTCGAACGCCACCGGGGCGAGCCCCAGCGGCTGAAGGACCTCGGCGCCATCACGGCGGCGGAGGTGCGGGCGCACCTGGCCGAGCGCCGTAGCGGCGATCATCCATTGAACGCCCGCTCGATCAGCCAGACGCTGTCGGCCATCCGGGCCTTCCACAGCTTCCTCGACCGGCGGCTCGACACCCCCGCCCCGCAACTGGCGCTGGTCCGCGGGCCGAAACTGAAGCCCTCCCTGCCCCGCCCCGTCACCGAGGATCAGGCGCGCGGCCTGCTGGAGGAGACCGAGGCCGATCCCGACGCCGAGCCGTGGGAGGCCGCCCGCGACCGAGCCGTCCTGACCCTGCTCTACGGCTGCGGCCTGCGGATTTCGGAGGGCCTGTCCCTGACCCGCGCCGACGCCCCCCTGCCCGAGACCCTGCGGATCACCGGCAAGGGCGACAAGACGCGCATGGCCCCGGTGCTGCCCGCCGTACGCGAGGCGGTGGACGCCTACCTCGCCCTGCTGCCCTTCCCACTGGAACCCACCGACGCCCTGTTCCGCGCCCGCCGGGGTGGCCCACTGGGCCCGCGTCAGGTGCAGGCGGCCATGCAGCGGCTGCGGGGTCGACTCGGCCTGCCCGCCAGCGCCACGCCTCACGCCTTGCGCCACAGCTTCGCCACCCACCTGTTGGGCGCGGGCGCCGATCTGCGCTCCATCCAACAGCTGCTGGGCCACGCCAGCCTGTCGACGACCCAGAAATACACCGCCGTCGACGCCGCCCACCTGCTCGACGCCTATGCGGCGGCCCACCCCCGCGCCTGACCCCTCAGCGACCGGCGGTCGCGTAGACTCGCCAGAGCGGGTGAACGGCGCCTAATGTGCGGAAAACAAGGGACGTATCAGGGGAGACGTCGCTGGCCTCGCACCGCTTTCCGGCTCCGGATCGTCGCCTGCTCCTGACCGGGCTGGGCGCCGTCGCGGCCTTCGGGCCGCCGGCTTTCGCACGGATCGCCACGCAGGACCCGGCGCCCTCCGACGATCCCGGTCCCATTCCCCTGCTGGCCAATCTGTTCACCCGCGTCGGCGCCAGCGTGACAATCAACGGGCAGGGGCCCTTCACCTTCGTGATCGACACCGGCGCCGGGGTGACGGCCCTGTCCGACACCGTGGCCGCCGCCCTGGCCCTGCCGTCCGCTGGACCGCTGATCGTGCACGGGATCACCGCCGCCGCCCGCACCGACAGCGTGCCGGTGGAACGTATGATGCTGCGCGGCCTGACCTTCCGCGATCTGCATTGCCCGGTCTTCCCACGCGATCAGCTGGGCGCCGACGGTCTGCTGGGTCTGGATGTCCTGGGCCAGTACCGGCTCAGCTTCGACGTGCTGCGCCGCTCCGCCAGCCTCAGCGCGCGGGGCATGCGGGTCATCATGGGCGGGCAGGAGATGGGCACCGGCTCGCGCCTGCGCCGGGACAGCGTCCGCTCGGTGCGGGGACGGTTCGGTCAGCTGATCCTGGGCCAGACCCTGGTCGAGGGCGTGCCGACAGCGGCCTTCGTCGACAGCGGGGCGCAATATTCGATCGGCAATACGGCCCTGCGTCGGGCCGTGGCCGCGCGTCGCCCAAACGGGGTCCGTTTCGCCCGGCAGGTTCAGCTGTACGGGGTGACGGGCCAAACCCTGTCCGCCGATCTCGCGCGGGTCGATGACATCCGACTGGGCCTGTCTCGGCTGGGCATGACGCCCCTGCTGTTTGCCGACCTGCACTGCTTCCGCACGCTGGAGCTGGCGGACCAGCCCGCCCTGCTGATCGGCGCCGACCTGCTGGGCCGGTTCCGGCAGGTGACGCTGGATTTCCCCGGCAACCGCGTCGCCTTCCACGGCCTGCGCCGTCAAACGACGCGGACCGTGGAGGACGAGCTGGGCGGTTAGGCCTGCATCGTCCAGTTGTCGATGCCCATGGCGGCCTGTTTGACCGCTTCCGAACGGGTCGGGTGAGCGTGGCAGGTGCGGGCGATGTCTTCCGCCGCCGCGCCGAAGGCCATGGCGATGCAGGCCTCGCCGATCAGCTCACCGGCCTGCGGGCCGTAGATGTGGACGCCCAGGACCTTGTCGGTCTTGGAGTCGGCCAGAACCTTCACGAAGCCCTCTGTCTCGTGATTGATCTTGGCGCGGCTGTTGGCGGTGAAGGGGAATTTGCCCTTCTTGAAGTCGACGCCCGCGGCCTTCAGCTGCTCCTCGGTCTTGCCGACCCAGGCCACTTCCGGACCGGTGTAGATGACGCTGGGGACCAGGTCGTAGTCGACGTGGCCAGCCTTGCCCGCGATGTATTCGATCACGGCGACGGCCTCTTCTTCCGCCTTGTGCGCCAGCATCGGGCCATGGGTCACGTCGCCGATCACCCAGATGCCGTCCTTGCCGCTCTTCAGGTGGTCATTCGCCAGGAAGCCGCGCTTGTCGGTCTCGATGCCGACCGACTCCAGGCCCAGGCCGGCGGTGTAGGGACGACGGCCGATAGCGACCAGCACCACGTCGCCCGTCAGGGTCTCGGTCGCGCCGCCGGCGGCCGGCTCCAGCGTCAGGACCACGCCGTCCTTGGCCACCTTCGCCGAGGTGACCTTGGTCCCCATCTTGAAGGTCATGCCCTGCTTGGTCAGGCCGCGCTGGAAGGCGGTGGCGACCTCGGCGTCCATGCCGGCGCCGACCTTGTCCAGGAACTCGACCACGGTGACCTCGGCGCCCAGACGGCGCCAGACCGAGCCGAGCTCAAGCCCGATCACGCCGGCGCCGATGACGATCAGCTTCTTCGGCACCGACGGCAGCGACAGGGCGCCGGTCGAGTCGATCACCTTGCCCTCGACGAAGTCCACGCCCGGCAGCGGGGTGGGCTCCGAACCGGTGGCGATGACGATGTCCTTGGCCGTCAGCTGAGTGACGGTCCCGTCGGCGGCGGTCACCTCGACCTGGCCCAAGCCTTCGGGAGTTTGGCCGGTGATCTTGCCCTTGCCCTTGATCCAGTCGGCCTTGTTCTTCTTGAACAGGAACTCGATGCCCTTGGTCAGGCCGGTCACGCTCTCGGCCTTCTGGGCCATCATCTGGGACAGGTCGACCTTGGGCGTGCCGACGGTGATGCCCAGCTTGGGGAATTCCTTGGTCGCGACCTCGAACAGTTCCGAGGCGTGCAACAGGGCTTTGGAGGGCATGCAGCCGACGTTCAGGCAGGTGCCGCCCAAGGTGTCGCGCATCTCGACGCAGGCGACCTTCAGGCCCAACTGGCCCGCGCGGATCGCGGCGTTGTAGCCGCCCGGCCCACCGCCGATGATGACGACGTCATAGGAAGCGGCTTCGGCCATGGGATCTCTCTATATGCTCTGTCTGGGCGGGGGGAAGGCGCGCGGAACCTAGCGCCGCCCCCGCAGGGGTCAACCATCCACAGGCATATGGTGACGATCCGTTGGGATCAGAAGGACAGTTGGCCCGGAATCCGGTGCTTGCGCTGACGCCGAGCGGCCACGATCACCAGCACGCCCAGCAGGAACAGGGCGCCGAGGATCAGCCACAGCGGATCGACCGGGAAATCGCTGGCGGGAGACGCCGCGCGGGCGGCGATGTCTGCATTGCCGCCGCCGCGATCCATGGCCAGGCGCAGGGCCGCATCGGCGATGAAGCCCAGGAAATAGGCCACCGACGCCTTGGTGTTGCCCGCGCCCAGCATCAGGGCGGCGCCCAGATAGAGGGCGATGGCGCCCGCCCACAGGGCCCAGGCCGGAATGAAGCCGAACAGATCACCGCCGGTCGCGGCGTCCGCCTCGGCCCGCATCGCGCCGATGTCCGCCGTCCCTCCCTCGATCAGGGGCGACAGCAGGGGCCAGGCCAGCCAGCCCACATAGCCCAGGATGGCGAGGGCGACGACAAAACGCAGCAGCTTCATGACCGGTCTCCGGGTTCGGCGTTAACCACCCTACACCCGGTACGTCGAACGTCGATAGCCGCCTGATCGGCGCCTTGGTCAGGCGCTCTGGCGTTCCGGCTCGGCGATCGCCTGCGGCAGGGTGATGGACACCTCCGCCCCGCCGTCCGGCACATCATCGATAGACAGGACGCCGCCCGACTGGCGGGCGAAGGCATAGGCCTGCGACAGGCCCAGACCCGCCGCGCCCTCGCGCGTGGTGAAGAAGGGCTCGATGGCGCGGGCGGCCAGTTCCCGGTCCATGCCAGGTCCGGTGTCGCGCACGCTGAGCCGCAGCCCGCCTTCCAGCAGGGTCTCCAGCCGAACCGCCACCGATCCCTTCGCGCCCACAGCGTCGACCGCATTCTGGGTCAGGGCCCGGACCGCGCCCTCGAAGGCGACGGGATCCAGACGCACCGGCGCCGCGGTCGAGGGTCCCTCGATCATCAGATCAACCTCGGGCCCCGCCATGGCGCGCAGACGGGTTTCCATGCCGCGCAGCAGGACGCCCGCGTCCAGCGTCTGGAACACCGGAGTGTCGTCGCCCTGCGAGAAGGCGGTCAGGCGGCGGGTCAGTTGCTCGCCCCGCCGGCCGGCGGCCAAGGCGGCCTGCCCCAGACGACGCACCCGGGCGGGGTCATCGGCCTGACGCAGCATCATGTCGAGCGCCCCGGTCATCACGCCCAGCAGGGCGTTGAAGTCGTGGGCCAGACCGCCGGTCAGGCGACCGACGCTCTCCATCCGACGACCGCCCTGCAGTTCCAGTTCGGCGTCTTCCTGCGCCTTGCGGGCGACGGCGCGAGCGGTCTCCGCGTCCTCGCGCGCCGCGGCGGCGGCGGCCAGGGCGTCCTCGGCCTGACGGCGGGCGCTCTCGGCCTCATCGCGCAGGGCGGTGACCTCTTCTTCCGAGATCGCGGGCGCGGCGGGTTCGACCTCAGCCTCAACGACCGGCTCAGGGTTCGGTTCGGGGATCGGCGCGAAGGCGATGGTTTCGACCGGGGCCTCGACCACGGTCTCAATGACCGCTTCCTCAACCGCCGGCTCGGCGCGTTCGCCGGCCAGCAGCAGGGCGTCGACCCGACCCTCGGCGTCGGTCAGGGGCAGCATGGACCAGCGGATGCCTTCCGGCGCCCCATTGCGGGACACAAAGGCCTCGGCCTCGCCCGCCGGAGCCGACAGGGCGGCGCGCAGGGCCTGACGCCCCTCGACCCGCTCATCCTCGGCCAGGAACAGGTCGGCGAAGTCGCCCTCGGCGGCGTCGCGGCCCAGCACCAGAAGGGCGGTGCGATTGGCTTCACGCACCACGCCGCTGGCGGCGACGACGACGAGCGCGCTGGACGCGGCGTCGAACACCCGACGGGTGAGGTCGCTCTCGAGGATGACGGTCTCGGGGGCCTGGACTTCCGGCGTTTGCAGGCCTTCGGTCTCGACGATGGCGGCGGTCGAGCCGGTGATCTGGCCCAGTTCGTTCTCGATCGGCATGGCGGTGACCGAGACCAGCATCTTCTTGCGGGTCGCGGGATTGGCCATCAGATGGTGGAAGCCCTTGACCGTCTGGCCGCGCAGGGCGCGGGCGCTGGGCAGCAGGTCCGGCGGCACCGGGCGACCATCGGGGAAGGTGATGCCCCAGGTGGCCGAGTGGAAGCGCAGGCCGATCAGCTCGGCGTCACGACGGCCCAGCAGTTGGTGTGCGGCGCGGTTGGCGAAGACGAACTTGCCCTGTTTGTCGGTCTCGACCAGGGCGACGGGAATGGCGTTCAGGGTTTCGAACAGGCGCTTCTGCGAATCCTCGGCCACGCGCTGGACGAGATCCAGCTGACCCGAGGCGTCAACGTGGTGACCCCGGTTCTTGACCGCGAACCAGAGCGCGACCAGCCCGATGACCCAGCCGACCGCCGCCACCGCGCCCAGCACCCACATCCAATTGATCTGGCCTTCGAGAAACATTCGACCTGACTGTCCCGTTCTGGCGCCGTCGCGCCGGTTCGGGAGACACCTTGCAAACGGCGAACCGCTACGGCCGCCTTTCGCCCCCAAGGCGACCTAATCAAGGTTATCGGTACGGTCCAGCTTGACCGTTAACCTTTTCCGGCAGCGATATGAAAAAGGGGCCGGACGTTTCCGCCCGGCCCCCGCTTTCAGCCTGTCGACCCGCTTAGAGCTTGAAGCGGACGCCGACAAAGACGTTGTAGCCGAACTTCTCGTACTCATAGGTCCGCTCGCGCGAGCCGTAGTAGCGGATGCCGGCCGAGTCCGTCAGGTTCTTGGCTTCACCGAACAGTTCCACGCCGTTGCCGAAGTCGTAGCTGGCGGTGAGGTCCAGTTGCTCGCGGCCTTCGACATACAGGTCGAGATCAGCCGTGTTGGCGTTGATCTCTTCCAGATAATCGCTGCGCTTGGTGTAGGACAGGCGGGCCGAGAAGCCGTTCAGCTCGTAGAACAAAGCGGCGTTGTAGTTGGTGTCCGACTGACCCGGCAGGGCGAAGGTGTCGCGACCGCCGTAGCTCTGGGCCGTCTTGATCTCGGCGTCCGTGACCGTGAAGTTCGCGAACACGCCGAAGCCCGACATCCAGCCCGGCAGGAAGCCGAACTTCTGCTGCCAGTTCAGCTCCAGACCCATCAGGTGACCGTCAGGCGCATTGATCGGGGTCTCGAACTCGGCGTCGAAGACGACGCCGCCGATCGTGACCTCTTCCTCGTAGTTGAGGATGTACCGGTAGTTGGTCAGGTCCTTATAGAAGGCGTTGGCCGACACGACTCCCAGCGAGGCGAAGTAGTACTCCAGGCCGATGTCGAGGTTGTTCGACAGGGTCGGCTGCAGATCCGGATTACCGATCTCATAGGTGATGTCGGTGCCGTCGGTTTCCTCGATACGGCGCGGAACGATCTGGCTGAACTCGGGGCGCGAGATCGAACGGGTCAGGGCGAAGCGACCGATCAGGTTGTCGCTGAAGCTGTGACGGATGGTCAGGTTCGGGAAGAACTCGGTGTCGTCACGGCTGACGGAGGCGCTCGAGATCGCGCCGTCGATGACGGTCGGCGCCGAGCCGTCGAAGTTGGTCTGCTCGACGCGCATGCCGACGACGACATTAGTCGAGCCGATGTCGAAGCGGGCCTGACCGTAACCGGCCAGGATGTCTTCCTGGGCTTCGTAGTCGGCGGTCAGCGAGTCGGGCATGCGGCGCGGCGAGGCGGCGCGGGCGGCGGCCAGATAGGCATCGACCAGGCCGTTGTCGTACTGGGTGCCGAGGATGTAGCCGAAATTCCGGCCCTGATCCGTGCCCCACAGGGTCGCCAGGGCGCCCGGGTTCGCCGAGGCGTCGCGGTTGCGTTGACGCTCTTCGTCGGCGCTGACGTCGCGGCTGCTGAACTTCAGGCCGAACTTCCAGTTCACGTCGAGGCCGCCGAGCTGGCTCGGAACCTCCAGGTTGGTGCGGAAGGCGATGTCTTCCTGCTTGGTGGTGTTCGCGCGGAAGGTGTTCTCACGGAACGAGAAGTTCGTCGGCGTGGCGAAGAAACCGGTCGCCGTCGGACCGAAGATCGGATTGCCCGGAGCGTAGAAATAGGTCGGGGCGTAGTGGTTGCTGGTGTCGTAGCTCAGCGTGGTCGCGCTGGAGCGGTAGACCAGCTCGTCGCGGTGCGGATAGGTCTGCTCGCTGTCAGCCCACGACAGGTCGGCGTCCCAGGTCATGCCGTTTTCGAACGTATGTTCGCCACCGATGACCAGGGTGGTGATCTCGTTGTTCTGGGTGCGGTGACGCAGGTTGCGGTAGATACGGGCGCCGTTCCAGGTCGCGGTCGTGTCGGTCGCGCCGGCCTGAAGCGTGCCGTCGGCGTAGGCCAGGATCACGGTGTTGCGGTACTCATCATCCTCGAACTGGGCGAACGAACCGCGGGCGAACAGGCGGGTCTGATCCGACGGACGCCATTCCAGAGCGCCGGTCAGGGCCTGACGGGTGCGCTGGGTTTCGTATTGCTTGAAGAGGGTTTCCTCGAGCACGAAGACGCCGTCTTCCTCGGTCCAGGCGTTCTCGACGTTCTCGGGACGACGGTTGGTTTCGGAGTAGCTCAGCGAGAGCAAGGCGCCGAACTGGCCGTCCGCGCCGAAGACGTTCGAAACGGTCGCGCCGGCGCGGACGTCCTCACCGCCGTAATCGTTGTAGCTGCCGCCGGCATAGCCGCTCAGCGCCAGGCGACGGCTGTCGAACGGCGAGCGGGTGCGGATGTTGACGGCGCCGGCGATCGAGTCGGCTTCCTGGCTCGGCAGCAGGGTCTTGGAGACCTCGATGTTGGAGACGATGTCGCTGGGCAGGGTGTCCAGATCGACGGCGCGGGTGCCCGGATCGACGGCCGGAACGGCGACGCCGTCCACCGACACGGCGGTGAAGGCCGACGGAGCGCCGCGGACGTTGATGTAGCGGCCTTCGCCCTGGTCGCGCTGGATGGCGATGCCCGCGACGCGCTGCAGCGACTCGGCGACGTTCGGATCGGGATAGCGACCGATGGCGTCAGCCGACAGGACGTTGATGGTGCCGTCAGCGTTGCGCTGCTGGTTCAGCGAGCGGGCGATGCCGTCGGTGATCACGCCAGTGACGATGACTTCGCCCAGATCGGTCGCATCCGAACCGCCGAGGGTGACCGACAGGCTGACAGCCTCGCCACCGGTGGCCGACACGGTGCGGCTGACGTTCGGCAGGCCGATGTAACGGACGTCGAAGGTCGTTTCGCCCTGTCCCACGTTCAGGATGAACTGGCCGTTGGCGTCCGACACCACACGGGCGCCCGAGCCGCGGACGATGACTTCAGCCCCCGCGAGCGGCGCGCCGTCCGCGTTGATGATACGGCCATAAACCGTCGGATTGGCGGCGACAGCGGCGGCGACGTCATCCGCCTTGGCCATTGCCGGGCTGACCACAGCGAGCGACAGAGCGCTGACGCTCACAAGAAGGCGCAACTTCATTTCGATGATCCCCATCCCCGGCGACATTTCAGCTCGGGCTGGAGGCCGCGCTTAACGGGAACCGGCAACGATCCGGCGACGAAACGGCGACGCTGACTTCTCGATTCTCGAACAACGTTGTGACGTTTGATCGCTGGGCGGATGGTTCGTCACGAAACTGACGCCGGACCGTCATCGTGCGTTGCTTGACCCCTCGCGGCAGCGCGTGATCTGGCGCGCCCATTCAAGCCTTGGAGGGCGCAATGACTGTCCGGACGCTGATTGTCACCGTCGCCGCCGCAGCCCTGCTGGCCGCCTGCGCGACCCATGAAGTCGATTTCCAGGGTGAGGGCGAAGGCGTCGTCGGCCAGGGCGCGCCGGTTCACGCCGTCATCGAAACCCCGCCGGTCGGCCTGCCCGGCCAGGACGCCGCCGACGATCCCGCGGTCTGGGCCTCGGCCGCGCCGGTCTCGATCAAGGGCGCCAGCGTGGACGCCTTCGTCGCCGGCACGGACAAGAAGGCCGGTCTCTATATCTACGGTCTGGACGGCGCGATCCTGCAGTTCCTGCCGGAAGGCCTGCTGAACAATGTCGACGTGGCCGAGGGCCTGAGCGTCGGCGGCCGCCCGCAGGTTGTGTTCGGCGCCAGCGACCGCACACCCGGCAAGACCGGCATCGCCCTGTATCTGTTCGACCCGGCCGGGACCGGCGACAACGGCGTGCGTCCCTGGGGCAATGTCACCACCGATGTGGTCGAGCCCTACGGCTTCTGCTTCGCCCGTCGCGGCGCAGAGCTGCACGCCATTCTGGTCGGCCATGAAGGCGAACTGCGCCAGTTCGTCCTGACCGTCGGCGCCGACGGCCAGCCGTCCGCCCGTCTGGTCCGCACGACCGAGATCGGCTCGATCTCGGAAGGCTGCGCCGCCGACGAGGCGACCGACACCATCTATATCGCCGAGGAGAACGTCGGCGTCTGGCGCTATGACCTCGACCCCGCCTCGGGCGCGACCCGCACCCTGATCCAGCCGATCGCTCCGGGCGTTCTGGTCGCCGACGCGGAAGGCCTGACCGTCCTCGCAGACGGCGCGGCCCGCTATCTGATCGGCTCTAGCCAGGGCGACTCGACCTTCCCGGTCTGGCGCATCGACGGGGCCACGCCCGAGTACAAGGGCCGCTTCGTCGTTCAGCAGGGCGCCATCGACGGCGTCACCGGCACCGATGGGCTGGACGCCTTGGGCGGCCGCGTCAGCGCCCGCTTCCCGGAAGGCGTGGTGGTGGTTCAGGACGACGTCAACGACGTCGGCAACCAGAATTTCAAATACATCGACTGGCGCGACATCCGCACCGCCCTGGGCCTCTAGCTGCGGCGATTGCGCCAGGTCACGACGCCGACCCCGACCGGGATCAGATTATAGGCCACGCCCGGCAGCCAGGGCGCGATCCTGAGCAGGGGCGTGGACGCGATCAGGGCCGAGATCAGGCCGGTCGCGGCCGCGATGGTCCAGGTCGTGGCCCACTGGGTCCCGGCGCGAAGCGCCAGAGGCTCGCCGCCGCGCAACGCCCGCGCGGCATGGGTGAACAGGGCGGCGTTCAGCCCGGACAGGACGGCGAAGGCCACGCCGTAGATGACATAGGTCCAGCTCAGGTCCGTCAGGCTGGACATCAGCCCTCCGCCGGGCAGCACGCCCCCCGAAATGTAGTGGGTGGCCGTCTCCGCCAGCAGCCGCAGCGGAAAGACGAAGACCAGCACGGCGAACACGACGGCCAGGCTGAGGAAGGTCGTCCAGCCCGTGCGCACCGGCGTCAGGGTCGACCAGGTCCGGTGCGCCGACCAGAACAGGGCGATCAGGGCGAAGCCGAAGACAAAGGCCGGGATCCGCGCCAGCGCCGTCGCCAGATCCGCAAATGACTGAAGTGGCTCGCTGCCGCCGATGATCAGCAGGGAGACGGCGAAGGCGAAGGCCGCGTCGACGAAGGCGTCCAGCCTCTGCGTCTCCGGCGTTCGGAACGGCTTCACCCCCGTCGATCCGTCCATGGCCCCCGCCCCTTTTTACTCAGTGCCCGCCGCTGGGATAGGGCGTCGTCACCCCAGAACTGATGATGCCCGGCAGGGCCTCGCCCAGTCCCATGAGGATGAACTGGATCGCCAGGGCGCACAGGATCAGGCCCAGCACCCGCACCACGATGGCCAGCCCCACATCGCCCAGGATGCGCCCGATCGGACCGGTCAGGGCGAAGCTGATGAACGACACCACGCAGGCGGCGGCGATGGCGACCAGCGAGGCCGCCGTGCCCGCCGGACCGATCTTCTCGGCCTCGCCCGCCTGGATGATGATGGCCGAGATGGCGCCCGGGCCGATCATCAGCGGAATGGCGAAGGGCACGACCAGCCGCTGGAAGCGCCGCTTGGCGTAGCCGCGCACGTCCTTCAGATCATTGGCCGCGTCCTTGTCGGCGAAACTGGCGATGAAGTCCTCGCGCGCCATGTCGAGACCCAGCAACAGCAGCAGCACGCCGCCGGCGATGCGGAACGCCGCCAGCGAGATGCCGAAGAACTGCAGCAGACCCAAACCTGTGAAGAAGAAGAAGCCGAGGAAGACCGCCGCGAACAGGCAGATCAGGGCCGAAACCGAGACCCGTTGGCGCAGGGTCGCCCCCGCCGTCGCCGCCGCGAAGATCGGAATATTGCCGATCGGGTCCAACAGGGCGAACAGGGTCACGAACAGGTTGACCCCCAGATCGACCGCGTCCATGTGCTGACCTCGCCCCCAATTCACTCAATCCGCCATAAGGGCTGACCCGCGCGCGCGCGTCCACCCCCGGCGGGCAAGGAGATCGACGAATGACGCCCGTGCTCACCGACCCGCGCCTGATCGTCGGCCTGGACCTGCCCTCGCTGGACGCCGCCCGCGCCATGGTCGAGCGGCTGGGGGCGACGGTGAGCTCCTACAAGATCGGCCTGACCCTGCTGGCCCGGCCCGGCGGCGTGGCCTTCGCCCACGAGCTGAAGGCCGCCGGGAAGATGGTCTTCCAGGACTGGAAGCTGCACGACATCGGAGCCCAGGTAGAAGGCGCGGCCCGCGCCGTGGCCGAGGGCGGCTGCGACCTGCTGACGGTCCATGCCGAGCCGCAGGTGATGAAAGGCGCGGTCAAGGGCCGCGACGCCGCCGGATCAGGCACGAAACTGCTGGCCGTCACCGTGATGACCAGCCTGTCCGACGTCGACCTGGCCGACATCGGCTATGGCTACACCGCCGCCCAGCTGGTCGAGCGGCGTGTGCGGCAGGCGCTGGAATGCGGCGTGGATGGCGTGGTCTCCAGCCCGCTGGAAGCTGCCCGGGTGCGCGAGATCGCGCTGGAGGTCGGTCGTCCGGACTTCCTGATCGTCACCCCCGGCGTCCGCCCCGAAGGCGCGGACAAGGGCGATCAGCAGCGCGTGGCCACCCCGCGCGCGGCGCTGGAGGCCGGTGCGACCCATCTGGTCGTCGCCCGTCCGGTGGTCGGAGCCGAGAACCCGCTGCTGGCGGCCTCGGCCATCATCGAATCGATCAACGGCGTCGCGATCTAGGGCTCAGCCCCGCTCGCCGGGCTCCTGACGGTATTCCTGACGCGGCGGCGCGCGGCGGCGCGGCGGCTGGGGCCGGTGGGCGCGCGGAGGCGGCGGCGCGGCGTGATGCGGCGGCTCATAGCGCGGCGGCTCAGGCAGATAGACCGGCGGATAGGGCGCGGACGGACGGTCCTCATCGCAGCGGCAGTCGCGACGATCTTCATACCGACGGCCATCCTCGCGGATATAGCCCTCCTCGTAGGCACTGTGCTCGCTATAGCTCTCGCGGACCTCGTAGCGGCTTTCGGCATAGCCTTCGTAGCGGTCGTGGCGCTCGCTGTAGCCATAGCGGCCGTCGCGATCATAGCCCGAGCCTTCATAGCGATAGCCGCAGCGCGAGGGCCGGTAGTCGTCGCGTCCGAAGCCCGTGACGATGTAGCCGAACGGCGCCGAAGGACAGGGCGGCGCATCCAGCACCCGGTCGTCATAGACCGCCGGACCACCGGCGTAGTAGCCGCCCGCGTCGCCGCCGTAGCCGCCGCCGACATAGACGCTGCCGCCCCCCGAGTAGCCGCCGCGAGACCCGCCCACATCATAGGTGCGGGCGTTCAGATAGCCGCGCGCAGACGCGCCCGCCGAGGCATAGGCGCTGGCCTGGGCCGAGGCGCTGACGTTCACATTGACGTTGGTGTTGCCGCCGTAGGGAGGCGCGGGCGGACGCGGGCCATGACCACCGCCTCCGCCGCCATGGCAGCAGGGGGTCGGGGGCTGGGGCTGGTGACCGCCGCCACGACGATCGCCCGCGTCGGCGGGCGAGGCGACGAGGATCAGCAGGGCGGCGCCGGCCGCGGCGGTGAGCATACGCATGTCACGGACTCCGTTTCAGGAGCCGTTATGGCGCGCGTCATCCAGGCCTGACCCGGCCTTGCACCGGCAGGGGGAGCTCTGCCCCCGCGTTTCGCCTGAGAGGGTGAAAATTAACCCTGCCCGGCCTCAGCGATCGTAGAAATAGACGTCGGGCCCGTCGTCATGGCGAGGACGGCGGCCATCGACATAACCCTGCCGCCCCGGCCGGGCGCGGTCATCATTGTAGCCCCACTCATCGCGATAGCCCTGATCAGGACGCGGCGCGCGATAGCGGCCCGGACCATGGCCGTACCCCAATCCGGACGCCCAGCGCGGCACATAGACGTGAGGGCGGTCCGAATGACCGTCAGCCCAGCGCCCGGTCCCGGCATAGGAACGGGCCTGGACCTCGGACAGCGGCGTCCCACCGACCGGGCGGCCCCAGCCGTCGAGATAGACCGGCTGGCCCCATGACGGCGCATAGGTCTGGGCCGAGGCGGCGGCGGTCACAGCCAGAAGGGCAAGGCCCGCGAGGGGCGCGATGAGGCGGATCATGGGCGGCGTCTCCTGAAGCCCAGGATTAACGCTGTTCGCCGGGCTTCGTTCGCGGCCTAGAAGTCGACCGCGATGCCCTTCTTCTCCCAATCGCCGTAGCGGGTGGGCTCAGGACCGCGCGGACCGCCGTGCTCGGTGTCCAGGGCGGCCTGTTCGGCGGCGGCGCGACGATCCGCCGCCTCCAGGAGGGCGCGGCGCGCGACCTCGCTCAGGGGGCGCAAGGGGGTGGCGTGGGGCACGTCCGCATTGAAGACGGGGGCCGGTTCGGCCTCATCCAGCGGGGCGACTTCGGGTTGCGGGGTGGGATGATCGGTCACAGCGACCTCGCCTTGAGCCAATGCGTTGCAATTCGCAAATTGGGAAGGCGGGTTTCTTCCCGCCACCGTCACTGTTGGATTTCGATGAACCACCTGAAGACCTTCGTCCTGCTGGCCGCGCTGACCGCCCTATTCATGGGCATCGGCTATTTGATCGGCGGCGCGACCGGCATGCTGATCGCGCTGGTGTTCGCCGGTGGAATGAACCTGTTCAGCTACTGGAACGCCGACAAGATCGTGCTGAAGATGTACCGGGCCCAGCCGGTGGACGAGAGCCATCCGAACGCAGTGGTGCGCACCTATGTCGCCGACACCCTGCAGATGGCGCGCGACGCGGGCATGCCGCGACCGATGATCGCTATCATCCCCAACGACCAGCCCAACGCCTTCGCCACCGGCCGCAATCCGCAGAACGCCGCCGTCTGCGCCACCACCGGCCTGCTGGACATGCTGACGCGCGAGGAGATCCGGGGCGTGATGGCGCACGAGCTGGCGCATGTGAAAAACCGCGACACCCTGACCATGACGGTCACCGCCACCATCGCCGGCGCCATCGCGGCGCTGGCCAATTTCGCCCTCTTCTTCGGGGGCGGCGATGATCGCGAGCGCCCGGGCGGCATCCTCGGGACCCTGGCCCTGATGATCCTGGCCCCCATGGCCGCGGGTCTGGTGCAGATGGCCATCAGCCGTTCGCGCGAATACGAGGCCGACCGCGTCGGCGCCGAGATCGCGGGCGATCCGAACGCCCTCGCCTCCGCCCTGCAAAAGATAGAGGCCTACGCCCACCGCATCCACAACCCCACCGCCGAGCGCAATCCGGCCTCGGGCCAGCTGTTCATCATCAACCCGCTGGCGGGCAAGGGTGCGGATAACCTGTTCTCGACCCATCCGGCCACCGGCAACCGCGTCCGCGCCCTGATGGATCTGGCGGTGAAGATGGGACGCCGCCCGGCCCCGCGCCCGGTCGTGGCGGAAGTCGCGCCGCAGCGTCCGACGACGACCTCGGTTCCGGTCTCCGACAGCACGGTCCACAAGGGCCCGTGGGGCTAGATCAGTTCGCGGCGGCTAACGCCGCCAGCACGCCCTTGCCGTAGCGCTCCAGCTTGGACTGGCCGACACCCGGGATGTGTTCCAGCGCGTGCAGGTCGCCCGGTTCGGCCAGGGCGATCTCCAGCAGGGTCTTGTCCTGAAAGATGACGTAGGGCGGCACGCGCTGTTCAGCGGCCCGCTCGCGCCGCCAGTTACGCAGCGTCTCGAACCGGGCGCGGACGTCGGCGTCCATGCTCTCCAGCGCGGCGTTGCGACCGTTGCGGACGCGCTCGCGCGGCGCCGAGACCCGGGCCGGGGTCAGCCGCACCTCAATCCCCCGCTCCCCGCGATAGACGGCGCGAACAGCCTCCGGATCGCCCAGCCGGACCAGGGGTTTGCCCTCATTGGGATCCTCGACCAGCAGGCCCTCGAACATCAGATGGTCGATCACGTCGCGCAGGGTGTGTGAGGCGACGTCGGCGCCGATGCCCCACGTGGACAGGGCCGTCTCCCACGGCTGGACGTCCTTGGTCTTGCCCAGCAGGTGATCCACGATCCGGGTCTTGCCGAAGCGCTCGCCCAGCCGCTGCACAGCCGCCAGCGCCTTCTGGGCCGGGACGGTGGCGTCGAACAGGGCGGGCGGATCGCCGCAGATATCGCAGACGCCGCAGCGGTCGGCCCCCGTCTCGCCGAAATAGCGACGCACGGTCTGCGGGCGGCAGGTCGCACCATCCAGCATGGCGAACAGCTGGCGGACCTTGCGGGTCTGAACCTGTTTGACCTCCTCGGCCATCGGACGGCCGTCGAGGCGACGCAGGCTCCACGCGATGTCGGAGGGACCGTACAGGGTGATGCCCTCGGCGGGCTCTCCGTCACGGCCGCCCCGGCCAATCTCCTGCCAATAGGCCTCCAGCGAGCCCGGCGGATCGGCGTGGATGACGAAGCGAACGTCGGCCTTGTCGACCCCCATGCCGAAGGCGATGGTCGCCACCATCACCGCCCCGTCCTCGGCCAGGAATCGTTCCAGCCGCTTGTCGCGTTCCTTCGTGTCCATGCCAGCGTGATAGGCGATGGCGTTGGTCCCGGCGTCGCGCAGGGCCTGGGCCACGCGGTCACAGCCATCCCGGCTGCCGCAATAAACCACGCCCGACTTGCCCCGCCGCTGGCGCACCAGATCGATCACCGCGGCGTCGGTCTTGGCCCGCGAGCCGTTCTCCTTGCGGATGGCGGACAGTTGCAGGTTCGGGCGGGCGAAGCTGTCGACCAGAACCTTGGCCCCCTCCAGCCGCAGGGAGCAGACGATATCCTCGCGCGTCCGGGCGTCGGCGGTGGCGGTCACGGCGATGCGCGGCACGCCGGGGAAGAGCTCGGCCAGCCGCCCCAGCGTCCGATAGTCCGGACGGAAGTCATGTCCCCATTGCGAGACACAGTGCGCCTCGTCGATCGCGATCAGGCTTAGCGGGAGTTCATTCAGGCGATCGATCAGATGCGGCTGCGCCAGTCCCTCGGGAGAGACATAGAGCAGGTCCAGTTCGCCCGCCCGCGCTGACCGCCAGATGGCCGAGCGGTCGTCCAACGACACGCCGGAATCCAGTCTCGCTGCCGAGACACCCTGCTGCTTCAGGGCCTCGACCTGATCGGTCATCAGGGCAATCAGGGGCGACACGACCAGACCCAGCCCGGGCCGCAGGATGGCGGGCACCTGGTAGCAGACCGATTTGCCGCCCCCGGTCGGCAGCACCGCCAGCACATCGCGGCCTTCCAGCACCTCCTCGACCACCTCGGCCTGCAGCCCCCGAAAGTCGGCGTGCCCCCAGACGCGCTCCAGCGTGGCGCGCGCGTCGGCCAGTGTCGGAACGGAAACTGAGTCGGGGAGCATGGCGGGGTTGTGCCCGATCTGTTCCGGGGTGTCACCGGCAGGCGTGGTCAGCTAGAGGAGCGACATGACCACCCTGCTTTATGGCCGCCCTCCGGCGGTGTTTGACCCGCCCGGCGGCGCCACCCAGACCTCGCCCCTGCTCTTGGGCGCGACGGCGCTCGAAAGCGTGGCCGAGGGCTCAGTCGACGCGATCATGATCTACGCCCCGCCCGGCGTGTTGGAACGGCGCTACACCCTGGCCCTGGCGCTGAAGGCGCTGAAGCCCGGCGGACGGCTGGACGTCATGGCCCCCAAGGACAAGGGCGGCTCGCGGCTGAAGAAGGAGTTGGAGGCTTTTGGCGCCGAGGTCGGCGAAAGCGCCAAGGCCCACCACCGCCGTTGCGTGGTGATCAAGGGCGAGGGCCTGACCGGTCTGGACGCCGCCATCGAAGCGGGCGCCCCGCGTCTGGTGCCGGGCCTCGAGGCCTGGTCCCAGCCCGGCGTCTTCGCCTGGGACCGCATCGATCCGGGCTCGGCCCTGCTGGCCCAGACCCTTCCGCCGCTGAAGGGGGCGGGCGCAGATCTGGGCTGCGGCTACGGCGCGCTGGCGACCGTGGCCCTGCGTTCGCCCGCCGTCACGACCCTGCGCCTCTACGACCTCGACCGCCGCGCCGTGGAGATGGCCCGCAAGAACGTCGAGGACGCCCGCGTCACCGTCGAACATGCCGACGTCCGCACCCTGCCGACCGACGGCGATCTGGACTTCATCGTCACCAATCCGCCCTTCCACGACGGCGGCGCCGAGGACAAGCGGTTGGGCCAGACCTTCATCCGGCAGGCCGCGGGCCTGCTGAAGAAGGGCGGAACCCTGTGGCTGGTCGCCAACCGCCACCTGCCCTACGAGGCCGAACTAAACGAGGCCTTCAAGCGCGTCCGGATGGTCGCCGACACCGGCGGCTACAAGGTCTTCGAGGCGGTGAAGTGAGCAAGACGCCCACGTCACGCGTGGACAAGCTGCTCGGCTCGCTGGGTTACGGCTCGCGCGCCGAGATGGCGCGCATGGGTCGGGCGGGCGGCATCGTGCTGGACGGCGTGGACATCACCGATGTCTCGAAGCGCATCCTGGTCACCCCGGATCTGCCCGAGCGGATGGAGATCGACGGCGAGCCGCTCGATCCGCCGCAGGGCATCGTCATCCTGCTGCACAAGCCGCTGGGCATGACCTGTTCGCACAAGGAGGACGGGGCGCTGGTCTATGACGTCCTGCCCGACCGCTGGCGGCGCCGCGACCCGGCCATCTCGACCATTGGGCGGCTGGACAAGGAGACGTCCGGCCTGCTGCTGATGACCGACGACGGCGACCTGCTGCACCGGGTCATCTCGCCCAAGAAACACGTCGCCAAGGTTTATCGCGCCCAACTGGCCCGTCCCCTGACCGGAACCGAGGGCGCCCTGTTCGCATCGGGCGAACTGCTGCTGGAAAACGACGACCGTCCGTTGAAGCCCGCCGTGCTGGAGGTCATCTCCCCCACCGAGGCGCGGGTCTCGGTCACCGAGGGCCGCTACCACATGGTCCGGCGGATGTTCGCCGCCGTCGGCAACCACGTCGAGGCCCTGCACCGCGAGCGACTGGGCGGCCTCGCCCTCCCGGACGACCTGCCCGCGGGCGAATGGCGGATGCTGACCCCGGATGAAATCGCGGCCATCTTCGCGGGCTGACGGAACCGCTCCGCTTCACGTCCGCTAAGGCTCCGCTTCGACGGAGGACTGATGACGGGCGCCACGATCAAACGGGATTTGCGGACGGGCCGCTCCCTGTGGGCGGACAGCCCCGGACTGGGGATTCCCGTCCGCCCCCTGAAGGAAGCGATCAGCGTCGATGTGGCCATTGTCGGCGCCGGGATCAGCGGCGCCTTCATGGCCCGGGAGCTGGCGCGGGACCATTCCGTCGCCGTACTGGACCGCCGCCCGCCCCTCATGGGCTCGACCGTCGCCTCCACGGCCCTGCTGCAATGGGAGATCGACCTGCCGCTGACGGCCCTGTCCGACCGGATCGGCGCGGCGAAGGCGAAGCGGGCCTATCTGCGCTCCCGCCAGGCGGTGGATGACCTGAAGCGGATCGTGGCCGAGGAGCGGATCGTCTGCGGCCTGCACGACAAGGAGACTCTCTATCTGGCCGGTGACGCCTACGGTCATCGCGCGCTGGCGGCCGAGGCGGATGCCCGCGCCGCCATCAATCTGGACAGTCGCCATCTAGGCCCGGCCGCCCTGCGCGACGCCTTCGGCATCGACCGTACGGGCGCAATCCTGAGCGGGGGCTCGGCGAGCGGAGACCCGGCCCGGCTGGCGGCGGGCCTCCTGCGTCGCGCGGCGGCCGACGGAGCGAAGATCTATTCGCCGGTCGAGGTGGTCGAGGCGGTCAGCGATCCCGACGGCGTCACCCTGCTGACCGACATCCACCATCCGGTGCGCGCCGGGGCCGTCATCTTCTGCTCCGGCTACGAATTCCCCGAAGGCGTCTCCATGTCGGGCGCCGAAGTGATCTCGACCTGGGCCCTGGCGACGAAGCCGCGCACGCCCTGCCCGCGCTGGCTCAGGGACACTCTCGTCTGGGAAGCCTCAGATCCGTACCTCTATCTGCGGATGAGCCGGGACGGCCGACTGATCGTCGGCGGCGAGGACGAAGCCTCTCCCGACGCCCACGCCGACAAGGCGAAGCTGAAGCGCAAATGCGAGACCATCACCCGCAAGCTCAGGCGCCTGCTGCCGGATCTGACGTTCGAGATCGACTACAGCTGGGCCGGGGCGTTTGGCGAAAGCGCGACCGGACTGCCGTCCATCGGCCCCGTACCGGATCTCGAGCATTGCTGGGCGGTGATGGGTTTCGGCGGCAACGGGATCACCTATTCGGTCATCGCCAGCCAGATCGTGTCCTCGGCGCTACGCGGAAAACCTGATCCGGACGCGGACCTGTACCGACCTTGACCCCGGATCGGGACGGGCGCACCGCCGAGCCATGACCCGGGCCAAGATTTGCGGACTGACGACGCCGGAGACGCTGGACGCGGCCCTGACCGGCGGCGCGGCCTTCGTCGGCGCGGTCGTGTTTCCGAAGAGCCCGCGCCACATCGATCCCCTGCACGCCGCCACCCTGTTCGAGCGGGCTCGCAACCGGGCGCAGGTCGTGGCCGTCACCGTCGACGCCGACGACGCCCTGCTGACCGAGATCGCCCTGATCCTGAAGCCGGACCTGATCCAGTTGCATGGGTCGGAGACACCGGAGCGGGCAGCACAAGTTCGCACCCTGACCGGCGCCGGGGTCATCCGCGCCCTGTCGGTGCGCACCGCCGCCGACATCGATGCGGCCACAGCCTGGGCGCCGGTCGTGGATCGTCTGATGTTCGACGCCAAACCGCCCGAGTGCTCGGCCCTGCCCGGCGGGGTCGGCGCGTCCTTCGACTGGAGCCTGCTGGCCGGACGGACCTTCGACCGTCCGTGGTTCCTCGCCGGAGGCCTGAACCCCGCCAATATCGCCGAAGCGGTCCGGATCACCGGCGCGCCCCTCGTGGACGTGTCCTCTGGCGTGGAAAGCGCGCCCGGTGTTAAGGACCCGGCCCTGATCGGCGCCTTCCTGAGCGCCCTTCCGACCGATTGATCGCACCCCGAGACCTCGCCGTGAACGCCATCCTCCCAAACAGCTACAACTTCCCCGACGACGAGGGCCGGTTCGGCCCCTACGGCGGGCGCTTCGTGGCCGAGACCCTGATGCCGCTCGTCCATGAGCTCAACGACGCCTATGAGGCCGCCAAGGCCGACCCGTCGTTCCAGGCCGAGTTGGACGGCTTCCTGACCGACTACGTCGGTCGCCCCAGCCCGATGTATTTCGCCGAGCGCCTGACCGAACACCACGGCGGCGCGGACATCTGGTTCAAGCGCGACGAGCTGAACCACACCGGCGCCCACAAGGTGAACAACTGCATGGGCCAGATCCTGCTGGCCATGCGCATGGGCAAGACCCGGATCATCGCCGAGACCGGCGCCGGCCAGCACGGCGTGGCCACCGCCACCGTCTGCGCCCGCTTCGGCCTGAAATGCATCGTCTACATGGGCGCCACCGACGTGGAGCGTCAGGCCCCGAACGTCTTCCGCATGAAGCTGCTGGGCGCCGAGGTGGTGCCGGTCACCTCCGGTCGCGGCACGTTGAAGGACGCCATGAACGAGGCGATGCGGGACTGGGTGACCAATGTCGAGGACACCTACTATCTGATCGGCACCGCCGCCGGGCCGCACCCCTATCCGGCCATGGTGCGGGACTTCCAGTCCGTGATCGGCCGTGAGGCCCGCGCCTCCATGCTGGCCCGCAAGGAGAAGCTGCCGGACGCCTGCGTGGCGGCCATCGGCGGCGGCTCGAACGCCATCGGCCTGTTCCATCCCTTCCTTGAGGACGCGGGCGTGCGTCTGATCGGGGTCGAGGCCGCCGGTCGTGGGCTGGACGGTCCGGATCACGCCGCCTCCATCCAGGGCGGCCGCCCCGGCGTCCTGCACGGCAACCGCACCTATCTGCTGCAGGACGAGGACGGCCAGATCCTGGAAGGCCACTCCATCTCGGCCGGTCTGGACTATCCCGGCATCGGACCGGAGCATGCCTGGCTGAAGGACATCGGCCGCGCCGAATACCGCGCCGCCACCGACGCCGAGGCGCTGGAGGCCTTCCAACTGTGCTCCAAGCTCGAAGGGATCATCCCGGCCCTGGAGCCCAGCCACGCCCTCGCCAGAGTCGGCGAGATCGCGAAAGAAGTAGGCAAGGGTGGCGATGTGGTGCTGAATATGTGCGGGCGGGGCGACAAGGATATCTTCGCCGTCGCGAAGCATCTGGGCGTGGAGCTCTAGGACACCATGAAGACCCTTATTCTGGCCGCCGCGGCGGTTGTGTTCGCGGCTCCGGCCATGGCGCAGACGCCGACCAGACTGAACGTCGAGATCCCGCCGGTTCAGGGCGTCACCGCCGACCCGACCTGCGGCGGCAAGACCGCCATCGCTCAGCAGGCCACCTGTGTGACCACCACCCAGGCCGGGATCGGCGATGTGGTGAGCACCTACACCGCCGATTTCGAGCGGCAGGGCTGGCTGGCCGCGGGCGGCGGCGACAACCTGATCGTCTACGTCAGGCGCAAGCCCGACGGCGGCTGTGACGGCTTCCAGATGCTGGCCTTCGCCGACGAGACCCGCGTCGCGGCCCCCGGCGCCCCCGCCTGGCTGGCGCTCGCCACCATTCCAGGCGACGTCTGCGCGCGTCAGGCCTCGCAGCCCCCCGTCGCGGGTCCGTCCGCTCCGGGTCAGTGATGCTGGACGCCCTCGCCTTCGCCGTCGCCCTCGCGGCGGCCCCGCAAGCCGCCCAAGCGCCCGGCCTCTCGCCGTCGCCCGACTGTGGGGGCATGACCGAGCGCATCGCCGGCCCCGGCGTCCCGATGCGCTGCGTCACCGCTCCGATGCAGTATATCCCGCAGGTGGCGTACACCTTCGCCGGCGAGGCCCAGCGCAACGGCTGGACCCCGGTCACCCAGACTTCCAGCTCGATCTGGATGCAGAAGGCCAATACCGCCGGCACCTGCGAGCGGATGATCATCTTCGGCTTCTGGGACAATGTGGCGACGCCGCAGTCCCGCCCGGACACCCCCGGCTATGTCGGAGTGGTCAACCAGATCGCCCAGCCCTGCCTGACCCCGACCGTCACTCCCACACCGAACGCCCAGTAATGACCACCCAACGCATCGACGCCCGCTTCTCCGCCCTGAAGGCGGAGGGCCGGGCCGGTTTCGTCGCCTATGTCATGGCGGGCGACCCCTCGCGCGAAGAGGCGCTGAAGATCCTGCGCGGCCTTCCAGCGGCGGGCGCGGACATCATCGAACTGGGCTTTCCCTTCTCCGATCCGATGGCCGAGGGCCCGCCGATCCAGCGCGCCGCCCTGCGCGGGCTGAAGGCCGGGATGACCCTCAAGGGAACGCTGGAGCTGGCCAAGGCCTTCCGGGACGGCGACGCCGACACTCCCCTGATACTGATGGGCTATCTGAACCCGCTGGAAAGCTACGGTTACGAGGCCTTCGCCCGTGACGCGGCGGCCAGCGGCGTGGACGGCGTGATCATCGTCGACTGCCCGCCGGAAGAAGCCGGCCCCCTGACCGACGCCCTCGACGTCCACTCCGTGTCCCTGATCCGTCTGGCCACCCCGACCTCGGACGATGCGCGCCTGAAGGTCATCGCCGAGCGCACCTCGGGCTTCGTCTACTACGTCTCCGTGGCGGGCGTGACCGGGGTCAAGGAAGCCCAGGCCGGATCGGTCGCCCCGGCGGTCGAGCGCGTGCGCAAGGCCTCGGGCCTGCCGGTCGCCGTCGGCTTCGGCATCAAGACGCCGGAGCGGGCCGCTGAAGTGGCGCGCGTGTCCGACGCGGTCGTCGCCGGCTCGGTGCTGGTGGACGAGGTCGCCGCCGCCCTGGAAGCGAACGAACCCGCCGCCCCACGCGTTCTGGCCAAGGTGCGCAGCCTAGCGGACGCCGTGAGGGGTGCGCGCGCCACGGAAACCGTCTAAAGCGCCCCGAATGGTCGACAAGAACAAACCCCAGCAGGAGAAGCGCGGCGGCTGGCTGTCCCGCTTCGCGCCCGGCGTCCGCAAGATCGTCAGCCGTCGGGACACGCCCGACAATCTCTGGGTCAAGGACCCGGACAGCGGCGAGATGCTGTACCGCTCGGACCTCGAGAATGCCTTGTGGGTGACGCCGTCCGGCCGCCACATGCGCATCGACGCGCCGACGCGCCTGCGCTTCACCTTCGACGACGGCCAGTATGAGACGATCGACACGCCCGACGTGCCGGAAGATCCGCTGAAATTCTCGGACGGCAAGCCCTACAAGGACCGCCTGAACGCGGCCCGCAAGGCCGCCGGCCGCAAGGACACCATGGCCATCGGGTTCGGCCAGATCGGCGGGACCGAAGCCGTCGCCATCGTCCAGGACTTCACCTTCATGGGCGGCTCGCTGGGCATGGCCGCGGGCGAGGCCTTCATCGCGGCCGCACGCGCCGCTGTCGCCCGCAACGTCCCGCTGGTCTGCTTCACCGCCGCCGGCGGCGCCCGCATGCAGGAAGGCGCCCTCAGCCTGATGCAGATGGCCCGCACCACCCTGGCGATCCAGGAACTGAAGGCGGCCCAGTTGCCCTTCGTCGTGGTCCTGACCGACCCGACCACGGGCGGCGTCACCGCCAGCTACGCCATGCTGGGCGACGTCCATCTGGCCGAGCCGGGCGCCCTGATCGGCTTCGCCGGTCCGCGCGTCATCGAGGCGACCATCCGCGAGAAACTGCCCCCCGGCTTCCAGCGCGCCGAATACCTTCAGGAGAAGGGCATGGTCGACAAGGTCGTCGCCCGTGGCGCTCTGCCGGAGACGCTCGGCCAGATTCTGTCGATGCTGATGGGCGGGAAGCGCCGGGCCGCGTAAGAGCGCGGCCATGGATCCGATCTCCGAACGCCTGCGCGCCCGCCATCCGCAGCGCATCGACCTGTCTCTGGGCCGGATGAAGGCCCTGTGCGCGGCGCTGGACGATCCCCAGCACCGCCTGCCGCCGATGATCCACGTGGCGGGCACCAACGGCAAGGGCTCGACCGTCGCCCTGCTGCGCGCCATCGCCGAGGCGGCGGGGCTGAAGGTCCACGTCTACACCTCGCCCCATCTGGTCCGCTTCAACGAGCGCATCCGGCTGGCGGGCGAACTGATCACCGACGAAGCGCTGAACGCCATCCTCGACCGAATCGAGGCCGTGTCCGGCGAGGCTACGGTGTTCGAAAGCACAACCGCCGCCGCCTTTGTCGCCATGAGCGAAACCCCGGCGGACCTGGCCATTATCGAGGTGGGGCTGGGTGGCGTCCTGGACGCCACCAACATCATCGAGCGCCCGCTGCTCAGCCTGATCACCCCGGTCGACCTGGACCATGCCGAGTTCCTCGGCACGTCCCTGCACGGCATCGCGGTCGAGAAGGCGGGAATCCTCAAGCCCGGCGCGCGCGGCCTGATCGCCCGGCAGTCCGAAGAGGCCATGGGCGCCATCAAGGTCGCCGCCGAAGCCGTGGGCGCGCCCCTGACCGTGATGGGGGTGGATTTCGACGCCTGGGCCGAGCGCGGCGGACTGGCCTTCCAGGATCAGGAGCGCTTCCTCGACCTGCCCGCCCCGGCCCTGACCGGGCCGCACCAGATCGATAATGCCGGACTGGCCGTCGCCGCCGCGCTGGAACTGGATCTGCCGGAAGCCGCCATCGCCGCAGGCCTGAAATCCGTGCACTGGCCCGCGCGCATGCAGCGGCTGGGCGACGGCCCCTATGGCGAGGCCGCCCGGGCGGCGGACGCCGAACTGTGGCTTGACGGTGGGCATAACCCGCATGCGGCGCGGGCGCTGGCGGCGGCTCTCGCGCAACGTCAGGCCAAGGCGCCCCGGCCCACCGCCCTGATCGTCGGCATGCTGGGCAACAAGGATGCGGGCGGCTTCTTCGAGGCTCTGAGGGAGTCGGGAGCCACGGTCTTCACCGTCGGCTTCGAAGGCGCGGCCGCCGAACCGGAGGCCCTGGCCGCCGTGGCGCGCGGGCATGGCCTCGGCGCGACCCCGGCGGGGACGGTGGAGCAGGCGCTGGCGCAGGCCCTCAGGCTGGGCGCCGGTCGCGTGGTGATCTGTGGGTCGCTCTATCTGGCCGGCGAGGTGCTCGGCGCAGCGCGCGAGACCTGGCCGGCCTGACAGACGGGATCAGGCGGTCGGAGCGATGCCGCTCTCGGCCAGCCATTCGACGATCTTGCCCTTGGGCATGGCGCCGACCTTCATCGAAGCCATCTGGCCGTCCTTGAACAGCATCAGGGTCGGAATACCCTTCACCCCAAGCTTCGACGGGACCATGGGGCTGTCGTCGATATTGACCTTGGCGATGGTCACCTGACCACCCAGTTCCTCGGCGATCTGCTCCAGCGCCGGGCCGATCTGTTTGCACGGGCCGCACCATTCCGCCCAGAAGTCGACCAGCACCGGCTGGGAGGCTTTCAGGACGTCGGCTTCGAAGCTTTCGTCGGTGACCTTGACGGTGGCCATTGAGGGTTCTCCTGGCGGCCCGAAGGCCGCGTCACTTGAAAATCAGCCGAACATCCTAGGGTGATTCCGGCCTGTTGACGTCGATGTGGGATGCCGGAAGCGGCAAATCAACGGATCAGGGCCTCGTCCATCAGGGCCTGTGGCACGGCCATCAGCTTCGGCCCATCGGTCCACACCAGCGCCGCCTCCACCGGTCGGTCCGGATAGAGTTGTCTCAGGATGGAGACATAGACCGCCAGCTGCAGCACATAGGCTGGATCGGCGTCCTCGATCCGGTCGGGCGCGGGCCGGTTGGTCTTGTAATCGGCCACGAGCACCCGCTGGGGCGTGATCACCAGCCGGTCCATGCGACCGGACACGGCCACCCCGCCAACCCGACCGGTCAGGGCCACCTCGGGCCGCGAGCCCGTGCCGAAGACGGGAGCGAACAGCTCGTCCTCCAGCACCCGGAAGGCGGCCTCGATCATCTCACTCCGCTGATCCTCGCTCAGATCACGCTCTCGAGACAGAAGCCGTACCGCCGCATCCGGCCGATCCGCTGGCGGGAGGTCCGGCAGCCGCTCCAGCAGCCGGTGGATCAGATCGCCGCGCCGGAACCGGCCCAGGGCTCCCGCGGCGGTCGCCAGCGGTGAGGGCGCGGGCAGGCGCAGCACCTCATCCATCTGGGACGGTGAGGCGATCCGAGCGGCAGGATCCGGCGCGGGCGTGATCCGTGCCCAGTCCGGCGCCGTCGTCGTCTTGGTCTCCGCCATCCCCTGCGGCGGCAGGCTGGCCGGATCAACACCGAACCGGCGCAGGTCGCCGACCTCGCGCGCCTGCTCGCCCAGACGGTCGAACGTCCCGGTCAGCACATCCCACCAGCTGCCCTCATCAAAGCCCGCCTTCGTCTTCGCGCTGCCCCGCCCCATGATCACGATCCGATCGCGGGCGCGGGTCAGGGCGACGTAGAGCAGGCGCAGGGTCTCGGCGTCGGTGCGCGCCTGTCGCGCCTCCCGCGCCGCCCTGGAGGCCTCGCAGTCGTCGCCCGCCCGCCCAGGGCACATCAGCCAAGCCTCGGACCCGTCCGGCAGCGCCACCGGCATCAGGGCCGGGCCCTGCGCCTTCGCCCGACTGGTGGTGTCCGGCAGGATGACGATGGGCGCCTCCAGCCCCTTGGCGCCGTGCACGGTCATCACCCGCACCTCGCCACGGGGGCCTTCCAGCTCGCGCTTCACCTCGACGTCGGCGGCCTCCAGCCGCGCCACGCAGGTTTCCAGATCGATGGCCCCGCGGTCCTCGGCGGCGACCACCTGGTTCAGGGTCTCGTCGATGGCCTCCTCGGCCTCACGGCCCAGACGGCGCAGCACCCGCGCCCGGCCCGAGACGCCGGTGTCATCGACCCGGTTCAGCAGGGCGGAAAAGAAGCCGAACGGGTCGCGATCCCGGTTCGACAGGGCGAACTCCAGCATGTCCCGTGCGCGAGACCACTCGGGCCGTTCGCCTGCCCGGTCCCGCAGCTCTGGCCACAACCTCCCCCGTTTCGCCTTGGCGCCCGCCAGGGCGAACAGACTGTCCTCGTCCACGTCGCAGAAGGGGCTGCGCAGGATCTCGGCCAGCGACAGGTCGTCATCCGGGTAAAGCGCGAACCGGGCCAGCGCGATCAGGTCGTCGAAGACGATATGCGACGACAGCTTCAGCCGATCGGCCCCCGCCACCGGCACACCCGCCGTCTTCAGGGCCCGAATGATCTCCTCGAAGGTCGCATCCCGGCGGCGTACCAGGATGAGGAAGTCGCCATAGCCGGGCGGGCGCGGCTGCCGGCTCTTGCGGTCATAAACGGCGACACCCGTCTCGACCTGCCGTCTGATGTCCTCCGCCAGATCGGCGGCCAGCCGTTTCCGGGCCGAGGCCGTCGTCTCATGATCGACCGGCGCATCCCAGGCCTCCCGCTCCGGGCCCTTGATCTCCTCGTGCAGGGGCCAAAGGTCGACCGTCCCGGCATGCCCCTCGCGCATGGCGGCGTGAGGCGGGATGGCTCCGATGCCGTCGCCGACCAGGGCGCGGGTCCGCTCCTCGCCCTCGAACACCGCATCCACAAAGGCCAGCACCTCGGGTGTGGAGCGGAAAGACTTGGCCAGTTCCACGCCTTCGAACCGCGCCCCGGCCCCGTGGGCCAGCATATCATAGCGCTGGGACTCCTGCCGAAGCCGCTCCGGCCGAGCCCCCTGGAAGGAGTAGATCGACTGCTTTTCGTCCCCGACCGCGAAGACCGTCCGGTCCAGCTGCTCGCCCGAGGTCGGCATGGGCGTGAAGCGCGGCCCGCCTTCCCCCGCGAAGAAGCCCTCAGTTAGCGCCCGCAGGATGTCCCACTGCTGGGGAGCAGTATCCTGCGCCTCATCGACCAGCACATGCTCGATGCCGCCGTCCAGCTTGTAGAGGACCCAAGCGGCCGAAGCTCTCTGGGTCAGCAGTTCCACCGTCCGCACCACCAGATCGCCGAAGTCCAGCGCCCCCTTCTCGGCCTTGGCCTGGTCGTAGAGGTGGGCGTGAGCCTGGGCGAGGGTCAGGACGTGGACCGTGTCGCGCGCCACCCGGACCCGCTTCAGCCGCTCCAGCGTGGCCGCATACTTCATCTGCAGGTCCAGCAGCCAGGCCGCAGCCGCGGGCGGCGCCTTGGCGGTGGCCATGGTCTTGCGCGGCTCGCTCCCGGTCAGGAAAACACTGGCCAACCCCGGGAAGGTCCAGTCGGCGCTCCGCATCCGGTCGGCGCATTTCTGGTCATTGATCGAGCCGGTCGCCATGGCCGAGGCGGTCTCCAGCCACTGGCCCCGGTCGAGGAAGCGGATGAAGTCGCTCTCCAGCCCCTCGACCGTGTCCTCTGGATGGGCGCCGGCCACCGCATGCGGTCCCGGCGCCAGGCCGTCGGCGACCCGGGCCGTATAGGCCACCAGCTTATCCCGCTCGGCCTCGATCATGGCCAGCAGGGACTGGAACGACCCCCAGTCCAGCTCGACCGCGAAATGGCTGTAGGCCCGGCCGATCACCCCCTCGGCGTCGCGCAGGGCGGCGCGGGCCAATTCCTCGCGGGCGGAATGCGACAGGGCGATCGCCGCCTCGTTCTCCAGCACGGTGAAGCCCGGCGTCACCCCGGCCTCAATGGGGAAGCGGCGCAGAAGCTTTTCGCAGAAGGCGTGAATGGTCTGAATCTTCAGCCCGCCCGGCGTCTCCAGCGCCTTGGCGAACAGGCGACGCGCGTCCGACAGCCGGGTTCCCGACAGGCTCGCTGGATCCCGCCCGTCCAGATCCGCCAGCGACTGGGCCAGGCCGACGTCGTCCATCACCGCCCATTCGCCCAGCCGGTCAAACAGCCGCGCCTGCATCTCGGCGGCGGCGGCCTTGGTGTAGGTCACGCACAGGATTTCACCCGGCTGCACCTCGCGCAGCAGCAGTCGCGCCACCCGGTCGACCAGGGTCGAGGTCTTGCCCGACCCGGCGTTGGCGGTGACGAAGACCGACTGACCGGGATCGGCGGCGGCGATCTGGGCGGGATCGGGCAGGATGCGCGCGCTCATTCCGCGTCTCCCTCATCGCCGCCGACCACATGCCATTCCCAGACCCGGGCCAGGTGGTCGTAGTTGCCGCCGAAATTGCCCATGAACTGGGGCGCGACCCAGCTGAGATACGGCGTCGCCTCGTCGTCGAACCGCTCGATCCGCGCGGTCAGCCCGGCCAGCGCCGTCTGCGACAGGGCCAGCGCCTCGCCGCCGATGGCCCGCACCGCCGCCTCACCCGGCTCCTTGCGGCCCGTGACCCGCACATAGGTCAGCTCCTCCGGCTCGACCGGGGCCGAATCCTTCAGCCCGGCCTCGGCCAGGATGGCGCCGGTCAGGGTCAACTGCGGCGAGAAGCCGGTCCGCACCTGTTTCGGCGACGGAATGGAGCCCGTCTTGAAGTCCAGCACCGCCGCGCCCGTGGCCGACAGCTCGATCCGGTCGGCCTTGGCGGTCAGCTTGAATGGTCCGGCGGGGGCCGGGATCATCATCTCGACCCGCTCCTCGACCTTGATCTGGACGCCCCGCGCCCGCCGCGCGGCCTCATGCCCGGCCAGCCAGACGGCGGCGTTACGCGCCAAAGGCGTCTCCCGCGCCATGGCGGCGTCCTCGAACCCGGCGGCGTTCAACTCCTCCAGCAGAAGGACTTCCAACTGGTCGGCGGAGTCCTCTGGCAGGACGTCGGGGTAGGATAGGGTCAGTCGCTCCACCGCCTTGTGCACCGCATTGCCGCGGGCGATGGCCTCGGCGGACTGGCCCGGCCGATCCAGTTGTCTCAGATTCAGGACATAGCGCGCATAGACCGCATAGGGGTCGCGCACCCAGCGCTCGACCCCGGTCACGGGCAGTTCGCGCGGACGCCGATCCACCGGCGGGCGCGGCGCGGGCCGGGGCGCATAGTCGGGCTTGGCCTGCGCCGGGGCGTCCAGCGCCCGGGCCTGATCCAGCGCCAGGGAAGGCCGGGCGATGGACACGGGCGTGTCCGGCGCATCGGCGCCCCGGGTCAGCATCTCCAGCCGCCACAGCCAGCGGGACTTCACCGCCGGCTGGCCGCCTCGCCGCTCGCAGTGCACCAGTATGGCTTCGTCGGCGCTGGCGGCCTGGACGAAGTCCTGCGCCGTCTGGCCCAGACGTCGCTCGGGCGGCGGCAGTCCCATGGTCCCACGCATGGGACGCGACAGGAAGGGATCGGTCGACGCCGCATTGGGCCAGACCCCCTCCTCCAACCCGGCCAGGATCATCCGGTCCGCCCGCACCAGTCGCGCCTCGATGGCCCCGAGGATGCGCAGGCGTGGCTGGGTCGCTCCTCCGGTCCGCACCGTCTCGTCCGTCAGCAGGCCGTGAACCAGTTCGGCGAAGTCGTCCCGTTTCACCGCGCCCAGAGACCCGCCGCCTTCGATCAGGGTCGACAACAGGCTCGCCGCCGCCTCCCCGTCCGCCCCGGCCCAGGCGTTCTGGCCGGCCATGGCCTCGATCAGCGTTGTCAGACTGCGGGTCGCGCCATCCAATGCCGCCGTATCCCGGAACGGGGCCCGCGCCTCACCCGACAGAGTCTCCAACCGATGCAGCAAAACCTTCGCGGCGGCCAGTCTCGTCAGTGTGACTTCCGAAGGAACCCGCCCGTCATCCCGGGACTGACCCGCCTCGAGCAGGGCCTTGCGCGCCCGCGACCAGTCGCGGCGACGCGGTCCCCTCAGGGCGAAAGCTTCCAGCGCATCGACCGCCCCGGCATAGTCCGTCTCGCCCAGATCCAACCGGACCAGCGGATGCTTCAGCAGGCCCAGCAGCGCGTGCGGGTCCAGCGGATCGGCAATGAAGCGGGCCGCCAGATCGACCAGCCGCCCGACGGGCATCCGCGACAGGGGCTGGCCCGAGGAGACGTCGGCGCTGACGCCCCACCGCTCCAGCCGCGCCGCCACCCGGCGTCCCAGCGCCAGATCGGGGGTGACCAGGGCGCAGGTCTTGCCCGGCGTGTCCAGCGTCTCGCGCATCATCAGGGCGATAGCCGCCGAGGCGTCCTCCTCGGCCCTCGCCGTCACCACCGACAGGCCGCGCAGCCCCTCGGCGATGGGGTCGGCGGACTGCTGCCCCGCCGCCTCGGCCCGCATGGTCCGGATCAGTTGTCGCCAGTCGTCCGTGGCGTCGGCTGGCCGCAGGGCCTCGTTCAGAAGCCGCTGGCGAGCACACCCCCGCGCCTCGACGGCGGGATCGACCGGCGGCCGGAACCACGCCCTCACCGCCTCGCGTTCGACCCGCCCGTCCAGCAGCCGCCACAGGGCGTTCTGCGGATGTTGCTCATTGTCTCCCAACCGGGACCAGACCGCCGGATCGAGATCCATATCCAGCCCGGGCAGGACCACACAGCCCTGCGGCGCGCGGGCGACGGCGGCCAGTACATCGGCGGCGGCGGGGGCCGACCCGGTCGAACCGGCGGCGATCACCGGATGCTCCGGCGGTCGGGCCTTCCAGCTCTCGGCCAGCAGGCGCAACAGTTTCGCCCGCCGCCACGCCGGATCGACCAGCCCCAGGGTCTCCAGCCGCCTCGGCCATGTCTCGATAGCGAGACAGAGAAACCGTGCCGAGTCCTTCCAGTGCTCGGCCAGATCGCCCTCGACCAGAGTCGCGACCTTGCCGATGTCCTTCACCTCCTCGAGGTGGCAGCTGTCTAGGAAGCCGCCGAGCGCATCCGCCATCTCCAACGCCCGCAGGGGCGTCAGGTCCTTGCGGAACTCTTCCACGATCATCCGCGCCATTTCGAACCGGCGGGTCAGGGGCGCGATGGCGGGCGGCAGGTCCAGACCCACCTCGCCCGGGGCGAAGGGCGGCTCATCTTCTTCCAGATCGCCCAGCGGCCGCACCTGCGGCAGCAGCACGGGCCGTCCGCCCGCCTGTTTGGTCAGAGCCGAGGTGAAGGCCCGCGCCGCCCGTCGGTTGGGCAGCAGGATGACGGCGTCGGACAGGGTCTCCGGCGGACGCTCGCCCAGCCAGTCCAGCACCCCCGCCGCCAGGTCCTCAAGGAAGGGCCGATAGGCCTCGATCGCATACCAGCGGGGCCGCTCGCCCGAGAAAGGATCAAACCGCTGCGTCACGCCTGCCGCTCGACGCGCGGCGTCTCGCGACTTGAGGCGCCCCCAGCCAGTTTCGCCTCGGCCTCATCGCGGGCCTGCGGGTCGCCGACATGCATCCAGTCGCCATCCATCACCACGCCATACAGACGCCCGGCGGCGGCGGACCGACGCCAGAACTGGCTCAGGGAGAAGGGTCCCTCCGGCCCGTCGGCGACATAGTCGGGCCGACAGATGTGCACGCCCATATAGGCGAAGGGCGCGGAGTCCGCCTCGCTCCGAAAGGTCAGCCTGCCGTCCTCGGCGAGGAAGAAGTCGCCGTCGCCATCGAAACCGATCGAGCCTTCGCGTCGCGCGAGAAGAAGCGCGGCGTCCATGATTGACGGATTCCACAGGCGAGCGAGTTGATTCAAGGCGTCGGCCCGATCCACCCAGACGCTGTCGATATTGGCCACGAACACCGGCTCATCGCCCAGCAGCGGCGCCGCCTTCTTCAGCCCGCCGCCCGTCTCCAGCAGGGTTTCCCGCTCGTCGGAGATGACGATCTCCGGCCCACGCCCGCGCGCGGCGAGGTGCGATTCCAGCCGGTCGGCGAACCAGTGGACGTTGACGACAGCTTTTTCGACGCCCGCGTCGGCCAGCCGGTCGAGCACATGATCGATCAGGGCCCGTCCGCCGACCTCGACCAGAGCCTTGGGTCGATCATTGGTCAGGGGTCGCATCCGGGTGCCGAGGCCCGCGGCCAGCACCATCGCGATCTTCGGAGCGGTCATCGGCGGCTGGCCTCCGGCACATGGGCGTCGAACCAGTCGGCGACCGTCTCGAGGCCCGGCTGTTTCAGATTGGCGTTCAGATGCGCCCACATGCGCGGCATGAAGGCGCGATAGCGGGGCTTGCCGTCGCGCACGATCAGTCGGGCGAATATGCCGAGGATACGCGCCTCGTTCAGCGCCGCCAGACCGGCGTAGTCACGCATGAACTCGGCCCGGTCGACGCCCGGACGCAGGCTGAAATAGTGATCCAGCGCCTTGGCTTCCAGCGCGGGCGAGACGTCCCGGCGAGCGTCCTGCAGCAGGGAGTGCAGGTCCCACGACGGGTGGGCGCGCACGGCGTCCTGGAAGTCGATCATCCCGACCATCCCCGCGCCCGACCGGCCCGGCAGGCGGATCAGGTTCTCGGCGTGATAGTCCCGGTGCGCCATCACGGTCGCCCCCGCCGCGCCACGCTCGACAACCGGCGCCCAGGCCGCCCGCCAGTCCGCAATGGCCGCCGCATCGAACGACAGGGCAGGGTCCAGCTTCGGCATCCATTCGACGAACAGGTCCGCCCCGCCCTGCAGCGCCGTCTCGTCATAGGTCAGCAGGGGCCAATCGCCCGCCGCGCCCGACAGTTGCTCCGGCGTCTCGGCGGCATGCAGGGTCGCCAGCGCCTCGACGGCGGCCAGATACAGCGGCTCCTCCGCCTCCCCGGCCTCGATCACCCGGGCAAACAGGGCGTCGCCGAAATCCTCCAGCACGGCCAGGCCAGCAGAGGCGTCGACGGCCAAGATGTCCGGCGCCGACAGGCCCAGCGCCTTCAGGTGGGCGGAGACGGCCGCGAAGGCCTCGATCCGCCCCGCCGACAGGCGCGCGGTGGCGTTCCAGCCCGAGGCCAGCCGCTGCTCGGGCGTCCACGCCGGATCGGCGGGCGGGCTCTCGGCGCTGGCCGCCTGATCCATCAGCATCAGCGACCGCCCGTCGGACGTGGTCAGCCGCTCATATCGGCGCGTGGAGGCGTCGCCGGGCAGCGGATCGCGCGCGGCGTCAGCCAGGCCGGCAGCCTTCAGGAATTCGAGACGGAGGGCTTCGCGGTCAGACATTCAGTTCCTTCGCCTTCGCTTCCCAGGCCCCGACGCCGGACAGCACCGCGCAGCGCCCCTCTCCATCCTCGGACAGGGTGACTGCCAACCAGTCCGGCCCGACCCACGGGCCGGGATCCTCGCCCAGCCGCTCGGGCCATTCGATCAGGGCGCAGCCCTCGTCCAGCGCCTCGTCCAGCCCGATCTCGGCGGCCTCCTCGGGCCGGGTCAGGCGGTAAAGGTCGAAATGGGCCACCGGCGGCTCGCTCTCGTAGAATTGCACCAGGGTGAAGGTCGGCGAGGGCACATCCTCGTCTGGCGTCGTCAGGGCGCGGATCAGGCCGCGCGCCAGCGTCGACTTACCCATGCCCAGCGGCCCATACAGCAGCACGGCCTCGCCCGGCGCCAGCAGGGGGGCGATGGCCTCACCCAGCCGGGTCGTGGCGTCCGCGTCGATCAGGTGAACTTCAGGCAAAGTCGGCATCCGGCTGGCTGGGCAGGACCCGCTCGGTGAAGGCCTTCAGCGCATAGGTCGCCTTGCCCGCGTCGATATCCAGTCGCGTCGGCGGGATCGGCTTGCCGACCTTGAGGTGGAAGGCCTTGCGCCGCTTGTTCAGCAGCTCATGGAACAGGGTGATATCCCTCAGCTCCTCGGAGAAGCGGTCGAACCAGTGGAACAGGCGCGAATAGGGACCCGCCACATGGATCGGCACGATCGGCGCCCCGTATTTGCGGGCCAGGGAGGCGGCCGTCGGCGCCCATTCCGGATCGGTGACCGAGCCGTCCCTGCCGATCCGGGCCAGACGGCCCGCCGGGAACATGACCACGCAGCGCTCGGCCTCGAAAGCTTCCTTGGCCGCCTGCAGGGTGGCGCGGGTCTTCTCGCGGGTGCGCTTGTCGTGAACCCACTCCACCGGAATGATCGCCTCGCCCAGCCGGGGCGAGACCCGCAGGGCGTCGGCGTTGGCGAAGAAGATGGCGTCTGGTCGCCGGGCCTTCACCGCATCGAAGACGGCGATCCCGTCGGCGATGCCGGTCGGATGGTTGGCCACCACGACGCAGCGCCCCGAGGCCGGGATGCGCTCGCCGTTCAGCACCGAGACCTTCAGGTCCAACAGGTCGCTCATATAGTCCAGCGCCCCGGCGCCCGAGAGCGGCTGGACCGCATCAGCCATCCGCACCGCCTGCGGATAGTTCAGCAGCCGGTACAGAACTGGCCGGATCACCGGCCAGGCCAAGGAGCGCGTCAGACGCGGCGCGCGCTCGGCGATCAGCACGTCGCAGATGTGCGGCTGGCGGCGAACAGGCGGGATCTCAGCGGCGGTCATGCGACGCCGGTTGTCGCCGCTCCCGCGACGGACGGCAAGCGGCCATCGCACGCCTTTGTGAGCACAAGCGCCGCCGCTTTCGCCCGCTTGCCCCCGGTGCTACGCCAACCGCCGAAGACAAAGGAACCTGCCCATGCGTCACCGCTCCCTGCTTTCGTGCGCCGTCGCCGCCATCGCTCTGGCGACCGCCGTCCCCGCCCTGGCGGAGGCGCCCGCCGCTCCCGCCCCGGCGACCCCGGCCCAGACGCAGCAGGCCTTCGACTACACCGCCATGATCTCGGCCAACCGGCTGGGCGATCCGCAGGTGTCGCCGGACGGCCGCTGGGTCGTCTATTCAGTGACCACCACGGATGTCGCCGCCAACCGCCGCGCGGGCGCCCTGTTCATCCAGGACCTGCGCAGCCCCGGCGAAGGCCGTCGTCTGGCCATCAACGAGGGCGGCGCCAACACCGCCCGCTGGGGCTCGGACGGCAAGCTGTACTTCCTCTCGCGCCGTTCGGGCTCCAGCCAGGTCTGGCTCGCCGAGGCCGACGGCACGGCGCCGGTGCAGGTGACCAACCTGCCGCTGGACGTGAACGCCTACCGCCTCAGCCCCGACGCCGCCCAGGTGGCTGTGTCGCTGGCCGTCTTCCCCGATTGCGAGACCCTGGCCTGCACGGTCGACCGCAACAAGGCCGTCGCCGACGACCCCTCGACCGGTCAGGTCTATGACCGCATGTTCGTGCGCCACTGGGACACCTGGAACGATCACACCCAGAACCACCTGTTCGTGCTCCCGACCGCCGGTGGACGCGATCCGGTCTGGGTCACCCGCGGCTTTGACGGCGACACGCCGTCCAAGCCCTTCGGCGACGAGAGCGAGTTCACCTTCACCCCGGATGGTGAGGGCATCGTCTTCTCGGCCCGCGAGGCCGGAAAGTCCGAGCCGTGGAGCACCAATTTCGACCTCTATCAGGTCGCCATCGCCGAGCCGGGTCAGCTGACCAACCTGACCGACGCCAATAACGCCTGGGACACCGGCCCGGTCTATTCGCCGGACGGCAAGACCCTGGCCTACCGCGCCATGGCCCGCCCGGGCTTCGAGGCCGACAAATATTCGATCTTCCTGCGTGACGTCGCGACCGGCGAAACCCGCCAGATCGCCGCCGACTGGGACCGCTCGGCCGACACCCTGCAATGGTCGCGCGACGGCCGCACCCTGTTCACCACCGCCGGTGACGTGGGCCAAACCCGCCTGTTCAGCATCGACGTCCGCCGTGGCACGGTGATCCCGCTGACCGGCGAGGGCCACGTCTCGGCCTTCCAGCAGACGCCTTCGGGCTTCGTCTTCGCCCAGGACAGCCTGACCCGCCCCAGCGAGCTGTTCGTGAAGACCTTCCGGGGTCGTGAGATGCCCGCCCGTATCACCAATGTGAACCCGCAACTGGATGCCCTGGCCTTCGGCGAGGCCGAGCAGTTCACCTTCGCCGGCTGGAACAATGAGACGGTCCACGGCTACGTCATCAAGCCCGCCAACTATGTCGAAGGTCAGAAGTATCCGGTCGCCTTCCTGATCCACGGCGGTCCGCAGGGCTCGTTCGGCAACAGCTGGTCCTACCGCTGGAACCCCGGGACCTATGCGGGCGCGGGCTATGCGGTCGTGATGATCGATTTCCACGGCTCGACCGGCTACGGCCAGGCCTTCACCGACTCGATCAGCCAGCACTGGGGCGACCGCCCGTTCGAGGACCTGCAGAAGGGCTGGGCCGCCGTCCAGTCGAAATACAGCTTCCTCGACGGCGACAACGCCTGTGCGCTCGGCGCCTCCTACGGCGGCTATATGATCAACTGGATCGCGGGCAACTGGCCGGGCGAGTTCAAATGTCTGGTCAACCACGACGGCGTCTTCGACATCCGCGGCATGGGCTACGGCACCGAGGAGCTGTGGTTCACGGAGTGGGAGTACGGCGGCACGCCCTACGAAAACCCGCAGGGCTATGAGCAGTTCAACCCGGTGCATCACGTCGCCAACTGGCGTGACCCGATGCTGGTGGTGCAGGGCGACCTCGACTACCGCATCCCGACCTCGCAAGGCCTGTCGACCTTCACGGCGCTTCAGCGTCGCGGCATCGACAGCCGCCTGCTCTTTTTCCCCAACGAAAACCACTGGGTGCTGAAGCCCGCCAACAGCGTGCAGTGGCATAACGAGGTGTTCGGCTGGCTCGACAAATATCTGAAGCCGGCGAACTGATCGCCGCATCAGGGCCCATCAGACAAAGACAAAGGGTGCTCCCGGCGGGAGCGCCCTTTTTTCATGGCCTCGATCCAGGATTAGCGGGCGCGGGCGTAGGTGGTGGCGGCGCTGACGTAGCGAGCGTGCTCGGTCGCCGTCATGCAGCGCGGGGTGGACCAGCTCGGGTCGGACGGCTGCAAGGCCAGAGCTTCGCGGGCGGTGATGAAGACCGGCGCCGCGCCGTGTTCGCGGGTGAAGGCGCGACGGGTGGCGGCGTCAGAGCCACAGACCAGCACAGGGCGGGCCGTGGACGACTGGGCCGCCTCATGGGCGACAGCGGGGACCGCCGTCACGGCGGAAGCGGCGATCGCCAGGGCGGCGAGAGCGCGGAAAGTACGCATCAAGGTTCCTCCAGAACGACCGAAATGATCAGAACTCGGATGGAATAATGCGCCAAACGCTCATTTTGTAAATGTTATATGACGTTTGGAAGTATGAAATTTGACATGAACGCCGATCAGGCCCTCTGAGCCTTTCGGCCCCCTCATGCGTTGTGCTGGCTTCGACGGAGCCGCATCGCTTGCCCAACCCCTTGAAAGACAATCCGAACTGGCTGGCCTTTCGGGATCGCACCCTTGTTCCGGCGGGCGGGCGGCTGCGCGACTGGCGCGATAATGACCCCTTCCTCGCCGCCGTCCGTCGTCCCGGAACCCCGGAAAAGGTCGCAGCGGCCCTCACCCTGCTGCTGATCCTGGCCATCGTCCTGTTTTTGCTGCTGTTTGACTGGAACTGGCTGCGCGGGCCGATCGGCCGCTGGGCCTCGGCCAAATATGATCGCCAGATCGAGCTGAACGGCGATCTCGACGTGAAGCTGTTCAGCTGGACCCCGTCGGTTCAGGTGCGCCAGCTCCGCGTCGGCGGCCCCGACTGGGCGCGCGAGCGTGACACGCTGAAGGTCGCCGACCTGCAGGCCTCGGTGCGCCTGCGCCCCCTTTTCACCGGCCGGATTGAGATGCCGCTGGTCGCCATCACCCGCCCGGAGGTGGTGATGATCGCCACCGAGGAGGGTCGCCAGAGCTGGGAGCTGAACCCCAACGCCCAGGACACCGGCGAAGGCCTGAAGCTGCCGCCGATCCACCAGCTGATCATCCGCGACGGCACGCTGTCGCTGAACGAGCAGCGCCGCAAGATCCGGCTGGAGGCCACCATCAGCGCCCGCGAGGGCTCCGACGGCGACGCCGGCTTCAATCTGGACGGACAGGGCACGATCAACGGCACGCCCCTGACCCTCGCTATTCAGGGCGGCCCCTTCATCAATATCCGCCGCGACCGCCCCTACGGCTTCCAGGCAACCCTGGCGGGCGTGCATTCCCGACTTGAGGCGCGCGGCTCCATCACCCGACCATTCGACCTGGGCCAGTTCCGCTCGACCCTCAGCCTGCAAGGCCGCGACCTGGCCGATCTCTATCTGCTGACCGGCATCACCACGCCCAACACCCCGCCCTATCGCTTATCGGGCACCCTGACCCGCGACGACGCCAAATTCAGCTTCAGCGATTTCTCGGGCCAGGTCGGGTCATCGGACCTGTCCGGCGATCTCATGTTCAACAAGGTCGGCGACCGCCGCCGCGTCGACGCCGTGCTGCATTCCAACCTGCTGGACATTGACGACCTAGCCGCCGTGCTGGGCGGCAAGCCGACCGTGACCCCGGCGGGCAATACCGTGGTCACCTCGGGCCAGCCGGGCCGCCTACTCCCCGACGCGCCCCTGGCTGTCGAGCGCCTTCGCACAATGGACGGCTCGCTGAAATACACCGCCGCCCGGGTGAAGCGGAACGAGCTGGACATCCGCAAGGTCGAGCTGGGCGCCGATCTGGACAGCGCCGTCCTGAACCTCGACCCGGTCGCCTTCACCTTCAATCGCGGCGAGCTGCGCGGCAGGGCGCGGATCAACGCCGGGCGTGACGTTCCCTACAGCGTCATCGACTTCCGGCTGCGCGGCTATCCGCTGGAATCGATCATCCCCGCCCGCGGCGGCGCCCCCACCGTGACCGGCAGCGCGCTCGGCCGCGCCCAGCTTGAAGGGCCCGGCGCCTCGATCCATGACTTTGCCGCCGCCTCCAAGGGGCAGGTGACCGTGGTCGTGCCGCAGGGCCAGATGCGCTCCGCCTTCGCCGAACTGCTGGGCATCAACGCCACCGCCGGCCTGTTCAAACTGCTGGGCGGAGACGACTCCACCACCGAGATCCGCTGCGGCGTCGCCGACTTCCGCGTCACCAACGGCGTCGCCACCGCCCGCACCTTCGTCGTCGACACCACCCCGGTGCTGGCCCAGGGCGCCGGGACCATCGATCTGGGCGCCGAGACGATGAACCTGCGCATCGACGGCGAGACCAAGGAGCCTCGCCTCGTCCGCCTGTGGTCTCCCATCGTGGTGCAGGGCCCGCTGACCGCGCCCAGGGTCGGCATCGACGGCGGTTCCGTCGCGGCCCAGGCCGGTTTCGCAGGCCTGCTCGGCGCCGTGCTCAGTCCGCTGGCGGCCCTGCTGCCCTTCGTCGATCCCGGTCTGGCCGAGGACGCCAACTGCGGCGCGCTGATTTCTTCGGCGCGATAGGCCTGACCGTCTTGGTCCGAAGGGGCGGATCGTGCGTATTTGGCGCATGACCCGACGCGGCTTCCTCGTCCCGACCCTCGGCGCCCTAGCCGCCGCCTGCTCGCCGCTCAGTCTGTTGAACAGGCTGGGACCGCGCGACGGCGGCGCGCGACGCGTCGCGCGCGGCCTGCCTTATGGCGACGATCCCCGGCAGACCTTCGACGTCTTCGCCCCGACTGACCGAACCGGCGGTCCCGCGCCGGTGCTGGTCTTCTTCTACGGCGGCGGCTGGGATTCCGGATCGCGGGAGCTCTACGGCTGGGCCGCGCAGGCGCTGGCCGCGCGCGGCTTTGTCGTCGCGGTCCCGGACTACCGGATCGTGCCGGAGGTCCGTTTCCCCGCCTTCATCGAGGACGCCGCCGCCGCGACCGCCCGGGTCGGGGAGACCGCCCGCGACTGGGGCGGCGACCCCACGCGGCTGGGCGTCCTCGGCCACTCCGCCGGCGCCCATCTGGCCATGATGATCGCGCTGGACCGCCGCTACATGGCCGCCGCCGAGGCGCCGAACCTGATCCGCGCCGCCGCCGGTCTGGCCGGCCCCTATGACTTCCTGCCGCTGGACGTTCCCGCCTCGATCAACGCCTTCGGCCGCGCCCCGGATCTGACCCTGACCCAGCCGGTCTCCTTCGTCCGCGCCGACGCCCCACCGATCTGGGCTGGCCACGGCACGGCCGACAAGGTGGTCCACGCCGAGGACACCACCATCCTGTGCGACCGCATGCACGCGGTCGGCGGTCGCTGCGAGGCCAAACTCTATCCCGGCCTGTCGCACGAGGACCTGCTGGCGACCTTCTCACCCCTGTTCCGCCGCAAGGCGTCGGTGCTGGACGACGTGGTGAGCTTCTTCCACCGCGAACTGGGCTGACGTCAGACGGCGTCACTGGACGGACGCCCGGAATGGCGCATTCTTCCTCTCGGGAGAACGCCGCCATGAAGATCGCCACACTGCTGGTCTCGAGCCTGATCGTGGGGTTGCTGACGACCGCCGCCACGCCGCAGGACGAACGCAGCCGGGCCGAAGCCGCCTTCGCCGCCGCCCGCGCGGTCAGCCCGACCCCGCTGCGGCTCGATCAGGACCGCCGGAGCTGGCTTCAGGAACGCGCCTTCGAGGGGGCGGTCGTCGCCGAGGTCGATGACCTCCAGGCCGAGCACTGGATAGCCTCCGCCGCCCGCGACGCGCGAACCCGGGCGCTGGCGGTCCGGACCACGAGCCTGCCCGACGCCTGCGTCGACATCGGCCTGAGCAACTGCTCCACCGCGACCGGCGGCTATCTGAACATCGATGGCCGCCGGCTGAGCTGGCAGCTCCAGAACGGCGTCACCCCCGAGGATGGGACCGCGGCGGGCTATGTCCTGCTGACCGGCGACGACCGCCTGCGCGCCGAGGTCTGGGGCCACGCCGGCATCCGGTATGAGCCTCCGACGGTCATGCGGGTCGAGGGTCAGACCTATGTGGCCATACCCGGCAGGATCGCCGGGACCGGAGCCTACAACGCCGACGCCCTATTCCGCGTCACACCCGGCGCCGATCCCCTGCTGACCGAGATCGACAACGAGACCTGGCGCGACGCGGACCTGCCCGCCCTCCTGCCGACCGGGCTCGAGATCTGGAAGGGCGTCGCCTTCAACTACGACGACGAGAGCCTGACCGCCCGGACCTCGCTGTGGACGTCCCGTGACGGCAACTGCTGCCCCTCCGGCGGGCAGGCCACCCTGGTCTTCGAGATCCGCGGCGGCCGGCTGGTCCTGACGGAATTGCTGAAGGACGCGACGCCATAAGCGTCGCCGTCTCGCCAAGGTCATGATCTTCCGCTAGGGGAGGTCATGACAAACACGATGACAACACAGGCGGCGCTGGACCGCCTCGAAACCCTCTACAGCCAATCGGTCGCCAATCTGCGCGACGCTGTGAAGACCTTCCTCGCCAGCGGCGAGCGTCCCGACGCCGAGGCGAGGGCCAAAGGCCTCTTCTCCTATCCTGAACTCCGCATCAGCTGGTTCGGTGACCGTCCGGTCAATCTGGCCACCCGCGCCTATGCCCGCCTGTCGCGGCAGGGCGTCTATTCGACCACCATCACCCGGCCCGATCTGTACCGTCCCTATCTGCTGGAACAGCTGGGACTACTGGAAGCCGACTACGGCGCGACCTTCGACGTCGTCCCCTCGTCGCAGGAAATTCCCTTCCCCTATGTGCTGGACGGCTCGGACGTGGTGCTGGACGCCACGATGACGGCGGCCATCGCCCGCTATTTCCCGACCACCGACCTGGCCCACATCGGCGATGAAATCTCGGACGGCCTGTGGGACTCGGACGAGGAGTTCCCGCTGGCCCAGTTCGATGGCCTGCGCACCGACTTCTCCCTGGCTCGTCTGCGCCACTACACCGGCACCCCGGTCGAGGACGTCCAGAACTACATCCTGTTCACCAACTACAACCGCTACGTCGACGAGTTCGTCCGCTGGGCGCTGGAGCAGATCAAGGATCCGAACAGCATCTACGAGACCTTCTCGACCTCGGGCGGGGTGGTGGTCACGCGCGATACGCCGAACCCGGAGGCCGTCGTCGCCGACGCCGCTTGGAAGAAGCACCAGATGCCCGCCTACCACCTGACCGCGCCGGGCTGGAACGGGATCACCCTGGTCAACATCGGCGTCGGCCCGTCCAACGCCAAGACCATCTGCGACCACCTGGCCGTCACCCGTCCGCACGCTTGGATGATGATCGGCCACTGCGGCGGCCTGCGTCCGTCCCAGACCATCGGCGACTATGTCCTGGCCCACGCCTATCTGCGCGAGGACCACGTGCTGGACGCCGTCCTGCCGCCGGACATCCCCATCCCGTCGATCGCCGAGGTCCAGCGCGCCCTCTATGACGCGGCCAAGATCGTCTCGGGCGCCCCGGGCGAGGAAGTGAAGCGTCGCCTGCGCACCGGCACCGTCGTCACCACCGACGACCGGAACTGGGAGCTGCGCTATTCCAAGTCGGCCCTGCGCTTCAACCAGAGCCGCGCCGTCGCCATCGACATGGAATCGGCCACCATCGCGGCCCAGGGCTATCGCTTCCGCGTGCCCTACGGGACGCTGCTCTGCGTCTCGGACAAGCCGCTGCACGGCGAGATCAAGCTGCCGGGTCAGGCCAACCGCTTCTACGAGGGTTCGATCTCCGAACACCTACAGATCGGCATCCAAGCCGTCGACCTGCTGCGCGCCGAGGGCAACCGCCTGCACAGTCGCAAGCTCCGCGCCTTCGACGAGCCGCCGTTCCGGTAAGAATGGGCCGCTGATCCCGGGGGGACGGGGTCAGTCGTCGGCGTCGTCGCCGCCGAAGGCCTCGTCCACCTCGTCCTCGGTGATCCGTTTTGACGGATCTCCGGGCTGGTTCAGGTTCTGCTCTTCGGTGCCGTCCCCCATCATGCCGGGGTGCGGGTCAGCGGTCTTCGGATCCTCAGCCATGACGGCCTCCTTTGCTACGAAGGCGGAAGCCGCGGCGGGACCAACCGTTCCCTACTTCCTCAGCCGTTCCGCATTGGCGGTCGCCGCCGCGTGGATCGGCTGCAGGGCGTCGGTCTGCAGCTTCAGCATCGCCGCGCCCATGGCCCAGCCCTGCTCCAGCGTCCGGGTCCAGGCCTCGGCGGCCCAGGCGCTCTGGGCGGCCAGCATCTGGGCGGGAGTCTCGGAGCGCATCACCGCCTCGAAGGCGCGTCCGGCCGTCGCCGTCTCGCGCGCGGCCACGCTCTGCGCTGTCTGGGCCAGCACCGCCGCGCCGTTCAGCCCGATGCGGGCCGACTGGGTCATGGCGTCCAGCTTCTCGGACCCCATCAGGGCCAGTTCGGCCATGTCGGCGCGGGCCGGATCGGCCACCGCCTCCGCCATGATGGCCAGCCGTCGGGCGATCACGTCGCCCGAGGCTTCCAGCAATTCTTGTCCGGCGCGGGCGGCCCGCGCGGCCTCATCGATAGGGCTCATGGAACGAAGGTGCGCCTCGACCGGGGCTACGGCAAGACTTCTGCGGAGAAGTCGGCCACGTCCTGTATCAGCGCCGGCACAGCCGCATCGATGATCGTCTGGCCATGTTCCGGACTGGCCAGCATCGGGTCGGACCCGATCCGGCCGTCCGGGAAGCGGGCGCGATAATCCAGCGCATCGCGGATCGGCCCGTTCGGCGCGATCTTCGGGCTGTAGTCCGCCGTCTTGATCCGGTCCGGATAGGCCGCCTGCGTGACCGCGATCTCGGACGGCGTCGCGTGCATGCCGTGGCCGACCGGGAACAGGCGATTGCACAGGCTGTTCACCCCCGGCAGGTCCCACCAGTTGCGGAGCTTGAGCACGAAGCGCGGACGCTCCTCGGCGAAGCTCCACTCGGCATAAATCTCGGCGAAGGTCGCCTCGATGGTGGCGACGTTGCCGCCGTGGCCGTTCAGAAAATAGATTCGCTCGAAGCCATGCCGCTGCAGCGACATCACCCAGTCGGTGATCGCGGCCATGAAGGTCGAGGGGCGCAGGGAGATGGTGCCGGCGAAGGCCAGATGGTGCTGGGCCATGCCGATGTTGAACGTCGGCGCGACCACCAGCTGCTCATCCGACTTTTCGGCGGCGTGGGCGATGATCTCGGGGCACAGCCAGTCGGTGCCCAGCAGGCCCGTCGGCCCGTGCTGCTCGTTCGAGCCGATCGGCACCACCACCGTCTTCACGGTCTTCAGCCGCGCATCGATCTCGGGCCAGGACGACAGGTGCATCAGCATGGGCAGGCTCTCCGTGAACTGACGGCTGCTCTACGCCGATACTGTCTCCCCGTCACGCCGGGGCGAACGCCCGGATGAAGCGCCGCGCCGTCTCCCGCGCACGCGCGTCCGGATCGAACGGCGGCTGGGGCACGCCCAGTATCCCCCGCAGATGCCCGTGGCCCAGGGTCATGCCGGCGAACATCTCGGCTGCGGCCGTCGGATCGGGCACCGCCAGCAGGCCCTTCCGGTCCTGTTCGGCCAGCCAGACGGACAGGCGTCTCAGACCTTCCGCGGGTCCGGCGTCATAGATGGCGTGAGCCACCTCGGGCGCCTGTGGCGAGAGCATGGCGACGCCGCGCATCGAGCCCCGACCGTCCTGGGTGCAGATCTTTTCCAGCAGCGCGCGAGCCATGCCGGTCAGCACCGTCTCGGGATCGCCGCCGGAGCGCAGCGGCGCGCTGATGGCGTCCGACCGCCGCGACGCCAGGGCGCGGGCCATCTCCACCCGGGACGGGAAGCGATTGTACAGTGTCTGGCGCGACACTCCGGCCTTGCGCGCGATGGCCTCCATCGACACCCCCGCGCCCTTCTCCGAGAACAGGGCGAAGGCCGCGTCCAGAATGGCCTCGGTCTTGGCCTCGTCGACCTGTCCGGGAATCCGAGGCATCAGTGGGCGTCCGAGGCCACGGGCGGCGCGCCCGGCTGCTGCTTCACCGGCTTGGCCAGCAGGGTCACGAAGGCCGCGAAGGCGCAGCCGATGGCCAGCATGGCGAAGGCGTCGCCAAACGCCAGCGTCGTCGCCTGCTTCAGCAGCATGCCGTTGATCGCCTTCATCGCCGCCCCCGCCGGATCGACGGAGTCCGCGAACCGCTCCTGCATCGCCGCCAGCATGCCCTGCATGCCCGCATTGGTGTTCTGGATGTTCTGGGTCAGCTCGCTCATGTGCAGGGCGGTGTTGGTGGTAAGCGAGGTGTTCAGCAGGGCCAGGCCCACCGCGCCGCCCACATTGCGGAACAGGTTCACCAGACCCGAGGCGTTCTTCACCATGTGCGGCGGCAGGGTCGACATGGTCACCTGCTGCGAGGCGATCATGGCGATCATCACGCCCACGCCGCGCAGGGCCTGAACCCCCGCGAACTCCCAGAAGCCCCACTGGTCCGTGACCGCATGGGCGTCCCACATGCCCCAGGCGCACATCATGAAGCCGCCGAACATCAGCACGCGCGGGTCGACCAGCCGCACCAGCCGCCCGGCGAACGGGCCGGTGGCGAACATGGCAAGGCCCGAGACCACCATCGTCGTCCCCACCTCAGCCGCCGAATAGCCGCGCACCCGGCCGAGGAAGAGCGGCAGCAGGAAGGTCCCGCCGAACAGGGCCAGACCGACGGTGAAGGTCATCACCACGCCCACGAAGAAGTTTCGATTGGCGAAGGCCCGCAGCTCCACGATCGGGTTGTAGTAGGTCAGGGTCCGCCAGATGAAGAGAGGCCCGGTCACCAGCGTTACCACCGACAGCAGCAGGATTTCGTCGTCGGCGAACCAGTCGTTCTTGGCGCCCTCCTCCAGCACGAACTGCAGGCTCATCAGGAAGGTGGCCATCAGGACCAGGCCGAACCAGTCGAAGCCCTTGGACAGGGACGGGTCGCCTTTGTCGAAGTTTGCGTAACGGCTGACCAGGAACAGCACCAGCATGCCGGGGGGCACATTGATAAAGAACAGCCAGCGCCAGCTCATCTGCTCGGTCAGGTGACCGCCCAGCGTCGGCCCGATGGTCGGCGCCAGGGTCACGATCAGGCCCATGATCACGCTCGCCGTCACCCGTTGCGCGGGCGGGAAGGCGGTGAAGGCCACGGCGAAGACGGTCGGGATCATCGCCCCGCCGACAAAGCCCTGCACGGCGCGGAAGAAGATCATCTGCTCGACCGACCCGGACAGGCCGACGGCGACGCTCATCAGGATGAAACCCGAACAGGACAGCAGGAAGACCTTCTGTGTCCCCCACAGCCGCGACAGATACCCCGACAGGGGGATCATCACGACCTCGGGGATCAGATAGGCGGTCTGGATCCAGCTGATCTCATCCGCTGAGGCGCCCACGCCCGCCTGGATCTGCGGCAGGGAGGAGGCGACGATCTGGATGTCCAGAATGGCCATGAACTGGCCGATCACCATGCCGGCGAAGCCGAGCAGCAGGATCGTCCAATTGACCTTCGGCTCCGCGGACGCGGGCGCCGAGGCCGGGGTGACGGACTGGGACGTCATGGTTCAACCTTCCCCGTTCGGGGCGAAGTATCAGCGCGCGGCGGTCTGCACCGGGGCGGCGGCGGCTTGCGCGAAGGTCAGCCCGCCCTCGCTCTTCAGATCGACCTTCACCTCGACCGACAGGCCGGGACGCAGGGCCGCGCCCTCGCGACGATCCACGCGGATGCGGACCGGGACGCGCTGGGTGATCTTGGTGAAGTTGCCGGTGGCGTTCTCGACCGGGATCAGGGCGAACTCCGACCCCGTGGCCGGGGCGAAGCTGTCGATGTGGCCGACCAGCGGCTCGCCCTTGAAGGCGTCGGCCTTGATCTCGACCGTCTGGCCGATGCGCAGGCGATCCAGCTGGGTCTCCTTGAAGTTCGCCACCACATAGGTGTCGCCCAGCGGCACGATCGACAGGATGGCGCCGCCCGGACGGATGTACTGGCCCACGCGCACGCCGCGTGCGCCCACCACGCCCGAGACGGGCGCGCGGATCACGGTGCGCTCCAGCGCGATACGGGCCTTCTCGACCAGCGCCCGGGCCTGTTCGACCGAGGCCACCGACTGTTCGCGGGTCGAGCCCAGCACGCCGGCGGCGCGCTGTTCGGCCACCAGGGCGGCCTGCGCCTCGGCGACGGTCGCCTGCGCCGTGCGCACGCCCGCCTGTTCGCTTTCGATGCGCTGTTGCGAGACCCAGCCCTGCTCGGCCAGACGGCCATAGCGGTCGACCTGCTGGCGGGCCAGCTCGGCCTGGGCCTGGGCCTGCGCCACCGAGGCGGCGCGGCTGGCGACTAGGGCCCGCTCCTGCTCGGCGCGGGCGTCGACGTTGGTCACCCCGGCCTGCAGGGCGGCCAGATTGGCCTCGGCCTGCGCCAGATTAGCCTTGGCGTCGGCGTCGTCCAGACGGATCAGCACCTGACCGGCCTCGACCCGCTGGTTATCGGCGACCAGCACCTCGACCACATAGCCCTCGACCTGCGGGCTGACCGAGGTGGTGTCGGCCTGGACGAAGGCGTTGTCGGTGGCTTCCCACCGCTGCTTGCCCTGCCACCAGACGACCCCGCCCACGATGAGGCCGAGGCCGACGACGCCGGCGATGATCAGGGGAATGCGCTTCTTGACGGCGGGATTGAGAGCCATGGCGGAACTCGGAGTGCGGGGGAGGGTGCGGTAATCGGTCGCGCATAAATGGACAGTCTTGTCCATAAATCAACTCCCTTGTTTCGGCGCCGCAACACGTCATGTTTCGCCACGTAAGGACTGAGGTATCCGTGTCACTTCCCGCCTCCGTAGACATCGTGATCGTCGGCGCCGGCGCCGCAGGCCTGGCCGCCGCGCGGGCCCTGTCCGGCTGCCCCCTGACCGTCGCCGTGTTGGAGGCCCGCGACCGCATCGGCGGGCGGGCCTGGACCGTGCCGTTCGAGGGCGAGGGCCTCGACATGGGCTGCGGCTGGCTGCACTCGGCGGATGAGAACCCGCTGGTTCCCCTGGTCGAGCCCTCGGGCCTGACCCTCGACCGGACCCCGCCGCCCTGGCAGAGCCAAGCCTTCAACCACGAGACCACCGCAGCCGAACAGACCGAGTTCCGCGCCGCCTTCGAGGCCTTCGACCAGCGGATCGCCGAAGCCGCCACGCGCGGGCACGAGGCCCCCGCCTCCACCCTGATGGAGCCTGGCTGTCGCTGGAACGGGCGGATGGACGCCATCTCCGGCGCCCTGAACGGCGCCCGCTTCGCCGAGGTCTCCATCCTCGACTACGACGCCTATCGCGACACCGACCTGAACTACCGGGTGCGCGAGGGCTATGGGCGGCTGATCGAGACCCTGGGCCGCCGCGTCCCCGTCGTCACCGACTGCCCGGTGCGTCGGATCGACCGCTCCGGCCCGACGCTGAAGCTGACCACCGACCGGGGCATGATCGAGGCCCGCGCCGTCATCGTCACCGTCCCGACCGACCTGATCGCCCGCGAGACCCTGAAGTTCGACCCGCCCCTGCCCGATCTGGTCGAGGCCGCCACCTATGTGCCGCTCGGGCTGGCGTCCAAGATGCATATGACGGTCACCGGGGCCGAGGACTTCCCCGCCAACAGCCAGTTGTGGGGCCGCAACGACACCGGCGACACCGGCGGCTACCACCTGCGCCCCTTCGGTCGGCCGATGATCGAGGGCTACTACGGCGCCGATCTGGCGCGCGGGCTGGAGGCCGAGGGTCAGGAGGGCTTCTACGCCTTCGCCGTCGATGAACTGGTCCATCTGCTGGGCTCGGACATGCGCAAGCGGCTGTCGCCGGTGGTCGCGACCATGTGGGGCGCCGATCCCTGGTCCCACGGTGCCTATTCCCACGCCATGCCCGGCCACGCGGGCGACCGCAAACGGCTCAAGGCCCCGGTCGAGAACCGCATCTTCCTCGCGGGCGAGGCCACGGCGGAGGCCTTTTACGGCACAGCCCACGGCGCCTGGATGGAGGGCGAGCGCGCCGCGCGCGAGGCCATGGCGGCGCTGGGTCTTGATCCCGGACCGCTCCCCGGCGACGAAGAGCAATGAAGCCGCCCGCGCCCAAAGGTCCGAAGAAGCCCGCCCCCAAACGTCCCGCCGTCATGACCGGCGCGGTGATCCCGGTGCTGCGCTGGCCGCCGGACGAGGATCGGGTCGAGACCATCTTCGAGCGACTGTCCGCCTTCATGCCGGACCCGAAGACCGAGCTGAACTACTCCAACCCCTTCACCTTCGTGGTCGCCGTGGCCCTGTCGGCCCAGGCCACCGACGTCGGGGTCAACAAGGCGACCGACAAGCTGTTCAAGGTCGCCGACACGCCGGAGAAGATGCTGGCCTTGGGCGAAGAGGGACTGATCCCCTTCATCAGCTCCATCGGCCTGTATCGCGGTAAGGCGAAGAACGTCATCGCCCTCAGCCGCATCGTGCTCGAGAAACACAGCGGCGAGATCCCGCTGAACCGCGACGACCTGCAGGCCCTGCCCGGCGTGGGCCGCAAGACCGCCAGCGTGGTGCTGAACGAAATGGGCGTCGAACCGGCCATCGCCGTGGACACCCACGTCTTCCGCGTCTCGCACCGTCTGGGTCTGGCCAACGCCGGAACGCCCGACAAGGTCGAGGCCCAGCTGCATCGCATCGTGCCGGAAGAGTGGCTGCCCAAGGCCCACCACTGGCTGATCCTGCACGGCCGCTACACCTGCACGGCGCGCCGGCCCAAATGCAGCGCCTGCGTCATCAACGACCTCTGCCCGTCACGGGCGGGCCTGCTGGCGCTGGGCGAAGCGGCCTAGGACAGCGACAATGTTCCGCCCGTGCCCGGCGGCTCGTTCTCAATGTCCGGAGGCGTGGCGTCCTTCAGAAGCCGGGCCGCGACCATATCCAGCACTTTCAGGGTGATGCGCAGTTCGTCGTCCGGCAGATCGTCGAAGATCCGGTTTCTCATCGCGCCGGCCCAGGAATCGAAAGCCGCGAGCGCCGCCGCGCCCTTGTCTTCCATGATGACAAGGCGGGATCTGCCATCTCCGATCAGCCGCCGTCGCGACACCAGACCGGCATCTTCCAGCCAATCCACCAGACGGGTCACACTCGCCCCGGTGATCTTCAACCGATCCGCGATCTCGGACAACGTCAGTCCCCGCCGGGCGTCAGAGAGCACGTAGAGAAGAGCCATGGGAGCGCCGGCATGCCCCGAACCCCGATAGGCTTCTGCAGACCTTTGCTGCCAGCGCCTCGCGGTTTGCGAGATTCTTTCAGCCAATTTCAGCTGTAACGAGTATCGGCTAGCGGGCACGAGGTTCCAGGGGAGAAAGCGTTGAGGCGGTCTAGGTATACGTCGCCGACCCTCTCCCGGTTTTCGACGTCACCACTGACACTTACTGGGCTGAAAACCAGTGTTTCGCCACGATTGATAGGACGCTAAGCAAACGGGCGCCGCGCATAAATGATTTAGCGTCACGGTTAACCCGATCCTCTCAAATCTCCGTTGGGAACCGTCATGAAATCCTTCCTACGTGCTCGCCCCGCGGCTGATACGAGCGAACTCGCCGAGCTGCGCAGCATGCTTGCCGCCGTCCAGCGATCCCAAGCCGTCATCGAGTTCGAGCTGGACGGCACGGTCCGTACCGCCAACAGCAACTTCCTGGCTGTGATCGGCTACGACCTCGACGAAATCCGGGGCAAACACCACAGTCTGTTCATGGACCCGACCGAGGCCCAGTCGGGTGAGTACAAGGCCTTCTGGCGTCGTCTGAACGCCGGCGAGTTCATCGCCGACAAGTTCGTGCGCTACGGCAAGGGCGGGGCCCGCGCTGTGATCGAGGCGTCCTACAACCCGATCCTCGACGCCGCAGGCAAGCCGTACAAGGTGGTCAAGTTCGCCACCGACGTCACCGCCGCCGAGGTCGAGCGCGAACGCCGCGCGGCGAGCGATCGAAAGGAAGCCGAGATCCAGACCCAGGTGGTCGATGACACCGGTCGCGGTCTGGCCGCCATGGCCGCGGGCGACCTGTCCTACCGCATCACCAGCGACTTCCCCGGCCGCTACGGTCCGCTGCGCGAGAACTTCAACCGCGCCATGGGGGCCATGGACGAAGCGATGGACGTGATCCGCGTCAACGCCGGGACGATGCAATCGGGCGCCGGAGAAATCAGTAACGCCGCCGAGGAACTGTCGCGCCGCACCGAGCGTCAGGCCGCCTCCCTGGAAGAGACCGCCGCCGCGCTCGACGAGATCACCGCAACGGTGAAAAAGACCGCCGAGAACGCCCAGTCCGCCGAGACCGTCGTCGGACGGGCCCGCAGCCAGGCCGAAACCGGTGGAGACGTTGTCCAGCGCGCCGTCACCGCCATGAGCGAGATCGAACGCTCGTCCGACCAGATCGGCCAGATCATAGGCGTGATCGACGAGATCGCCTTCCAGACCAACCTGCTGGCCCTGAACGCCGGGGTCGAGGCCGCCCGGGCGGGCGAGGCCGGTCGCGGCTTCGCCGTCGTCGCCTCCGAAGTCCGGGCCCTGGCCCAGCGCTCGGCGGACTCGGCCAAGGAGATCAAGACCCTGATCTCGGCCTCCGGCGCCCAGGTGAAGGACGGCGTGGTCCTGGTTCGTCAGTCCGGCGAGGCCCTGACCGGGATCGTCAGCCGCATCAGCGAGATCACCGACCTTATGGGCGAGATCCGCGCCTCGACCCAGGAACAGGCCTCGGGCCTCGCCCAGGTCAACACCGCGGTCAACGACATGGACCAGGTCACCCAGCAGAACGCCGCCATGGTCGAGGAATCGACCGCCGCCAGCCTGAATCTCAGCCATGAGGCGAGGACCCTGGCCGAGCTGGTCGGCCGCTTCCAGGTCACCCAGGGGGACCGCCGTCCGGCTCCGGTCCGCACCGCCCAGGCGCGGATTGAGGCCTTCGCCTCGGAAGCCGCTCCGCCCCGTCCGCGTCTGGCCGCCGCGGGCGGTCGCGCCGCGGGCGGCTGGGAGGAGTTCTGATGGCCGACTTCGGCGCCTCGACGCTGCGGGAGCTGGTCGGCTTCCGCGTCGGCGATCAAGCCTTCTGCATCGACATCACCTCGGTGCTGGAGATCCGCGGCTGGACCCCCGTCACGCCCCTGCCGGAGGCGCCGCCGTATATGACGGGGGTGGTCAATCTGCGCGGCGCCGTCCTGCCGATCATCGATCTGGCCGAGCGTCTGGGCCTGCCGACCACCGAGCCCTCGGCCCGTCACGCCATCATGGTCGCCCGCTGCGGCGGACGCACCGTGGGCCTGCTGGTCGAGGCGGTGTCGGAGATCGTTCAGATGAACGACGCCGCCCTGCAGCAGACGCCTGAGATGGGTCAGGGCGATGGCGCCGGACTGATCGCCGGCATCTTCGCTGTCGATGGCGGCATGATCAGCCTGCTGGAGCTGGACCATCTGCTCCCGCCGCTGGTCGACGCCGCCTGATCAGGTATTGAGTACGGCCCGGACGGCCACGGCGAAGTTTCGCCCGCCGTCCGGCGCCGAGCCCAGATAGAAGTCCGGCTCAATCAGCTCGGCCTCCATCAGCCGCCACGTCCCATCCGGCGCCGTCGCCATGTCGATGCGGGCATAGAGCAGCTCTTCCCCGATCACCTCCAGCGTCGCCTCGGCCAGCGCCAGCGCCCCCTCCGGCGGCTGCGGCAGGGCGACGTACTGTCCGCCGAACTGCATCTGGATGCGGAAGTCGCCGTTCACCGGCCGCTTGTTCACGACGTGGCTCAGCTTGCCGCCGAAGAACAGCAGGCTGGTCTCCCCCTCGGTCTCGATGGACGGCAGATAGGGCTGGATCATCGCCGGTCCCTCCGGCGCGCCCTCCATGACTTCGCCCCGCGCCAGCCTCAGCGTCTTCCATGCCCCGCCCGAGACGCGCGGCTTGACCACCACCACATCCGTCCCGAACCGGTCGAAGGCGGCATGCACATCGGCCTGCGTCACCCCGTCGACCCAGATCGTGTCCGGCACGGCCACGCCCTTGTCGGCCAGACGGCCCAGATAGCTCTTGTCCGAATTCCAGCCGATCACCGCCGCCGGATTGCGCATCCTCACCCCGGCCGCCTCCCAAGTCCGGCAGGCCTGCATCCATCGTTGATGATCGCGGTGATAGCCCCAGACGATCACCGGCAGGACCAGCGGATAGCCGGTCAGGCCCGAGGCGTCCTCGATATGGTCGGTCCACGGCGTCGGTTCGACGGTGACGTCCGCCGCCGCCAGCGCCCTAGACAGTCGCTCCAGCACGCCCGGCCACTGACCGGCGTAGGAGGGATCGGCGGGATCGGGGGTCAGGACGGCGATACGGGTCATGCCCGCCTCAAAAGCCGAAATTGTCAGCCGTTGGAAGCCGTCATCAGCGGCGAACAGTCGCCGCCGAGGGTCTGCCCGCCCCGCGCCGAGCGATAGCCCAGCTCACGCCCGCCCGTCTTGGCGATCAGATAGGTCAGCGGCGGCCCCTCCCCGCCCGCGGTGACGTCCAGCACCCAGGCGTCCACCGGCCCCTCCGGCGTCGTCACCGCCTCCTCGCCCGTGACCCGCACGTTGAAGGCGCCCAGCCCCTTGTCGTACTGATAGAAGGGCACCTCGAACGTTGCGCCCGCGCGCAGCGGCAGGGCGGCGAAGGTCACGCCGAACAGATTGCCCTCCCACACCGGTCCGGGCAGGGCGACGTCCACCTCATGCACGGCGCCGTCCTCGACGCGCTCGCCGGTCACCGCATCCGCACCATATGTCAGCGTCACATGCCGCTCGCCCTTGCGGTCGTTCTCCAGCTGGATCGGCCTCAGGGTTCCGGCGTCCAGCAGGAACGTGTCTCGCATGTCGAAGGCCCCGCCCCCGACCCTCTGATGCACCACCACCCGCAGCACCGGCCGCCCATCGACGACAGTCCGCTCGATGGTCTGCCAGGTCACGCCCATCGGCGTCTCGACCCCGCCCCGGTTCATGCTGATGGTGTAGCAGGCCCGGTCCTCATGGACCCGCGTCCCGTCCAGAGACGGTCCCTGCGCGAGCCCGGCCAGCAGTCCAAACAGTGCGATCATCACGCCCTCCCTGATCGGCGGAGGTCACACCCGGACCGCCCGTCCGGCAAGTGAACAAACATCCATGCTTCCGCGCGGGCCGCGATGTCGCTACAGGGCGCCCATGACCCAGAACGCCCCCACCTACGACGTCATCGCCGTCGGCAACGCCATCGTCGACGTCCTGGCCCCCTGCGAGCCAGCCTTCCTTGAGACGCAGGGTCTTGTCGCCGGCTCGATGCAGCTGGTCGACGCCCACCAGAGCGGCACCCTCTATGCCGCCATGGCGCCGGGCGTCGAGGCCTCGGGCGGGTCGGCGGGCAACACCGTGGCGGGCGTCGGCAGCTTCGGCGGTCGCGCGGCCTATATCGGCAAGGTCGCCGACGATCAGCTGGGCGGAGTCTTCACCCACGACATCCAGGCGGTCGGCGTCCACTTCGACACCGCCCCGCTCAAGGACGGCGCCGCGCAGGGCCTGGCCACCGGCGTCTGTATGATCAACGTCACCCCGGACGGCCAGCGCACCATGTGCACCTTCCTGGGCGCCGCCAACCAGCTGACCCTCGAAGATATCGACGCCGACCTGATCGGCGCCTCGGCCATCGTCTATCTGGAAGGCTATCTGTTCGACCCGGCCCCGGCCCGCGCCGCTTTCGAGGCCGCCGCCGCCGCCGCCCACGCCGCCGGTCGCAAGGTCGCCATCACCCTGTCCGACAGCTTCGTCGTCCACCGCTGGCGCGCCGAACTCCTGGCCTTCATCGAGGCCTCGGCCGACATCGTGCTCGCCAACGAAGCCGAACTGACCGCCCTGTTCGAGACCGAGGACTTCGACGCCGCCGCCGCCCGTCTGGCGTCAATTGTTGAGATCGCCGCTGTCACGCGCGGCGCCGAGGGCTCGGTCATCCTCTCGGGCGACCAGCGCGTCGCCGTCGCGGCCTTCCCGGTCGACAAGGTCATCGACACCACCGGCGCCGGCGACCAGTACGCCGCCGGCCTGCTGCTGGGCCTCGCCCGCGGCCTGTCGCTGGAAGAGGCCGGCAAGCTCGGCTCCCTCGCCGCCTCCGAAGTCATCGCCCACTGGGGCCCCCGTCCCATGGTCAAGCTGGAGACCCTGGCGGAACAGGCCGGGCTGACGCTGGTCTAACTCCGCCGGATCGTCACATACAGCGCCCCGTCGCCGCCGTGATGGCGGGCGGCGGGGGCGAAGCCTGAGACCACGGTGCGTAGTCCCGGCGCCTGCAGCCATTCGTGCACCGAGGCGCGGATGATGCCGGTGCCGCCGCGACGGCCCTGTCCCGTCACCACCAGCACCGAGCGATAGCCGCGCGCCTGCGCTCCCATCAGGAAGGCGGTCAGGGCGTCCTGGGCCTGGAAGCGGCCATAGCCGTGCAGGTCGATCTTCGCCTCGATCGGATCGCGCTCGCGCGACAGCCGGCGCTTGCGGCGCGGCTCCAGCTCCTCCGGCGTCCCCCGACTGCGCGCGGGCGTCGGCGCGGGCGGGGCAACGACCATCGGCGTGGGCTTCGGCGGCCTGATGAATTTCGGCGGCGCCTTGCCCGAGGGTTTGGCGGCTGGAACGGCGGCCGGATCGACCTCGGCCGCGCCGGGCGTGACCCGCAGCGCCTTCCTGACGACCTTCTCCTTCACCGAGCCCGTGACGCGGGCCCAGATGCGACGGTCTTCCGGCGTCAGGTCCGACCGGCGGCTCATGCGGATCCGGGCGCGGTCCCGTCCAGGTCCTCGTCGGACCCGGTCTCCTGCGGCCCCGGCGTCCAGACCAGCAGGTCGCCCGGCTGGCAGTTCAGCTCGCGGCACAGGGCGTCCAGCGTCGTGAAGCGGATCGCCCGCGCCTTGCCGGTCTTCAGGATCGACAGATTGGCCAGGGTCACGCCGACACGGTCGGCGAGCTCGGTCAGCGACATGCGCCGTTCGACGAGGATGCGGTCAAGCTGGACGCGGATGGCCATGGAAACTCTCTACCCGGCGCGCGCCGGGTCGAAAAGGCGGAGCCTTTTGGACGCGCGCCAACATTAAATGGTCAATTCGGATTCACGGCGCAGGCGGGCGCCTTCGCGGAAAACCTCGGCCAGCACGAACACGACCAGCACCGAGAAGGCCGGGGTCGCCAGATCGAACAGGCCGGGCGGCTCCAGCGCGCCGCGCACCAGACGCGAGACCAGGGTCTGACCCACCCAGGCGCCCCCGGTCACCGTGGCCAGGGTCAGGCCGATCTGCTTCAGACGGCTGACGTTGGCGGGCTGGAAGGGGTCGCCGATGCGCAGGCTGTAAACGATGGCGCGCAGATGCAGCAGGATCAGGGCGAAGCCGCCCAGATAGGCGACGAAGGCGCCCAAGCCGAACAGCAGATAGGCGCGCGGCACGGGCACGCGGGTGCCGCCGTCGCCGGCGGTCACGGTCAGGTCCATCGACCCGAGCGGCACAAAGGCCAGAAAGATGAAGGCGAGAATGGCGGCCAGGGTGGCCAGGGCCAGAACCCAGAAGGCGACGCGCAGCGCAACGCCGAGAAGTCTGGTCATCGACCCGGCGCCCAGCCCCGGCAGGGGCGGCGTCCGCAGGGTCGGCAGGCGGAACCCGAGGGCTGGCGTCTTCGGGACTCGCATGGGACGGCCTTGTCTCAGGCCGGAACTCGGGGCGCGATCGCCGCGCGGGGTCCGGCGAACCCACGCGCGGTCTTATTAATCGCGTTTGTCATACCGATCGTCAAAGCTCCCTGATCAGGGATCAGAAGAACTGGACCAGGGTCGCGATGAAGGCGGTCGGCATGGCCGCGAGCAGGAAGGTGTTCAGCACGCCGTGGCCGACCTTTTCGATGAAGTAGGAAGCGCTCATGGTGTTCATTGTCGTTCTCCGTCAGTCCTGAGTGAGGGGATGTTTTCACCCCTCGTTCGTTGTCCCGCTGCATCGATCTTGCCGGTTTGGCTTGGATCGGAGAACGTCGCGGCGTCCGTTCTTGAGATAATAGATAGGACGTGCACCGGTGGAAGTCATGTTACATATCGTTTAACGATATTAAACTTGTGCAATGAATCATTACAACGTTGGCTGAGGTGAAAATGTTGAAGCTTGTCAAAGGGATGCGCATCGTCGCGGCCACCCACAATCCCGGCAAGGTTCCGGAGATCACCGCCCTTCTCCGCGGACATTACGAGGTCGTCACAGCGGGCAGCCTGAATCTCCCCGAACCCGACGAGACCGAGACCACGTTCGTCGGCAACGCCCTGCTCAAGGCCCGCCACGCGGCGGATCTGTCGGGCGAGGTGGCCATCGCCGACGACTCCGGCCTGTCGGTCGCGGCCCTCGACGGCGCGCCGGGCATTTTCTCCGCCCGCTGGGCCGGTCCGGACAAGGATTTCGCCTTCGCCATGCGCAAGGTGGAAGAACGTCTCGAGGAAATCGGCTCTGATGATCGCCGCGCCTGGTTCACCTCAGCCCTCGCCGTCGCTTGGCCCAACGGTCCCGCCGTGGTGGTCGAGGGTCAGGTCCACGGCCTGCTCACCTTCCCCCCGCGCGGCGACAAGGGCTTCGGCTACGACCCCATCTTCATCCCCGAAGGCCAGACCCAGACCTTCGGCGAGCTCGACCCCGCCGTGAAGGACGCCCTCAGCCACCGCGCGCGGGCGTTCGAGAAGCTGCGGGCGGCGTTGATGGAGTGAGGCTTGAGTGACGAGTGGCGAGTGGCGAGTGGCGAGTGGCGAGTGGCGAGTGTTGATGCGCCAAACCGTGTAAAGGACCCGGCATCGCTGCTCGTCTCTAGGTCGCCTTCTGAGGCGGAATGAAAACTTCGACACCGCCCCCCTCGCCACTCGCCACTCGCCACTCGCCAGTCCGTGACCCCGGCAGCGACGTCGCCCTCTACGTCCACTGGCCCTACTGCGCCCAGATCTGCCCCTATTGCGACTTCAACGTCGTGCGTGATCGGGGCCGGACCGAGGAACAGGCGTCACTCGTCGAGGCCATCCTCACCGACATGGAGGCGCAGGCGGCCCTGACCGGCCCGCGCCGTCTGGCCTCCATCTTCTTCGGCGGCGGCACCCCCTCGCTGATGGACCCCGCCGCCGTCGCCCGCATCATCGACCGTGCCCGCACCCTCTACAGCCCGCACGGCCCCATCGAGATCACGCTGGAGGCCAACCCGACGGACGCCGAGGCCAACCGCTTCGCCGCCCTCGCCGACGCCGGCATCAACCGCCTGTCCATGGGGGTACAGGCGCTGGATGACGCCTCGCTGAAGGCGCTGGGCCGCAACCATTCCGCCGACGAGGCCCGCCGCGCCGTGGCCGTCGCCGCCCGCGCCTTCCCCCGCCTGTCCATCGACCTGATCTACGCCCGCCCCGGCCAGACCCTCGCCGACTGGCGCGCCGAACTGTCCGAGGCGCTCGACCTCGGCTTCGAGCACGTCTCGCCCTATCAACTGACCATCGAGCCCACCACCGCCTTCGGCCGCGCCTTCGCGCGCGGGACCCTGATCCCGCCCGACGAGGACCTCGCCGCCGAACTCTATGAAACGACGCAGGCCGTGCTCCAGGCCGCCGGCTTCGACGCCTATGAGGTCTCCAACCACGCCCGGGGCGAGGCCGCCCGCTCCAGCCACAACCTGCATGTCTGGCGTGGCGGCGACTATCTCGGCGTCGGCCCCGGCTCCCACGGCCGCCTGACCCTCGACGGCGTCCGCACCGCCACCGTCGCCCACCGCTCCATCGTTGACTACATCTCCGGCGTCGCCACCGGCGCCCCGTGGAGCGAGCGCGACGGCCAATCCCCGCTCGACGCCGCCGAGGAACGCCTCCTGCTCGGCCTGCGCACCGTCGAAGGCGTCAGCCTCTCCGACCTCGCCGCCCTAGACCTGACGCCGGACCAAGGCCGCCTCGCCGACCTCCTGTCCGACGGCTTCCTCAGGCTGAACGACAACCGCATCGCCGCCACCGCCACCGGTCGCCCCTTGCTGGACGCGGTGCTGAAGGCGTTGCTGACCTGAACAGTTTCCCCTCTCTCATCGGGAGAGGGACTTAGGCTCCTACGTCCAAATTTGACGCATCGGCATGCCAGACTGTGCTCCGGTCTTTGACATCGTCGCCCCACCGGTTGAGTCGCCGCCCGCACACCCCGCCTCAGGCGAAAATGTGCACTTTGTGCACTCCATTTTTTCGAGTGCACATTTCACCGCCCGCACCGAATGCCTCGCGCAAACGGCTTTCCGGCATTTTTCCCCTGACAGGGCCAAGCCTGTCAGGCACGGTCCAGCCGATGCCTGATCCGTCCGTCTTCCCGCCGACTGCCCCACCCGCGCGCACCGTCGCGCCCGGCCTTTATCTGGTGGCCACGCCCATCGGGAACCTGCGCGACATGACGCTGCGCGCGCTCGACGTGCTGGCCGCCGCCGACCTCGTCCTGGCCGAGGACACTCGCGTCACCGCCAAGCTGCTGTCGGCCTATGGCCTCAAGGCGAGGCTGGAGCGCTGCGACGACCACGCGTCCGAACGCGCCGCCGAACTGGCCCTCGAACGCCTGCGCGACGGCGCCGTCGTCGCCCTGGTCTCCGACGCCGGCACCCCGATGATCTCGGATCCCGGCTTCGTCGTCGCCCGCGCCGTCCTCGCCGAAGGCCTGCCGGTCCATCCGATCCCCGGCGCCTCCAGCCTGCTGGCCGCCCTGTGCATCGCCGGCCTGCCCGCCGACCGGGTTACCTTCGCCGGCTTCCTGCCGCCCAAATCGGGCGCCCGCCGCACCGCGCTGGAGGAACTGCGCACCGCCCGCCAGACGCTCGTCTTCTTCGAAAGCGGCCCGCGTCTCGCCGACAGTCTGGCCGACATGGCCGCCGTCCTCGGCCCCCGCCCGGCCGCCGTCGCCCGCGAACTGACCAAGCTCTATGAAGAGTGCGTGCGCGGCTCGCTGGCCGAACTGGCCGTCGATCCCCGCTGCCAGTCGCCCAAGGGCGAGATCGTCATCGTCGTCGGACCCGGCGAGGTCGAGGTCGCCTCCGAGGCCGACGCCGACGCCGCCCTGACCGAGGCCCTGACCCGCCTCCCGCCCGGCGAGGCGGCGGCGGAGGTGTCAAAGGCGCTGAACATGCCCCGCAAGCCGCTCTACAAGAGGGCCCTGGAGTTGCAGGGCCGGTGACCCGGAAGCGACCCTCGGACCGCCTCAGGGCGCCGAAGGTCGTGAAGACGCCGCGCGGCTGGCGCGTCAGTCTCGGCAAGTCCTCTCACAGGGCTGGTCACCGCTCCGAATGGCTGGCCGCCGCCCTGCTGATGCTCAAGGGCTATCAGATCCTCGGCTTCCGCCTGAAGACCCGGGCCGGGGAGATCGACATCCTTGCCCGCCGGGGCCGCACCCTCGCCGTCATCGAGGTCAAGCGCCGCACCACGATGGAACAGGCGCTCCAGGCTCTCCGTTCAGACCAGTATGAACGGCTCCTCTCGGCCGGTCAGGCGGTGTTGCGCCAAAGACCCAGCTTGGCCGGACATCTGTTGCGGATCGATATTGTGGCGCTGGCTCCCGGCCGGTTTCCGCGCCATCGTCCCGGCATGAACCGGGGGCGGTCGTGACGCGCGAAGAGGCGGAAACCTGTCTGACAGAGGCCGGACTGGCCGAGGATGACGGCTTCCCGCTGCTCGAGGCCGCCATCGCCTGCGCTATTCATGACTACCCCTTCCGTGACGCCGAGCCGGTCCGGGTGCTGGCGGCCGCCGCCGGCGAGCGCATCGCCGAGCGGATCGCGGGCGAGGGCCCTGACGACGCCCTGGCCGAGACCATGGCCGGTGATCTGCGGCTGAACGGGGACCTGATCCACTACGACCACGTCGGCAACACCGACGTCATCGACGTGGCCGAGCGCCGCCGGGGCCTGTCGGCGGCGCTGGCGGTCTTCTACCTCGACGCCGCCCGGCGTGGCGGGGTGAAGGCGCAAGGCGTTGACTTTCCCGGCCACTTCCTGTTGCGGGTCGAGACGCCCGAGGGGCCGGTGGCGCTGGACCCCTTCAGCCAGGGCCGTCTGGTCATGCCGTCGGAGCTGACCCGGCGAGCGCTGCGGGCCGGGCTGACGCCCCACGTCGCCGACCGCCTCGACGTGCTGATGGCCCCGGTCAGCGACCGGCAGGCCCTGATCCGGCTGCAGAACCTGCTCTTCATCCGCGCCATCAAGGCCCAGGACTTCGAGAGCGCCGAACGCTCGGCCCTGCGCCGCGCCCTGCTCGACCCCGAGGACCACCGCCCCTGGCTGGACGTCGCCGCCGCCCGCGAGAAACAGGGCGTCCTGGCCGGGGCGCTGGAGGCCCTCTCCCGCGCCCGCACGCTGGACGATCCGGGCGAGGTCCGCCGCCGGCTGTCGGTGGATCGGGTCCGCCTGCAGCTGAACTGAAAAGGGCTTAGGGCCCAAGGCATAGGGCCCGGGAAGAAGATCGCCGTTGCGGCTAGGCTTTCCGCCTCCCCGACCTTACCTAAGCCCGACGACCCAAGCCGAAAGCCCCGGATCCCCATGCGCGTAGCCATCCAGATGGACCCTATCGAAGGGGTCAATATCGAGTCCGACACCACCTGGCTGCAAGCCGTGGAGGCCCAGAACCGGGGCTATCCGATCTGGGTCTATGACTTCCGCACCCTGGCGCTGGAGGACGGCGTCCTCTACTGCCGCGCCCGCCCGGTGACCCTGAAGCAGGTGGTCGGCGACCACGTGGCCTTCGGCGAAGAGGTCAAACTGGACCTGTCGAGGGATGTCGACGTCATCCTGATGCGTCAGGACCCGCCCTTCGACATGGCCTATGTCACCGCCACCTATCTGCTCGAGACGGTCCATCCGAAGACGCTGGTGGTCAACGATCCGGCCGAGGTCCGCTCGGCGCCCGAGAAGCTGCTGGTCACGAAATTCCCCGGCCTGACCCCGCCGACCCTGATCAGCTCCGACCCGATTGCCCTGGGCGACTTCCACCGCCGCCATGGCGAGGTCGTGCTCAAGCCCCTGCACGGCGCCGCCGGCTCCGGCGTGGTCCGGCTCAAGGCCGACGACCCCAACCTCGACGCCTTGGTCGAGATCCACGCCATGGGCTCGCGCGACCCGCTCGTGATCCAGAAGTTCATTCCGGCGGTGTCCAAGGGCGACAAGCGCATCATCCTGATCGACGGCGAGCCGGTCGGCGCCATCAACCGCGTCCCGGCCAAGGATCAGGTCCGCTCCAACCTGCGCGTCGGCGGCACGGCCCAGCCGGTCGAGCTGACCGCGCGCGACCTCGAGATCTGCAAGGCCATCGGCCCGACGCTCAAGGAACGCGGCCTGATCTTCGTCGGCATCGATGTGATCGGCGATTATCTGACCGAGATCAACGTCACCTCCCCCACCGGCGCCCAGCAGCTGCTCCGCTTCACAGGTGTCAACGCCGCCGCCCTGATGTGGGACGCCATCGAGGCCAGGCGCGGCGGATAACGTCGCTCTTGCAATGGTTGCAAGTTCGTGTTTCGTTCTCTCCCGGATAGCGGGAGGGCGGGATGCACGCCAGTGTCGTCACGGTCGCGTTTGAAGGCGTCGACGCCCGGCGGGTGGACGTGCAGGTGTCCCAGCTGCACTCCACCGAGGGCAGCTTCACCATCGTCGGCCTCGCCGACAAGGCGGTGGCCGAGAGCCGGGAGCGGGTGCGCGGCGCCTTCGCCGGCATCGGCCTAGCCCTGCCGTCGATGCGGATCATAGCCAACCTCGCCCCGGCGGACCTGCGCAAGGAGGGCAACCATTTCGACCTGCCCATCGCCCTGGCCCTGCTGGCCTCAATGGGGGTCGTCCCGCCCGACGCCCTGAACGGCTGGGCCGCCGTGGGCGAGCTGGGGCTGGATGGGCGGATCGCGCCGGTGGGCGGAACCCTGCCCGCCGCGGTCGCCGCCGACGCCATGGGCCTCGGCCTGATCTGCCCGGAGGCCAATGGGCCAGAGGCGGCCTGGGCCGGCGACGTTGCCGTTCTGGCGCCCCGCTCCCTGATCGCCCTGGTCAACCACTTCAAGGGGTCGCAGGTCCTCCGCCGTCCCGAACCCGGCGCCATGCGAGCCGGGGACCGCGTCCCAGACCTGCGCGAGGTCAAGGGACAGGAAAGCGCCAAGCGGGCGCTGGAGATCGCCGCCGCGGGCGGTCACAACCTGCTCTTCGTCGGCCCGCCGGGCTCGGGCAAGTCGATGATGGCGGCGCGCCTGCCCGGCCTGCTCCCGCCCCTGACGCCCAAGGAGCTGCTGGAGACCTCCATGGTCTGGTCGGTGGCCGGGCTGATCGAGCGCGGCGCCCTGACCCGCGACCGCCCCTTCCGCGCCCCGCACCACTCCGCCTCCATGGCGGCCCTGACCGGCGGCGGCCTGCGCGCCAAGCCGGGCGAGGCCTCACTCGCGCACAACGGCGTGCTCTTCCTGGATGAACTCCCGGAATACAGCGCCCAGGCCCTCGATTCCCTCCGTCAGCCGCTGGAGACGGGCGAGATCATCGTCGCCCGCGCCAATGCCCACGTCCGCTATCCGGCCCGGTTCCAGCTGGTCGCGGCGATGAACCCCTGCCGTTGCGGGCTCGGCGGCGGCGGCAAGGGCGCTTGCGGCAAGGCCCCGAGATGCCAGCGCGACTACCGCAACCGCATCTCCGGCCCGATGTTCGACCGCATCGACCTGACGGTGGAGACGCCGCCAGTCACCGCCGCCGACATGGCCCTGCCGCCGCCCGCTGAAGGCACGGCGGAGGCCGCCGCCCGCGTCCTGACCGCCCGCCAGATGCAGAACGCGCGCCTGCACGCCGCCGGGATCGACCCGGAGACGGCGCAGGATCAGGCGGTCAACGCCCGCGTCTCCGGCGAACTGCTGGATCGCTTCGCCACCCCGGACGAGCCCGGCAAGGCGCTGCTGATGAAGGCGGGTCAGATGGGCGGCCTGACCGCGCGCGGCTGGACCCGCACCCTCCGGCTGGCCCGCACCATCGCCGATCTGGACGGCTGCGACGGCGTCCTGCGCCGCCACATCGCCGAGGCCCTGATCTATCGGCGCTCGACCGCCGAGGCCAATGACGCCTTCGAGGCCCGCCGCGCCGGCTCCCCCGCTCCTCACGAGACCGTCACGCCCGCGTGGTGATCTCTTAACGTCTTGAGTTCACGGTGTCTTCGAGGAGACCCCGACATGCCCCGGCGACGGACCGAACAGCCAGCCCCTGACATGGCCCCGACCGGGTCCGCCGAGCAGCAGTTCCTTCGCCTGATGAGCCACGAGATGCGAACGCCCCTGAACGGGGTGATCGGCATGCTGGGCCTGCTGTCCCGGACCAGGCTGGACGGCGCCCAGCGCGCCTACGCCGAGGCCGCGCGGTCGTCCGCCGAGCATCTGCTGGGTCTGGTCAACGACCTGCTGGACTACGCCCGGCTGGAAGCGGGCAAGCTGGAGTTCGATTCCGCCCCCGTCGATCTGGAAGCGCTGGTGCGCGGCGTGGCCGAACTGCTCAGCCCTCGCGCCCATGAGCGCGGCCTTGAGATCGCCTGGTCGGTCGCCGCCGACGCCCCGGACGTGCTGGCCGATGAAGGCCGCCTGCGTCAGGTGCTGTTCAACCTCGCGGGCAACGCCGTGAAATTCACCGCCGAGGGCGGGGTCCGCATCGCGGTTGAGCGCGCGGGCGGGACCGATGACGCGCCGCGTCTGGCCTTCATCATCGACGACACCGGCCCCGGTGTCCCGGTCGAGGCGCGAGCGCGCATCTTCGAGGAGTTCGGCCACGTCGACGCCAGCGACGCCAGCCGCTTCGGCGGCGCCGGTCTGGGCCTCGCCGTGGTGCGCAAGCTGGCCGCCGCCATGGACGGCGTTGTCTCGGTCGCCGACCGCCCAGGCGGCCGCGGGGCCCGTTTCCGCTTCGAGGCCGCCTTCACCGCCGCCCCGAACCCCGAGCGCGGTCGCCCCCTGGCCGGACAGGCCGTCACCATCATCAGCCTTGATCCCTTCGTGCGGGACACCGCCGCCGCCCAGATCGACGCCTCGGGCGGGACCGTGGTGGACGGCGCCCCGGTGGTCCTGATCGACCATGCCGCGCGTCTGAATCCGGTCGGACTGGCCGCGCGCCCCGAAGACAGCCGCGCCATCGTGCTGCTGAAGCCGTCCGAACGCGACCTGATCGCCCGCTATCGCAGCGCCGGCTTCCACGGCTATCTGATCAAGCCCCTGCGCCGCGCCTCCCTCGCGGAGCGGGTGCTGGCCGCTGTCGGCGCCCCATCGGAACGCCCCGGCGGTCCCGCCGTCCTTCCCGCCGACGATGATCGCGTCCTGCCGGGCCGCTTCTCGGGCACCCGCGTCCTGCTGGTCGAGGACAACCCTGTCGGCGCCCTGCTGGCCTCCACCCTGCTGAAGCGCGAGGGCTGCGCCGTCGAGACCGCCGCCAGCGGCGACGAGGCGCTCGACGCCATGAAGCGCGCCCGATACGACCTGGTCTTCATGGACATGCGGATGCCCGGCATGGACGGCCCGACGGCGTCGCGCGAGTTGCGTGCGCGCGGCGACCGCACCCCAATCGTGGCCTTGACCGCCAACGCCTTCGCCGAGGACCGCAAGGCCTGTCTGGAAGCGGGCATGGACGACCATCTGGTCAAACCGCTGGAGCTGGAGGCGATGCGCGCCGCCCTCTCCCGCTGGACGAACCGCGAAGTCCGCGCCAAGGTCGCCGTCTGATTTGAGAGGCGCCGGGTGGCGTCCGGAGACGCGCCCATGACCGACAGCCAGACGCCCGCCAGCGAGGTCGCCGACCTTCGCCCCGCCCCCAAGGGCCTGGGCGTCCTGAAGGCTGCCTTCCGCGAGCGTCGGACCCTGGCCATGCTGCTGTTGGGTTTCTCGGCAGGCTTGCCCTTCGCCATGCTGATCGGCACCCTCAACGCCTGGCTGACGGAGGAGGACATTCCGGTCGCCACCATCGGCATCCTGAGCTGGATCGGCCTGTTCGGCGCCTTCCGCTTCCTGTGGTCGCCGGCGGTCAGTTGGACCCCGCCGGTGATCGGCCAGCGGTTCGGACGGCGGCGCAGCTGGCTGCTGATCCTGCAGATCATCATCGCCGTCGCCCTGGCGCTGGTGGCCCTGTCGCACCCGGGAACGGGCGTGCTGGGACCGCTGGCCATGGGGGCGGCGCTGGGCGCCTTCGCCTTCGCGACGCAGGACATCGTCATCGACGCCTGGCGGATCGAGGTGGCCGACGAGAAGACCCCCATCGACCTGCTGTCGACCATCTACCAGCTCGGCTATCGCACCGCCGCCCTGACCGGGGGCGCGGGCGCCCTGCTGCTGGCGACGGCCATCGGCTGGTCCGGCGTCTTCGTGGTCGGCGCCCTGCTGATGGGCGTGGGCGTCATCGGCACCCTGATCGCGCCGGAACCCGAGCCCTCATCGCAAGCCGCGGTCGCCCGTGAGCGGAAGGGTTCGCCCCGGATGCGGCTGGCGATCCTGACCGCCACCCTGCTGGCCTGGGGCTGGGCCGCCTACATGCTGGTCAACTTCATGGTCACCGCCCTGACCACCTCTCCGGCGCCCAGCGCGGGCGAGTTCACCGCCAACTGGGGTCCCTGGATCGTCGGCGCGACCGTCATCCTGCCCGCCGCGCTGGCGGGTCTGATCGTCTGGAAGGGCCGCGCGCCCAACGCCGCCGAGGTCGCCGCCCCGACCCGCTTCGCCGACACCCTGTACGACGCCATCCTGGCCCCGCTGGTCGAGCTGATGGGCCGTCTGGGCTGGGGCGCGCTGATCGTGCTGGGCCTGATCCTGACCTACCGTATCACCGACGGCGTCTGGGGCCCCTTCGCCTTCCCCTTCTACATGGGCGACACCGGCGGGGCGCTGGGGCACACCAAGGCAGAGGTGGCTTTGGCGTCCAAGACCTTCGGCGTGGTCATGACCATCGTCGGCATCGCGCTGGGCGGCTGGGCCCTGCTGATCATTGGCCGGATGTGGAGCCTGCTGATCGGCGCCATCCTGTCCGCCGCCACCAACCTGCTGATGATGGATCTGGCGCTGGGCGCCCCGGTCATCGGCGGTTTCATGCGGGCGACGCACCTGTATGACCTGTTCGGCGCCTTCCACATCGGCGAGCCGCTGGCTCGGCTGATGCTGGCCATCGCGGGCGAGAACGTCGCCGGCGGCTTCGCGGGCGCGGCCTTCGTCGCCTATCTGTCGGCGCTGTCGAACCGGACCTTCGGCGCGGTGCAATTCGCCGTCTTCATCTCGCTGGCCCTGCTGATCGGCACACTGGGCCGGGGGGCGCTGGGCGAACTGATCGACGCTCAGGGCTACGCGCCGATGTTCGCCATTGCCGCCTGGCTGGGCCTGCTGGCGGTCATCTTCTGCATCGCGGAATGGGTGCGCGGCGCGTTCGAACGCCGCAAGCTGGCCGCGGAGGCCGGGGCTTGAGCCCCAGCCGCCTTCAGCCTCAGCCCTCGTCCGCCGCGCCGTCTTCGTAGGCGGCGAAGGTGGCGGCGGTGATGATCTCACTGACCGAGGCGCCCAGCGAAACGATCTGAACCGACTTCTCCAGACCCACCAGCAGCGGGCCGATCACGGTCGCGCCGCCCAGCGACTGGACCAGACGGGTCGAGATGGCCGCTGAATGAATGGCCGGCATGACCAGCACATTGGCGTGGCCGGTCAGGCGCATGAACGGATAGGCGCCGCGCAGGTCCGGCTCCAGCGCCAGCTCCGGCGGCATCTCGCCCTCGTACTCGAAGTCCACGCCCTTGGCGTCGAGGATGCGGATCGCCTCGCGCACCTTCTCGCCACGCTCGCCCGGCGGGTTGCCGAAGGTCGAGTAGGACAGGAAGGCCACCCGCGGGGTCTTGCCCAGCTTGCGCACCGTCGCCGCCGCCTGGATGGCGATCTCGGCCAGTTCCTCGGCGTTAGGCAGTTCGTGGATCGAGGTGTCGGCGACGAACAGGGTCCGGCCCCGCGCCAACAGGATCGACAGGCCGATCATCCGCTCCTTCACATCCAGGACGCGACGGACTTCCTTCAGCACCATGTTGAAGTTGCGGGTCACGCCGGTGACCATGGCGTCCGCCTGACCGCGCGCGCACATGGTGGCGGCGAAGTAGTTGCGGTCCTGGTTGATCATCCGCTGGACGTCGCGGCGCAGATAGCCCCGGCGCTGCAGCTTGTCATAGAGCCAGTCGGTGTATTCGACGTTCCGCTCCGACACCCGGGCGTTGACGATCTCGATGTCCATTTCATCGAAATTCAGACCGGCCTCGGCGGCGTTCTTGCGGATCAGGTCCTCGCGGCCGATCAGGATCGGCGTGCCCAGTTCGGCCTGTTTGAAGCCCCAGGCGGCGCGGATGACGGCGGTCTCCTCGCCCTCGGCGAAGACGATGCGCTTGTTCGGGGCCGAACGGACGGCGCCCGAGATGTTCTGCATCAGGGCGGCGGACGGATCGAGACGCTGGCGCAGCGAGATGCGGTAGGCGTCCATGTCCTCGATCGGCGTGCGGGCCACGCCGCTGTCCATGGCGGCCTTGGCGACGAAGGGCGGGATGAACCAGATCAGGCGCGGATCGAACGGCGACGGAATGATGTAGTCCGGCCCGAACTTCAGCTTGCGGCCGCGATAGGCGGCGGCGACCTCGTCCGGCACGTCCTCACGGGCCAGGGCGGCCAGCGCCTCGGCGCAGGCGACCTTCATCTCGTGGTTCACCCGGCGGGCGCGCACGTCCAGGGCGCCGCGGAACAGATAGGGGAAGGCCAGCACATTGTTGACCTGGTTCGGATAGTCCGACCGGCCCGTGGCGATGATCGCGTCCGAGCGCACCGACTGCACGTCTTCCGGCGTGATCTCCGGGTCCGGATTGGCCATGGCGAAGATGATCGGATTGGGGGCCATGGTGGCCACCATTTGCTTGGTGATCGCGCCCTTGGCCGACAGGCCGATGACCACGTCGGCGCCGACCATGGCCTCTTCCAGTGTCCGCAGGGGTGTGTCGGTGGCGTGAGCCGCTTTCCACTGGTCCACGTCGCCGCGACCGCGATAGACGACGCCGTCACGGTCGACGATGACGGTGTTCTCGTGCCGGACGCCCGCCGCCTTCATCAGGCCGATGGATGACAGACCGGCCGCGCCGGCGCCCGCCAGAACGACCTTCAGGTCTTCCAGCTTCTTGCCCGCGACGTGGGCGGCGTTGATCAGGCCGGCGGTCGAGATGATGGCCGTGCCGTGCTGGTCGTCATGGAAGACCGGGATATCCAGCAGGTCCTGCAGCTGGCTTTCGATCTCGAAGCATTCCGGGGACTTGATGTCCTCCAGATTGATGCCGCCCCAGGTGTCGCCGATGTTCTTCACCACGGTGACGAACTCGTCCGGATCGGTGGTCTTCACCTCGACGTCGAAGCTGTCGACATCGGCGAAGCGTTTGAACAGTACTGACTTGCCCTCCATCACCGGCTTGGACGCCATGTGACCGAGGTTGCCGAGGCCCAGGATCGCGGTGCCGTTCGAGATGACAGCGACCATATTGCCCTTGGAGGTGTAATCGTAGGCCTTGTCGGCGTCCTGCGCGATCGCCAGCACCGGCACGGCCACGCCCGGCGAATAGGCCAGCGACAGGTCGCGCTGGGTCGCCATCGGCTTGATCGGGGCCATCGAGATCTTGCCCGGAGCGGGATAGCGGTGAAAGTCCAGCGCGTCCTGATCGGAGAAGGTCTGTTTGTCTGTCAGGTCGGGCATGGCTCTCGGCGTTTCCGGTCGCGCGTTCGCGCGTCTTCAGTTGATCCTTTTCCTAGTGCGCGGGGCCGGGCGGGACAACCGCTGACGCGAGGGAAGGCCCAGCCCCGCCAGAACGGGCTTTGCCTCGGCCTGTCGCGCCAGGGTGTCCGGAAAATGTGACAGCACCCCGCCGGTTTGCGCGGTTTCCCGCCCTGCGGCGTCAGGACAGCCGTCAAACGCCCACGGCCAAGGTTGTAACCGCCCAGCCTCGCTGATAGTGCGACCCGTTCTCAATACAGCCCTCCCCCAAGGCGATACCGTGACCCTCCGCTCCCTCCTCATGCTCTCCACCGCCGCCGCCCTGACGGCCGCGCCCGCCTTCGCGCAGGACGCCCAGACCACCGACCTCGGCGAGGTGGTGGTCACCGGTTCGCAGGTTCGTCAGGCCCCGGCCTATGCTGGCGGCCAAGTCGCCACCGGCGGCCGCGTCGGCCTGTTCGGTTCGATGGACGTGATGGACACCCCCTTCTCCAGCACCGCCTTCACCGAGGCCCTGGTTCGCAACCAGCAGGCTGTCAGCGTCGGCGACGTGCTGCAGAACGACCCGACCGTCCGCGTCTCCAAGGGCTTCGGCAATTTCCAGGAGCTGTACATCATCCGCGGCTTCCCGGTGTACTCGGACGACATGACCTGGAACGGCCTGTACGGGGTCCTGCCGCGCCAGTTCGTTGCGGCGGAGCTGGTTGAGCGGGTTGAGGTCTTCCGCGGCGCATCGGCCTTCCTGAACGGCGCCGCGCCCGGCGGCTCGGGCGTCGGCGGCGCCTTCAACTTGACGCCCAAGCGCGCGAGCGACATCGATCTGAACCGCCTGACCCTCGGCTGGGACGGCGGCGAGGCCCTGTACGCCGCCGGCGACTTCTCGCGCCGCTTCGGTGCGAACAACGAGTGGGGCGGCCGCCTGAACGTCGTCGCCCGCGACGGCGAGGGCGAGATCGACGCCCAGAACAGCGAGTTGCAGGTCGTCGGCCTGGGTCTCGACCACCGTGGCGACCGCGCCCGCTTCTCGGCTGATTTCGGTTGGCAGAACCACCGTCTGAACGCGCCGCGTCCGCAGGTGACACCGTCCGGCGCCGTGCCCGCCGCCCCCTCGGCGGACAGCAATTTCGGCCAGCCCTGGACCTACACTGACGAAGAGCAGCTCTTCGGCGCCGTGCGCGGCGAGTTCGACCTGACGGATGAGGTCACCGTCTGGGCGGCCTTCGGCGGTCGCAGCGGCAAGGAAGAGAACGTTCTGGCCAACCCCGGCGTGACCGCCTCGGGCGTGCTCAGCGCCAACCGGTTCGATAACGTCCGTGAAGACACCGTCTGGTCGGGCGATATCGGCGTGCGCGCCGACCTGAACACCGGCCCGGTCCGGCACCGGCTGGTCGCCTCGGCCTCGCACGTCCAGCTGAAGTCGCGGAATGCCTGGGCCGGCAATTTCGGCGGCTTCGCCGTCGGCACGCTGGACAACCCCGTCGTGATCGCGCCTCCCGCGAACGTCAGCACCTCGGGCGACTTCAACGATCCGCAGATCACCGAGCGCTCGCGCACCTCCAGCGTCGCACTGGCCGACATGATGTCCTTCCTCGACGACCGTCTGCTGATCACGGTCGGAGCCCGCTATCAGGAGATCACCACCGGCTCCTACAGCTACATCGACGGCTCCTACGGCTCGGGCTACGCCAGCGACGCCGTCACGCCGGTCTTCGCCCTGGTATACAAGCCGACCGACCAGATCTCGCTGTACGCCAACTACGCCGAGGCCCTGCAGCCCGGGAAGATCGCCCCGCAGACCGTCAACGGCGCTGTCGTCGAGAACCGCGGCGAAGTGCTGGAGCCCTTCACCTCCGAGCAGATCGAAGCCGGGGTGAAGTATGACGCCGGCTCGTTCGGTGGCACGCTGAGCGTCTTCCGCACGACGCGCCCGAGCGAGTATTTCGACACGGCCTCGCGCGTCTATTCGGCCGGGTCGGAGCAGGAGAACCGGGGCGTCGAACTGACCGTCTACGGCGAGCCGGTCGACGGCCTGCGCCTGATCGGCGGCGCGACCTGGCTGGACGCCGAGGTCACCCGCACCCAGACCGCCGCGGAGGCCGGCAAGACCCCCATCGGCGTGCCGGAATTCCAGCTCAACGCCAACGTCGAATGGGACGTCCCCGCCGTGGCCGGCCTGACGCTGGAAGGCCGCGCGATCCACACCGGCTCGCAGCAGGTCAACGCCCTGAACACCGTCGAACTGGACAGCTGGACCCGCTTCGATGCGGGCGTGCGCTATGATTTCGATGCGGGCGAGCGCCCGCTGACGATTCGCGCACGGGTCGAAAACATCGCCGATGAAGACCAGTGGGTGGCCGTCGGCGGCTATCCGGGCTCGAACTATCTGACGCTGGGCGCCCCGCGCACCTTCCGCGTCGCGATCTCGACGGACTTCTAGTTCGGATGAAGCCGGGCACGATCCGGGCCTGGAGCGGGGTGCATAAATGGTCGAGCCTCGTCTCGACCATTTTCCTGCTGATGCTCTGCATCACGGGGCTTCCGCTCATCTTCACGCATGAGCTGGACCACGTCCTGCTCGGCCATGAGGAGACCGCGTCCGTCGCTCCGGATGCGGAAAAGCTGAACCTCGACCAGGTTCTGGACACGGCCCTCGCCCGCAAGCCAGGCGAGGTTCCGGCCTTCATGAGCTTCGACGTGGAACGGCCGGTGGTGAACGTCACCAGCATCGACCCGACCGGCCCGGACGGGAAATACAGCTTCCAGCCCATCGACCAGTACACCGGTGAAGCCGCGCCGCTGGTCGCCGGTCACCCGGTGATGGAGTTCATTCTCCAGCTGCACACCGACATGTTCCTGGGGCTGGCGGGGATGCTGTTCCTCGGCGCGATGGGGCTGCTGCTGGTGGCGGCGCTGGTGTCGGGTGTCGTGCTCTACGCCCCCTTCATGCGCCGTCTGCCGTTCGGGACGGTGCGGGCGGGCAAGGCGGCGCGGACCCGCTGGCTGGACTATCACAACCTGCTGGGCGTGGTGACCGTGGCCTGGGTGCTGGTCGTCGGCGTGACCGGGGTGGTCAACACCCTGGCCGTGCCGATCATCGCCTACTGGAAGGACGACGCCCTCAAGGAGCTGACCCAGGCCTATGACGCGCCGGTCAGCCTGACTGAGCGCAGCTCGCTCAACGCCGCCGTCGAGCGGGCGAAACAGGCGCAGCCGGGGATGACGCTGCAGTTCGTCGCCTTCCCCGGCTCGACCTATTCGACCGACAACCACTATGCGGTCTTCTTCCACGGCGACACGCCGCTGACCGAGCATTTGACCACGCCCGCCCTGATCGACGCCCGCACCGGCGAACTGGCGGCGGTGGCCCCCGCGCCTTGGTATGTGAAGACCCTGTCCCTGTCCCAGCCGCTGCATTTCGGCGACTACGGCGGCCTACCGCTGAAGATCCTCTGGGCGCTGCTGGACCTGATCACTGTCATCGTCCTGGGCAGCGGGCTTTACCTCTGGTGGGTCAAGCATCGGTCCGCGAAGCGGGGCGCCAAATGAAGACCAGCCCCTACGGCCTGAAGGTCATCTTCGCCGTGCCCGCCGTGGTCGCGATCCTGTCGCTGATCGGTCTGGTCGGAGCCCTGCTGGGCGACGGGATCTGGGACTGGATCGGCTGGCTGGGCCTTGGAGCCTGTATCGCGGTGACGGTCTGGGCGCTAATCGCCCGGCGGCATCGCTAGAGCGACAGCAGCCCCGTCCGTTCCACCTCAACCGGGCCGGTCATCAGGACGTGGTCCGAGGCCTCGTCCCAGTCGATCAGCAGGCGACCGCCATCGACATCCACCGTCGCGTGACGACCGGTGACCCCGCGCCGGGCCGAAGCCACCAGGGCCGCGCAGGCGCCGGTTCCGCAGGCCTTGGTCAGGCCCGCGCCGCGCTCCCAGACCCGCAGCCGGATGTGATCCGGCGACAGGGCGTGGACGAAGCCGACATTGACCCCTTCGGGGAACAGCGGGTGATGCTCGACCAGCGAGCCCGAGCCGCGCACGAAGCCGTCGTCCGGCGTCTCGCCGACGAAGAAGACCACGTGCGGATTGCCCATCGAGACCGCGCCGGGCGTGTGCAGCAGGGGCGCGTCGATGGGGCCGACCTGCAATTCGATCCCGCGGGTGTCCATCTCCTCGGCCAGCGGCACCTGATCCCAGACCAGACGGGGCGCGCCCATGTCGACCGTCACCTGACCGCCCGCCGCGCGGGTCGCCACCGTGGGACCGCTGGCGGTGTCGATCACCACCCGGTCCTTGCCGGACGATTCCATCAGCACCCAACCGACGCAGCGAAGGGCGTTGCCGCAGGTCTCGACCATCGTCCCATCATTGTTCCAGACGCGCATGAAGGCGTCGGCGCTCTCGCTCGGTTCGATGGCGATCAGCTGGTCGCAGCCCTCGCCCGTCTCACGGTCGGCGATGGCCCGCACCTGTTCGACCGTCGGTGAGAAGGGCGTCTCCAGCGCATTGACGACCACGAAGTCGTTTCCGGCGCCGTTCATCTTGAGGAAGGTACGGGTCATTTCCTGTCTCATATAGCGAGCCACTGGACCTCACGCGAGAGAACCGCGTTAAGCTGGGCCATGACTCGCGCCGCACCTGTTCGCAAGACCGTCGGAAAAGCCGCCCGCAAGGCGGACAGGGCTCCGAAATTCCCCGAACCGCCGGCGCGGGCCGAAGGTCTGCGGCTGCGGGTCCGGCTGCGCTACCTCTATCACGGCACGTCGCCGCTGGCGGTGAAGTTCCGGCTGGCGGTCATCGTCATCGACTTCGCGATCATCGCCTTCTTCCTCGCCGCGCCGATCCTGCACGAGGCCGGGATCGTCTTCTATGTGATCGACTACGTCATCGCCCTGATCCTGATCGCGGACCTGACCGGGCGGGCGCTGGCCCACACCGACATCAAGGACTGGCTGAAGAAGCCCGCGACCTGGGTCGATCTGTTCGTGCTGGCGACCCTTCTGTTCCCCCAATGGCTGTTCAACCTGGGCTTCCTGCGCCTCCTGCGCCTCTGGACCCTGCTGCACTCCGACTTTTTCTGGCGGACCATCGGGCACAAGTACGACGACACCCGGGTCGAGGAGGTGACCAAGGCCGTCGCCTCGCTGACGACCTTCATCTTCGTGGTCACCGGCTTCGTCTACACCAGCTTCCGGGGCGAGCATCCGGGCATCACCGGCTATCTGGACGCCCTGTATTTCACCATCGCCACCCTGACGACGACCGGCTTCGGCGACATCACCCTGCCGGGAAACTGGGGGCGGGTGCTGTCGATCTTCGTCATGCTGACGGGGATCACCCTGTTCCTGCGGCTGGCCCAGACCATCTTCCGCCCGCACAAGGTCAGCCATGACTGCCCGACCTGCGGCCTCAGCAAGCACGATCCGGACGCCGTCCACTGCAAGGCCTGCGGCAAGGTGCTGTGCATTCCGGACGAGGGCGCGTGACACCGCGCCGCATGACAAAGCCGTAACCTTTGCCCCCAACGCCTTGCCGACCTTCCGCCCCCGGATAAGGTGCCGCGCAATTTGTAACGGGGGACTTCCCATATGATCCGCTCCGTCGCGCTCGCCGCGCTTCTCGCTTCCACCGCCCTTTCGAGCGCCGCCATGGCCCAGACCGCCGCACCCGCCGCCGCCAACACCTCGGGGGGCTTCGCCACCTCGGACGCCACCGACCCCTATCTGTGGCTGGAAGAGGTCGAGGGCGAGCGGGCGATGGAATGGGTCCGCGCCCACAATGAGCATTCGCTGGGCGTCCTGCAGGGCGACCCCCGCTACGCCCAACTGCACGCCCAGGCGCTGGAGATCGTCCAATCGCGCGACCGCATCCCGGGCGTCGGCTTCAACCACGACGGCACGCTGGACAATTTCTGGCAGGACGCGACCCACGTGCGCGGCATTTGGCGCACCACCACGATGGACAGCTACCGCTCGGCCGAGCCGGTGTGGGAAACCATCCTCGACATCGACGCCCTGTCGGCCGCTGAGGGCAAGAACTGGGTCTACAAAGGCGTGACCTGCCTGCCGCCGGAAGAGACCCGCTGCCTGGTCAGCCTGTCGGATGGTGGCAAGGACGCGGTGACCGTCCGTGAATTCAACCGCGCCACCCGCACCTTCGTGGACGGCGGCTTCGTTCTGCCGGAGTCCAAGGGCGGCGCCACTTGGATCGACGAGAACACCCTGCTGGTCTCGCGCGACTTCGGTGAAGGCACCCTGACGGACTCGGGCTATCCGCGCACCGTTCGCCTTCTGCGTCGCGGCCAGGCGCTCGACCAGGCCCCGGTCATCTTCGAAGGCCAGCAGACCGACGTCTCGGTCAGCGCCTACACCCTGCGAGATGTGGACGGTGTGGTGAAGGCGACCCTGATCAACCGGGGGATCAACTTCTACGAAGGCGAGACCTGGCGCCTGAACGCCGACGGCACGACCACCCAGCTGCAACTGCCGGCCAAGTCGAACATCAACGCCCTGGTCGCCGGCCAGTTGGTCGTCACCACCGATCAGGACTGGACCGCCCCCTCCGGTCAGGAGTTCAAGACAGGCGACGTCATCGCCTGGAACCTGGAGCAGTGGCTAGCCAATCCGGCGACCCGCGCCCAGCTGGTCATCCGCCCGACCGATCGCGAAGCCATCGAGGGCATCACCAACACCCGCAACAAGCTGGTCGTCGCCCTGTACGAAAACGTGCGCGGCTCGGTCTATGTCTATGAGCCCAACCCGTCCGGCGAATGGGCCCGCACCCGCCTGAACCTGCCGCAGAACGTGACCGTAGGCGTCGGCTCCGCCTCGGACCGCGACGATCAGGTCTTTGTCAGCGTCGCCGGCTATCTGAACCCGTCCAGCCTCTATCTGGCCGACGCTTCGACCAACCAGGCCGAGGTGGTGAAGTCCCTGCCCGCCAAGTTCGACGCCACCGGCATGGTGGTCGAGCAGTTCGAGGCCCGCAGCGCCGACGGCACCATGATCCCCTACTTCGTCGTCCGTAAGGGCGACATGCCGATGGATGGATCGAACCCGACCCTGCTGTACGGCTACGGCGGCTACCAGAACTCGCTGCTGCCCGGCTATTCGGCCACGGTCGGCAAGCTGTGGCTGGAGCGTGGCGGCGTCTATGTGGTCGCCAACACCCGCGGCGGCGGCGAGTTCGGACCGCGCTGGCACCAGGCGGCCCTGCAGCAGAACCGCCAGCGCGCCCACGAGGACTTCCAGGCCGTGGCCCTGGACCTTCAAGCCCGCAACATCACCAGCCAGCCGCACCTGGGCATCATGGGCGGCTCGCAGGGCGGCCTTTTCATGGGCGCCATGCTGACCCAGCGCCCGGACCTGATCAACGGCGCCGTCATCCAGGTGCCGCTGTTCGACATGCTGCGCTTCCACAAGCTGCTGGCCGGCGCCTCGTGGATCGCCGAATACGGTAACCCGGACATCCCGGAGCAACGCGCCTGGATCGAGCAGTATTCGCCCTACCAGCGCCTCGCCGCCGGTCAGCCCTATCCGGAGGTCTTCATCCACACCTCGACCAAGGACGACCGCGTCCACCCGGGCCACGCCCGCAAGGCGGCGGCGCGTCTGGAAGAGCTGGGCTATCCGGTCCTGTTCTATGAGAACGTCGACGGCGGCCACGGCGCGGCGGCCAACCTGCAGGAGACGGCCCGCCGTCTGGCGCTGGAATACACCTATCTGACCCGCCGCCTGATGGACTCTCCGGCGCAGGAATAGGCAGACTGAACGACCCTGAAGCGGTGGAGGCTCGCCTCCACCGCCGACGGTTCTAACCCCCTCACCATCCTTCGGATGGTCTCCCTCCCTGAAGGGGAGGACCTGTTGCGCGGAGCCGCTCGATGATGAAGTCCCTGATGATGGGTGTGGCCGTGGTCGCACTCGCCGCCCCGGCCTACGCCCAGAGCCAGACCCCGCCGCATTTCCCGGCGGACCTGACCCCGGCGGGCGTGCGCGCCGCCGACGATCATCTGGCGCTGGAGGAGGTCAACGGGACCGAGGCCATGGCGTTCGTCCGTTCCGAGAACGAGCGGTCGCTGGCCGCCCTGACCGGCGACCGTCGCTACGAGACCTTCCGGGCCGAGGCCGAGGCCATCCTGACGGCCACGGATCGCATCCCCTCGCCCAGCTTCCTCGGCGAGGGCATCGGGAACTTCTGGCAGGACGCGACCAATCCCAAGGGCGTCTGGCGCCGGACCTCGCTGGACAGCTACCGCTCGGCGAACACCCAGTGGGAGACCCTGCTGGACATCGACGCCCTGTCGCGCGCCGAGGGCAAGGACTGGGTCTGGAAGGGCGCCGACTGCCTGGCGCCGGATGAAACCCGCTGCCTGATCAGCCTGTCTGACGGCGGCAAGGACGCCGTGGTCGTGCGCGAGTTCGACCTGACCACCAAATCCTTCGTGGCTGGCGGCTTCGTCCTGCCCGAGGGCAAGCACCGCCTCGAATGGCTGGACCGCGACACCCTGCTGGTCGCCACCGATTTCGGCGACGGCACACTGACGGAGTCGGGCTATCCCTTCATCGTCAAGACGCTGAAGCGCGGCCAGACCCTGGCGCAGGCGACCGAGCTCTATCGCGGCGAGGCCTCCGACGGCGGCTATGGCGTCAGCCCGAGCGTCTATCGCAACAAGGACGGCGCGGTGGAGGCGGTGATCATCAGCCGCCCGCTGGACACCTATCGCTCGGAGACCTGGGAGCTGGTCGATGGCCGTCCCGTCCGCCTGAATGTGCCCAGCCAGGTTTCGATCTACGGAACCTCGGGCGGCCTGCTGATCCTCTCGCCGGAAGAGACCTGGAAGCCGTTCGGCGTCGAATACGCCGCCGGATCATTGCTGTCCTTCACGCCCGCGACCCTGCGTCAGGGCACGGACGTCATCATCAGCAATCAGGCCCAGCTGATCTTCGCTCCCAACGCCCGCCAGTCGATCGACAGCGTGGCCCTGTTCTCGGACCGGGTCGTGGTGTCCTACAATGACAACGTCAGGGGCCGCCTGTCGATCTTCGCCAACCACGGCGAATGGGGCTGGGCCGAGCGTCAGGTCGCCGTGCCGGACAACAGCGCCATCGGCCTGGGCGACCGCTCCAAGGGCAGGGGCGAGATCTTCGTCTCGTCGCAGAATTTCCTGACCCCGCCCTCGCTGGGCCTGCTGGACATCGACTTCCCGGTCTCGCGCCGCGCGAACGAGTCGAACCAGTCGCCGAACGCCATCGTCGAAATTCGCTCGGCCCCGGCCAAGTTCGACGCCTCTACCCACGTCACCGAACAGTTCGAGGCCACGTCCTCGGACGGGACCAAGATCCCCTATTTCGTCACCCGCCCGCGCAACCAGAGCGGCCCGGCGCCGACCATCCTGTTCGGCTACGGCGGTTTCCAGGTCAGCTTCCCGCCCGCCTACAAGCCGGAGATGGGCAAGCTGTGGCTCGAGAACGGTGGCGTCTTCGTCCAGGCCAACATCCGGGGCGGCGGCGAGTTCGGCCCGCAATGGCACCAGTCGGTGCTGAACGAGAACCGCCAGCTGGCCTTCGACGACTTCGCCGCCGTCGCCCGCGATCTGGAGCAGCGGGGCATCACCACCCCACGTCGTCTGGGCATCTACGGGCGCTCGAACGGCGGCGTCCTGACCTCGGTCTCGATCACCCAGCATCCGGAACTGTTCAACGCGGCGGTGATCGAGAGCCCGCTGATCGACATGCTGCGCTATCATGAGCTGCCCGCCGGGGCCTCGTGGATCGGCGAGTACGGCGATCCGCGCATCCCCGAGGAAGCGGCCTGGATCGCCCGCTATTCGGCCTATCAGCAGCTTCGTCCGGGCGCGAACTATCCGCGCGTCTACATCACGACGAACACCCGTGACGACCGCGTCCACCCGGGCCACGCCCGCAAGTTCGCGGCCCGTCTGGGCGATATGGGCTACGACCACCTCTATTATGAGGAGACGGCGGGCGGACACTCGAACGACGCCGACCCGGTCGCCAACGCCCGCCGCTGGGCGCGCCACTACGTCTATCTGGCGCAGCAGCTGATGGACTGACGGAAGGATTGGCCGTGTCGGAAGCGGAGCGGCCAGTTTTCATCGACAGGGGATGGAAGTGGCTAGTAGCGAGTGGCGAGACGTAGGGCCAGGGCTTGGGCCAGCGACGGAGGGCCGATGGCCAGCGCCAGCGACTATTAGCCACTTTCAGCCCCGTATCCGACCGCAAGAAAAGCCGGCGCCAGCCGTCAGGCCGGTTCGGTCACTTTGTCCCTCTTCGCCTTGGCCGGCTTTTCGGCCTTGGCGGGCTTCTCGGCCTTGATCGGCTTGTCCGCCTTGCGCGCGGCCTTTTCGGCCTTCTTGAGCTCGCGGGCGGCCTTCTTGGCCGCCTTGGCTTCAGCCTTGGCCTTCACCGGGGCGGCGTCCGCCTCACCGGCCAGTTCGCCCAGCAGGTCCAGGAAGCCGTCGCGCTTGCCCTTGGGCAGCAGGCCCATGATCCGCTTGTCGGCGGCCTCGACGCGCGGGCGGGCGGCCTCCAGGGCGGCTTCACCAGCGGGCGACAGGCGCACGGCCTTGGCGCGGGCGTCGATGGTCGATTTCTCGCGATCCAGCAGACCCTTGGTGGTCATGCGGGCGACCAGATCGGCCAGGGTCGAACGGTCGATGCCGGTGGCGCGGACCAGATCCGTCTGGGTCAGGCCGGCCTTGTGGCTGACCGCCTCCAGCACCGCGAACTGGCGCTGGGTCAGACCGTCAGGACCCGTCTCTTCGGCATAGATATCGAGCGCCAGCTGCAGGGCGCGATGAATCAGATGACTGGGCGAACCCGCGAGGGCTCCGCCGCGCTTCGGCTTGTTTCCGGACTTGACCATGAACCGTATCCCCTCGGCTGCTTCGGTAGAGCTAGCAGGCGCATTTTACGGTTTGACGACGGACGATCCGTTCAGCGTCAAAGTCCCGTGTCCGGAGACACCGGCTCGACCGGCTCCTCGTCCTTGATCAGGTGCTTCATGATGAAGAAGACCTGCCAGACGCCGAACACCGCCGAGGCCATCCAGAGCCCGCCGCGGAAGCCCATCCAGACGTCGTAAGGATCCGCCGGCGGACGGTTCAGCGCCTGCAGCGCCGCCTCGACTACAGCCGGATTGCGCACCAGTTCATTCACCACCGCCACGGCGGCGAAATACAGGCCGTAGCGGAGGGTCAGGCCTCGCCAGCCCGCGTCGGTGATCTTCAGCGCCTCGCCGAGCAGATATTTGAAAGGGTATTTGCCCAGCGGCAGCGAGCCCAGCAGCACCACGGCCAGCACCGCGTTCTGCACCGTGATCTTGATCTGGAGCAGCTTGGGATCGTGGAAGACCAGCGTCAGCACGCCGAAGACCAGGGCGAAGCCGCCGGTCAGCAGCGGCAGAGGCGCCAGTCGCTTCTCGACCACATAGCCGACAATCAGGGCAATGGCCGAGGCGCCGACCAGGACCCAGGTGGCGTGCAGCATGGCTTGGGTGCTGTCCTGCTTCAGCACGAACCGCATGACGGCATAAGCGGCCAGGAAGGCGACCAGCGCGCCGAAATCGACAGCCTGACGGATGCTGGAGCCCCGACGTTCAGCAGCTTCGGTCATCTTCAGTCCTCGAGTCCCACCAGAGAGCGTGAAAACGCCCGGGCGTCGAACGGTTGCAGGTCATCGACGCCTTCGCCGACGCCGATCAGCTTGATCGGGGCGTCCGAGGCCTGGGCGACGGGCACCAGAACCCCGCCGCGCGCCGTGCCGTCCAGCTTGGTCATCACCACGCCCGAAACATAGGCCGTCCGACCGAAGATCTTTTCCTGCTCCAGCGCATTGCGGCCGACTGTGGCGTCCAGCACCAGCAGGGTCTCGTGCGGGGCTTCCGGATCGACCTTCTTCAGCACGCGAACGATCTTCAGCAACTCGTCCATCAGGGCGGACTTGTTCTGCAGGCGCCCGGCGGTGTCGATCAGGACGACGTCGAAGCCCTCGGCCTTGGCGCGGGTGTAGGCGTCGAAGGCCAGGCCGGCGGCGTCGGCGCCGTCGCGGCGGCTTTCGAAGGTCGCGCCCGCGCGTTCGGCCCACACCTTCAACTGCTCACGGGCGGCGGCGCGGAAGGTGTCGCAGGCCACGATCATAACCTTAGCGCCCTGCGCCGTCAGGTCCGAGGCGATCTTGCCGAGCGTCGTCGTCTTGCCCGAGCCGTTGACGCCGACGAACAGGGTCACGAACGGCTTGTCGCCGCCCAGCGGCTCATAGCGGGCCTCGTGGTTGATCAGTTCGGCGGCCACGGCCTCGGCCAGCGCCTCCTTGACCTCCCGCTCATTGGCCCCCGCGCCGAAGCGCAGGTCACGGAAGCGTTCGACGATCCGGTCGGTCGCCGCCGGCCCCAGATCGCTTTCCAGCAGATGCTCTTCCAGCTGTTCGAGGGCGGTCTCGCTGAGCGGTTCCTTCACGAAGGTGGCGACGACCTGTTCGGTCATCTGCTTCGAGGAACGGCTCAGGCCTTCCGTCAGCCGGGAGAACCAGCCTTTTTTCGGCGCGTCGGTCATGATCCCCGTTTAGCGGTCGGCGTTCCTCAGGTCACGGGCTAACGTAGCCGCAGCCAACCTTTGGCTCTATATGAGCAAAAGACCCCTGAAGGATCGCGCCTTGACCCGGACCGAACCGTTCCACGCCCCCCGCAACCAGGGCTTCGTGCGCGTCGCCGCCGCGACCCCGGTCGTGCACACCGCCGACCCCGCCGCCAACATGCTGGAGCACATCGAACTGATCCAGCAGGCGGGCGCCCAGGGCGTGGACCTGATCGTCTTCCCCGAGCTCAGCCTGACCGGCTACGCCATCGACGACCTGCTGATGCAGGACGCCTTGCTGATGCAGGTTGAAAGCTGTGTCGCCCCTCTCGCCGCCGCGGCCCAGTTGGCCGGGGTGGTCGCCGTCGTCGGCGCCCCGATCCGCAAAGGTGACGCCCTGTACAACTGCGCCGTGGTGCTGGCGGGCGGTCGGGTGAAGGGGATCGTGCCCAAGACCTTCCTGCCCAACTACCGCGAATATTACGAGAAGCGTTGGTTCACCTCCGGCGCCGGAACCCATGGCGGGGTCCGGATCGGCGACAGCTGGGCGACCTTCAATCCGAATGTGGTGTTCGAGGTCGCGGACCGGCCCGGCTTTACCTTCGCCGTCGAGATCTGCGAGGACTATTGGGCGCCCCTGCCGCCCTCGACCCGCGCCGCGCTGGCCGGGGCCCGCATCCTGCTGAACCTGTCGGCCTCCAACATCGTCATCGGCAAGGCGGACGAGCGCGGCCTGTTGTCAGCCAGCCAATCGGCGCGCGCCCAGGCGGCCTATGTCTTCACCGCCTCCGGCTGGGGCGAGTCCACCACCGATCTGGCGTGGGACGGTCAGGCGACGATCCACGAACTGGGCGCGAAACTGGCCGAGGGGCCGCGCTTCTCGACGGAGTCCCACCTGACCTTCGCCGACATCGACGTCGAGCGGATCGGTCTGGAGCGCCTGCGCACCGGCACCTTCGCCGACTGCGCCCGGCTCGAGGCCCAGCGGGGGGGCGAAGACGGCGGCTTCCACCGTCTGGTCATCCTTGAGGACGAGGCGCCCGCCGGCCCCGTCTCCGCCCTCACGCGCCACCTCGACCGCTTCCCCTTCGTGCCGGACGACGCCGCGCGGCTGGATCAGGACTGCTACGAAGCCTTCAACATTCAGGTCCAGGGCCTGATGCGCCGCCTGAAGGCCACGGGATCGAAGACGCTGGTCATCGGCGTGTCGGGCGGTCTGGATTCGACCCAGGCCCTGCTGGTCGCCTGTCGCGCCTTTGACCGGCTGGAGCTGCCGCGCACCGGCATCCTCGCCTTCACAATGCCCGGCTTCGCAACCTCGGACGGCACCAAGTCAAACGCCTGGGCGCTGATGAAGGCGCTGGGCGTCACCGGCGACGAGATCGACATTCGCCCCGCCGCCGAGCGGATGCTGGCCGACATCAAACACCCCTACGCCCGGGGCGAGCCGGTCCACGACATCACCTTCGAGAATGTGCAGGCGGGCCTGCGCACCGACTATCTGTTCCGGCTGGCCAACCATCACGGCGGGCTGGTGCTCGGCACCGGCGACCTGTCGGAACTGGCGCTGGGCTGGGCCACCTATGGCGTCGGCGACCATATGAGCCACTACAACGTCAACGGCGGCGTGGCGAAGACCCTGATCCGGCACCTGATCCGCTGGGTGGCGACCAAGGAACATGACGGCGACACCGTCCGCGTCCTGCACGCCATTCTGGACACCGAGATCTCGCCCGAACTTGTCCCGGCCAAAGACGGCCAAATCCAGTCGACAGAGGCGACCGTCGGCCCCTATGCGCTGAACGACTTCTTCCTGTTCTACATCACCCGCTTCGGACTGACGCCGTCCAAGGTGGCCTATCTGGCCCATCAGGCCTGGAAGGACGCGGCGACCGGCCACTGGCCCGCGGGCACGCCGGAGGACGAGAAGGTCGAATACGACCTGCCGACCATCAAGGCCTGGCTGCGCAAATTCCTGCACCGGTTCTTCCAGACCAGCCAGTTCAAGCGCTCGGCCGTCCCGAACGGGCCCAAGGTCGTCACCGGCGGCTCACTCAGCCCGCGCGGCGACTGGCGCGCGCCGTCGGATGCGACGGCCAAGGTCTGGATCGACGAACTGGAGACCAACGTCCCTGGCTAGGAAGAAGGAATTAGGGCTTAGGAGTTAGCCGAGACGCATCTTCCCCTAAGCTCCAATTCCTCGCCCTACGGCACCTCGTTCAGGAACGGGAAGATCGCCGCCTTGGCTTCCGGCTCGTCCAGCATGGGCGCGTGGCCGACGCCGGGGACCTCGACGAAGTCCATCTTGGGGGCGCGTTTCTGCATCTTGGCGGCGATGGCATCGCTGAGCAGGTCCGAGTTCTGGCCCCGCACCAGCAGCACCTGACGGCCCTTGGTCAGGCGGCTGAACATGGGCCACAGATTCGGGACGAGCGCCTTGGCCCCCGCGGCCTTGATCGGCACGGCGATGTCCGGATCATAGTTCAGCACCGGCGTGCCCTCCGTCCCCTCGCGGAAGATTCGCTGGGCGAAGGCGGCCCAGTCGGCGTCCGTGTAGTGGGGGAAGGCGACCTCATTGATCTTCTTCGCGTAGGCGGCGGCGTCAGCCCAGGTGGGAGTGTCCACCGGCTGGCCGGAATAGGCGGCGATCCGGGCCAACCCTTCCTTCGCCACCTCGGGGCCGACGTCATTGATGATGGCCGCGGCGATGACTTTCGAGCGGATCGCGGCCAGGGCCATGGTGATCAGCCCGCCCATGGAGGTGCCCAAGAAGACGGCGCGCTCGATGCCCGTCTGCTGCAGTAGGGCCAGCACGTCCTGGGCGTAGGTCGCGGGCTGGTAGGTCATCGGATCCTTGGCCTCGTCCGACAGGCCGCGTCCGCGCACGTCGATGGCCAGCACCCGACGCCCGCTCTGGGCGATCAGGGGGGCGATGACCTCGAAATCCTTCGAGTTGCGGGTCAGGCCGTGGATAGCGATCAGCGGCAGTTTGGCCTGACCGCCTGAGGGGGCGTAATCGCGCGCGTAAAGGCTGAGGTCATCGGCGCTGTTCCAGCGACGGTCGACATAGGGCTGGCTCATGCGGATCTCCCGGGGAGGGTGAGGGCCTGATGGTATTTCATCGGCGCGCGAAATCCCACCGGTCGAAGCCTGACGACGTCTTCAGCGGTGGATCAGTGCCCCAAAAGCTCGCGCACGAAATCGTCCAGATCGCCGCCCTCGAAGCGGAAGCCGGGAATGCCCGCGCGCTTCGCCGCCTCCATGTCGGACGGCTGGTCGCCGATCATGAAGCTCTTGGCCGGGTCGATGTGATGCTCGGCGATGGCTCGCAGGATCATGCCCGGATTGGGCTTACGGTCCGGATGGTCGGGATGGATATAGGCCTCGACCCGACCCTCGGAATGATAGGGGCAGGCGTAGACCGCGCCGATCCGCCCGCCGCTCACCGCCAGCCTGCGCACGATCAAGTCGTTAAAGGCGTGCATCTGCTGTTCGGTGAACAGGCCGCGCGCCACGCCGGACTGGTTGGTGACGATGACGCAGAGGTAGCCGAGACGGTTCAGCCGCCGCACCGCCTCGGCCGCGCCAGGCATCATGCGCAGCTGGGATTCGAGATGGGGGTAACCCGTGTCCTCGATCAGAACGCCGTCGCGGTCGAGAAACACAGCAGGATGGCCGGTCGACATGGCGATGGGGATAGGCGCCATCACGGTTCGTTGCAATCCCTCACCCGATGTGACCCCTCGGGATTTGCGGCAGGTCCGTCGGATTTGTTAGGAGCGCCCATCCTGATCGGCGCGTTGAATCCGCGTCGCCCCGCCCGCGCGACCGCGACCGGAGAGTTCCGAATGTCCATTGCCTTCATCGACCTGCAAGCCCAACGCCTGCGTCTGGCCGGCAAGATTGAGGCCGCCGTTCAGGAGGCCGTCATCGGCGGCGCGTGGGTCATGGGGCCGCAGGTGCGCCAGTTCGAGGCCGATCTGGCCGCCTTCGGTCAGGCCAAGCACGCGCTCGGCTGCGCCAACGGCACCGACGCTCTGGTCCTGCCGCTGATGGCCTGGGGCGTGGGCGCGGGCGACGCGGTCTTCTGCCCCAGCTTCACCTTCACCGCGACCGCCGAGATCGTGCCTTGGACCAATGCCGAGCCGATCTTCGTCGACGTCGATCCGGTCACCTACAACATGGACCCCGCCGCGCTGGAACGCGCCATCGAGGGGATCAAGGCCGAGGGCCGCCTGACCCCGCGCGTGGTCATCGCCGTCGACCTGTTCGGCCAGCCCGCCGACTATCCGGCCCTCAAGGCCATCTGCGACAAACATGGTCTCAAGCTGATCTCGGACTCGGCCCAGGGCTTCGGCTGCACCGTCAACGGCGACCATCCGATCAAATGGGCGGACGTGACCACCACCAGCTTCTTCCCGGCCAAGCCGCTGGGCTGCTACGGCGACGGCGGCGCGATCCTGACCAATGACGACGATCTGGCGCAGGAGATCGACAGCTACCGCGTCCACGGCAGGGTGGTGGCCAAGGACCTCGAGGCCGGCGCGGCCGCCGCCTTCGACCACGATCCGAAATACCTGGCCATGCGCATTGGCATGAACAGCCGCCTGGACACCATCCAGGCCGCCGTCCTGATTGAGAAGCTGAAGGTCTTCGGCGAGGAGATCGAGTGGCGCAACCGCATCGCCGCCCGCTACAACGAAGGCCTGCGCCCCCACGTCGGCGCCGTGCCGGACGTGCCCGCCGGCAACATCTCCAACTGGGCCCAGTACACCATCGAGCACGATGACCGGGACGGCCTGATCGCCCACCTGAAGGAACAGGGCGTGCCGACCGCCGTCTACTATCCGATTCCCATGCACCTGCAGCCCGCGTACAAGCATTTCCCGCGCGGCGAAGGCGGCCTGCCGGTCACCGAGCGCCTGAAGGACCGGGTGCTGAGCCTGCCGATGCACGCCGACCTCGACGAGGCGACCCAGGACCGCATCATCGCCGCCGTCGCGTCGTTCAAGGACTGATCCGCATGACCGTTCAACAGACTCCGCTCAAGGTCGGCGTCGCCGGCGTCGGCGTCATGGGCCGCAACCACGCCCGCGTCCTGTCGGACATCCGCGACTTCAACCTGTCGGCGGTGTTCGATCCCGACGCCGCCACCGCCGAGGGCGTGGCCGGTCTGTATGACGCCGCCGCCTTCACCGCCGCCGAGGACTTCGTCGCCGCCGGTCTGGACGCCGCCGTGGTCGCCACGCCGAACCGCTACCACGCCGACCTGTCGGTGGCCCTGCTCGAGAAGGGCGTCCACGTCCTAGTCGAAAAGCCCATCGCCGCCACCGTCGCCGACGCCCAGCGGATGATCGACGCCGCCAAGGCCAATGACCGGGTGCTGATGGTCGGCCAGGTCGAGCGCTTCAACCCGGCCGTTGAGGCCGTAAAGCGGGCCATCCAAGGCGAGGACGTGATCTCGATCCAGATCACCCGCGTCGGTCCCTTCCCGCCCCGCATGGGCGATGTGGGCGTGGTCATCGACCTGGCGGTGCACGATATCGACATCATCCGCCACCTGACCGACTCGGAGATCACCGAGGTCCAGCCGCAACTGGCCCGGACCAAGGCCGAGCGCGAGGACACCGCCCTGCTCCAGTTCCGGCTGGAGAACGGGGTGATCGCCCACATCACCACCAACTGGGTCACCCCCTACAAGACCCGCACCCTGCAGGTCGCGACCAAGGGCAAGTTCGTGGTCGCCGACCTGATGACCCGTCAGGTCACTGAATATTTCGGTCAGCAGCCGGACGGCAGCTACTCGACCCGCGGCGTGATGAGTTGGCCGAACGAGCCGCTCAAGAAGGAGCTCGAAGCCTTCGCCCACGCCATCCGCACCGGCGAGAGCCCGGCGGTCACCGGCGAGGACGGGCTGCGCAATCTGGAAGTCGCCCTGCGCTGCCTCGGCGAGGGCTGATCAGGCCTCCGACGGCGCGGACTCCCGGAACAGGGCGTCGCGCCGTCCGGGCGCCGGCCTGAAGACCATCCGCGCCTTCAGCCCCTCGGGCGCATAGTCGAGATCGGCCGAGCCGTTCAGGTCGCCCTTCAGGCTGGTGGCGATCAGGCGCGAGCCGAAGCCTACGCGTTCGGGCGAGGCCGCGATGGCCGGGCCGCCCTGCTCGATCCAGTCCAGCACCACCCGGCCCTCATCATCGGGCGCGGTCCAGGTCATGACCACAGCCCCGCCGGCGACGCTGAGCGCCCCGTGCTTGGCCGCGTTGGTGGCCAGTTCGTGGATGATCATGCCCATGGCCAGGGCCTGCGGCGGCTCAAACAGGACGTCCGGCCCCTCCAGCTGGAACTGATCGGGCGAATAGGGGCGCAGTTCCTTGGCCAGCAGGTCCGCCAGGGTCGCCTGCTCCCAGCCGGTGGCGGTCAGCAGGTTGTGGGTCGCCGACAGGGCCATCAGCCGGGCCTCGAACAGGGCCGAGAACTCGGCCACCGATGTCGCCCGCCGCGCGGTCAGAGTGGCGATCGACTGGATGGTGGCCAAGGTGTTCTTCACCCGGTGATTCAGCTCATTGATCAGCAGCTTCTGGCGCCGCTCGCTGGTCTCCAGCGCCTCGAAGGCCAGACGGCGGTCGGTGCTGTCGCTGACCACCCCGGCCAGCTTGAGCGGACGGCCCGAGCGCGAACGGATCAGACTGCCGCGCGAATGGACCCAGCGGCCCGAACCGGCGACCGGATATTCGACGTCATAGCCCGCCTCGCCCATTAGGGCGGCCTCCAGCGCGGCGTTGCGGGCGGTGAGGTGGTCCTGACCCAGCCAGACGGGATCAGAGACATCGCCGGTCGGCTGGTCGTCCTCCAGCCCCACCAGTTCGCGGGCTCGGGGCGACAGGGCGAAGGTGCGGTCGCGGGGATTGAGCTCCCAGTAGCCGACGCCCGCCGCCGCCAGCACGGAGAGCAGGCGGGCCCGCTCGTCGGCCATGGAGGCGGCCAGGCCGATGAACAGGATAACGGCGGTGACGGCGGCGATGCTGACCGCGATGGCAAGGGGCGGGGCGCCGCTGTCGTCCATGGCCATGGTCACCGGCTGCAGATCGAGGGCGGCCATGCCGGTGTAATGCATGCCGACCACGGCGACGCCGAGGATGGCGGCGGCGGCGGCGCGCCAGACGGTCGAGGTTTCGCGGCGGCTGGCCCAGAGGGCGGCGATGGAGGCCGCGATGGCGATGACGATGGAGGCGAGGACCAGTTCCAGCCGCCAGCCGACGGTGGCGGCGGTGCGCATGGCGGCCATGCCGACATAGTGCATCAGGACGATGGCCATCCCCATGACCGCTCCGGCGACCGGGATGCGGACGGCACCCAGTTGCTGGCGCGAGGCGGCGAAGAAGGCCCCCGCCGTGCCGGCCACGGCCAGCAGAAAGGACAACAGGGTCAGGCCGGGGTCGTAGCGGACCGGGGCGCCGGGATCGAAGCCCAGCATGGCGATGAAATGCATGGCCCAGACGCCGCCGCCCATGGCCACGGCGGCCGCCGCGAGCCAAGGCGTCTGATCCCGGCCCTCACGCCCCCGGATGCGCTGGAACAGATCAAGCGCGGTCCAGGCCGCCAGAACGGCGACGGTGTAGGACAGGAGCAGGAAGACGGCGCCGTGGTCGTGATGCAAGGGCGGTTTCCGTACAGAGAGCGTCTCGCTCGCGTCTTATCGACTGACCCGAGCGATGACGTCCAGCCCACTCAACCGGCAAGCATCTGCATGCTCAACCACTCGGCGATCAGGGCGGGCTTGTCGCCGCCTTCGATCTCGACGGTCAGTTCGTGCTTGATCAGCCAGCGGCCGCCGCCTTTGTCCTCGGCGGACAGGAGCTTGAACCGTCCACGGATCTTCGACCCGGCGGGCACGGGGGCGATGAAGCGCAGCTTGTCGAAGCCGTAGTTGACGCCCAGCGCCACCCCGTCCAGCGGCTTGACGCAGTCATAGGACATGGCCGAGGCGAGGCTGAGGGTCAGGAAGCCGTGGGCGATGGTCCCGCCGAACGGGGTCTGGGCGGCCAGTTCGGGGTTCACATGGATGAACTGCCAGTCCTCGGTGGTCTCGGCGAAGGCGTCGATCCGGGCCTGATCGACCAGGAACCAGCGCGAGACCCCGAGCTCGGTCCCGATGAGCGACTGCAATTCTGACGGCTTGGGCATGGTTTCCTCCGATTTTGGAGCCACGCTAACCGCGTGGGTCCATTATCGAAACCCCCTTCGGGAAAGGTGCGGGGCGTGTTGCTCACCTCTCCTTTGGGGAGAGGGGTTCGGACGGCGACTTCCCTTCGAAGCGACCCTCAATGATTTCCGCGAACAGCAGCGGGTCGATATTGCCGCCGGAGAGGACGATCGCCGTGGTCTTGCCCCTGGCCTCAACCTTGCCGGCCAGCAACGCCGCCAGAGAGACCGCGCCGCCGGGCTCAACCACCAGTTTCAGGGCGCGGAAGGCGTAGCGGACGGCCTCGGCGACCTCTGCGTCCGAGACGGTCTCGACGCGCGACAGGCGGCGGTTGATGGGGAAGGTCAGCTCGCCCGGACGGTCGGTCATCAGGGCGTCGCAGATGGTGCCGTGGGCCGGGGCGTGGGTCAGGCGCTCGCCCGCCGCCATCGACAGCTGGGTGTCGTTGTAGTCGCGCGGCTCGATGCCGACGACTGGGACGTCGGGCAGGAGGGCGGCCATCGACAGGTTGACCCCGGCGATCAGGCCGCCGCCCGAGGCGCCGCACAGCAGCTGGTCGATCTTCGCGCCAGCAGCCTCGGCCTGTTCGACGATCTCCAGCCCGACCGTGCCCTGGCCCTCGATGACGAAGGGGTCGTCGAAGGGGCGGACCAGGACGCTGCCGCGCGTGGCCGCGATATCCTCGCCGATGGCCTCACGGCTTTCGGTGTAGCGGTCATAGAGGCGGACCTCTCCGCCGAAGGCGATGACCCCCTCGACCTTCACCTTCGGGCTGTCGGCGGGCATGACGATGATGGCGGGGGTCCCCATCATCTTCGCGGCGCAAGCCACGGCCTGGGCGTGATTGCCCGATGAATAGGCGACGACCCCACGCTTCAGCTCGTCGGGGGTCAGGCGACTGATCCGGTTCCAGGCCCCGCGGAATTTGAAGGCCCCCGCCTGCTGCAGGTTCTCGGCCTTCAGCAGCACCCGTCCGCCCAGATGCGCATTCAGCATCGGGCTTTCGATCAGCGGCGTGCGGACGGCGTGGCTGGCGAGCTGGCGGGCGGCGTCGCGGACGCCTTCGAAAGAGGCTGTGTGCATGCTCCCTCCCTTACATTCCCGCCCGACCCCGGTCTAACCTCCCCCCATGAAAAGCCTTATCCTCGCTATCGACCAGGGCACCACCTCGACGCGGGCGATCGCGTTCGGGCTGACCGACGAAGGCGGCCTGCGGCCCGTGGCGGTCAGCCAGATCGAGCTGGAGCAGCATTTCCCGCATCCCGGCTGGGTCGAGCATGACGCCGCCGAGATCTGGGCGGCGACCCTGCAGACCTGTCGCGAGGTGGTGCGCAAGGCGGGCGGGGTCGGGCGGTTCGCCGCCATCGGCATCACAAACCAGCGCGAGACCTCGGTGATCTGGGACGTCGCCACGGGCGAGCCCCTGCACCGGGCCGTGGTCTGGCAGGACCGGCGCACCGCTGCCGCCACCGGCAAGCTGGCCGCCGCCGGGCATGAACCGGAAGTTCAGGCGGCGACCGGCCTGATCCTCGACCCCTATTTCTCGGCCTCGAAATTCGCCTGGCTGCTGGACGCGGTTCCGGGCGCGCGCGATCGGGCGGAGAGGGGCGAGGTCAAGCTGGGCACCATCGAGAGCTGGCTGATCTGGAAGCTGACGGGCGGGGCCAGCCACGTCACCGATGCCACCAACGCCAGTCGCACCTCCTTGATGGATCTAAGGACGCGCCAGTGGCGAGCCGATCTGGCGGAGCTGTTCAATGTCCCGATGGCGGGCCTGCCAGAAATCCGGGGCTGCGCCGATCTGTTGGGCGAGAGCGAGCCGTCGCTGTTCGGCGCGGCCCTGCCGATCCACGGGGCGGCGGGGGATCAGCAGGCCGCGCTGGTGGGACACGGCGCGTTGAACGCTGGGGACGCCAAGATCACCTATGGCACCGGGGCGTTTCTGGTCGCCAACGTGGGCGATGAGCCGGTCGCCTCGTCCAGCCGCCTGCTGGGAACGTTGGGCTATGAGGCGCAGGGGACTGCGGCATACGCATTGGAAGGCTCCATCTTCTCGGCGGGATCGGCGATCCAATGGCTGCGCGACGGGCTGAAGGTGATCTCGGAATCGCGCCAGTCGGAGGCGATGGCGCAGGGGCTGAAGGACAATGGCGGGGTCTATCTTGTGCCGGGCTTCACCGGCCTGGGCGCGCCCTGGTGGGAGCCGGAGGCGCGCGGGACCCTCATCGGCCTGACCCGCGACAGCGGCCCGGCCCAGATGGTGCGGGCGGCGCTGGAATCGCTGGCCTATCAGACGCGCGACCTGCTGGACGCCCTGGCGAAGGACGGGGCGCCGGCCCTGTCGGTGCTGAAGGTGGACGGCGGGGTGACCGCCAACGCCTTCGCAATGCAGTTCGTGGCCGACATCTGCGATGTCACGGTGGAGAGACCCGCGTTTCAGGAGATGACGGCGTTGGGCGCAGCCAAGCTGGCGGCGCTGGGGTGCGGCCTGATCGACACGCTTGACGCAGCGCCCGCCGAGGCTCCGGCCGTCTGGCGCCCGCGGATGGCGGCGGAAGAGCGCGAGCGGCTGCTGAAAGGCTGGCGCGGGGCGGTGAAGGCCGCCATCATCGCCGCGCAATGACCCAGACCCCTGCCGAAGATCCTCAGTCGACCTTCTCCGGGACCCGCCCGGTGGACGCCCGCTACGCCCTGGACGAGTCGTCGCTTGGGCGTTGGCTGGAGGCGAATGTCGAGGGCTACGCCGGGCCGCTGACGGTGCGCCAGTTCAACGGTGGCCAGTCCAATCCGACCTATGAGCTGTCGACGCCGGGCCGGACCTATGTGCTGCGCCGCAAGCCGCCGGGGACCCTGCTGCCCAGCGCCCATGCGGTGGATCGCGAGTTCACCGTCATCTCGGCCCTGCACGCCCAAGGCTATCCGGCGGCGCGGCCCTATGCGCTGTGCGCCGACGACGCGGTCATCGGCTCGATGTTCTACGTCATGGACAAGGTCGAGGGGCGGGTCCTGTGGGACCTGAAGCTGCCGGGACTGGAGCCCGCCGAGCGGCGCGCCATCTATGACGCTCAGGTGGATACGCTAGCGGCCCTGCACAGCTTCGAGCCCGCCGCCATCGGCCTGGGCGACTACGGCAAGCCGGGCAACTATTTCGAGCGGCAGGTCGGGCGCTGGACCAAACAGTATCGGGCGTCGGAGATCGATCCGATCCCGGCCATGGACCGGCTGATCGAATTCCTGCCCGCCACCCTTCCGCCGGAGAGCCCGGCGCGGATCGTCCACGGCGACTTCCGGCTGGACAATATGATCCTAGCGCCCGACCGGGCGCAGGTGCGCGCGGTGCTGGACTGGGAGCTGTCGACCCTGGGCGATCCGATGGCCGACTTCTCCTATCTGCTGATCGCGTGGGCCATTCCGGCGACGATGCGCAACGGCCTGGCCGGGGCCGATCTGGAAGCGCTGGGCATTCCCTCGGTGGAGGAAGTGGTCGCCCGCTATGCGGAGAAGACCGGCGCCCCGCCGCCGTCGAACCTCGACTGGCTGTTCGCCTACAATCTGTTCCGGCTGGCAGCCATCTGCCAGGGCATCGCCGGTCGGGTGAGAGACGGCACCGCCGCCTCGCCGCAGGCCAAGAGCATGGCCGTGCAGGTTCCGGCGCTGTCTGAAGCGGCTTGGGATTTCGCGAAGAAGGCGGGGGCCTGAAGGAAGCGGACGTCTCGCTCCCTTCTAGTCATCCCTCGACCTACCCGGGCTCCCCCACCAGCGTGAACGCCGCCCAGTAGGCCGGGTGGGACCAGCGGCGTTCGGCGCGGACGGCGCGCTGGCCAGCCTGGAGCGCGCGGGCGCGGACGCCTGGGTCGCCGATGGCGTGGCGGTCCAGATCGGCGAAGGTGGCGGTGATCAGGGTGGTGGTGGCGGCGTCCGACACCTCCCAGTGCGAAACCATGACCGAGCGGGCGCCGGCGTAGAAGAAGGCCCGGGCCAGGCCGGACAGCCCCTCCCCGCCGGGACGTCCGTCGGAGGCGGCGGTGTTGCAGGCGGACAGGACCACGAACTCGGCGTTCAGCCGCAGCTGGGCGGCCTCGGAGGCGCTCAGATAGCCGTCGTCGGCCTCGCTCGCCTCGTCCGGCGGGGTCATGACCAGGCCGGGCTCGGCGGCCGCGGAGCCGGCCATCAGGCCGTGGGTCGAGAAGACCACGAAGCGGGCGCGCGACAGGGCGTCCAGATCGGTGGCGCGGACGGCCTGTTCGGTGGCCTCCGATCCGATACGGACGAGGGAGTCCGGATAGCGGGCCTTCAGCGTCTCCAGCTCCAGCCGCGAACCGCGCAGATAAGGCAGGGTCTTCAGCTTCTCCACATCGGCGAGACGGCCCGCCATGACGGTGTCGGCGGCGGGGGCGCCGCGGGTCGGGTCGGCGGGGGCGCCCGACAGGAGCGGGGCGCCGAAGGCGGCCAGCCGCAGGGGCGCGGCGTTGGACGGACGGCGCGGGATAGCCACGGGCGAGGGCGGGCAGCCGGGGCTGCGCGCCGCCGGATCGGGCACCAGATAGCAGCGCAGGGCGCGCAGGCTGGACACGGCGGGCAGGCTGGCCAAGGCGTAGCGGTCGGCCAGCCATGGCGTGGCGGCCAGAGCGTCGAGATCCGCCTCCGCCCCCTCCGGCCGGGCCGTGGTCAGCACCGCCAGCGGCAGGGCCGACAGGACGCCGGTGGTGACGGTGATCAGGGTCGTCTTGTCCTTGAAGGTCTCCTCGACCGGCAGGATCAGCTCGGAATAGAGGCGCCAACTCTGGTCGCGATCGAAGCGAGCGGGCTGGGGACCGGCGAAGAGGGTCGGATCGACATCGTCGCCGCGCGGAGCGGCCGTGGCGCTGAGCGATGCGCGCAGCCGGTCGACCGCCGCCTTCAGCCGGGTCTCGTCCAGCGCCTCGGAACGGGCCCAGGCGACCCGCTCGCGGGTGACGGCCCAGACATAGGTCGCCTCGGGGTTCGACAGGACCAGCAGCAGGCCCTCGTCGGGACGGAGCAACTGCTGGGTCTCGGCGATGGACAGGGCGCGCGGGCTGGTCAGTTCGGAATAGGCCGGGAAGCGGGCCTCGATGTCGGCGTCGATGACCCCCAAGCGCGTGGTGGCGGCCTCCCAGTCGGACTGGGCGCGGGTGCGGGCGGCGAGGCCGGCGGGATCGGTGGAGGCGTAGTAGCGCTCCAGCTCCCGCTCCAGCCGGTCGCGGCGGACGATCAGATCCTCGCGCTCCTCGGCCAGCCGACCGAGGGCGTCGTCGCCCTGGGCGAAGCGGGCGGACACCCGGGTCAGGGCGTCAGCGGCGTCGGAGGCGATGGCCCACTGGGCGGCCTCGAAGGCCTCGGCGCGGAGATTGTCGGGCGTGTCGGGCCCGGCCGGAGCCGCGCCCGCCGCCAGCAGGAGCCCGAACGCCGCGATAGCCCCCGCCAGCCGCCGCATCAGTTGCTGAGCACCTGGATGCTGGTCCAGACGTCGCCCCGGTTGGAGATGGCGACGCGCATCTTGCCCCCGGCGCGCGAGGAGACGGTGCAGACCGGATAGTGGTCGCCGAAGCCGTCGCGGCAGACGGTGGCGCCGCGATGGTCGCGGATGGCCAGGTCGATGTCGGTGTCGCCGTCGCCGATGGCGGCGACGCGCAGCACCTCGCCGGGACGGGCGTCAACTTCGAAGCCCCAGCTTTCGCGGGCCTGAAGCTGTTTGACGGTGAACACGGGCCCGGCGCCGAAGGGCGAGGACCGGACGCCGCGCGTCAGCGGCTCGCGCAGGCGGTCGATGGCGTCGATGATCGGCCGGTTGCCCGCCGAGAGGGCCGCGGCCTCGTCCAGCAGGCGGGACGGGGTCAGGAGGGGCTCGGGACCCTCGCCCTGACGCACAGGCACCTCGGCCAGCAGGCGGGCGGCCATGATCAGGGCGCCGGCGTCGCCGCGCTCGCGCCCCCAGGCGGCCAGTTCGGCGGCGGTGACGGCCTGGGCCACCCCACGGGCTTCCGGGGTGACGGCGGCTTCCGGGTCAGGCGCGAAGGCGGCCGCGCCCGCGGCGACGGTCAGGACGGCGGCGACCGCCAGCCCCTTGAGTGCTGATTTCATGCCGATCATGCGCGGTTCCCCCTGCCCTCGCCCCGACGTCTCGGGGCCGATCATGCACTGTGCGGGCGCGAGAGAACAGGGATACTGATTGAAGCTGACGATCCGCCTCAGCGGCTTTCCAGAACCGCGCCGTTGAGGATGCGGCGATCCGAGCGGGCCTGAACCAGAACCGCCACGGCCTGATCGGGCGAAGAGGCCTCGGGCAGCGGATACAGGACGGCGCGGCCGGTCCAAGGCCCCAGCACCCGCACAGAGCGGACGACGTTCATGTGGCGGACCTTCTGGCCCCGGTTGTCGCCGGACGCGATCTCCACGGTCTGGGGACCGGGGGTGTAGAAGACGGCCACCACCTCGGCCCCGCCGGTCGGGGCGCGGCCCGAGCCGACGCCGACGCGGTCGCCGGTCTCGCGGAACTCGATCTCGGGCGGGAAGACGCGGCGGGCAGCCTCCTCGTCGATGGCGGCCTGCAGGGCTTCTGTGTTGGCGGCGGCCTGACGGCGGCCGTCGATCACCACCTGCGGGGTCGAGACGTTGCGGATGCGCAGCGCATGGCGATAGGCGCGCTGGCGCTGGGCAAACTCGGGCCGGGCGAAGGTGTCGGCCCAGCCGAGATAGTCCCAGTAGTCGACGGCGTAGGTCAGGGCGATGACGCCCGGCTCGACGGCCACGGCCTCGATGCGGGCGTTGGCCTCGGGGCATCCGGCGCAGCCCTGGGCGGTGAACAGCTCGACCACCACCGGCTCGGCGGGCATGTCGCGATGGCGCACACGGGTATTGTTCGGCTGGGCCGAAGAGGCCGCCGTCAACAGCGCGGCCGTCACGACCGCGACAGGAAGTGTCCACCCCCAAAAGCGCATGCCGACACCTTAACCACGGGGCGGCCCGTGATGTCGGTCATTTTCGCGTGAGGCGTCCGTCAGACGCGGATATCGAGCAGGCTGCCGGGGCGGCTGAGACGCTGGGAGGGGTCGCCGTCGGCGGCGCGCGGGGCGACCGAGCGCACCGGGGTGTCGCGCACCGGAACCGGCGCGACGGCCGTCGGGGCAGAGGCGGCGACGGAGGCGGTCGCGCCCTGCAGGGCCGCCTGGAAGAAGGCCGAACGCGAGGTCCCGGCCGGCGACGACGGGGTCTGCGTCGGGAACAGCGGCGACGGAACGGAGGGGCGAATCGCGCTCATGCCGACAGGGTTAATGAAAGCCGTCGGAAATGGGTTAACGCGCTGACGGCGGGCGTTTGAGAGCCGTTCTAGCGGGCGGTCGCGGTCGGAAGCGGGCGGGCCGGGGCCTGGATGGCGGCGACCAGACGCTCGATCTCGGCGTCCTCCAGAAGCGGGCCGGAGAATTTGGCCACCACATTGCCCATGGCGTCGACAGCGAAGGTCTCGGGCGCGCCGGTGATGCCCAGATCCAGTCCGGCGCGACCGTCGCGGTCCACCAGCACTATGGAATAGGGATCGCCCAGTTCATCGAGGAAGGCCCGGGTGGCGACGGGATCATCCTTCCACGCCACACCGACCACGGCGACGCCACGCTCTTTCAGCGCCATCAGTTTCGGATGCTCGACCCGGCAGGGCGCGCACCAGCTGGCGAAGACATTGATCAGCATGGGTCGACCGACGCCCGCGGTCTTCAGATCCACATGGCCCGGACCGGCCTGCGTCCCGTTGAGCATCGGCAGGACGGTTTCCGGCACGGGCTGGCCGACCAATGCGTCCGGCCGATATTCGGCTCCCCGACCGTCAGCTATCGACCGACCCGTGAAGTCCCCCAGACGCACAGCGCCGAAGACCACCAGGGCGACCAGAGCCACCAGCGGAACGACCGCGAACCACCGGCTCACGATTGAGACGCCTTGTCGGCTTCAAGCTTGGCCAGCTCCGCCTTCCAGCGACGGGCGGCGATCAGGGCGCGGACGGCGAGCGCCGTCAGAACCACGACGCTGATCCCCCAGGCGGGCCAGACGTAGGCGGCGTATTTGCCCATATCGAGGTCGAGCATGATCAGGCCTCCAGAGCCCGGCGCGCGCGGATGGCCAGCACCCGACGACGCACGATCTCGGTGCGGATGGCGGTCAGCCAGATGGCGAGGAAGAAGACCAGATAGCCCGCCATCATCATCAGCAGGGGGGCCAGCATGCTGCCCGCGACGGACGGTCCATCAGCGCGCAGCAGGGAGGCCGGCTGGTGCAGGGTGTTCCACCAGTCGACCGAGAATTTCACGATGGGCAGGTTGATCAGGCCGACCAGACCCAGCACGGCGGCGGCGCGGGCGGCCTTGGCCTCGTCATCGATCGAGGCGCGCAGGGCCATGTAGCCGAGGTAGAAGAGGAGCAGCACCAGCTCCGAGATCAGGCGGGCGTCGCCCCATTCCCACCAGGTGCCCCACATCGGCTTGCCCCAGATGCTGCCGGTCACCAGCGCGAGGAGGGTGTAGGCCGCGCCCGGCAGGGCGGCGGCGCGAGCGGCGGCGTCGGCCAAGGGGTGGCGGAACACCAGGGCGAAGAAGCTGGAGACGCCCAGCGTCCCGTAGATCACCAGCCCGACGGAGGCCGCCGGGACGTGGACGAAGATGATCCGCATGGCGTCAGCCTGCTGATAGTCTTCCGGCGCGGCGAAGCTGAACCAGGAGCCGACCAGCAGCAGGAGGACGGCAGCGCCCCACAGCACCGGCACGAGGGGGCGGGTGAAGCGGGCGAACCGGTCTGGATTGGCGAGGCCGAACATGATCGGCGCTCTTTAATCGCTGATCGCACGGCGCGCTACTTCGGGGATTCGCGGCCAAATCGCACCCCGCGCCTTGAAGCTTGGCCGTTCGGCATGCCAGAGCATGCCCCACAGACTGAGGACGGACCATGACCGACGACGTGACCAAGGATTCCAACGGCAACATTCTGGCCGACGGCGACAGCGTGACGCTGATTAAGGACCTGAAGGTCAAGGGCTCGGGTGGAGTGACGCTGAAGCGCGGCACCCTGGTCAAGAACATCCGCCTGACCGGCGATCCGGACGAGATCGAGGCCAATGTCGAGAAGGTGCGCGGCCTCGTCCTGCGCACCGAGTTCGTCAAGAAGGCCTGAGCCGCATTACCAAGGCTTAAGTGGCGGGGGCTGACCCCCTCCGGTAGCGCTTGCGCCACACCGGAGGGGATACCGATGACCACACGCCTGCTCGCCGCCGCCTCGGCCCTTGCGCTGTTCAGCGGGCTGAGCGCCCTGCCCGCCGTGGCCCAGGACGCGCCGACCACGCCGTCCTTCATGACCGAGCCGCGCGACTGGTCCGCCACCCTGCGCGAGGACGTCACGGCGCTGCATGCGGTGATCATGGACAGCCACCCCGGGCCCTACGACAGCCTGAACCCCGAGTTCCGGACCAAGGCCGAAGCGGGCCTGGCCCTGGCCCTGCAACGGGCCGAGACGACCACCGACGCCGGCGGCTGGTGGTGGGCGCTGCGCGCCTATGTGGCCAGCTTCGACGACGGCCATGTGCAGATGTATCTGAAGGACCAGTCGGGCGGCTTCCCGACCCGCTGGCCCGGCTTCCTGACCGCCTATCGCGGCGCTGACCAGATCGTGCTGACCCGCGACGAGACCGATGCGAGCACTCCGCCGATCGGCGCGAAGCTGATCGACTGCGACGGCGTTCCGGCGGACCGTCTGGCCGCCGAGCGGATCGGCGCCTTCCGTGGTCGCTGGTTCTTGGAGGCCCAGCACGCCAGCCTCGGCGACTGGGAATTCATGAGCGCCTCCAATCCGTGGGTCCCGGAGATGCGCGCCTGCCGCTTCGAGGTGGCAGGCCGGACCCGCAGCTGGACCCTGAACTGGCGCCCCATCGCCGCCGGTGACATTTCGACCCGCCGTCAGGCGGTCACCGGACGCGGCGACTACAAGTTTGGCCTGGCTACGCTGGACGATGGCGCGGTCTGGTTCTCGGCGCCCTCGTTCGACGGCAACCCCGGCGGCGCGGCCCACACAGCCCTGACGCCGCTGATGGAAGAGATGAAAACCCGTCAGGCCGAGCTGCGCGCCGCCCCCTATGTGGTGCTGGACCTGCGCGGCAACGGCGGGGGCTCGTCCCACTGGAGCCAGCTGGTCGCCCAGGCGCTGTGGGGCGACGACTGGATGGAGACGCATAGCCTGCCGTCGATCGAAGCCATCGAATGGCGGGCTTCGGACGGCAATCTGGCCGCGGTGCAGTCCTATTTCGACCGCTGGACCGCCGCCGGGGAGAGCGCCGAGCGGATCGGCTGGGCGCGCGAGATCGTGGACGGCATGACCACCGCCCGGGCCGAGGGCAAACCCTACTGGCGCGACGCGCCGCCTCCGGCTGACCCAACCGCCCCCCCGCCGGTGCGTCCCGAAGCGCCGCAACTGGTGCGCGGCCCGGTCTATGTGCTGACCGACGCGGGCTGCGGCTCGGCCTGTCTGGACGCGGTCGATCTGTGGAAGGCGGCGGGGGCGATCCAGATCGGGCGCGAGACCTCGGCGGACACGGTCTACATGGACGTGCGCGGCGACGAACTGCCCAGCGGACTGGTGCAGGTGGGCATTCCGATGAAGGTCTGGCGCGGCCGCCAGCGCGGCAACAACGAGCCCCAGCGTCCGGCGCACGAGTTCGACGGCGACATGACCAATACGGCGGCGGTGCAGGCGTGGATCCGGACCCTGCCGGAGACCTGACTTTGGTCAGCTCTGGGCGTTGCGGATGGCCGCGGCGCCGGCCAGCGGGGTGATCACCGCCGCGAACAGGACATAGGCGGTCAGGAAGGCCAGGGCCGGCCCTGGAGACTGGCCGTTCGCCGCCCGCTCCAGCGCGCCCGCGCCGAACACCACCGGCGGGATGAACAGGGGCAGGACGACCACGGCGATCAGCAGGCCGCCGCGCTTGGATCCCAGCGCCAGTGATGCGCCGAGCGCCCCGGTCAGGGCGAAACCGAGCCCGCCGATCAGGGCCGACAGAGCGGCCAGCGGCGCCAGCGAAACCGGCAGGCCCAGGGTGATGGCCGCCACCGGGGCGGTGATGGCCAGCGGCCAGCCGACCGCCAGCCACTGGGCCTTGGCCTTGGCGATGACCGTCAGCTCCAGCGGCGGGCCGCCGAGCGCCAGCAGATCCAGCGTCCCGTCCTCGAAATCGCGCTCGAATAGCCGTTCCAGCGACAGGATGGACGATACGGCCAGCGCCACCCAGGCGACGCCGCCGGCGATGGGGCGCAGGGCCGCCGGATCGCTGCCCGAGGCCAGCGGGACCAGCACCGTCAGGCACAGGAAGAAGCCGCAGGCCAGCAGGGGCCCGCCGCCACCTGCCCAGGCCAGCGCCAGCTCGCGCCGCCACAGGATCATCAGCGCCTTCATCGGACGGCTCCAATGTCGAGCGTCCGGGCAGGGATCGGCAGGGGGTCGTGGACGGCGGCGATGACGCCGCCGCCCTTGTCCACATGGGCCTGAAGCAGGACGCCGAGCGCCGCGCGCCAACGGGCGTCCAGCGGGCTGAGCGGCTCGTCGAGCAGCCACAGGGGACGCGGGGAGGCGATCAGACGAGCTAACGCCAGACGGCGGCGCTGGCCCGCCGACAGCCTGCGCACCTCGAGGTCCAGCAGGGGCTCCAGCGCCAGCACGTCAACGGCGGCGGCGATGCCGTCGGGGTCGGCGCCGAACCACTGCGCCTGAAAGGTCAGCTCCTCCCGCGCCCGGCGCGCGCCCTTCAGCCCGTCGAGATGGCCCAGCCAGTGCAGATGGCTGGCGCGCGCCTCGCTGATCTCGATATCAGCGAAGGCCACCGTTCCGGCGTCGGGGCGCAGGAATCCGGCCAGAGTGCGCAGCAGTGAGGTCTTGCCCGCGCCATTGGCGCCGGTCAGGGCCAGAACCTCTCCGGACCCGACCGAAAACGACAGGTCGCGGAACAGCCGGCGCTCGCCACGCGACACCGTCAGGCCGGAGACGGTCAGCATCGGCCACCCACGCAGTTGCGAACGTCTCTCAATACCCATGCAGACGTCATGGATTCATGGACGGGCAAGGGAACCATCGCTATATGCCCGGTCGCCGCAGCAGGCGTCCGCCGCGCGCGACGGGACCCTGTGAGTCCCGCCGTCGACCGCGCGAACGTGCAACCGGATTGTCGGGCGGCATACACCAGAGGAAGACTCTCCATGCCGTCGATCGACAGCCTCAAGACCCGCCAGGACCTCTCCGTCGGGCGCAAGAAATACGCCTATTACAGCCTTCCCGCCGCCGAGGAAGCCGGTCTGACCGGGATTTCCCGCCTGCCGCGCTCGATGAAGGTGCTGCTGGAGAACCTTCTGCGCAACGAGGACGGAGTTTCCGTCACCGAAGCCGACCTCAAGGCCGTCGCCGCCTGGATCGAGAACAAGGGCGCGGTCGAGCACGAGATCGCCTTCCGCCCGGCCCGCGTCCTGATGCAGGACTTCACCGGCGTGCCCGCCGTCGTCGACCTGGCCGCGATGCGCGACGCCATGGCCGCCCTGGGCGCCGACGCCACCAAAATCAACCCGCTGGTCCCCGTCGACCTGGTCATCGACCACTCGGTCATGGTCGATCACTTCGGCACCGCCAAGGCCTTCAACCAGAACGTCGAGCGCGAGTACGAGCGCAACATCGAGCGCTACAACTTCCTGCGCTGGGGGTCGTCGGCCTTCAACAACTTCCGCGTCGTGCCTCCCGGCACCGGCATCTGCCACCAGGTCAATCTGGAAAACCTGGCCCAGACCGTCTGGACCCTGGAAGAGGGCAAGAAGACCGTCGCCTATCCCGACACCGTGGTCGGCACCGACTCGCACACCACCATGATCAACGGCCTGGCCGTTCTGGGCTGGGGCGTCGGCGGCATCGAGGCTGAGGCCGCCATGCTGGGCCAGCCGATCCCGATGCTGATCCCGGAAGTCATCGGCTTCAAGCTGACCGGCAAGCTGCCGGAAGGCGCCACCGCCACCGACCTGGTGCTGACCGTCACCCAGATGCTCCGCAAGAAGGGCGTGGTCGGCAAGTTCGTCGAGTTCTTCGGCGACGCCCTGTCGGGCCTGACGCTGGAAGACCAGGCGACCATCGCCAACATGGCTCCGGAATACGGCGCCACCTGCGGCTTCTTCCCCGTCTCGCAAGCCACCATCGACTTCCTGGCCGCCACCGGCCGTGACAAGGCGCGCGTCGCCCTGGTCGAGGCCTACGCCAAGGCGCAAGGCCTGTGGATCGACGAAACCTCGGAAGAGCCGGTCTTCACCGACACCCTCGAACTGGACCTGGCCTCTGTCGTGCCGTCGCTGGCCGGTCCTAAGCGTCCGCAGGACCGCGTCGAGCTGACCACCGCCGCCCCGGAGTTCGAAGGACACCTGACCGGCACCTTCGCCCGCGCCGCCGACGCCCCACGCGCCGACGTCGAAGGTGAGAAATTCTCGGTCGGCGACGGCGACGTCGTGATCGCGGCCATCACCTCGTGCACCAACACCTCCAACCCTAGCGTGCTCATCGCCGCCGGCCTGGTGGCGCGCAAGGCTCTGGCGCTGGGCCTGAAGCCCAAGCCCTGGGTCAAGACCTCGCTGGCCCCCGGTTCGCAGGTCGTCACCGACTACCTGACCGACGCCGGCCTGCAGAAGGACCTGGACGCCATCGGCTTCAACCTGGTCGGCTACGGCTGCACCACCTGCATCGGCAACTCGGGTCCGCTGGATCCGGCGATCTCCAAGGCCATCAACGAGAACGGCATCGTCGCCACCTCGGTCCTGTCGGGCAACCGGAACTTCGAAGGCCGCGTGAACCCGGACGTCCAGGCCAACTACCTGGCCTCGCCGCCGCTGGTCGTGGCCTACGCCCTGGCCGGCTCGATGCGCATCGACATCACCAAGGACCCGATCGGTCAGGACAAGAAGGGCAAAGACGTCTTCCTGGCCGACATCTGGCCGACCACGCAGGAAGTCGCCGACATCCAGCGCAAATCGGTCACCCCGGCCATGTTCGCCAAGCGCTACAAGGACGTCTTCAAGGGCGACAAGCACTGGCAGGCGATCAAGGTCACCGGCGGCCAGACCTATGAGTGGGACGGCGCCTCGACCTACGTCGCCAACCCGCCCTATTTCGAAGGCCTGTCCATGGAGCCGAAACCGGTTCAGGACATCGTCGAAGGCCGCGTGCTGGCCATCTTCGGCGACTCGATCACCACCGACCACATCTCGCCGGCCGGTTCGATCAAGAAGACCTCGCCCGCCGGTGTCTGGCTGACCAACCACGGCGTCGACGCCCTGGACTTCAACAGCTACGGCGCCCGCCGCGGCCACCACGAAGTCATGATGCGCGGCACCTTCGCCAACATCCGCATCCGCAACAAGATCACGCCGGACATCGAAGGCGGCGTGACCAAGCATTTCCCGTCGGGCGACGTCATGTCGATCTACGACGCGGCCATGCGCTACCAGTCGGAAGGCCGTCCGCTGGTCGTCTTCGCCGGCAAGGAATACGGCACCGGCTCGTCGCGTGACTGGGCCGCCAAGGGCACCAACCTGCTGGGCGTCCGCGCGGTCATCGCCGAGAGCTTCGAGCGCATCCACCGCTCGAACCTGATCGGCATGGGCGTCGTGCCGCTGCAGTTCAAGCAGGACGGCTGGCAGAAGCTGGGCCTGACCGGCGAGGAAATCGTCACCATCCGCGGCCTGACCGACGCCAACGTCGGCAAGCTGAAGCCCCGTCAGGACCTGTGGGTCGAGCTGTTCCGCCCGTCGGACGGCAAGATGGCCCGCTTCCCGGTCCGCTGCCGCATCGATAACCAGACCGAGCTGGAATATCTGCGCGCCGGCGGCGTCATGCCGTACGTCCTGCGCAACCTGGCCCGCGGCCCGGAAGCCGAAGCGGCGGAATAGGCCAGACCGCCCTCAAGCAGCGAGCGACCGCGTCACGAGCGTTAGGGCAAAACAGAATAAAAGGCCGGTGGAGCGATCCACCGGCCTTTTTCATGCGCGCGGCGCGACGACCGGCTACAAGGCGCCGATGCTGCGCCTTTCCGAAATCAAGCTGCCCCTCGACCACGCGCCCGAGGCCCTGCCCGAGGCGATCGCCGCGCGTCTGGGCGTGCCCGCGCACGATCTCGTCCGCTGGTCGGTGTGGAAGCGGGCGCATGACGCACGCAAGAAATCAGCGATCCTGAAGGTCTACATCCTTGACGTCGAAGTCCGCGACGAGGCGGCGGTGCTGGCTCGGTTCAGGGACGACCCGCATGTCCGCCCCTCGCCGGACGTGACCTATCGCCCGGTCGCCGTCGCGCCGAAGGATATGCGCCTCAGGCCCGTGGTCATCGGGGCCGGACCGTGCGGTCTGTTCGCCGGGCTGATCCTGGCCGAGATGGGCTTCCGGCCGATCATCCTGGACCGGGGCAAGGTCGTGCGGGAGCGCACCAGAGACACCTGGGAGCTGTGGCGCAAGAGCAGGCTGCATCCGGAGTCCAACGTCCAGTTCGGCGAGGGCGGCGCCGGCACCTTCTCCGACGGCAAGCTGTACAGCCAGATCAAGGACCCGCGCTTCCTGGCCCGCAAGGTGCTGACCGAATTCGTCGCGGCGGGGGCGCCCGAGGAGATCCTGACCGAGGCCCATCCGCACATCGGCACCTTCCGGCTGGTGACCATGGTCGAGGCCATGCGCGAGAAGATCGAGGCCCTGGGCGGCGAATACCGGTTCGAGCATCGGGTCGTGGACATCGAGATGCGGGACGGCGCCCTGAAGGGCCTGCATCTGCACACCGGCGAGGTGCTGGAGGCCGACCACGTCGTCTTCGCCATCGGCCATTCGTCGCGCGACACCTTCCAGACCCTGTACGACCGGGGCGTCCATATCGAGGCCAAGCCCTTCTCCATCGGCTTCCGCATCGAGCACCCGCAGTCGTGGATCGACCGCGCGCTGTTCGGCCCCTGCGCCGGCCACCCCGATCTGGGCGCGGCGGCCTATTCCCTGTCGCATCACTGTTCGAACGGGCGGACCGTCTACAGCTTCTGCATGTGCCCGGGCGGGACGGTGGTGGCGGCGACCAGCGAGCCGGGCCGCGTCGTGACCAACGGCATGAGCCAGTATTCGCGCAACGAGCGGAACGCCAACTCCGGCTTCGTCGTCGGCATCTCCCCCGAGGATTATCCGAGCGACCACCCGCTGGCGGGGATCGAACTGCAGCGCGATCTTGAGACCCGCGCCTATCAGGCCGGGGGCGGCGACTATTTCGCCCCGGGCCAGCTGGTCGGCGACTTTCTGGCAGGGCGACCCTCGACGGCGCTGGGCGAGGTCGTGCCCAGCTACAAGCCGGGCGTGACCCCGACCGATCTGGCGCCCCTGATGCCGGACTATGTGATCGCCGCCATGCGCGAGGCCCTGCCCGTCTTCGGTCGCAAGATTCCTCGTTACGACGACGCCCAAGCGGTTCTGACGGGCGTCGAGACCCGCAGTTCCTCGCCGATCCGCATGACGCGTGGCGCCGACTTCCAGAGCCTGAACGTGCGCGGCCTGTTCCCGGCGGGCGAGGGCGCCGGCTATGCGGGCGGCATCCTCTCGGCCGCCGTCGACGGGATCAAGGTGGCGGAGGCCGTGGCGCGGTCGATGACGGGCCAGACCGCCTGAGACCCGCTCCGCTCAATCGTTGAGCCAGCCCTGCGCTCGCAGGCGGCCGACGTTGGCGCGGGAGACGGGGGCCTCGAGCCCGCCGGTCAGTTTGAGGCGCAGGTTCCGGCCGTCCTCGACCACGCCCTCGACGGCGGCGCGGGCCACCCACCATGAGCGGTGGGTTTGTTCGCCCTCCACCCCCTTCAGCCCCGCCATGGCCTGCGACAGGGACATGAGGATCAGGGTCGAGCCGCGCGGGGTGTGGATGCGGACGTAGTGGTCCTCCATCTGCAGACACAGGATGTCGCGACCCAGCCCGGGCGGCAGGCGGTCGCGCGGGTCGGAACTGTCAGCATCCCCGGCCTTCTGGCCCCGCAGCGTCCACCACAGCACCAGTCCGGTGGCGATCACGCTGATCACCAGCGACTGGCCGTACCATTCCAGCCACGGGACCCGCCCCGTCTCGGGCCAGACCGTACGGGCCAGAAGGCGGCTGCTCATCGTCGTCGGGATCGTCAGCAGGGCCACCACCGGCGGGGCCCAGAGCCAGAGCGGGATGCGCCGCCGCATGGCGAACCGCGCGACCCACGGCACGATCAGGCCGAACAGGGTCCAGCCGCACCACAGGCTCGCCACCCAATAGGCGATCCGCTCGGGCAGCCCGCCGTTCATATAGCTGCCGAAGGGGCCGATGACGCCCAGCAGGACGCCCAGGGCCGTCGAGGAGACGAACCCCGCCAAGACCGCCCGGCCCCAGCCCCCACGTCTGAACAGCCCCGATTCCATCCGCTGATCCTGCCACATCCCGACGCGCTGCCTAGCGGCGTCGGTTCGCCCGGTCACGCGCCCGTTCGCCCATTGGCGCAAACGGCGTGGCGCACCGGCTCGGGTGAGGAAAGAACGGGGCCTCACGCTGACCGGAACCCGCCCCGATGCTTCTGACCACCGCCTTCGCCGCCGCCCTGCTGACCTCGCCGATGTCACCGCCGAATCCACTGTTGAGCGGGACCGTTCAACAGACCGGGGCGGTCGTCTTCGAACGCCGCACCATCCCGGACGGCGACATTCCGGTGGAGATCGGCGTCTGGCGGTCCGCCGGGGCGTCCGACGCCCCGCGTCCGCTGGTGGTCATCTCACACGGCAACGGCGGTGATTTCCGGGGACATGAGGACACCGCACGGGCGTTGGCCGCCGCCGGGTTCGTGGTCGCCGCCCTGACCCACACCGGCGACAACTGGCGCGACCAGAGCGGCGCCACCGACGTGGCCCGGCGTCCGCGCCAGCTCTCCCTGCTGATCGAGACGATGGTGGCGGAGGGCGGCATCGATCCGGAGCGGATCGGGGCCTTCGGCTTCTCCGCCGGTGGGTTCACCGTCCTGACCGCCGCCGGCGGCGAGCCGGACCTCACCCGGGTGGCTGATCACTGCCACGCCCATCCCGATTTCTACGACTGCCGGCTGATCGCCTCGGCGGGTCTTCCTGCGGCTTCCTCACCACCGGTCTGGACCCACAATCCGCGCATCAGGGCCGTGGTCGCCGCCGCCCCCGCGCTGGGCTTCACCTTCACGCCGAACGGACTGAAGGGCGTCACCCAGCCGGTGCAGCTGTGGCAGGCCGAGGATGACCGCATCCTGCCGTCACCCGCCTATGTCGAGCCGGTACGCGGCGCCCTGCCGACGTCGCCCGAGTTCCATCTGGAGCCCGGCGCGGGCCATTTCGACTTCCTGCCGCCGTGCCGACCCGAGGTGCTGGCCAGCGCGCCGATGATCTGCGTCTCGGCGTCCGACTTCGACCGGGCGGCCTTCCACGACCGGTTCAACGCCGAAGTCGTACGTTTCTTCCAGCGGACCCTGTCGGACGCCCGCTGAGACGGTCAGCCCGCCGTGGCGTTGTGCGGACCCGGATCGCGCGGATTGCGGCCGAAGGCCTCTTCGCACAGGGCCCGGCCGAAGGCCTCGGACAGCATCATCTGGCGGTCGCCCAGCGCCCCGCCGACACGACCCCCGACATTGGTGGTCACCGCCACCGGGAAACGGCCCAGCACGCGATTGCCGTGGGCGGGGTCGACGAATTCGACCGTGCCGGACATGGTCTGGCGGGCGTCGCCGTTCAGTACGGCCCCGGCCCGGCTCCCGCGCTGCATCTCGTCGATATGGACGCGGACGTTGACCGGGGCCGTGCCCCACATGCAGCGCTTCAACTCCTCGTGGACTTCTTCGGAAAAGGTCTCGGCGAAGTCGTCCTCGGCGTTCAGCCAGGCGCTGGACAGGGTGATGGTCCCGACCTGGGCCGTCTCCTGCAGGCCTGGCGGCAGGGCGACGGGCGGGCCGCCCTGAATGACAGGCGCGCAGGCGGCGGTAGCGATCAGGGCCGACAGGGCCGTAGCAGTCAGAAGCGATTTCATCAGGCGGTCTCCGTTGCCGGGACCCTTAGCCGAACCGCGTTCATTCACGAGTGAATTCGCAGTAATCCCGGACCGCTCAGCGATCGAAAACCTCGACGCCGATCTCGCCCGAGGGCGTCAGCCAAGCGCGCTTCATGCCCTGACTGTTGAAGGGGGCAGTGACATTGCCGTCGCGGTCCAAGGCGATCAGGCCGCCGTCGCCGCCCATGGCGCCGATTTCGTCGATGACCGCCTGCGCGGCAACGCTCAACGATTGACCCGCAGCCACACGCCAGGCGGTCTGGGCGGTGGCGGCGACGCGGATGAAATATTCGCCCTGCCCGGTGCCCGAGGCGGCGACATTGCCGTCCGCCCAAGTCCCGGCGGCGGGGATGGGGGTGTCGCCGACCCGACCCGGCATCTTGCCGAACACCCCGGCGGTCGAGGTCGCGGCGGCCAGACGGCCCTCAGCATCCAGCACGCAGCAGCCGACGGTGCCGTGGCTCAGCGTGCCGGGCGGATGGTTGTCCTCGCCCTTGCCGGCGCGGGTGAACCACGCCTCTTCATCGGCGATGGGCTCCAGCCCCTGATCCAGCGCGAACAGGGCCGCGCCCTCGCCCGCGAGCATGACGTGCGGGGTCTTGTCCATAACGGCGCGCGCGGCCACGACCGGATTGCGGAAGCCCTGCAGGGCCGCCACGGCGCCCGCCCGGCGGGTCGATCCATCCATGATGCTGGCGTCCAGCTCATAGGCCCCGGCCAGATTGGGCGAGGCCCCGCGCCCGGCGACATAGAGGCCCGAGTCCTCGAGCATCACCACCGCCGCGACGGCGACGTCCAGGGCGCTTTCGCCCGCGTCCAGCCGCGCCTTCATGGCCTCGACGACCTCGCGCATGTGCACGACCTCGGCGTCATAGTTGCGCTCGCGCCGGGCGCCCGCGCCGCCGTGAAGGATGAGGGCCGTCATGGGGTGTCTCCTGATCGCCTCTTTTCAACGGGCGTGGGGGTCCTTAGCCTCCGAAACAAGCGAGCGCCACGGGGGCGAGCGCATCTCCGCCTCAAAGGACTCCCTATGCGCGCTGTTCTCTCGAAAGCCCCCGGCGGCCCGGAAACCCTCGTCGTCGAGGAGGTTCTGGACCCCCGCCCGCAGAAGGGCGAGGTGGTGATCGAGGTGAAGGCCATCGGGGTCAACTTCCCCGACACCCTGATCATCGAGGACAAATACCAGTTCAAGCCGCAGCGGCCCTTCTCGCCGGGCGGCGAGGTCGCCGGGATCATCGAGGCCGTCGGCGAGGGCGTGAAGGGCATCTTCAAGGGCGACCGCGTCATCGCCGTGCCCGGCTGGGGCGGCATGGTCGAGGGACTGGCCGTCCCCGCCGCCTCGGTGATCAAGATCCCGGACGGCATGGATTTCCAGACCGCCGCCTCGCTGGTGATGACCTACGGCACCTCCTACTACGCCCTGAAGGATCGGGCGCAGCTGAAGGCGGGTGAAAGCCTGCTGGTGCTGGGCGCCGCCGGCGGTGTCGGCGTCGCCGCCGTCGAACTGGGCAAGGCCATGGGCGCGCATGTCATCGCCGCCGCCTCGACCAACGACAAGGTCCAGTTCGCCCTGGAGGCCGGGGCCGACAACGGTCTGATCTATCCGTCCGGCAAGATGGACAAGGCGGCCCAGAAGGAGCTGTCCGGCGAACTGAAGCTGGCCTCGGGCCGCGACGGCCCTGACGTGGTCTATGACGGCGTGGGCGGCGACTATTGCGAGCCGGCCCTGCGCGCCATGGACTGGAACGGCCGCTATCTGGTGGTCGGCTTCCCGGCGGGCATCCCGTCGCTTCCGCTGAACCTGACCCTGCTGAAGTCGGTGTCGGTGATCGGGGTGTTCTGGGGCGCCGCCGTCGCCCGCGACCCGGCCCTGCACGTCGCCAACATGGCCGATCTCTTCAAGTTCTGGGCCGAGGGCAAGATCAAGCCCCGGATCAGCCGCACCTTCCCGCTGGAACGCGCCCACGAGGCCATCCAGGCGCTCGGCGACCGCTCGGTCATGGGCAAGGTGGTGGTGACTATCGAGGACTGAGCCTGAGGCTCAGTCCTGCGGCCCCTTCAGCCGCTCCAGCGCCTCGCTGGCCAGTTCGCGGTGGCGGGTCTTGATGTTGGCTCCCAGGGTGGCCAGCAGGGCGGCGAAGACGGCGGCGTCATCGGTGAAGCCGACCACGGCGAAAATGTCGGGGATGGCGTCGGTCGGCAGGACGAAATAGGCCAGCGCCCCCAGCATGATCCCCTTGGCCGCCGCCGGGGTCTGGGGGTCGCGGGCGGCGTACCAAACCGACAGGACCTGATCGGCGAAGGGAATGCGCGCCGCGGTGCGCCGGATCTTGGGCCAGAAACCCTTGCGGACGCGGGTCTCATTAATCTGCTGGACAGCCGGAACCAGGGCGTAGGACGGGTCCAGCGCATTTTCGGGGTTGGCTGCCCCGGCGACAGGTTTGGCATTGGTGGTCATGGCGGCTAAATCCCCCGCGACATACTCGGTTCAGAACAACAGATAGGGGCTCAGCACATGAAACTCGACAGCAGCATCGCCGCGGTGGTCACCGGCGGGGCCTCGGGCCTCGGTGAAGGCACCGCCCGCGCCATCGCCGCCACCGGCGCCAAGGTCGCCCTGTTCGACCTCAATGAGGAGCGGGGCGAGGAAATCGCGAAAGAGATCGGTGGCGTCTTCTGCAAGGTGGACGTGACCGACGACGAGAGCGTCGCCGCCGCCTTCACCAAGGCCCGCGCCACCCACGGCCAAGAACGCCTGACTGTCAACTGCGCCGGCATCGCCACCGGCCAGAAGACCGTCAGCCGCAAGAAAGACACCGGCGAGATTCGCGCCCACGACATGGCCGGCTTCGAGCGCACCGTCCGCGTCAACCTGTTCGGCACCTTCCGCGTCTTGTCGCAGTCGGCGGCGGGCATGGTGACGCTGGAGCCCATGGCGGACGGCGAACGCGGCCTGATCGTCAACACCGCCTCGGTGGCGGCGCAGGACGGCCAGATCGGCCAGGCGGCCTATTCGGCGTCCAAGGGCGGCGTCTACGCCATGACCCTGCCCATCGCCCGGGACCTCGCGCAAGAAGGCGTCCGCTGCAACACCATCCTGCCCGGCATCATGTGGACACCGATGATGGCCGGCATGGACCAGAAGATCCAGGATGCCCTAGCCGCCGCCATTCCCTTCCCCAGTCGCCTGGGCACCCCCGCTGACTACGCCTCGCTGGTGCTGGAGCTGGCCCGCAACGTCTACATCAACGGCGAATGCATTCGCCTCGACGGCGCGATCCGCATGGCTCCTCGTTAAGCGCGCTAACGCTCGCGACACGGTCGCTCGCTGCTTGAGCGCAGTTTTTTCAAAAAGGGGCTTGCCGGATGTCGAAAGCGTCCGCTATACGCCCGCCTCCAACTGAAGCGCGGGCGTAGCTCAGGGGTAGAGCATCACCTTGCCAAGGTGAGGGTCGGGCGTTCGAATCGCCTCGCCCGCTCCAGTTTGGAACAGCAAAAGGCTCGGTCCTCGGACCGGGCCTTTTGTTTTGGCGGATCGCCGGGCTTCCCTCTGGACGCGATCCCGGAAAGCTGTGCAATCTAAAATATCGCCGGTCGCTGCAAGGCCAACCTGTCCTGTTCGGTCGTCATCCTCACCGGAGGCCCGCATGACCCGCACCGCCCTGTTCGACGCCATCCGGCCCTTCGCGCCGGGCAAGACCCTCACCCCTGACCAGATCAGAACCATCGACGGTCTGGCGGACGCCTTCGGAATGCCCAAGGCGGTCGCGGCTCCGGCGGCCCACCCCGCGGGCACGGCGATCACCGAGCGGGTGGCGCTGGAGCTGATCTCGCACGAGGCCATCGTTCAGGAGGCCTACAAGGACTCCGTCGGCATCTGGACCTGGAGCGTGGGCGTGACCACCGCCTCCGGCCACGCCGTCGAGGGCTACAAGGACAAGCCGCAGCCGATCTCGAAATGCCTGGAGGTCTATGTCTGGCTGTTGGAGAAGAAGTACGCTCCGGCGGTCCGCAACGCCTTCAGCGGCAAGACCCTGACCGAGGCCCAGTTCGCGGCGGCGCTGTCCTTCCACTACAACACCGGCGCGATCGGCACGGCGAGCTGGGTGACCGCCTTCAAACAGGGCGACATCGCCAAGGCAAAGACCGCCTTCATGCAGTGGAAGAAGCCGCCCGAAATCCTGAAGCGGCGGCAGGCCGAGCGCGACCTGTTCTTCGACGGGCGCTGGTCGAACGACGGGAAGGCCTCGGTCATCCCTGTCCGCAAACCCAGCTATCAGCCGGACTTCGGCAAGGCGAAACGGCTGGATATCACCCCCGACCTGCGCGAGGCGCTGAAACAGATCTGACCCGGCTCAGATCCGCTTGAGCCGTTTCGCGTGGCCGCCGACCATGTTCAGGGCCACGGCGTCGGGCAGGTGTTTGGCCAGACCGGCCAGCACATTGTTCATGACGCCCGGCGTCACCTTGGGCCGGTTGGCCGCGACGGCGGCGTAGCCGACGCGGGCGACATGCTCGGCCGTCTGCCACATCCACGCCGGATAGGCCGAGGACACCTCGTCGCGGGTGCCGTTGACGTCGTGGAACTCGGTCAGGGTGTAGCCCGGGCACAGGGCGGTGACGTGGACCCCCGTGTCCTTCAGCTCCAGATGCAGCCCCTGCGAGGCCTTGATCAGGAAGCTCTTGATCGGACCGTAGAGGGTGTCACCGCCGGTCGCGGGCATCCAGCCCGCCAGGGAGGCGACATTGATGATCCGGCCATAGCTGCGGGCGACCATGTCGGGGGCGAACAGGCGGGCCAGTTCGACCGGCGCGGTCAGCATGACCCGGATCATGGCGGCGTGGTCGGCCGGATCGGTGTGCAGGAAGCCCGCCGTGCGGCTGAAGCCCGCATTGTTGATCAGGGCGTCGACCATCAGGCCGCGCTCCAGCACCGCCTCATAGAGGGCGCGGGGCGCGGCGGGATCGGCCAGATCGGCGGTCAGGACGGTGACGGCGGAGCCGAGGCCGCGCAGTTCGTCGGCCAGCGCCTGCAGCGGGCCTTCGCGGCGAGCGGTCAGGATCAGGTCCCAGCTTTCGGCGGCGTAGACGCGCGCCAGCGCGGCGCCGATGCCCGCCGACGCGCCGGTGATCAGGGCTGTGCGGCGGTTTCCCGGGTTCACGCGCGGATCAGGCGGCGACGGGGCAGGACTTGTGCAGGGCGAAGCCCGCCAGCGAGTCCGGGTTCTCCGCCAGCAGGTCGGCGATGGTGATCTTGGACAGGGCTGCGGTCGCCGCCTCGTCGGCGGCGGTCAGGGCCTTGGCCACCTGACGCGGGATATGTTCGCTGACCGGGCAGCCGCGCGCGCCCGCCGGGGTCGAGCCGATGTGGGCGCAACCATTGACAGCCTTGAGCACCTCACTGAGCGTGATGTCCTCGGGCCGGCGCAGCAGCCATGCCCCGCCGGATGCGCCCGGGCGGGTTGCGATCAGACCAGCCTTGGCGAGCAAGGCGGTGACACGGCGCACGACCACGGGATTGGTCGGCACCGAAGCGGCCAGAACCGCGCTGGGCGCGGCGTCGGCGGCGGAGTACGCGCCCTTGTGGGCCAGATAGGCCAGGGAGTGGGCGGCGACGGGGAAGCGTTGGCTATCCGACATGGGACCTCATTTCACTTCCCAAGATAGGCGTTCGACGAGCGTTTCACAAACGGGTGCAACCTTCGCACCTGCAGCACGATTGAATCCCCCGTTGAAAGAGCCTAAAGGCTCGCGGCTCTTTTGATGGGGCCGCATAGAGCGGAGCCCCGGAGGAACTTCATGGCCGGGGCCTCTCCCCAAGCTGAAGACGGCGCGAACGCCGCCGGCGACCCATCCAACGGACAGACTCCCTCCACCTCCGCCGCCCCGGGCGGGGATTCGCACGGTCACGGCAACGTCGTCGGCAAGGCGGGCAAGTTCGGCCTGATCATCGGCGCCATCGGCGTGGTGTTCGGCGACATCGGCACCAGCCCCCTGTACGCCCTGCGCGAAGCCATCGATCACGCCCGCAGCGGCGTGGGCGGTGATCTGGCCGTCGTCGGCGTGGTCTCGCTGGCCTTCTGGGCCCTGATGGTGGTGGTGACGTTCAAATACGTCTTCTTCCTCATGCGGGCGGACAACAAGGGCGAAGGCGGCACCTTGGCCCTGATGGCTCTGGCCCAGCATGCGGTCGGGCGTCGGTCGGCCCTGATCTTCACCCTCGGCGTCTGCGGCGCGGCGCTGTTCTACGGCGACGGCATCATCACGCCCGCCATCTCGGTCCTGTCAGCCATCGAAGGCGTGAAGGAAGCCCCGGGCGTGGGTGGATCGCTGGATCCCTTCATCGTGCCCGTATCGGCGGGCATCCTGATCGCCCTATTCCTGGTGCAGGCGCGCGGCACCGCGGGCCTGGCCAAATTCTTCGGCCCGATCACCGCCGTCTGGTTCCTGAGCCTGGGCGTGCTGGGCCTGATCCACATCTTCGACGACATCTCGATCCTGCGCGCCCTGTCGCCGCACTATGGCGTCGAGTTGCTGGTCAAGGACGGCTTCCTGGGCTTCATCATCCTGGGCAGCGTCTTCCTGGCCGTGACCGGGGCCGAGGCCCTGTACGCGGACATGGGCCATTTCGGTAAGTCGCCGATCCGCGCGGGCTGGATGTTCTTCGTCCTGCCCTGCCTGACGCTGAACTATCTGGGCCAGGGCGCCCTGATCCTGGACAACCCCGCCGCCTCCGAGAATCCGTTCTGGAGCATGGTGCCGCAGGCCATCTACTGGCCGATGCTGGCGCTGGCGACCGCCGCGACCGTGATCGCCTCGCAGGCGGTCATCACCGGCGCCTTCTCGGTCACCCAGCAGGCGGTGCAGCTGGGCCTGCTGCCGCGCATCCAGATCCTGAACACCTCCGAGAGCCAGGCGGGCCAGATCTACGTCCCGGCGGTGAACACCCTGCTGATGGTCGGCGTGCTGGTGCTGCTGGTCGTGTTCCAGAGCTCGCATAACCTGACCGCCGCCTATGGCGTGGCCGTCACCGGCACCATGCTGGTCAACACCCTGATGTCCTGGTCGGTCATCACCAAGAAGTGGAACTGGCCGATGTGGGCGGTTCTGGGCTGTCTGATCCCGTTCGGCTTCATCGACACCGTCTTCCTGACCTCGAACCTGCTGAAGATCCCCGACGGCGCCTGGATGCCGCTCGTGCTGGGCGCGGCGCTGGTGCTGCTGATGTGGACCTGGGTGCGCGGCACCCAGATCCTGACCGCCAAGACCCGCAAGGACAGCCTGCCGCTGCTCGACCTGATCGAGATGCTGCGAGCCCGTCCGCCGCATCGCGCCCCGGGCACGGCCATCTTCCTGACCAGCGACCCGGACATCGCCCCGGTCGCCCTGATGCACAACCTCAAGCACAACAAGGTGCTGCACGAGAAGAACGTCATCCTGACCGTCCGCACCACCGACCGGCCGCGCGTCGATCCGGCCAACCGGGTGTCGATCGAGCCGATCTCGGACGACTTCAAGAAGCTGGTCATCTCCTACGGCTTCATGGAGCAGCCCAATGTGCCCAAGGCGCTTGGCGTGTGCCGCAAACAGGGTCTGAAGTTCGACATCATGTCGACCAGCTTCTTCCTGGGTCGCCGCTCGGTCATCGCCTCGGCCACCGAGGGCATGCCCCTGTGGCAGGATCGGCTGTTCATCTTCCTGATGCGCAACGCCGCCAACCCGACCGACTTCTTCCACATCCCGCCCGGCCGCGTGGTCGAGCTTGGCACCCAGGTTTCCGTATGACCGGACGTGACACCGGCCGGAATTCGGCCGCCCGAGGCCGCCGCATGGCTGACAAGGCGCGCGGTCCCCGCCCCCCTCGGGTGGAGTCTCCGCGCGACGAGGCCGCCGACATCGGCGTCGAGGCCCGTCTGGCCGCCGGCATCCTGCTGAACGCCGCTCTCGAAGGCCGCGGCGGTCTGGATTCCGCCCTGACCTTTCGGGAAGTCTCATCGCTGGAAGGTCCGGACCGCGCCTTCGCCCGCGCCGTGGCCATGGCCGCCCTGCGCCGTCTGGGCGAGATCGACCAGATCCTGGACCGTCGCCTGAACAAGGCCCCGCCGCTGGCCGTGCGGACCATCCTGCGCGTCGCCCTGGCCCAGACGCTGGTGCTGGAAACCCCGGCCTTCGCCGCGGTCTCGACCGCCGTGAAACTGGCCGAACGCGATCCAAAGACCCGCCCCTACAAGAATCTGGTCAACGCCGTGCTGCGCGGCGTCGGTCGCGACGGCCCCGGCCTGACCACCGCCGAGAGCAACCTGCCGGAATGGCTGGCCGCCCGCTGGAAGTCGACCTGGGGCGAGGCCGGACTGGCCGCCCTGGCGCTGGTCGCGCGCGAGGAGCCGGCGACGGACCTGAGCCTGAAGCCGGGCGTCGACGCCGCCGCCGTGGCCACCGCTGTCGAGGGCGAGGTCCTGCCCGGCGGCACGGTCCGCACCGGCCGCCGCGGCGATGTGGCGTCTTGGCCGGGCTTCGAGGACGGCGACTGGTGGGTGCAGGACGCCGCCGCCGCCGTGCCCGCCCGCCTGCTGGCTCCCAAGGCCGGGGAATCCATCATTGACCTGTGCGCCGCCCCAGGCGGCAAGACGCTGCAGCTGGCCGCCTCGGGCGCGACCGTGGTGGCGCTGGATCGTTCGGAATCGCGGCTGAAGCGCCTGCACGCCAATCTGGAGCGCACCGGCCTGTCCGCCGAGGTCGTGGCCGTACCCGCCGAGGACTGGGAAGACGACCGGACCTTCGACGCCGTCCTGCTGGACGCGCCCTGCACCGCCACCGGCACCTTCCGCCGCAATCCGGAAGTCCTGCGGGCCACCAAGCCCGCCGACGTCGCCAAGCTGGCCGATGTGCAGCACCGCCTGCTGGACGCCGCCGCCGGGCGGGTGAAGCCGGGCGGCCGTCTGGTCTACTGCGTCTGCTCGATGGAGCGCGAAGAGGGCGAGACCCAGATCATCGCCTTCCTGCGCCGCAACCCGGCCTTCAAGACCGCGCCCTCGGTTCCCGCCGAGGTGGGCGCGCCGGACGAGGCCCTGACGCCCGAAGGCTGGCTGCGCATCCTGCCGTCCATGTGGGCGGAAAAGGGCGGGGTCGACGGCTTCTTCGTCGCCCGTCTGGACCGCGTCTCCTAGGCGACGTCCATTACGACGTAGCTGGGCGTGATGCGCGGCTGGAAGCCGAGCGTCTCATAGAAGGCGATAGTGGCCGCATGTCCGATCCGGGCGTGCAGGAAGGCCGTGTCGCCACGGTCCAGAATCCGCTGGCCCACGGCGCGCATCAGGGCGCCCGCATAGCCGTGGCCGCGATGGTCCGGGTGGGTGCAAACGCCGCTGACCTCGCTGAACCCGTCGAGGTTCAGCCGCTCGCCCGCCATGGCGACCAGCACCCCCTCGCGCCGGATGCCGATGAAGGGACCGAGCCGGTGGGTCTTCGAGAAGAAGGGACCCGGCTGGGTCAGGGTGGCCAGGGCCAGCATGTCGGGCCCGTCGGAGTCGGCTAGGGGCTCGAAGGCGATCTGGCGGCGCCCGCTGGCGGTGATCGCGGTCGCCGTCATCTGCAGACAGTCGATGCGGGCCGTCTCCGTCAGACTGGGCGGGATGACGGGATCGGTCTCGAACAGGGCGAGGGGGCCGGTCGCGCGGGCCAACGCCGTCCAGTCCTCCGGCGTCGCCTCGGGACCGGCGGCGGCGAAGGTGGCATAGGCCGGATCGAACCGAACCACCCCGCCCTCACGGATCGAGAGGGGCGCCTGACGGCTGTTGAGAGCATTCCAGACGGCGCGGTCGAGGGGATGGGAAGCGGACATGGCCCTTCCCTACTCCACCGCGTCCGGCGCGCCAGCCTTGAAGCGACGCCGGGTCCGGAAATCGCGTCTCAGCGCGCCGGAGGCGGCGCGGGCGAAGACTGGGTCAACGGCACGGTGATCTCGCCGCCCCGCGCGAACCGCAGGGTGATGCTGCTGCCGGTTTCGCGGTAGTTTCCGTTCTCCAGACCCGGCACCCAGACGATGAGCGGCAGGTAGGAGGCCTCTCCGTTCGTCGGCGCGGGAAGCGGGATCGGCAGGGGCACGGGCTCCTGGCGGCTGAACAGATCCCCGTCCGTGCGGAACGCCGTCGGTTCACCCAGAGGCGTGGAGACGGCGACGAGTTCATCCGCCTCCGTCCCCGTGTTCTGAACCACCACCCGGATATTGGCCGCGAAGGGTGGCGCCAGTCGTTCAACGATGAAGGCCGTGTTCACGACCTTCAAAGGCGAAGCCTGCGCCTCCTGAACCGCCGCCGGTTTGTTCGCCAAAGCCAGCAGCAGTTCGATCATCGTTTCATCCCCTCCAGAAACCGATGATCCTCTTTACCTCATCCACCACCGGATCGGCGATAGCCGAAGCGCGTTCGGCGCCGTCCTTGAGGACGCGGTCGATTTCGGCGGTGTCGGCCATCAGGCGGCGCATCTCGGCGGTCACCGGAGCCATGGAAGCCACGGCCAGTTCGGCCAGGGCAGGCTTGAAGGCGCCGAAGCCCTTGCCGCCCCACTCGCGCAGGACCTGTTCCCGGGTCTCGTCGGCCAGCGCCGCATAGATTGTGACCAGGTTCTTGGCCTCGGGCCGTTCGTTCAGGCCTTCGACGTCTTCCGGCAGGTTGCCGGGATCCGTCTTGGCCTTGCGGATCTTGGCGACGATGGTGTCCGCGTCGTCGGTCAGATTGATGCGTGAGGCGTCCGACGGATCGGACTTGGACATCTTGGCCGCCCCGTCGCGCAGGCTCATGACGCGCGGTGCAGGGCCCTGGGTCAGGGGTTCCGGCAGGGGGAAGAAGCCGGGGACGTTGAAGTCGTTGTTGAACTTGGCGGCGATGTCGCGGGTCAGCTCAAGGTGCTGCTTCTGGTCCTCGCCCGTCGGCACCTCGGTGGCCTTGTAGAGCAGGATGTCCGCCGCCTGCAGCACCGGATAGGTGTAGAGGCCGACCGACGAGCGTTCCTTGTGCTTGCCGGACTTCTCCTTGAACTGGGTCATGCGATCCAGCCAGCCGAGGCGGGCGACGCAGTTGAACATCCAAGCCAGTTCGGTGTGGGCGCGCACCGCCGACTGCGGGAAGATCACCGACTTGGCCGGGTCCAGCCCCGAGGCCAGATAGGCGGCGGCGATCTCACGCGTCTGGGCGGTCAGCAGGGCCGGGTCCTGCCAGACGGTGATGGCGTGCAGGTCGGCCACGAACAGGAAGCAGGGCGCGCCCGTGTCCTGCAGTTGGGTGAAACGCTTCAGGGCGCCGAGATAGTTGCCCAGGTGCAGGGCGCCGGAGGCCTGGATGCCGGACAGGATGCGGCGCGGGCCGGTGTATTGAGCCGGGACGGTATCGGTCATGGTCGGGTACTCGGGAGAAATCTGTATCAGGCGCGCGGAAGCGCGCACGGCAAGGTGCTGGAGTTGGTCAGCGGCGCCATCGACGGGCGGCGAAGGTTGGTCCCGAAATCGTCATTTCCATCGCGCTTATCGTCTCGCTGGCGGTCAGTCCAGACCGGAGGAGATCGAACCGCCGGGTTCGCGACGCAGCACCGCCTTCAGTTCGGCCACGCTGACCGCCCTGAAAACGATCAGGCAGAGGCCGTAGAGCGCGGCCCCGGCGCCGCAGACGACCAGCACGGCGACCTCCTTGGCGAGGAAGACATGGCTGAGGGTCTCATAGCCGATGCCCGCCGCCAGCAGCCCCCCCGCCATCACCGCGCTGGCCAGCAGGACGCGAGACAGGCGGGACACGAACGGCGTGGTGGCGCGCCAGGCGTTCTCGCGGATCAGGGTCCCGCCCAGCAGGGCCACATTGACCCAGGCCGATAGGCTGGTGGCGATGGCCAGGCCGAGAACGCCGTCGGCGCCCATGGACTGGAGCAGGAAAAACAGGGCCGAACCGACCACCACGGTGATACCCACCGAGGCGACCGCGAAGATCATAGGGCGACGCGTGTCCTGCCGCGCGAAGAAGGGCGGGGTCAGGACCTTGGCCAGGACGAAGGCAGGGACGCCCCAGGCGAACTGGCGCAGGACATCGGCGGTGCGGGCGGCGTCGGCGCTGGTGAATGCGCCGCGGGTCACGGTGGCGTCCATGATGAAGAAGGGGATGACGAACAGGGCCACCGCCGCGGGAAGGGTGAAGGCCATCGACAGGGTGATGCCGTCATCCAGGGTCCGGCGTCCGCCTTCATCGTCGCCGCTGACGAAGGCGCGGGTCAGGCGCGGCACCAGGGCCAGGCCGATGGCCACGCCGACCAGGCCGAGCGGCAGCTGGTACAGGCGGTCGGCGTTGTAGAGCACCGAGCGGGCGCCCTCGTTCGAGCCGGTCAGGAACTGGCTGACCACGGAGTTGATCTGCAGGGCGCCGCCGGCAAGGACACCGGGGATGGCCAGCATAAGGGTCTTCTTGACCCCCGCCGTCAGGCGCGGCCACGACAGGTTCAGCCGCACGCCCAGACGGCGCACGCCCCACCACAGCAGGCCCGCCTGCAGTACGCCCGAGACCGTCACCGCGGCGCTGACCGCCATCAGGGTGTGGGGCTGGCTCATCGGGATGAGGCTCGGCGCCAGCAGGGGCACGAGGGTGCACAGGTTGAGGAAGACCGGCGCCCCTGCAGACAGGGCGAACCTGCCGCTGGTGTTGAGTACGCCCGACAGCAGCGACGCGATGGTCATGCAGGCCAGATAGGGCATGGTCAGCTGGGCGGCGGTGACGGCGGCATGCATGACGCCCGCGTCGTCCTTCCAGGCCGACAGCAGCACCGGCATGATCCACGGCATCAACACCTGCAGCAGGATGCAGAAGCCGGCGACGACGGCGAACATGAAGCTGAGCGCCTCGGAGGCGGTGACGGCGGCGGCTTCTTCGCCCTCGCGCTCGCGCACCCCCCCGTAGATCGGCACGAAGGCTTGGGCGAAGGCGCCCTCAGCGAACAGGCGGCGGAACATGTTGGGCAGCATCAACGCCGTGGTGAAGGCGTCCATCATCGGCCCCTGGCCGAACCGCGCCGACAGGACCAGATCGCGGGCGAAACCGAGGATGCGGCTCCCCAGGGTCAGGGTCGCTTGCACCAGGGTGTTTCGGGCGAGGCTCATCGGGTTCTCGAAGGGGGCGTGAGACGCTGGATTAGCGCGCTTCAGGCCGAGGCGATACGGGCCGTTTCCGGCCGAATTCAGAGACGTCGCGCAGGCTGGCGCGGACCGGGGCGGAAACCGAGCGGCCATTGGCGTCGCGGCGGTCCAGAACGGCCTCGAGCGCTTCGCGCAGCCGCTCCAGTTTCGGTCCCGCCTTAGGGCGTTTCCCCTTGGCGTCGGTCACGTAGAAGCTGTCCACCGCCCGCTCGCCGAAGCCGGCGATATGGGCCGAGCGGATCGACAGGCCGTGGTCAGTCAACATGCGCGAAAGCTCGGCCAGCAGGCCGGGCCGGTCCGCGCCGGACAGTTCGATCACCGCCGCATCGGGGCTTTCATCCAGATCGATCAGCACGACGGGGCGCACGTCGAAGGCGGCGCGGCGCGGATTGGGTTGTGGCTCGGGCGGGGCGGCTCCGGCGTCGCCCAGGGCTGCGCGCTCCAGCGCCGTCACCAGCCGGGTCAGGCGACGCGGCTCGGCCTGGCCGTAGGGCGCGCCGGATCCGTCCTGCAGTTCGAACACGTCCAGCGCCGTGCCGTCCCCGGCGGTGGCGACCCGGGCGCCGACGACATCCGCGCCCCCGGCCGCGAGGGCGGCGGCCAGATCGGCGAACAGGCCGGGCCGGTCCTTGGCAGCGACGGCGACGCGGGCGGCGGCCAGGGGCTCACTGCCCTCGTCTCCCTTGCGTTCGGCGACGACGCTGGCCGCCGCGCCCGAAGACCCGGCGCGGGCGACCAGTTCTGGGAAATCGGCCAGGGGATCGGCGCGGGTCACGTCCTCGCCCCGGAAGACGGCCTCGGTGCGCTGGTAGAGATCGCGCATCAGCTGGCCCTTCCAGCCGTTCCAGACCCCCGGCCCGACGGCGCGGACATCCGCCACGGTCAGGACCAGCAGGGTGCGCAGGCGCTCGGGATCGCCGACCAACTCGGCGAAGGCCCGCACCGTCGCCGGGTCGGACACGTCGCGCTTTTGGGCGTAGTCGCTGAGGGCCAGATGGTTGCGGACCAGCCAAACCACGAACTCGGTCCGGCGCGGATCGATGCCCAGCCGGTCACAGGCGCGACGGGCGGCGATGGCGCCGTCCTCAAGCTGCCCCCGGTCGCCACCCTTGCCGACGTCATGCAGCAGCATGGCCAGCATCAGGGCCTCGAAATCGTCGATGCGGTGGACGATCTCCGTCGCGGTCGGATGCTCGGCTTCCAGCTTGCCGCGCCAGATGTCGTTGATGATGCCGATGGCCTGAAGCGTGTGCTCGTCCACCGTGAAGGCATGATACATATTGAACTGGGTCTGGCCGACGATCCGCCCCCATTCGGGCAGGAACCGGCCCAGCAGGCCCGTCTCGTTCATCAGGGTCAGCACGCGATAGGGCCGCTGACCCGTCAGGATGTCGAGGAAGGCGCGGGTCGCCTCGGCGTCGCGGCGCAGGGATGGGGTGACCAGCGACAGCGACCGCGTGACCGCCGAGAAGGCGTCCGGGTGCAGGTCCAGATCATGCTCATCGGCTGTGCGGAACAGGATCAGCAGCTTGGTCGGATCGGCGGCGAACACCTCCGGCCCAGTGACCGACAGGCGGCCCGAAACCTCGACAAAGCCCTCGACCCCGAGGTTCTTCTTCCGGCCCGGGATCAGGCGCGACAGGCTCATCGTCGGCTTCTGGTGGCGCGCCTCCAGCTTGGCAGAGGTGGCCCGGGTCAGGGCGCCGACGTCGCGGGCCACGAGGAAATAGCGGCGCATGAACCGCTCCACCGCCGGCTCATCGCCCCGCCCCTGCCAGCCCATGCGGCGGGCGACCTCGGGCTGGAGATCGAAGGTCAGCTTCTCCTCGGCCCGGCCCGCGACCAGATGCAGATGCGCCCGCGTCCGCCACAGGAAGTCGAAGGATTCCTCGAACGTCCGCCGCTCGCGCGGGGTTAGGAGGTCGTCCATGACCCGGGCGCCCAGCGGACTGTCCGGCGCCAGGGAGCGGGCGATCCAGAACAGGGTGTTCAGGTCGCGCAGCCCGCCCTTGCCGTCCTTCACATTGGGCTCGACCCGGTAGCGGACGGCGCCGGTCTTCTGGTGGCGGACGTTCCGTTCCTCCAGCTTGGCGGCGATGAAGGGCCGGGGGTCGGTCTTGACCACATAGGCGCGGAAGCGGGCGATGAAATCATCGGCCAGCGCCTGATCGCCCGCTAGAGGCCGGGCCTCCAGCAGGGCCGTGCGGACCGTCATGTCGGTCTTCGCGAGCGCCAGGCACTCATCCACCGACCGCGCCGCCTGCCCGACTTTCACCCCCAAATCCCACAGGACATAGAGCATGAACTCGATCACCTGTTCGGAGCGCGGGATCGACTTCCACGGGCGCAGGAACAGCAGGTCCAGATCGGAGAAGGGCGCCAGCACCCCCCGGCCATAACCGCCGACGGCGATCAGGCTCAACCGCTCAGCCTCGGTGGGGTTGGGCGCCGGATACAACACATCCGTCGTGAACCGCCACAGGGCCGTCAGCATGTCGTCAGCGGCGTCGGAATAGAGGCGCGCGACCGCGACCCCCTCCTCGCCCGCCTCCAGTCGTCGCGCAGCCCGGGCGCGTCCGGCGTCCCAGCTTTCGCGCAGCAGGGCCGCCACCGCCTTGCGGACATCCGACGCCTCGACGGCCTCGGCCAGCCGGGCGTCGAGGGTCTGGGTCAACGGCCCGCCGATCCCTTGGACAGCCCCTTTAAACGATACAGAGCTTCCAGCGCCTCGCGCGGGGTCAGTTCGTCGGGCTCGATCCCCATCAGGGCGTCATCCACGGCGGAAGACCGCACCGGCTCCGGCGCGGGTGGCTCCTGCACCGCGAACAGCGGCAGGTCGTTCAGATTGGCGCCAGCGGCCTTGTCGCTTTCCAGACGATCCAGCACCTCTCGGGCACGGGCCACCACGGGGCCGGGCACGCCCGCCAGCTTGGCCACCTGCACCCCGTAGGAGCGGTCGGCGGCACCCGGCGCGGCCTCGTGGAGGAAGATCAGCTCCCCATTCCACTCCTTGGCCTTCATGGACAGGTTGCAGACGTGGGCCAGCCGCGTCTCAAGGCTGGCCAGCTCGTGATAGTGGGTGGCGAAGAGGGTGCGCGCGCGATTGCGGTCGTGCAGGGCCTCCGCCGTGGCCCAGGCGATGGCCAGACCGTCGTAGGTGGCGGTGCCCCGACCGATCTCGTCCAACACCACAAACGAACGCTCGGTGGCCTGCGTCAGGATGGCGGCGGTCTCGACCATCTCCATCATGAAGGTGGAACGCCCGCGGGCCAGATCGTCTCCCGCCCCGACGCGGGAGAACAGCCGGTCGACCACGCCCAGCCGCATGGCCTTGGCGGGCACGAAGGCGCCGGCCTGGGCCAGCACCACCAGCAGGGCGTTCTGGCGCAGGAAGGTCGACTTACCGGCCATGTTGGGGCCGGTGACGATGCTCAGCCGGGCGCAGCCGGCGCCGGAGCCGTCGAGACGACAGTCGTTCGGCGTATAGGGATCGCCCTGCGCCTTCACCGCCGCCTCGACCACCGGGTGACGCCCGGCGGTGATCTCGAAGCAGAGGGTGTCGTCGACGTGAGGACGCACGGCCCCGACCTCTTCGGCCCATTCCGACAGGGCGGCGTGGGCGTCCAGTTCGGCCAGGGCCTCGGCCACCGCCTGAAGCGGCTGCGACAGGGACTGAACGGTGCGCCGCCAGATCTCGAAGGTCTCGCCCTCGATGGCTAGGGCGCGGTGACCCGCCTGGCTGATCTTGGCGTCCAGCTCCGACAGTTCGACCGTGGTGAAGCGGACCTGATTGGCCAAGGTCTGGCGATGAATGAAGGGGCTTTCGCCGGTCGGGCGCAGCAGGGGCTCGGCGGCCTTGGCGCTGGTCTCGAGGAAATAGCCCAGCACGGCGTTGTGCTTGATCTTGAAGGCGACCCCGGCCTCGGCGACGGCGCGCGCCTCCAGGTCGGCCACGACCCGGCGGCTGTCGTCGCGCAGGCGGCGGGCCTCATCCAGTTCGGGTCGGAAGTCGGGGTTCACGAAGCCGCCGTCGCGCGCCAGATGCGGCGGCTCGGCGACCAGACCCTCGGCCAGATCGACCAGCAGGCGACCCAGATCGGGCGTCAGGGTCAGGCGGTCGACGCAGGCGGCGATGCGCGGCGGCGGCCCGGTCAGGGGATCGGCAACCGGCGGGAACAGGCCCGCGATGCCCTCGGCGATGGACAGGCCGTTGCGGATGGCGGCCAGATCGCGCGGACCGCCCCGGCCCAGCACCAGTCGCGACACGGCCCGGGCCACATCCGACGACGCCTTCAGCCCGTCGCGGAGGTCACGGCGCAGATCGCGGCGCTCCAGCAGCCATTCAACCGCATCGAGTCCATGGTTGATGGCGATGGGGTCGCGCAGGGGGCGGGCGATCCGCTCGGCCAAGGCCCGCGCGCCACCCGAGGTCACGGTACGATCAATACAGGCTAGCAGCGAACCCTCCCGCTCGCCGCGCTGTGTGCGGTCGATCTCGAGGCTCAGTCGGGTCGCCGGGTCGATGGCCAGGAAGCCGATGTCGCCCGAGCGGCGCGGCGGGGTCACGGCGGGAATCTTTCCGGCCTGGGTGGTCTCCAGATAGGCGGCGATCAGGCCGAGCGCCGAGACCTCGGCTTCCTCGAATGCGCCGAAACCGTCCAGCGAAGCGACGCCATAAAGGCGCTCGACCCGCACCTTGGCCCCGACCGGCTCGGCCAGAGCCTGAGGCAGGGCCTGAACCACGCCGCCGGAACCGTTCAGGGCGTCCTTCGTGTCCTCATCGGAAAACAGACGGTCGGGGACCAGAACCTCGGACGGGCGGAAGGAGGCCAGGGTCGCGCCGAGGTCTTCCAGCGGACAGGCGACCACATCGACCGCCCCGGCCGACAGCTCGACCACGGCCACGGCGGCCCGGCCCTTGCGTACCGCCACGGCGGCCAGCCGGTTGGCGCCGCGCGCATCCAGCAGACTGTCCTCGGTCAGGGTGCCGGGGGTGACGACGCGGACGACGCCGCGCTGCACCACCGACTTGGAGCCGCGCTTCTTGGCCTCGGCCGGATCTTCCAGCTGTTCGCAGATGGCGGCCTTGAAGCCCTGCCGGATCAGACGGGCCAGATAGCCGTCCAGGGCGTGCACCGGCACGCCCGCCATGGGGATGTCCTCGCCCTGATGCTTGCCCCGCTTGGTCAGAGTGATGCCCAGGGCGGCGGCGGCGATCTCGGCGTCCTTGAAGAACAGCTCGTAGAAGTCGCCCATCCGGAAGAAAAGGATGGCGTCCGGCTGCCCGGCCTTGGCCGTTAGATATTGCGCCATGAAAGGCGTCGCGCCCTCCACGGACGGGACGGCGTCGGTTTGCGGCGGGTGAGCGAGGGGAGCGTTCATGGGAGCGCCGCAGGGTGAAGGAAGCCGCGTTTCCGCTCAAGCGGAATGCGGGCGACACTCACAGGAGCCTTTACGCGAGACTGATCAGGCGGCGCTGCTGATCCGGGCGCGGGAACCGGCGGCGGGGGCGACCGGATGCTCCAGTTGCATCGTCTGCCAGTCGAGGTTCGGCGTCGGGGCGTGGGCGGCGGCGATGACCGCGCGCAGTTCGGCGGCCGAGGCGGCGCTGGCCACCACGGCGGCGACGTTGGGCAGGTTCAGCGTATAGGCCAGGGTCGCCTGCATCGGATCGACGCGAGCCTCGGCCAGACGACGGCGGATCCGCGACAGTTGGGGCGCATGGTGAGCCATGGCGGGCGGCAGGGCGTCGCCGCTCATGAACATGAGCCCGCCGGCGAAGACCGACGACAGATGGATGTCGGCGCCCAGATCGGCGATCTCGTCGATGGCGCCCGAGCGGTGCGCGCGCTGGTCCAGCAGGCTGCACGGCAGCTGGACCACGTCCGGCTGGAAGCGGCGGGCCAAGAGGGCCGGGCCGTCATCGACGGTGGCGCAGAAACCGATGCGGCGGAACAGGCCCCGCGCCTTGAGCCCCTGCATCCGGTCCCACAGGGCGCGGCCCTCGGCCCCGACCAGATCCGAGGCGCTGGAGGCCAGAAGGGTGTCGCCGCGCGGCAGGCCCATACGCTCGAGCGAGCGGCGGGCGCGGGCCTCGACCCGATCGACGCCCTCCTCGATGGAGACGGTGCGGACAGTGACCTTGAACGGCGACGGGAAGGGCCAGGCCTGGCCTAGCCAGCGTTCGCCATCCCCGTCCGGCTTGCTGGCCACCACGGTGACGCCGGCGTCGGCGGCGGTCTGGAGCAGGAACCGCAGGGCCTCTTCGCGCGCGCCGGCGGGCGCGGGCATGGCGCGTTCCGGCTGATGCACGACGGCAATAGCCAGCTTCTCGACCGGGGACGGGGCGCGGTTGGGGATCACGACCCTACCTTGCGCATGAATGCTTAAGGCCCCCCTTCCGAGACATTGACCGAATCTTACCCGGCGAACGCGGGTTCGTTTGTAAAGCCGCGATCTTTCATTGAGTTATGCCCATAACAGCCTCGCCTGTCCGAGATGCGGGGCCGCAAGAATCCACAGAAGAATTCATCGGATGCGAGTTCGCCGTCGCCGACGCCCGGTCCACCCGCGAACCAGCCCCCCTAAAAACGGACCCGCGCCCCAATCCCGCCCTTGCATCGCGGGGCGTCAGGCCCTTTAAGCGCGCCAAATATGAAGAGCGCCTCCCCGCGTTCGCCGAAGGATCCTGCCCATGTCGTCGTCCTCCGCTCCGAAGAAGTCCGTCAAGAAGGTCGTGCTGGCCTATTCCGGCGGTCTGGACACCTCGATCATCCTGAAGTGGCTGCAGACCGAGTACGGCGCGGAGGTCATCACCTTCACCGCCGATCTGGGCCAGGGCGAGGAGCTGGGGCCGGCGCGCGAGAAGGCGCTGAAGCTGGGCATCAAGCCCGAGAACATCTTCATCGACGACCTGCGCGAAGAGTTCGTGCGCGACTTCGTCTTCCCGATGTTCCGCGCCAACACCGTCTATGAGGGCCAGTACCTGCTGGGCACCTCGATCGCGCGGCCGCTCATCGCCAAGCGCCAGATCGAGATCGCCAAGATGGTCGGCGCCGACGCCGTCTGTCACGGCGCCACCGGCAAGGGTAACGACCAGGTCCGCTTCGAGCTGGGCTACTATGGCCTGGACCCGGACATCCACGTCATCGCGCCCTGGCGCGAGTGGGAGTTCCGCAGCCGCGAGGCCCTGCTGGACTTCGCCGAGAAACACCAGATCCCGATCGCCAAGGACAAGCGCGGCGAAGCGCCGTTCTCGGTCGACGCCAACCTGCTGCACTCCTCTTCCGAGGGTAAGGTGCTGGAAGACCCGGCGGTCGAGGCCCCCGAGTTCGTCCACCAGCGCACCATCTCGCCGGAAGACGCGCCGGACACGCCGACCGTCATCACCATCGGCTTCGAAAAGGGCGACGCCGTCTCGATCAACGGCGAGGCGATGAGCCCGGCCACCATCCTGACCGCCCTGAACCAGTATGGCCACGACAACGGCGTGGGTCGTCTGGACCTGGTCGAGAACCGCTTCGTCGGCATGAAGTCGCGCGGCGTCTACGAGACCCCCGGCGGCACCATCCTGCTGGCCGCCCACCGTGGCATCGAATCGATCACCCTCGACCGCGGCGCCATGCACCTGAAGGACGAGCTGGCGGTCAAGTACGCCCACCTGATCTACAACGGCTTCTGGTTCTCGCCGGAGCGCGAGATGCTGCAGGCCGCCATCGACCACTCGCAGGCCAAGGTGTCGGGCACGGTCCGGGTCAAGCTCTACAAGGGCAATGTCACCATCATCGGCCGCGAGAGCGAGCAGAGCCTGTACGATCAGGACCTGGTCACCTTCGAGGAAGGCGTGCAGGCCTACGACCACCACGACGCCGAGGGCTTCATCAAGCTGAACGCCCTGCGCCTGCGCGTGCTGGGCAAGCGGGACGTCCGCAACAAGGGCTGATCAGGCGGGGCGGCGCGCGATCCTGAGGATGGCCGCGTTGCGATCGTCCGCGATCCAGATCGAACCGTCACGCGCCACGGCCAGACCGACCGGCGCCCCCATGGGATGTCGGCCCGCCTGTGCGTTCCAGCCCGGCGTCAGCACCCGGGCCCGGGGCGCGGGCGCGGCGACCGGATAAGGCAGGGAGCCGCGCGGATAGATGGCGTAGCGCGCCCGCACATCCGTCAGCGGCGCGCCGTCGGCATCGGTCTCTATCGCCACGACCCGTCCCGCGGCCCGCCGATAGCCGTGCCAGCTCATCAGCATCCGGCCCCTCAGCTCAGGGAACATCGCCCCGTCGTAGTAGAGCATCGACAGGGGCGCCGCGTGGGGCGGCAACAGGGAGAACGGCGCGGTCCGTGACCCGCACCGGGCCTGACGCGCCGTCCAGCCCGGCATCGCGGTCGCCATGTCGGTGCAATAGGGCCAGCCGTGATCGCTCCCCCGCGTCAACCGGTTGATCTCGTCGAACGGCCGGTCTGGCGTCGTCAGGTCGACGGAGTTCTCCGCCTGATAGATTGCCCCTGAAGCGTGCCGCACCATGGCGACCGAATTCCTCAGCCCCGTCGCCCAAGGCGTCCAGTCCGCGCTCCAGCGGCCGCTCCCCAGATAAGCGTAGCGCCGCACCATGGCTTGGTCGTCATTCTCCGCGCACAGGCCGGCGATATTCCAGTTCGGCGCGCCCCGGATGTCCAGGCACCGGTCGGACGGCGCCCCGACATTGACCAGAAGCGCCCCGTCGGCGTCGAAGACGAAGCTGGACAGAGGGTGCCGGTTCTCGTGCAGCCGGTTGTCAGGCAGGCCCTGGACCACCACAGCCGTGCGGTCGGGGCGGGCCGGGTCGAAGGCGAAGATCCGGCTCATCTCCGCGATATAGAGGCGGCCGTCCGGCCCCCGCGCGATCGTATGCGGCATGGACAGGCCCGTCAGCAGCCGCGTCCATCGCGCCTGACCCGAAGCCATCGACAGCCGCCACAGCGCTCCCCGCCCGGCGTCCCAGGTTCCAAGGTCCGCGACCAGCCAGTCGCCGCCATCCAGCTCGAACAGGGTGCGGGGCATACGCGGCCCCTCGCCGCCACGCTGCCAGATCAGGCCGAGACAATAACCCGGCGCCATGCCGACCCGGGTCGCCGGCCAGCCGCCGCACTCGCCTTCGACCGCATAGCTGCGCGCGGCGGATTGGCCGGCGGTGGGCGGGGCCGCGACGAGGGCGAGCAGGGCGAACAGGATCAGGGCCGTCTGGCGCATGTCCCGAACCCTAGTTCGGCCCGACGGAGCGCAAAAGGTTATTGTGGCGCTGGCCTGATCGACTGTAAGGCGCCACGGTGACCGCCTGCTCCTTCCACCGGGAGCGCCGGAGCTCCCGCATGTCGATCCGCCTGACCCTCGCCGCCGCCGCTACCCTGGCCTTCGCCTCTCCCGCCTTCGCCCAGGACGCCCCGGCCGCGCCGCCCGCGCCCCCGGCGGCGCCTGCCACTCCGGCCCAGGCGAGCCCGGAAGAAGTCGCCCTGACCGCCCGCGTCGAGGCCGCCGCCCAGCCGCTGGAAGCGATGATGGAGGCCATCAAGCCGCGCGCCGCCGCCATTCGCGCCGACGCCAGCCTGTCCGCCGCGGACAAGGAAACGCAGGTTCGCGCCCTGCTGGCCGAGCACCAGTCGACCCTCGACGAATTCTCCGCCGCGGTTCAGGCCTTGGTGCTTTACAAGGCCAGCGCCGAGGGCGCCGAGCCGGAGGAAGCCGCCCAGGCCGCGTCCATGGTCGGCGGCATGATCAACACCCAGATCGCCCAGGCCCTGCTGACCGGTGAAGCCGAGGGCGAGTAAGCCTTACCGCGATTTCACTTGAGCGAGGGCCGCGACAGGCGGAGGTTCGGGGCCTGATTTTCCCGGAGCCCTTCGATGATCAAGGCCCTCTCCCTCGCCGCCGCCCTCGCCGTCCTGCCGCTGTCCGCCGCCCTGGCGGGCGAGCCGCAGTCGTCGCCGCAAGCCGCCCCGTCGTCCACCGACGTGGCGGAAGCGGCCATTGAAGCCGCCGCCGAGCGGTTCGAGGCCCGCATGGAAGCCTATGGCGAACGCGCCGAGGCCATCAAGGACGACGCTAACCTGACCGAGGCGCAGAAGAAGCTCCAGATCGCCGCCGTGTGGGCGGAGTATCAGCCCGACGTCGCCGCCTTCACCGCCGTGGTGTCCGAAAATGTCGGCTCCCTGCTTGGCGGCGCCCTGGCGGACATCGACGTCGAGGCCCTCGTCGCGGACGCCATGGACGCCGTTGAGGAATCCGGCGTCATGCAGATGGCGGGCGGCATGGCGACCAACGGCGCCTGGGCTTCGAACGATCCGGAGCACATGGCCACCTACGGCCTTGTGGCCCAGTACGCCGTCGGGGAGGCGCTGGACGCCATTGACGAAGCCTCGGGGGGCGAAATCAGCGTCCATATGGGCGACGATGAGGCGCTCGAGGCTCCGGCTTCGGCCCCGGCCCGCAACGGCGCCGACTGATCCAGCCGACTTGACCGGGGGCGGTCGCGGCCTGACATCGGGCCATGACCAGCCTGCCCGTCGATCCGCCCCTCTACGTCACCTTTCTGGGGGTGATGGCCGTGATGGCTGTCACGCCCGGACCGGCCAACGTCTTCTCGGTCGCCAACGGCGTCCAGCGCGGCAAGGCCGGAGCCCTGCTGGGCGTGGTCGGCATGAACGCCGCCACCCTGGTCTGGTTCGGCGCGGCGGCCCTGGGCCTCGGCGCCCTCGTCTCGGCCTTTCCCGACGTCTTCCGCTTCATCTCGATCGCCGGGGCGCTCTATGTCGGCTGGCTGGGCGTGAAGGCCCTGCGCGGCGGCTTCGCCACCGCCGCCGATCCCGACGCCCCGACCGTGAAGATGGGCCGCAGCGCCCTGATCGACGGCTTCATGGTCCAGATCGCCAATCCCAAGGCCATTCTGTTCTTCACCGCCGTCCTGCCGCCCTTCATCGACGTCAACCGGCCCGCCGCGCCCCAGCTGGCCATGTTCGCCATGGCGGCCATCGGCATGGATGTGATCAGCATGTCCGCCTACGGCCTTGGCGGTGCGGCCTTGTCGAGACGCATGTCAGAACCTAGGTTCCGTAAAGGCTTCGCCTTTCTGACCGGCGCTCTCCTCATCGCCGCCGCCGTGCTTATTCTTTCGCGTTTATAAGGGCTTGTTGATCCGGGGAACCGGTTTGTTCATGTCCCGTTCAGCCGACAGGGCGCTTTATAGAGCGTCAAGGAGCATCCCATGAACACCCGTTTCCTCAAGCCCGTGCTGCTGGTGACGGCGGCGGCGCTCGCCCTGTCCGCCTGCGCCACGGCCACTCCCTACGGCCCGGCCGGTCCCAACAGCCGCTACGGCTATTCCGAACAGCGTGTCGACGCCGACCGTTTCCGCGTGTCGTTCGCCGGCAATTCGGTGACCTCGCGCGAGCAGGTCGAGATGTCGCTGCTGCTGCGCGCCGCCGAACTGACCGTTGAAAGCGGTCACGACTGGTTCGCCACCGTGAACCGCGCCACCGATCGCGACGTCCGCCTCAGCGCCTCGCCCGATCCCTTCTACTATGACCGGTATAGCCCCTTCTGGGGTCCGTCGTGGCGCTACTACCGCCGCGGCTACTGGAGCCCGTGGGGCTATCGTGACCCGTTCGGCCCGAACTTCGACGTTCGTGAGATTGATCGTTTCGAAGCCACCGCCGAAGTCGTCCTGGGCCGCGGCGCCAAGCCCGCCGGCGATCCGAACGCCTTCGACGCCCGCGAGGTGATCAACAACCTCGGTCCCCGCGTTCCGCGCGGCTGATCAGTGGCTAGTGGATCAGGCTAAGCCTTTCGCGGTCCAGACAGAAAAAGCCCCGCTCGGTGATCCGGGCGGGGCTTCTCATTGGTGGCTCGATGATGGCTACAGCGAACTCGCCACTAGCCGATAGTCACGCCTCAGAGCCCCACACGGGGCGACTTCAGCCGCCGCTTGTTGGTGTGACTGGCCGGGGCCGTGCCGAGGTTCTGGGGGATCTCGCCCTTGAAGTAGAACCGCTGCCACTGCTCCTTCACGGCCTCGGGATCACCCGCCGCGAGGGCGTGGTTGAACTCGCTGCGCGCCTTCAGCCAGGCGTCGTACTGGCCCTTCATATTGGGATTGGAGTCCAGGGTCCGGATCACCGGCTCAAGGGTCTCGACCTTGCGGTGTTCGAACGGGGTGATGAAGCAGAAGGGCTCGCCCCGCTCGAACTTCACCTTCCCCGGACGGGTGAAAATCCAGTTCATGGTGAAGGGGAAGGGCAGCCAGTCGGTCTCGATCAGGCCGGTCAGCGGCTGGATGCCGTCCTTGACGTGGTTGGGCGCGCCCCCCGCCAGCATCCCCCAGCCCGGCGGCGTCCGGAACAGATACTGAGGATGCAGGGTCAGCACCCCGCGAGAGAAGTGCGAGGTGACGAAGTGGTGCAGATGCGGCGTCGGCCGCTCGGGCGTGATGACGATGTCGGTCTGCGACGGTCCGCCGTTCCATTCCGCCGTGAAGGTCAGCGGGCACAGGATTTCCCAGCCCGTGGTGTTGGCCATGTTCAGCGGCAGGCAGCGATAGGGGTGACGACTGGCGAAGGCGTCCATCCAGTCGCGCGACACCCGGCCGGGCACCAGATCCGGCGGCTGGGGTGTCATCGGATAGCATTCCAGTTCCATGGGCGGCCTCCGGCAGGTAAGCGAAATCGTCCTCCTCCCTACCGAACCGCCATGACCGAAGACAAGACGACCGCCCCCGAACCCGCCTACGACCGCGACCACCTGCTGGCGTGGATGGCCGAACAGGGCGTCGAACAGGTCACTCATGACCACCCCGCCGTCTTCCGCGTCGAGGAGGGGCTGGAGCTCAAGGCGGCCATGCCGGGCGCCCACACCAAGAACCTGTTCCTCAAGGACAAGAAGGGGAAGCTGTGGCTGATCTCGGCCCGGCAGGACACGGTGGTCAATCTGAAGCGGGCGCCGAAGACCATCGGTTCGGACCGCCTGTCCTTCGGCAATGAGCATCTGCTCTACGAGACCCTGGGCGTCCGCCCCGGCTCGGTGACGGCGCTGGGGCTGATCAACGACCCGGACCAGCGGGTGAGCTTCATCCTCGACAAGGCCCTGTGGGACGCCGAGATCGTCAACTTCCACCCCCTGACCAACACCGCCACCACGGCGATGACGCAGGATCAGTTCCGCAAGGCATTGGCGGCCATGGGCCGGGCGCCGGTGACGGTGGTCGATTTCAGCGACCTGGCCTGAGGTCTTCCCGCCACCTGCTCGCAACGATATACAACATGTACGAAACGTATATTCGGGAGCGCCCCATGGGCATCGTCAACATCGAGGACGAGTTGCACGAGCAGCTGCGGCGGGCCAGCAAGGCGTCGTGCCGGTCGATCAATGGGCAGGCCGCCTTCTGGATCAGGATCGGCATGCTGGGCGAACTGAACCCGGGCCTGACCTTTCAGGAGCTCTCGGCGCGCGAGCTGCGGGCGGCGGGCGTGACGGCGCCGGAACCCTCGGGCGTCGCGGCATGATCAAGACCCCGCAAGAGATTGAGCTGATGGCCGAGTCCGGCCGCCTGCTGGCGTCGGTCTTCACCCATCTGGACAGCTTGTCGCTGGCGGGCATGAGCACGATGCAGGTCAATGATCTGGTCGAGACCTATATCGTCGACGAGCTGAAGGCCCGGCCCGCGTCCAAGGGACAGTACGACTATGGCTTCGTGCTGAACTGCTCGATCAACGCCGTCGTCTGCCATGGCGTCCCGTCGCAGACCGAGATCCTCAAGGACGGCGATATCGTCAATCTGGACATCACTCTGGAGAAGAACGGCTTCATCGCCGACTCCTCCAAGACCTATATGATCGGCGAGGTCCCGGCGGCGGCCCGGCGGCTGGTGCGGACCACCTATGAGGCCCTGTGGAAGGGCATTCGCGCGGTGAAGCCCGGCGCGACCCTGGGCGACATCGGCCACGCCATCGAGAGCCATGCCAAGAAGGCCGGCTATTCCGTGGTGCGCGACTATTGCGGCCACGGCATCGGGCGCGAGATGCACGAAGACCCGCAGGTCCTGCATTTCGGCAGACCCGGCAAGGGGCTGACCCTGCGCGAGGGCATGACCTTCACCATCGAGCCGATGATCAACCAGGGCCGCGCGGGCGTGGAGACCGGCGACGACGGCTGGACCGTCACCACCATCGACGGAAAGCTGTCGGCCCAGTTCGAGCATACGGTGGCGGTGACCAAGACCGGTGTCCGCGTCCTGACCCTGCGTCCAGACGAGAAGGCGCCGGCGTAGGACCCCGTCCGTTCGGTCGATTTCCGCACCCAAACGGCCCTGCCCGGTTCAATCCTTGCCCGGACAGTGCTAGAGCCCCGCGCGTCTCCCCGACCCCATTCCAGATCACGGACGTCGCCATGCCCGCCGCTCCCGACTTTCCCCCCGCGCCGAACCGCGTGGCGCCGAAGCGCGCCCTGATTTCGCTGAGCGACAAGACGGGGCTGGAAGACGCCGCGCGCGCCCTGCACGATCTGGGCGTCGAACTGGTCTCGACCGGCGGCACCCGCGCCGCCATCGCCGGCTTCGGCCTGCCGGTGAAGGACGTGGCCGATCTGACCGGCTTCCCGGAAATGATGGACGGCCGGGTCAAGACCCTGCACCCGGTGGTGCACGGCGGCCTGCTGGGCGTGCGGGACGAGCCGTCCCACGCCCAGGCCATGACCGAGCACGGCATAGGCGGCATCGATATTGCCTGGATCGACCTCTATCCGTTCGAGGCCACCGTGGCCTCGGGCGGCGGTTTCGAGGCGGCAGTCGAGAACATCGACATCGGCGGCCCGGCGATGATCCGTTCGGCCTCGAAGAACCATGGCTATGTCGCCGTCTGCGTCGACAAGGATGCGGTCGACCAGGTTCTGGAGGCCCTGAAGGCCGACGGCGCCACCTCGCTGGAGCTGCGCAAGCGTCTGGCCGCCCGCGCCTTCGCCCGTACCGCCGCTTATGACGCCGCCGTCTCGGGCTGGTTCGCCCAGCAGGTCGAGGACGAGGCCCCGGCCCGCAAATCGATCGCCGGCTCGCTGGCCCAGACCCTTCGCTACGGCGAGAACCCGCATCAGTCGGGCGCCTTCTACCGCACCGGCGAGCGCCGTCCGGGCGTGGCCTATGCGACCCAGATCCAGGGCAAGGAGCTGGGCTACAACAACATCGCCGACGCCGACGCCGCCTATGAACTGGTGGCCGAGTTCGAACAGCCTGCCGTCGTCATCGTCAAACACGCCAACCCCTGCGGCGTGGCCGTCGGCAAGGATCTGTCGGAAGCCTATGCCCGCGCGCTGGAATGCGACGCCGTCTCGGCCTTCGGCGGCGTCATCGCCGTCAACCGCCCGCTGAACGGCGCCGACGCCCGCGCGATCACCGACATCTTCACCGAGGTCGTCATCGCCCCGGGCGCCGACGAGGAAGCGAAAGAAGTCTTCGCCGCCAAGAAGAACCTGCGCCTGCTGATCACCGACGGCCTGCCCGACCCGCACGGCGCGGGCGAGGTGTTCCGCTCGGTCGCCGGCGGCTTCCTGGTGCAGTCGCGTGACCGCTCGCTGATCAAGCCCGCCGACCTGAAGATCGTCACGCGCCGCCAGCCGACGCCGACCGAGATCCAGGACATGCTGTTCGCCTTCACCGTGGCCAAGCACGTCAAGTCCAACGCCATCGTCTACGCCAAGGACGGCCAGACGGCGGGCATCGGGGCCGGCCAGATGAACCGCCGCGACAGCGCCCGCATCGCCGCCATCCGCGCCAGGGAAGCCGGTGAAGCCAAGGGGCTGGCCCAGTCGCTGGCCGAGGGTTCGGCCTGCGCGTCGGAAGCCTTCTTCCCGTTCGCCGACGGCCTGCTGGAAGCGGTGGCCGCGGGCGCCACGGCGGTGATCCAGCCGGGGGGGTCTATGCGCGACGCCGAGGTCATCGCCGCCGCCGACGAAAAGGGCATCGCCATGGCCTTCACCGGCGTGCGTGTCTTCCGGCACTAATCTTAGGGGCGCTAACGCTCGCGACGCGGTCGCTCGCTGCTTGAGCGCGGTGAACTTGGGAGCCTGACCGGGATGAGCATTGTCCGGATCATCGAGGCCTCGCCAAATGATCCGGCGGCGGTCCGGCTGCTGGACGCACTGTCAGATGCCCTGAGCGCGATCACGGGCGATGACGGGCGCGCGTCCTTCGATCCGGCGCAGACTGACGAGGCCCGTTCAGTCTTTCTGCTGGCGCTGGATGGAGCGGACCGGCCGGTCGGCTGCGGCGCCCTGCGTCCGCTGGCCGAGGGTGTCAGCGAGATCAAGCGGATGTACGCCGCGCCCGGCACGAAGGGCGTGGGTGCGGCCCTGCTGACGGCGCTGGAAGCCGAGGCGGAACGGCTGGGCTATGCGACCCTGAAGCTGTCGACCCGGCGGGTGAACCATCGGGCCGTCGACTTCTACAGACGTCAGGGCTGGAGCGAGACCAACCCCTTCGGCCGCTATATCGGACGTCCGGAATCGGTCTGCATGGCCAAGGTGATCAGTCCTCGATGACCTCGTGCGCGCCGACGGCCCCGGCGCGCCAGTAGCCGGCGGCCTTCATCGCCTTCGGGTCAAAGCCCATGGCCACCACGACGCCGCGCAGCGTCCGCGCGACTTGGCTTTCGCCCGCGATCCAGACGTAGGCGTCCTCGCGCGGGATATCGGCGAGGGCCGTTTCAGCCGCTGCGCGCAGGGGCTCGACCTGTCCACGCGGTCCGCCGTTCCGGGCCACCCGGATCACGGTCAGATCGGCCGCGCTGCCCAGCGGCGGCGCCGAAGCCTCATCCTCGAGCTCGACGATCACCGTCGCCTTCGTCCCGGCGGGCAGTTCCTCGAGCCGTCGCGAGATGGCCGGAACCGCTGTCTCGTCGCCGATCAGCACATGATGCGGATAGCTGGTCGGGACGATGAAGGAGCCGCGCGGCCCGCCGACGCCCAGCTGTGAGCCCGGTTTCGCCGTCATGACCCAGTCCGTCGCCGGACCACCGTGGCCGACCGCGAAGTCGATCGTCAGGGTGCGCGCCGCCGTATCCCACTGGCGCGGGGTGTAGTCGCGCGCCGTCGGCCTGGGCTCGGGGAACACCGGGCCGTCCGGCCCCACCGTCGGCAGGACCAGCGGCCCGCCCTCCCGAGGCGGGAAAATCTTTACATGGTCGTCGAAGCCCAGGGAGACGAAGTCCTCCAGACCCCCCGTCAGGATCACCCGCTTGAGGGACGGCGTCAGGTCGGAGACCTCGACCACCTCCAGCAGGCGGAACTTCAGCGGGTGGCGGACGCGGCGGGCGATGCGCAGGGCGTCCGTCATGCCTTCTCCACCCGGTCGGCGGCCTGGTTGAGGATGTCGGCGACTTCCTTGATCCGGGCTTCGTCCAGCGGGATGTCCTCGGCCAGCTTGGCGTGGACCGCGCCGCGCAGGCGCATGATGGCCTCGGCGATGGCGACCGGGCGCGCCGCGCGGTGGGCGAATTTGGCCAGCATCTCGCGCAAGTCGGTCAGAGCGTCCGCATTCTCTTCCAGCAGCGTCCGGCCCGCCTCGGTGATGGCGTAACGCTTCTTGCCGCCCTCCTCGCGCCCTTCGAGCGCGCCCATCTCTTCCAGCAGAGTCAGGGTCGGATAGATGACGCCGGGGCTGGGGGCGTAGGCGCCGCCCATCCGCGTCTCGATGGCCTTGATCAGCTCGTAGCCGTGCGCCGGGCCGTCCTCGGCGATCAGCGACAGGATCAGCCAGCGCAAATCACCCCGCGCCAGCAGCCGCTTGCCGCCGCCGCGATGGCCGCGCCCGCCGAAACCGCCGCCCGGCCCGCCTTTCGGCCAACCGCGCCCGAACTCATTGCGCATTCCGCGCCCGAACATGCCGTGGCCACGCCGGCCCCAGAAAGGATGGTCCATCGTCTCTCGTCCATTTTCGATATATCTGTTCATCTCGATTTAGATATATCTGAAACTGACGCCTCGCAAGGGGTGGCGTTCACGGACAAAGCGGGGCTCACTGTGGCCATGGATACGCTCGCCGCCCGCTGGACGATGCTCGAACCCGGCGTCGCCGTGGTCGGGCCCGACGATGATCGCTCGCGCCCGGCGGTGATCCTGTTCCACGGCTGCGGCGGCCTGCGCGATCACCTGCCCCGCTATGCCGAGGCGGCGAAGGCGGCGGGCTGGCGCGCCTTCATCATCGATTCCTACGGCCCCCGGGGCTGGAGCCGTGACCGGGCGCTGATGACGGTCTGCACGGGACTTGTCCTGCGCGGCGACAAGCGGGCGGGTGATGTTCTGGCGGCGCTGGACGGCGTGTCCCGCAGACGGGACGTGGATGCGTCACGCCTTGCGCTGGCGGGCTGGAGCCACGGCGGCTGGGGCATCATGGAGGCGATGAGCTCGGAACGGCGAGACCGCATGCTGGGCCTCGCCAACCCCAGCGCAGTCAGTCTGAACGGGGTCCGCGCCGTCTATCTGGCCTACCCCTACATCGGTCTGGCGGCGCTGAATCGGATGCGGCCGTGGAAGCATTGCCCCAAGACGCTGGCGGTCATCTCGCGCGGCGATCACCTGACCACCGTCCGCAACGCCGAACAGGTCCACGCCATGGTGCGCAACTGCGGGGCGGAGGTGGAGACCTGGATCGCCGAGGGCACCCACGCCTTCGACGAGCCGGGCGCGGCCAAGCCCATGCGCTATCACCCGGAACTGGCCGACGAAGCCATCCGCCGCTTCGTCGCCCTGCTGGAAGACGTCGCCGCCGCGCCCGCGGTCTGAAGCTCCCACGAGGAATCTTTCCGCAGCGCCCTTGACGGTCGCCAAGACTCGTAACAATTGAAGTTACATGAAACGAGACTCCCGTCTGTCCGGCGTTCTTCACGCCCTGCTCCACATGAGTCAGGCCGAGGCGCCGATGACCTCGGAGCAGTTGGCCGTCTGCCTGCACACCAATCCGGTCGTGGTCCGGCGCACCATGGCGGGGCTGCGCGAAGCCGGTCTGGTCATTTCGGAACGCGGCCACGGCGGCGGCTGGCGGCTGGGCCGCCCCCTGTCCGGCATCACCCTGCGCGACGTCCACACCGCCCTGGGCGAGCCCGCCCTGACCCCAGAGAGCCCGGCGGTCGAAAGCCCCGGCTGCCTCGTCGAGGCAGCGGTCAACCGGTCGCTGGAGGACGCCTACGCCGAGGCCCGCGCCCTGATCGAGGCGCGTCTGGCCCACATCACCCTAGCCGATCTGGCGGCGGACTTCGCCGACCGGATGGCCGATTTCAAAGCTGGAGCCCCACATGGACCCGACCATGCCGCATGACGCTATCATCATCGGCGGCTCCTACGCCGGCTTGAACGCCGCGATGCAACTGGCCCGCGCCCGGCGGCGGGTTCTGGTCATCGACGACAACCGGCCGCGCAATCGATTTGCCGCCCACGCTCATGGCGTGATGGGCCGGGACGGTATGCCGGGATCGGAGATCGCCGCCGAGGCCCGGGCCCAGGTCGCCGCCTATCCCACCGCCGCCTTCCGACGCGGCGAGGTGGTGAGCGTCCAGTCCGGCGCCTGCGGCTTCTCCGTCAACCTGGCGGACGGCGGTCTGGTAACTGGCCGACGCGTCCTGCTGGCGCATGGGGTCCAGGACATCCTGCCGGACCTTCCCGGCGTGAAGGAACGGTGGGGGCGCACCGTGCTGCACTGCCCCTATTGCCACGGCTATGAAATCGGCGGCGGCCCTATCGGGGTGTTGGGCGCGAGCCCTATGTCTGTCCATCAGGCAGTCATGGTCGCCGAATGGGGCCAAGTGGTTCTGTTCCTGAACGACAAGCTGGAACCGGACGCCGAACAGGCCCGCATGCTGGAACGGCGCGGCGTCATCGTGGAAGCCACGCCGGTCGCCACGCTCGAGGGCGAAGGCGCCGGATTGGACGGCGCCCGGCTGGCGGACGGACGGCTGATCCCGCTGAAGGCGGTCTTCGTCGGTCCGCGTCTTCGGCTGAACGGCGACCTGGCCCAGGCCATGGGCTGCGAGATCCAGGAGACGCCCCTCGGCGAGATGATCCGCACCGATGACCTCAAACAGACCACCGTGCCGGGCGTCTTCGCCGCCGGGGATGCGGCGCGGATGATGTCGAACGTCACCCTCGCCGCCGCTGACGGCGTGATGGCCGGGATCGGCCTGCACCGATCCCTGATCGAGGAAGACGCCGCCTGAAGCTGAGGGCGCCTAGCGCGGCTCGATGGTCACGGGCGCGCGCAGGGAGTTGGCGACGTAGCAGTGCTCGTGCGAGCGATGGTGCAGGTCCGCGATGGCGGCGTCGTCGGGCAGGAGGTCGCCCGAGAAGGCGACCGCGGGGCGAAGGGTGATGGCCGTGATCGCCACCTTGCCCCGTTCGTCCCGGCCCATGACCGCCACGGCCTCATCGACATAGCGGTCGACCGTGAAGCCCGCCTTGGCCGCATAGCCGAGGAAGAACAGCATGTGACAGCTCGACGCGGCGGCGACCACGGCCTCCTCCGGATCGACGGCGGTCGGGTCGGACATGGGGATCGGCACGCTGCCGGGTGCCGAGGAGCCCCACACCACCGCGCCGCCGTCAAAGCGCCAATCGTGGGCGCGAGAGTATTTGTTGTCGGTGAAGGGCTGGTCGCCCCTCGTCCATTCCACGGTGGCGACGTACTCGCTCATGGCGATCCCTCCTGCGGCGATGACCAAACCGTGTAGCCCGGTTCGGAACGGGAACCCAGCGCCCGGCTTGCCCGCGCGGGCGACCCGCCTTATCCGGAGGCATGGCCGCCCCCCTGATCTGCCCCTCCATCCTCGCCAGCGACTTCTCGAAGCTGGGTGAGGAAGTCCGCGCCCTCGACGCCGCCGGCGCCGACTGGATCCACATCGACGTGATGGACGGCCATTTCGTGCCCAACATCACCCTGGGCCCGGACATCGTGAAGGCCATCCGGCCGCACACGACCAAGACCTTCGACGTGCACCTGATGGTCGCCCCGGTCGACCCGTGGCTGGAGGCCTACAGGGAGGCCGGCGCCGATATCCTGACCGTGCACCCGGAGAGCGGGCCGCACCTGCACCGGACCCTGGGCCGTATCCGCCAGCTGGGCGCCAAGGCGGGCGTGGTGTTGAACCCGGGCACCCCGCTGACCGTTCTGGAGGAAGTGGTCGAGCTGGTGGATCTGGTGCTGCTTATGTCTGTGAATCCGGGCTTCGGCGGCCAGTCGTTCATCCCGACCTCCCTGCGCAAGATCGAGAAAGCCCGCGCCCTGCTGGACGCCGCCGGCTCGAAGGCGCACCTTCAGGTCGACGGCGGGGTGACCAGCGCCAATGCCGCCGCCTGTGTCGCTGCCGGGGCCGACGCCCTCGTGGCCGGCTCCTTCGTCTTCAAGGGCGGCCCCGAAGCCTATGCCGCCAATATTCAGGCCCTGAAGTCCGCGTGAGCCCATTCGGCCCCTTCTCGAAGCCGGAAGGCGACGGGCCCGCGCCCGGCGAGATTCCAGGCCTGCGCGGCGCGCCCGTCCGCACCCCTGTTCGCGCCACCGGCGCCGCGACCGGTCCGGCCCTCTGGCCCGCCATCGCCGGGCGGCTGCTCACCCGCCAGCTGTGGATCGAGGCCTACGGCCTGCCCGGCTATGCGCTGACGCTGAAGGGCCGCACCTCCCAGGGGTTCGCCGCCACCCCGCGTGACTTCCGCCCGGTCGACCCGACCGTGGGCAAGGGTATTGTGGGCGGCCGCTTCGTCTTGGCCGGATCCAGCCTCGAAATCGCCGAGACCGAGGATCCGTTCAACCGTCCCAGCCCGACGCGCGCCTTCGCCGTCGACCTGCACGCCTTCGCCTGGCTGCCGTCGCTGATGACCCAGGGCGAGCGCGGCGCCCGCGAGGCCCTGCGCCTGACCCTGATCTGGGCCGAGGTCTTCGTGCGCTGGTCGCCCTTCGCCTGGGACCCGGACATTCTGGCCCGTCGCGCCATCAACCTGGCCTGCGCCGCCCGCCGCATGGGACAGGTCGCCACCGAGGCCGAGCGCCTGAAACTGGCTGATGTGCTCGGCCGCCAGGGCCGTCAGCTGCTGCGCCCGCCTGGTAGCGTCGCCACCCGCGCCGAGCGCCTGACCGCCGCCGCCGTGGTCGGCTGCGTCCTGACCGGCGCGCCGGGCGTCTCGATCCGCCGCAAGGCGCTGGGCCGCCTGTCTCGCGCCCTGCCCCGCGCCGTCGGTCCGGATGGAGGCCACGCAAGCCGCAGCCCGGAAGCCGGTCTGGAACTGCTGCTGGACCTGCTGGTCCTTGAGGACGGTCTGGGCCAGCTGTCCGAGACCGTGCCCGACGCCGTCGCCGAAGCCATTCGCCGCCTGCAGGCCGCCCTGCGGCTGCAGACCCTGCCGGACGGACGTCTGGCCACCCTGCAGGGCGGCGGCCCCTCGACCGCGACCCGCGTCGCCGCCGCCCGGGGCGCGGAGATCGAACCGTCGGACGCCGCTGGCGCCGTGGCGGGAGCCACGCGCATCCGCAGCCCGCTGCTGACCATCATCGCAGACACCGCCCCGCCCGCGCGCGGGCCGTGGGCCTCGGCCGCCTGCGCCCAGCCCCTGTCGCTGGAGATCGTCTGCGGCAAGGATCGGCTGGTCACCGGCTGCGGCTGGACGCCCCGCGCCGCCGACCGTCAGGGCCTGCGCCTGACCCCTGGCCATTCGACCCTGACGCTGGGCGAAACATCGACCGGTGAACCGCTCAGCGGCTGGAAGGGCGATCTGCTGGGGCCGCGCCTCGTCGGCCGCCCCCTGCATGTCGAGGCCAACCAGCGGGACGGCGAAGGCGCCGTCTGGCTGGAGATCGAACACGACGGCTGGGTCCATGACTTCGGCCTGTTGCACCAGCGCCGCCTCTATCTGGACCAGCGTCTGGACGAACTGCGCGCTGAGGAGCGGCTGCATCCCGCGCCGGGCCAGAAGGAGGTGGTGCGCGCCATCGCCGCCCCCTACGCCGTCCGATTTCAGCTGGAGCCGGGCGTTCAGGCCTCGCTGGCCCGCGACCGCCGCTCCATCCTGCTGCGCGGCCATTCGGGCCGGGGCTGGTGGTTCCGCACCGACGGGCCGGACGTGGCCATCGAGCCCTCGGTCCATGTGGACGAGGGCCTGACACGCCGTTCGCTGCAGATCGTCGTGCGCGGCTCGGCCCGCACGGACTCCGAGACCAAGATCCGCTGGAAGCTCAGTCCGGCGGGCGCGGGCAACGATCCCTCTTGAGTGGGACATCCGGCGCGACCATCTGACGGCTACCGCGTTACGACTGATCCGATACCAGGACCCACATGACCCTCACCGACCTGCCTGACGACCTGATCAAGGAAGGCTCCGACGCCGGCTTCATGGCCGATGTCGTCGAGGCCTCGAAGAGCCAGCCGGTGCTGGTCGATTTCTGGGCGACCTGGTGCGGGCCCTGCCGCACCCTGACCCCCATGCTTGAAAAAGCCGTCCGGGCCGCCGGCGGGGCGGTGAAGCTGGTCAAGATCGACGTCGACAAGAACCCGGCCTATGCGGGCCAGCTGCGGGTCCAGTCGATCCCGACCGTCTACGCCTTCGTCAACGGCCAGCCGGTCGACGGCTTCCAGGGCGCGGTGCCGGAGAGCCAGCTCAAGGCCTTCATCGACAAGCTGACCGGCGGGACCAGCGCCAACTCCGATATCGAGCAACTGCTGTCGCTGGGCGAGGAATCCCTGTCGCTGAACGATCTGGGCGGCGCCGCCCAGGCCTTCGCCCAGGTGCTGACGCTGGAGCCGGGCCACGAGAAGGCCATCGCCGGGATGGCGCGGGTCTATCTGGCCGACGGCGACGTCGATCAGGCGCGCCAGACCATCGCCATGGCCCCCGCTGACTCACGCGACGCCACGGTCCAGTCGGTCCGCGCCCAGCTGGCGCTGGCCTCGTCGGCCCCGACCGGCGCTTCGGGTGAACTGGAAGCCAAGGTCGCCGCCGATCCGAACGACCATCAGGCCCGCTTCGACCTGGCCCAAGCCCTCGCCTCGGCGGGCGATCTCAGGGGCGCGGTCGATCACCTGCTGAAGATCGTCTCGGCGGACCGCGAGTGGAATGAACAGGCCGCCCGCAAGCAGCTGCTGACAGTGTTCGAAGCCGCCGGCGCCAACTCCGACGTGGCCCGCGACGGTCGCCGTCGCCTGTCCTCGCTGCTGTTCGCCTAAGGGAGGTTTCGGTGGCTCAGGGTTACATCAGGGCCGCCGACCTGCCGCAGGTCATTCCCGTCTTTCCCCTCTCGGGCATCCTGCTGCTGCCGCGTGGCCAGTTGCCGCTGAACATCTTCGAGCCGCGCTATCTGAACATGGTGGACGACGCCATGGCCGGGGACCGGATCATCGGCATGATCCAGCCTGCCGGCGGACTGGCCCGCCTGCCGACCCTGTCGCCGGTCGGCTGCGCGGGACGGATCACCAGCTTCAATGAGACCTCGGACGGGCGCTATCTGATCACCCTGACCGGGGTCTCGCGCTTCCGCATCGCCGGGGAGTTGCCGGTTCAGACCCCCTATCGACAGGTGCGGGCCACCTTCGCCGAATGGGAGGCCGATCTGACCGCCCCACCCGCGGGTGAAGGCGGGCTGGACCGGGAGGGCCTGCTGGATGCGCTGAAGGCCTATCTGGAGACGCGCGGCCTCGACATCGACTGGGACACGGCCGAGACCGCCCCGCCCGAGGCCCTGGTCAACAGCCTGGCCATGGCCCTGCCCTTCGATCCGCCCGAGAAGCAGGCCCTTCTGGAGGCCGCCGACCTGGACCGCCGCACCGAAGTCCTGACCGCCCTGATGCAGATCGGCGCCGCCAGCGACGGCGAGGGCGAAGCGCCGTCGATGCAGTGAGGGATTAGGGAATAGGATTAGGCGAGGCACGACCAGCACGAATTCCGCTAATCCCTGGTCCCTAATCCCTAATCCCTGTAACCTCCACCGATGACCAGCGACGCCTTCAACACCCCCAACACCGTCGATCCGCGCCTGCTCGAGGTGCTGGTCTGCCCGGTCACGCGCGGCAAGCTGACCTATGACCGTGAGGCCCAGGAGCTGGTCTCGGCGGGGGCCAAGCTGGCCTTCCCCATCCGCGACGGCGTGCCGATCATGCTGCCGGAAGAGGCGCGTCAGCTGGGCTGATCGGGATGGCGACCGCCACCCTCTTGCCGCATGCCCTTTTCTGCTTCGGAACGACGGCCCTCATCCTCGCACTGCGCCGGGACGTGGTCCGGCTCCGGGCCTTCGGTCCTCAAGGGGCAAACGAAGACCTCGACGCCTTTCGACGAACCTTTCGCGGGCTCGGCTGGAAGCTTCCGGTGCTCGTCGTGGCCCTGATCGGGCGGTGATCCTCGCCGCCCAATGGGCGCCCGTCTGGCGGGCCACCCTGCCGGGACAAACGGTCCTGACCCTGCTTTGCATCCTCGCCGGGCTGAACGTCCTGAGCGCCGCCGCCAAGGCCCATCGCCAGGAATGGTCGGCGAACGGCTCCTTCTTGGGTTGCTGCGCGCGAGCCTCGTGGCAGTGGTGGCCATCGGCCTGTTCGCCCTGACGCTGTTTTGGCGTTTCGGGGCCTAAACCGGCTCGCCCTTCAGCAACCTCGGCAGGTCGCCGGTCGCGCCGCCCGCTTCGTGCATGAAGGCCTTGCGCAGGGGCGGGATGCGGTTGACCGCGGCCATGCCCAGATCGCGCGCCAGCCGGACCGGCGGGATGTCGTTCGAGAACAGGCGCACGAAGGCGTCGAAGCCGACAGTCAAGGCCGTGTTGTCGAACCGGCGCCAGCGGGCGTAGCGATCCAGCACGATCTCAGAACCGATATCCTCACCGGTCCGCATCGCCTCGATCAGCACCTCGGCGAGGGCGGCGGCGTCCTTCAGCCCCATGTTCAGCCCCTGCCCGGCGACAGGATGGACGCCGTGGGCGGCGTCGCCGATCAGGGCGATACGCGGGGCGGTCAGCTCTTCGGCCAGTTGCAGGGAGAGCGGATAGACGAAGCGCGGTCCCACCACCGTGACGTCATCCAGAAACTCGCCGAAGCGTCGCATTAGATGGGCGTTGAAAGCCCCGTCCGACGCCGCCTTAAGCGCCTCCGCCCGACGCGTCGTCTCGGTCCAGACCAGACTGGCGCGTTGCTCGGTCAGGGGCAGGATGGCGAAGGGGCCGCCCGGCAGGAAGTATTCGTGGGCCACATTGCCGTGGTCCCGGCCCAGGGACACTGTCGCCACCACCCCGCTCTGGCCATAGCCCCAGCCGACGGTGTCGATCTTCGCCGCCTTGCGCACCGGCGACTGCCGTCCCTCGGCGCCCACCACCAGAGGGGCCTCCAGAACCGATCCGTCGGTCAGGGTGACGGTCACCTTGCCCGGCCCGGCCTCGATGGTCTTCGCCATCGCCGGCGCGCGCACCTCGATCCCGGCGGCGGTCACCGCTTCGGCGAGGGCCACGCGGATGCGGCGGTTCTCGACCATGTAGCCCAGCGGTTCGCCGTCGGTGCGGTCAGCGATCTCATCGGCGTCAAAGCGCAGGAAGGCCGACGAGGGTCGCGGGCTGGCCGCGCCGGGACGCTTTCCATCCGTCACCAGAATGCGGTCCATCCGGCAGGCGTGGGGCCGCATGGTCGCCCCGGCGCCCAGGGCGTCGAAAATGCGGAAGGTGGCGAAGGCGATGGCGGTCGAACGGCCGTCGAAACTGGGGGCCAGCTGGGCGTCGAACGGCTGCGGATCGATCATCACCACCTTCAGCCCGCCCTGGGCTGCGGCCAGCGCGAAGGTCGCCCCGGCCATCCCGGCCCCGGCGATGATGATGTCGTAGCGATCCGGCGTGCTCATGGCCCCGGTTGTCGCGCCGGGACGGCTCCACGTCCAGTGCCTCCAGGCAGGGCGTTTTGTCCCTCTGGTAAACGGCCCTTAACCCTCTGCGCGCGACAACAGTGGTCGAGTCCCGCCTTCCCGGAGAGCGCATTCGCATGTCCGCCGCCCTCGCCCTCGGTCAACGCGCCTGGGTCAGCGCCCGCATCCTGTGGGACGCGCCCTTCGTGGTGCGCTTCCGCGGCGTGCTGCAGGCCCTGCTGGCGACCCTGCTGCTGGTCGCCCTGATCTCGTGGAACCGCGACGATCCCAGCCTGAACGCCGCCTCCAGCGCCGAGCCGACCAACTGGCTGGGCGCCAATGGCGCCCTGTTCGCCGACCTGTTCATCCAGTCCCTGGGCCTGGCCGCCTGGCCGACCGCCCTGCTGCTGATCGCCTTCGGTCTGGCGGGCGCGATCGGCGACGCGATCCAGCAACGGCTGAAGCCCACGCCGCTGAAGGCGCTGGCCGCGACCGGGGGCGTCCTGGCCCTGTCGGCGGGCCTGTCCTCGCTGGCGGATCCGGCGGCCTGGCCGCTGGCGACCGGCTTCGGCGGCCTGTGGGGCGACGCCGTGGTCGGCCTGCTGACCCTGACCTGCAACGCCCTGCGCATCGGCGCCGCCTCGCTGATCGCAGGAGCGATCTTCCTGCCTCTGGCCCTGTGGCTGATCGGCTATTCCATCGGCCTGCGCCTGTCCGATCTGGGCGAGGCCTTCGCCTGGGCCGGTCGTGGCCGGGGCGGCCCCCGTCCCGTCCAGACCCGCAATGAGGCCAAGGTCCGACCGGCCCCGCGGCCGCGCCCTGAGCCCGAGCCCGATTTCGAACCGGCCCCCTCGCCCCGCTCCGGCCCGACGCCCCCGCCTCCCGCCGCTGAGCCGACCTATGCGCCGGTGTCGCTGGACAGCGCCGAAGACGATGACACGCCGCCCTGGGACGAGCCCGCCCCGGCCCCCGCGCCCGCCCGCGCCGCGCCCGAGCCCAAGGTCGCCGCCGCCAAGACGCCCAAGGCCTCGCGTCGCGAGATCGACGACAGCCAGGGTGCCTTCGACTTCGCCAAGGCGGAATCGCTGGACGGCTTCGACCTGCCGCCGCTGGGCATGCTGTCCAAGCCGGAGAAGCGCGTCGCCTCGGTCGATGAGGAGGCCCTGAAGCAGAACGCCAAGATGCTCGAAGGCGTGCTGCAGGAGTTCGGCGTGCGTGGCGTGATCGACCAGATCCGCCCCGGCCCGGTCGTCACCCTGTATGAACTGGTCCCCGCCCCGGGCGTGAAGCACGGGCGCGTCGTGGCCCTGGCCGACGATATCGCCCGCTCCATGTCGGCCCGCGCCTGCCGCATCAGCGTGGTCCAGGGCCGCAACGCCATCGGCATCGAGCTGCCCAACGCCAAGCGCGAGACCGTCTACCTGCGCGATCTGCTGGCCTCGACCGAATACGACAAGCCCGCGCACCTGCTGCCGCTGGCGCTGGGCGAGACCATCGGCGGCGAGCCCTATGTCGCCGATCTGGCGCGCATGCCTCACCTGCTGATCGCGGGCACCACCGGTTCCGGCAAGTCGGTCGGGGTCAACGCCATGATCCTGTCGATCCTGTACAAGCTGACGCCCGCCCAGTGCCGCTTCATCATGATCGACCCCAAGATGCTGGAGCTCAGCGTCTATGACGGCATCCCGCACCTGCTGGCCCCGGTCGTCACCGATCCGAAGAAGGCCGTGGTCGCCCTGAAGTGGACCGTGCGCGAGATGGAGGACCGCTATCGGCGGATGTCCAAGCTCGGCGTGCGCAACATCGCCAGCTACAACGACCGCGCCCGCGCTGCGATCGAGAAGGGCGAGCATTTCGAACGCACCGTCCAGACCGGCTTCGACGAACAGGGCCGCCCGGTCTATGAGTCCGAGAAGATTCGCCCCGAGCCCATGCCCTATCTGGTCGTGGTCATGGACGAGATGGCCGACCTGATGCTGGTCGCGGGCAAGGACGTGGAAGGCGCCGTCCAGCGTCTGGCCCAGATGGCCCGCGCGGCCGGCATCCACCTGATCATGGCCACCCAGCGCCCGTCGGTGGACGTCATCACCGGCACCATCAAGGCCAACTTCCCGACCCGGATCTCCTTCCAGGTCACGTCGAAGATCGACAGCCGCACCATCCTGGGCGAGCAGGGCGGCGAACAGCTGCTGGGCCAGGGCGACATGCTCTACATGGCCGGCGGCGGCCGCATCACCCGCCTGCACGGCCCGTTCGTGGACGACAAGGAAGTCGAGGCCGTCTGCAACCACCTGAAGGCCCAGGCCGAGCCCGACTATCTGGACCTGATCACCGACGATCCGGACGGGGACGGCGACAACGCCTATGGCGACGAAGGCGGCAACGGCTCCTCGGGCGATGACCTCTACGATCGCGCTGTGGCCGTGGTCACCCGCGACCGCAAGGCCTCGACCAGCTACGTCCAGCGCCGCCTGCAGATCGGCTACAACCGCGCCGCCTCGCTGATCGAACGGATGGAGCAGGAGGGCGTCGTCAGCCCCGCCAACCATGCCGGCAAGCGCGACGTGCTGGCTGGACCGCCGCCCATGGTCTGATCCCGGCGCGGAACGACGGACGACGCGACCCGTTACAGTCGCCGCCGTCGCGCCAAGCTTCAGCATTTCGATGAACGCCCCTTCATCGGAGCGCCGGAATATGGTCTGGCTTGGGTCACGCCCCTGACAGACACGTCCTGCAAGACGGCCTGATCGACAACCATCCCGAACGGGAGACGCTTGCCATGACTGTTTCACGCCGCGCATTCGCGCTGGGTTCCGCCGCCGTCGCCGCCATCGCGGCCCTGCCCGCCCACGCCCAGTCGGGGCTGTCGGCCGAGGATCAGGCCACCCTGCAGCGCGCCCAGGCCTATCTGCAGGGCCTGACCTCCGCCCAGGGCAGCTTCACCGAAGTGTCCGGCCCGCAGACCCGCTCGGGCCGCTTCTATCTGCAGCGCCCCGGCAAGATGCGGTTCGAGTACACCAATCCCGCCGGTCTGCTGGTCGTCTCGGACGGCCATAACGTTAAGCGCTGGGACCCGCGCCTGAATAATTTCCAGCAGGTGCCGCTGGGCCAGACCCCGCTGTCGGCCTTCCTGTCGCGCAACGTCCGTCTGGATCAGGGCGTGCGTATCGAGCGCGTCACCCGCATGCAGTCGGGCGCCTTCGCCATCACCGCCCGCGACGCCCGCCGCCCCAACGACGGCCAGATCATCCTGTCCTTCGCCGGCAATCCGGTGCGCCTGCATGAGTGGAGCATCATCGACGCCCAGGGCGGCCGCACCACGACCCGACTGACGACGCTGGAGCCCGCCTCCAACCTCGCCGCCAGTCTGTTCCAGCTTCGCGACCCTACACGCCGTCCGGGTCGTAACTAGGATTTTCTCGCGTGGCGCGAAGCGTTGCCTTGGGACCACATCACCGCTTGGGCCGAAATTGGTTTGACGTTTTCCGTCGGTAGTGGCACATTAGTCACAGATCGGCGGGAGCCGGTCTGAACCGCTACGGATTTCATCCCCTTCCCGGCGGCGAGAGAGACGAACTTCCAGCGCCCGGCCCTTTTGGACCGGGCGCTTTTTTCGGCCCGGAGCGAGGACTGTTCGCCGGAGCGGCGGCGTTGTACGCACGGGCATGTCCTCGTCCCGCTATCTGTACTGGCTCAGCGCCGCCCTCGTCCCGCCCGGTGAGGGCGTCGGCACAGGGACCGGCCATCCCCACGCCGTCTTCGGCTATGCGACCGGCTATGTTGCGGCGGACCTGATGCCCTTCGTCCGGTCGTTGCGGGCCTGTTTCGACGGCGAGATCGTGCTGGCGGTCGATGATCGACCCGATATCCGCGCCCTGTTCGAGGAATACGGCGTCACCGCCGCCTCGGCCCTGCCCCAGAACGGCTGGGCGCCGCACCCAGTGATGGAGCGCTTCGCCGCCTATGACGTCTGGCTGGCCGCCCGCCCGTGGGTGAAGCAGGTGCTGCTGACCGACGTGCGCGACGTCATCTTCCAGAGCGATCCCTTCGCCGATCCGGCGACGCGGCTGGAAGTCTTCATCGAGAGCGAAGGCGCGACGCTGAAGGACCACCGCTTCGACCAGAAATATCTCAAGGCCCTGGTCGGCCCCGAGGTGGCGGCGCGCATCGACGAGCGCCCCTGCCTGTGCGTCGGCACCGTCTTCGGCCCGGCCGCCGCGGTCAGCCGCCTGTGCAAGGCCATCCTGCTGCTGGCCGCCATTCCCCGCTCCGAGATCGGCGGCATCTTCGGCGCGGATCAGGCGGCCTGTAACCTCGCCGTCCACCTGGGGCTGGTCGAGGCGGACGTGCGCGCCAACTACGGCCGCGTCGCCACCATCGGCGACCGCGCCAAGCCGACACTGCGCGACGACGGCCTGATCTCCAATCCGGACGGGAGTCTCAGTCCCGTCGTGCATCAGTACGACCGCCACAAGGCGCTGGCCGACGCGGTCCGTCAGCGCTGGGGGGCGCCCGCCGACGTCGTGGTCAAGGGCCGGACCAAGTCCCTGGGCGAGCGTATCCAGCGCCTGTCCGTCTCCTTCGCCCGCCGTATGCCGGAACTACGCTGACCATGCTTCGCGTCGCCACCTGGAACATCAACTCGGTGCGCCTGCGCATCGATCAGGTCAGCCGGTTCATCGCCGAAAGCGGGACCGACGTCCTGTGCCTGCAGGAGATCAAATGCCTGGAGGACCAGTTCCCCCGGGCCGCCTTCGAAGCCATGGGCCTGCCGCACCTGAAGATCGGCGGCCAGAAGGGTTGGCACGGCGTCGCCATCGCCAGCCGCAAGCCGATCACCGAAGCGCCGAAGCTGGACGTCTGCCGCGAGGGCCACGCCCGCTGCGTCGGCGTGATGGTCGACGGAGTCGAGATCCAGAATTTCTACATCCCCGCAGGCGGCGACCTGCCTGACCGCGCCCTGAACCCGAAATTCGATCACAAGCTGGACTTCTACGAGCGCTTGACCGCCGACATGGCGACCCGCGACCGGAAGGCCCCGCTGGTGCTGGCGGGCGACTTCAACATCGCGCCGGGCGAGAATGACGTCTGGAACCACCGCTACATGTCCAAGGTGGTCAGCCACACCCCGATCGAGGTCGAGACCCTAAAGCGGCTCCAGGACGCGGGCGATTTCACCGACGTCCTGCGCGACCAAATCCCCGAACCGACCAAGCTGGCCAGCTGGTGGAGCTATCGCGCCGCCGACTTCCGCAAGTCCAACCGGGGCCTGCGTCTGGACCACCTGTGGACCTCGCCCGGCCTCACCCCGGCGGTGAAGGCCGGCTCCGCCCGCATCCACGACGACGTCCGCGCCTGGGAACAGCCCAGCGACCACGCTCCCGTGACGATGGATCTGGACGTCTAGCCGCCCCGAAAGCGGGTCGCTTGTATTGTCACGCTTTCTTATTTTAGGTTGCATTCGGAATCAGGGTCGGGGGACCATCGAATGCTTCGCTTTCCATCGGGCGGTCGCCTCGACCGCATCGAGACGATCTATCTCGCCATACTGCGCGTCGGCGTGCTGGCTGTCGCCAGCATCTGCCTGTTGGCCGCGACCTTCTTCGCGATCGATGGTCTATGGCGAATTCTTGTGCCCACCGAGGTGAAGGAGAAGGCGACCGTCGTCGCCCCGGCGGAAGTCACCGCCGCAATGCGAACGGTTCCGGCGGCACGTCAGGCACAGGGCGAGCGGCAAATTCCGGAGGCTGTTCGCGCCGCCCACGCGGCCTTCTCGACCCAGGTGTTTCCCGCCTATTACGCGGTCTACAAACGCGCCTCGGACGCCTACCGCAAGACAGAGGACAAGACCCTCTCCCAGACCGAGCTGATGGATGCGCTCGGCTACGACCTGGACACCTACGCGGCAGGCGAAACCCTCGCGACCAAGCTGTTCATCGAGGATGCCAACTACCAGCAGCAAGCCCAGGCCGCTGTCAGCGCAGCCATGACCGATCCGGCCACGGTGCGCCTCCTGCGGGAGTATAAGGCGGCGCAGAAGACTGCTCGTGCCTGTTCCAGCGTCTACGAGCGCCGACGGGTCTGGGACCCGTACAGCACCGCCTGCTCGGACTGGTTCTATCAACCGTATGGGTGCAACGTGACCCGCAGCGTGCCCGTGGAGCGCTGTGTGCCCGCCTACCCCGACGGAATCGTCAGTCCGGTGGTCGCCTTTGGACGGGCCGACGACGCCTTCCGGACGCTTTGGGCCTCGCGGGCGGACGCCAACGCCAGTGAAGCCCAATCGACCCGGATGGATCGGGAGATGACCCGCTCACAGATCGGGCCGAGGCTCATGCTGGCCCTGCAGATTGTGGGCGGCTTCCTGCTGGTGATGTTCTTCTTCCTCATCATCGCCATCGAACGACACCTTCGCCGCCTCTCAAGCGCCAGCGCCGCTCAGGAGATCACCGGGCCGGAAGAGAAGCCCACGTCCTAGAACCGCGCCTCTTCGGCGAGAAAATCGAGGAAGACCCGCACCCGCGAGGGCAACCGTCCGCCGTGGCCGACATAGACGGCGCGGGTTTCCTCGACATCACCGGGGTTGAAGGGCTCCAGCACCTTCACCATCCGCCCGGCCTCGATATCCGGGCCGATGTGGAACAGGGACAGACGCGCCAGTCCGGCGCCCGCCAGCACCAGCGCCCTTGCTGTTTCTCCGTCGCCCGCCGTGGCCGGTCCCTCCACCAGCCGGGCCACCCGCTCGCCCTCCGCCGTGACGAAGGACCAGCCATCCAGATGGCGACCGAAGTTGAAGCCGATCAGGTCGTGGTTCGCCAGCTGATCCAGCGTCTGGGGCGTGCCGCGCCGGGCGAGATAGTCGGGGCTGGCGACCACCGCCATCCGCGTCTCGACCAGCTTGCGCGCCATCAGCGAGGAGGCCGCCATCGGGCCGACGCGGATCGCCACATCGGCCCGCTCGTCCATCAGGTCCACCACGCGGTCGTTCAGAACGATGTCCAGAATGACCTCCGGATAGCGGGCGTTGAAGGCCGGCACGCGCGGGATCAGGTGATGCAGGCCATAAGGGACACTGGCGTTGACCCGCACCCGCCCGCGCGGCGTGGCCGAGGCGGTCACGGCCCGCTCCGCCTCGTCGATATCGGCCAGCACCCGCACCGCCTGGTCGTGGAACACCTGCCCCTCGGGCGTCAGGGTCAGCCGGCGGGTCGAGCGGTTGATCAGCCGAGCGCCCAGCCGCGCCTCCAGCCGGGCCAAGAGCTTGCTGACCGCGGAGGGGGTCAGGCGCAGCGAGCGCGCCGCCGCCGACAGGCCGCCCGAGGCGACCACGCGCACGAACACCTCCATCTCGCCCGAGCGGTTCAGGTCCAGTCGCGCCATCGTTGACTTGATCTCACAGATGAAGGTCTTTGGTGACATCTAGTGCGAACAACGACGGTGCGCCATCTGGCCCGCCATGACCAGCGCACCCTCCCGCACCCCGCTCGCCCTCTATGCTCTGACCGTCGGCGCCTTCGGCATCGGCGTCACCGAATTCGTCATCATGGGCCTGCTGCTGCAGGTCTCCAGCGATCTGGGCGTCTCCGTTCCCGCCGCCGGCCTGCTGATGACCGGCTATGCGCTGGGCGTCTTCGTTGGCGCGCCCCTGCTGACCATCGCCACCCGCACCCTGCCGAAGAAGACGACCCTGCTGGTGCTGATGGCCATCTTCACCCTCGGCAATCTCGCCTGCGCGGTGGCCCCCACCTACGAACTGCTGATGGCGGCGCGGATTCTGACGGCGCTGGCCCATGGCACCTTCTTCGGCGTCGGCGCGGTGGTCGCCACCGGTCTGGTCGCCCCCGAAAAGAAGGCCTCGGCCATCGCCATCATGTTCACCGGCCTGACGCTGGCCACCCTGATGGGCGTGCCGTTCGGGGCCTGGCTGGGCCTGCAGTTCGGCTGGCGCTCGACCTTCTGGGCGGTGACCGGCATCGGCATCCTGGCGCTGGTCGTTCTGGCCGCCCTCGTCCCGGCCATCCGGAGCACCGAGCCGCTGGGCCGCCTGCGCGACGAGTTCGCCGTGCTGAAACGCCCGCAGGTCCTGCTGGGCCTCGCCATGACGGTGCTCGGCTTCGGAGGGGTCTTCGCCATCTTCACCTACATCCAGCCGATCCTGACCGAGGTGTCCGGCTGGTCCGAGGCCGCCGTCTCGCCGATCCTGCTGGTCTTCGGCGCGGGTCTGGTGGGCGGCAACCTGCTGGGCGGCAAGCTGGCCGACAAACGCCTCGCCCCCGCCCTGCTGGGCACGCTGGCGGCCCTGACGGTGGTGATGTTCGCGTCCGGCTGGGCTTTCCACGACCGCTATGCGGCGGTCGCCGCTGCCTTCCTGCTCGGCGCCGCCGCCTTCTCGACCGTCGCCCCGCTGCAGATGCGTGTCCTGCAACAGGCGGGCGGCGCCGGTCAGGGTCTGGCCTCCAGCCTGAACATCGCCGCCTTCAACCTGGGCAACGCCTTCGGCGCCTGGCTGGGCGGCGCGGTCATCGCTAGCATCGGCATCAGCGCCGTGCCGATGATCTCGGCCGCCGTGCCGCTGGCGGCGCTGGTTCTGGCCCTGCTCAGCCTGTCGATGGAGAAGAAGGCCGCTTCAGCCGCGACCGTTCCTCACGGCTGAAGCCGGTATCCGCCTGCGTCGGTCAGCAGCAGCCGGGCCTGACCGGGCTCGGGCTCGATCTTCTGGCGCAGCCGATAGATGTGGGTTTCCAGCGTGTGGGTGGTGACGCCGGCGTTGTAGCCCCAGACCTCGGTCAGCAATTCCTCGCGCGACACGGCCTTGGCCCCGGCGCGGTAGAGATACTTGAGGATGTTGGTCTCTTTTTCCGTCAGACGGACCTTCTTGCCCTTGTCGTCGACCAGCACCTTGGAGGCCGGGCGGAACTCATAGGGTCCAATGCGGAAGACCGCGTCTTCCGACTGTTCGTGGCTGCGCAGGTGGGCGCGGATGCGGGCCAGCAGGACCGCGAAGCGGAAGGGCTTGGTGACATAGTCATTGGCCCCCGCCTCCAGACCCAGCACGGTGTCGGAATCCGACGACTGGGCCGTCAGCATGATGATCGGGGTCGAGACGCCGTCCTTGCGCAGCAGGCGGCAGGCCTCCCGCCCGTCCATGTCGGGCAGATCGACGTCGAGCAGGATCAGATCGGCGCGGACCTCGCGGCCCATCTTCACGCCTTCCGTGGCGGTCGAGGCCTGAACGGGACGGAAGGCCTCGTGCAGGGCCAACTGCTCCGCCAGCGCCTCGCGCAGGTCGTCGTCGTCGTCGATGATCAGGATCGTCTTGGGCGTCGGCATGGGCACCAGAATGGAGAGAGCCGGTCCAAACGCCAAGGGCGTCCGGACCCATTGGCCGTGATTTTCACTCGGAAGAGAGCGTTTCGGCGCGATTTCGTTCCCCGAACAGGGCCGAACCCACGCGAACATGGGTCGCGCCGAAGCGAATGGCGACCTCATAGTCGCCGCTCATCCCCATCGACAGGACCGTCAGGCCGTTCCGGCGGGCGATCTTGCGCAGCAGGGCGAAGTGGAGGCCCGGCGCTTCGTCCGCGGGCGGAATGCACATCAGACCCTCGACCGTCAGGCCCGCCGCCCGGGCCTTGGCGATCAGGGCGTCGGCCTCCTCCGGCAGGACACCGGCCTTCTGCGGCTCGGCGCCTGTGTTCACCTGGACCAGCACCCGCGGGCTCCGGCCGGCCTTGGCGCCCTCGGTCGCCAGCACCTCGATCAGCTTCGGTCGGTCCAGGGTCTCGATGACGTCGAACAGGGCGACCGCATCCGCGGCCTTGTTGGTCTGCAGCGGCCCGATCAGGCGCAGCTCCAGCTCCGGCGTTTCGCGTCGCGCGGTCCAGTGGCCTTGCGCCTCCTGCACCCGGTTCTCACCGAACACACGCTGCCCGGCGGCCAGGGCGGCGTCCAGCGCCGAGTCAGGCTGGGTCTTGGTCACGGCGGTCAGCACCACGCTCGCCGGATCGCGCCCGGCGATGCGGCAGGCGCGGGCGATCTTGCGGCGCACCGTCTCGAAGCTGGACGCGATGGCGGTATCGGGAGAAGAGGAGGTCATGAACCGGTCGGACGCGGATACCCTGTGGCGGATCGCCGGCTGTCTAGCCCGCGACGCCGCCAAAGTCAGCCGGGCGCGGGGTCGCGCCCATCTGAACATGCCGCCCCTGCTGTTCTTCACCGATCCCGAGCGAACCCCCGAGCCGTGGACCGTGGCCGAGCGCCTGCCGGTCGGATCCGGCGTGGTCTATCGCCATTTCGGCGCGCCGGACGCCCGCGACACCGCACTGCGTCTGCGCGACGCCACGGCCAAGCGGGATGGCCTGCTGCTGATCGGATTGGACGAGGACCTGGCCCACGAGGTGGGGGCGGACGGCCTCCACCTACCGGAAAGGGCGATCTCTGAAGCCGCCGGGATCGCTGAGCGACAACCGAACTGGCGGATCACCGCCGCCTTCCACGCCCGGACGCCGGCGCCCACACTGACCGGATTGGACGCCCTGATCGTATCGCCGGTGTTCCCGGCGGGCGGGGCGTCGGCGTCCAGCCTGCCGCTGGGCCTGCCTCGGCTGACCGCCCTGACCCGCGAACTGGACCTGCCGATCTACGCCCTGGGCGGCGTGGATGCGAAAAACGCGCCGGAACTCGAGGGTTCGGGCGCGTACGGAATTGCGGGGGTCGGGTCGATCCGCGCGGCCATCGGGCCCTGAGATCAGAAGCGGAAGATCGATTCCAGACGGAAACGGGCCGTCGGACGCTCGGTCTGCGGCGCGCGGGCCGGATCGCGTTCGGTTTCCGCCAGACCGGCGGCGGCGCCGACGCGCAGGCGCGGGTTGACGCGATAGTAGGCGCCCGCCTCGACGTCGCCGAGGCTGTCCTCGCGACCGACCGGCTGGCTCATGTTCAGGTCCAGACCCCAGCGACCGCGTTCAGTGAAGCGCAGGCGGCTCTGACCGGCGGGCGCGGCGGCGCGGGCGGCGTTGGCTTCGCTCAGGGAAACGGCAGGCGCACGGCCCCGCGATGTCGCGGTCTGAGCCGCGGCGGCGTCAGCGGCGGCGACGAGGGCGAGCCCCGCGACCAGTCCAGCGATGACGGCGCTTGTGCGCATGTCCTGCCCTTCAGCGTCACGACGGGGGTCCCGGCGCGATCCATTGCCTGCAAGTAGACACCGCAGGCCAGCCCGGTCAACGGAACGGCGACGCTCCTCGCCGGTTCCGGCGACTCAATCAGACTCCTGTGGCGCGAGCGTCACGGCCACGGCGGCTCTCGCCACCCTCGCGCCCCGGCTTCGACACGATCCGGCGCCGCCTGAAACGTCTTCGCCTTGTCATCGCCCCTTTTCGCCGTGTTATAGAGCCTCGCTTCGGTTCCGACCCGCGTTAGGGCGGTCCGGCGCGTGCGTTGGAAGGGTCCGGCGCGCGTCCGTTCGAATGGAGACTCTCTATGGTGCTGGTTCGCGGCGCAGCGGTCGCCCTGATCGCTTCCGGTCTGATGCTGGGCGCATGCAGCTCGCTGCCCAAGGTTCCGGGGTTCGGCGGGTCCGACACCGCCGCCCGCAACGCGGCCCAGACCGGCATCGGCGTCAACGCCTACCTGTGGCGCGCGACCCTCGACACCTTCGCCTTCATGCCGCTGGCCAACGCCGATCCGTGGGGCGGCGTGATCAATTATGACTGGTACACCGACCCGCAAACGCCGAACGAGCGTTTCAAGGCGACCGTCTTCATCCTCGACACCCGCCTTCGCGCCGACGCGCTGAACGTCACGGTGACCAAGGAAGTGCGGGGCGCCGACGGCCAGTGGATCGCCGCCCCGGTCGCGGCCCAGACCGAAACCGATCTGGAAAACGCCATCCTGACCAAGGCGCGCCAGCTCAACCTGCAGAACGCCGGCTAACCACCCTTCACGACCACAGCCTCCTCAAGGCGCGCCCTTAAGGAGCGACGCCTCAAGGATTCCCGTGGCCCGATACGAGCCCAAGACCGCCGAACCCCGCCAGCAGGCCCGCTGGGCGGCCGCCGACGCCTTCCGCACCCCCACCGAGGGGACCGGAAAGCCGAAATACTATGTGCTGGAGATGTTCCCCTATCCGTCGGGGAACATCCACATGGGCCACGCCCGCAACTATGTGATGGGCGACGTGGTGGCCCGCTCCAAGCGGGCCCAGGGCTTTGAAGTCCTGCACCCCATGGGCTGGGACGCCTTCGGCCTCCCCGCCGAGAACGCGGCCATCGAGCGCGGCATTCATCCGGGCGACTGGACCTGGTCCAACATCGCCAACATGCGCGACCAGCTGAAGCTGCTGGGCCTGTCGCTGGACTGGAGCCGCGAGTTCGCCACCTGCGACCCGGCCTACTACGGCAAGCAGCAGGCCTGGTTCCTGGAATTGCTGAAGCGCGGCCTGGTCTATCGCAAGGATTCGGTGGTCAACTGGGATCCGGTCGACAACACCGTCCTGGCCAATGAGCAGGTGGTCGACGGCCGCGGCTGGCGCTCTGGCGCACCTGTAGAGAAGCGCAAGCTGAACCAGTGGTTCCTGCGCATCACCGACTACGCCGACGACCTGATCGAAGGCCTGAAGGAGCTGGAAGGCCGCTGGCCCGAGAAGGTTCGCCTGATGCAGGAGAACTGGATCGGCAAGAGCCGGGGCGCGACCCTGTGGTGGTCGATCACCGAGGCGCCTGACTTCCTGCCGACGTCGCCGGAAGGCGGGCCGAACCACGCCCGCGATCCGATCGAGGTCTACACCACCCGGCCGGACACCCTGTTCGGGGCCAGCTTCCTGGCCCTGTCGGCGGATCACCCGCTGACCAAGGCCATCGCCGAGCATCGCCCCGAGGTTCAGGCCTTCATCGAGGCCTGCGCCCGCTCTGGCACCAGCGAGGCCGATATCGAGAAAGCCGAGAAGCTGGGCGTCGATCTGGGCGTCCGCGTCCAGCACCCGTTCGATCCGTCGCGCACCGTGCCGGTCTGGGCGGCCAATTTCGTCCTGTCAACCTACGGGTCGGGCGCCATCTTCGGCTGTCCGGCCCACGACCAGCGCGATTTCGAATTCGCCACAAAGTACGAGCTGCCGGTTATCCCGGTGGTGAGACCTGAGGGCGCGGGCGACGATTTCTCGGTCGGCGACGAGGCCTACACCGGCCCTGGCGCCATCTTCCATTCGGACTTCCTGAACGGTCTGGACGTCGAGGCCGCCAAGGCCGAGGCCATCCGCCGTCTGGAAGCTGCTGATCAGGGCAAGGGCGCGACCATCTATCGCCTGCGCGACTGGGGCGTCAGCCGTCAGCGCTACTGGGGATGTCCCATCCCCGTGATCCACTGCGACAAGTGCGGCGTGGTCCCCGCCGACCAGCTGCCGGTCGAGCTGCCGAAGGACGTCACCTTCGATAAGCCGGGCAATCCGCTGGATCGTCATCCGACCTGGAAGCACGTCAAATGCCCGACGTGTCACGGTGACGCGACCCGCGAGACGGACACCCTGGACACCTTCGTGGACTCCAGCTGGTATTTCGCCCGCTTCACCGATCCGACCGCGGCCGAGCCGATCTCGCGCAGCGCCGCCGACCACTGGCTGCCGGTCGATCAGTACATCGGCGGCGTCGAGCACGCGGTCCTGCACCTGCTCTACGCCCGCTTCATCAGCCGCGCTCTCAGCGATGCGGGCCTGATGACGGTCAAGGAGCCCTTCGCCGGACTGTTCACCCAGGGGATGGTGGTCCATGAGACCTACCGCCGCGCCGACGGCGCCTGGGTCGAGCCGACCGACGTCGATCTGACCAATGACAACGGCAAGCGTTCGGCGCGTCAGCTGTCGACCGGCGAAATGCTGACCATCGGCGACATCGAGAAGATGTCGAAGTCCAAGAAGAATGTGGTTGCTCCGCAGGAGATCGTCGACACCTACGGCGTCGATGCCGGTCGCCTGTTCGTCCTGTCGGACAGCCCGCCCGAGCGCGACGTGCAATGGACCCCCGGCGGCGTCGAGGGCGCCAGCCGCTTTGTCCAGCGCGTCTGGGCCGAGGTCGACGGCTATGACCCCGCCTTCGCCGGCGAAGCCGACGCCAACGCCTCCCTGCTGCGCGAGACCCACAAGGCCATCAAGGCGGTGTCGGAAGGCATCACCGGCTTCCGCTTCAACTCGGCCATCGCCAAGCTCTACGCCTTCGTCGCCACCGTGCGGGATCACCCGAAGGCTGGCGGCGACGCCCGTCGTCAGGCCCTGTCGGCCCTGCTGCGTCTGGTCGCCCCCTTTACCCCGCACCTGGCCGAGGAAGGCTGGACGCGACTGGGCGAAGAGGGGATGATCCTGGACGCGCCTTGGCCGGAGTATGATCCGGCGCTGGCGGCCGATGACGAGGTCGTCCTGCCCATCCAGGTCAACGGCAAGCGCCGCGGCGAAATCCGCGTCGCCCGGGGACTGGAGCCGGCGGAGGTCGAGGCCCTCGTCATGGCCGATCCGGACGTTCAGGCGCGACTGGAGGGTCTGACCGTGAAGAAGATCGTCGTGGTCAAGGACCGCATCGTCAACGTGGTGGTCGCCGGATGAAAACCCGTCTCGCCGTCCTCGCCCTGTCGCTTGTCTCGTTGACGGGACTTTCGGCCTGCGGTTTCACGCCCCTTTACGGCGACAGCGCGGCGGGGACCTCCCTGTCGCGCATCGCCGTGACCACCCAGAACGACCGTCTGGGCTATCGGGTGCGCGAGCAGCTCGAGGACACGCTGGGCCGCGACGGCGCCCAGCCGCCTCTGTGGCGGCTGGAGACCACCATCGAGCAGTCGCGCCGCCCGCTGGGTCGCCGGATCGACGACACCGCCACCCGCTATGAGCTGACGGTGAAGGGGACCTGGACGCTGACGCCGGCGACCGGCGGCGCCACGCCGATCACCGGAACCGAGACGGTCACCACCACCTACGCCGCCGCCGACCAGCCCTACGCCGCCATCGCCGCCCAGCAGGATGGCGAAGAGCGCGCCGCGGCCGAACTGGCCCGCCTGATCCGGCTCGACCTCCTCCGGACCCTGTCCAACCCGTGATCCTGGCGAAACGGCCCGAGGTCGATCGCTTTCTGAAGACCCCGGACAAGGGCGTCCGGGCCGCCGTGATCCACGGCAAGGACCGTTCCGGCGTGGCCGAGCGGGCCGAGATCCTGTGCAAGGCGATCACCCCCGACCTGAACGACCCCTTCAACGTCACGGTCCTGACGGACAGCGACATCGACGGTGATGAAACCCGGCTGGACGAGGCCCTGACGGCGCTGAGCATGATCGGCGGGCGTCGTCTGGTGCGCGTGCGGCTGTCGAACGAGAAGGCGTCGATCGACAAGATGCTGGCCGCGGCGCTGAAGAGCCACGCGGCGGGCGACTTCAATCCCGACTGCATGCTGGTCATCGAGGCCGGGGCGCTGGGCCGCGACTCCGCCCTGCGCAAGGCCGCCGAGGCCGACAAGGCCGCCGTGGGCATCGCCTGCTATGAGGACGAGACCGGCGACGTGGCCCGGATGACGCGCGAGGCGCTGGCGGCGGACAAGGTCGGCCTGACCTCGGACGCCCTGGACCGCTTCGTCGCCCGCCTGCCCCGCGAACGCGGCCTGATGCGGCAGGAGATCGAGCGGCTGATCCTCTACATCGGCCCCGGCAGCGGCCGCAGCATCGATACGCCCGAGCTGGAGCTGCATCTGGGGGTCGAGCCCGACGCCTCCCTGCAGGATGCGGCGCTACAGGCCTTCGGCGGTCGCCCCGGTCCGGCCCAAAGCGGCCTGCGCCGCGCCTTCGCCGAGGGCGAGAGCCCTGTCATGGCCGTGAGACAAGCCTCGATCCACCTCGGAAAGCTGAGGAGAATCAATATTCTTCAGGCGAACGGAGCCAATGCCAAGGAGGCCGCCAAGGCCGCGGGGGTGTTCTGGAAGCAGGAGGCGGAGATGCTGCGTCAGGCCCGCAACTGGCGTCTGGACGACCTCGACAAGGTGCTGGACAGCGTCAACGCCGCCGACATCGCCACCAAGACCACGGGCTCGCCCGACCAGCTGATCGCCGAACGCCTGATCCTCGAGATCTCAGCCCGGGCGCGACGGCTGGGGCTTTAATTCGCCTATCGCGCGTTGCGCTACTTGAAGCGGATCAGCCCCGCTTCGACGCCTTGCGGAAGGCGGGCTTGTTGGCCGCGCTACTCTGATGGGCCATGGCCTTTTCGGCGTGCTGGGCGGGCTTGAAGCCGCCGCTGGAGGGCGCGGCGGCGCCGGCCTTCTTGGCGGCCAGCGCCTTCTTCATCGCTTCGGCGGTCGGATTGACGGGCTTGTCGGTCATTCGCCCATCCTGCCATCCCCGAGCCGCGCGAGCCAGACCGTCACGCCGCCGCGCCCATAGTCGCCTACGACGTGGTCGAGAATCTCGAACCCGGTCTCCTCCAGCCGCTGGCGGTACTCCGCCGAAGACAGGCTGGCGTGAAACAAGGGCTCTCCCCGCCACTGGCCCACGATCTCACCGTCCTGATCGCCTGAGGTGAACATGAGCACCCCGCCGGGGCGGAGATGGCGCGCGAAAACGCCGAACAGGGCCCTCTGATCGTCGCGGGTCAGATGGAAGCTGCTGTGCCAGGCGATCAGGCCGTCGAAAGCGCGGCCCAGATCCAGCCCGCGCATGTCCCCAACGATCCAGTCGTGGTCCGGAAACCGTTCGCGGCACAGGCTGACAGCGCCGGCAGAGCTGTCTACGCCGGTCACCGCCCTGCCCTGTTCGATCAGATAGCGCGCGACGGGCTCACCGGAGCCACAGCCGAGATCCAGGACCTGCCCGCCCATCGGAACATGGGCCACAAAGGCGTCCAACCAGGGCTTCTCGGTCGTCAGATCGCGTCCGCGATCCGCGTCCCAGTCGGCGGCCCGGCGGCTGTAGAGATCGATGACCTCGTCCGCCGGCCCCGCCATGGCCTCTCAGCCCCGCATCAGGCGGCGGCAGAGGTCGTCCAGCTGTTCCAGCGTGCCGTAGCGGATGGTGATCTCGCCCTTGCCGCCCTTGTCCGCCAGCTGGACCTTGAGGCCCAGGGCGTCGGCCAGATCCTGCTCCAGCGCGGCGACGTCGGCCGAGCCTTCGCCGTCCGAACGGCCCGCTCGCGCCTTCTCCGGCTTCGGCCCTTGCTGATCCCGACGGGCCAGGGCCTCGGCCTGACGCACGTTCAGGCCGTCGTTGACGATCTGGTCGGCCAGGGCCGGGGCGTTCGGCGCATTGACCAGGGCGCGGGCGTGGCCGGCGCTCATCTTGCCCTGCCGCACATACCACAGCACCTCTTCGGGCAGTTGCAGCAGACGCAGGGTGTTGGCGACGTGGCTGCGGCTCTTGCCGACGATACCGGCCACTGCATCTTGCGTCCGCCCGAAGCGTTCCATCAACATGCGGTAGGCGTCGGCCTCTTCCAGCGGATTCAGATCGGCGCGCTGGACGTTCTCGATGATGGCGACCTCGAACACCTCGACGTCGTCCATCTCGCGCACCACGACCGGCACCTGGGCCAGACGGGCCATCTGCGAGGCGCGCCAGCGGCGTTCACCGGCGATGATCTGCCACATCCCGTCTTCGCCGGGCTGCGGGCGGACGAGGATCGGCTGCAACACGCCCTTGTCGCGGATCGAGGCGGCCAGCTCCTCAAGGATTTCCGGGGTGAAGATCTTGCGCGGCTGGTCCGGGTTCGGCTTCAGGCTCTCGATCGGGACGATGCGCACGCCCGCGGGCGCCGGCGAACCGTCAACCGGCACGGCCTCCGCCGCCTGTTCTCCCAGAAGGGCTGACAATCCCCGGCCCAGGCCGCGCTGACGTTCGCTCAAGATGCTGATTCCGTTCTTCTAATTTGGTCTTCAGGCGGCCTGCTTCAGGCGTTTGCGCTCGCGCGCCACCACCTCACGCGCCAGTTTCAGATAGGCTTGGCTGCCCGCGCATTTCAGATCGTAGATCAGGGCGGGCTTGCCGAATGACGGCGCCTCGGCCACCCGCACATTGCGCGGAATGACGCTGTCATAGACCTTGTCGCCGAAGTGGTTGCGCACATCATTGGCCACCTGCCCCGACAGGGCGCTGCGGCGATCATACATCGTCAGGACCAGACCCTGGATTTCCAGAGCCGGGTTAAGGCTCTGGCGCACCATGTCCACGGTCTTCATCAGCTGGGTAAGGCCCTCCAGCGCGAAGAACTCGCACTGCAGCGGCACCAGCACGGCGTCGGCTGCAGCCATCGCGTTCAGCGTCAGCAGGTTCAGGGACGGCGGGCAGTCGATCAGGACGTAGTCATACCGGGTCTGCCCATCACGCCCCTGCCCCGCCAGAGCGTCGCGCAGACGGAACGAGCGGCGATCCGCCTGACTCAACTCGATTTCCACGCCCGACATGTCGGCATCAGCCGGAATGATGAAGAGGCCGGGGACGGTCGTCTGGACGGCGGCGTCATCGACCGAGCGATTGTCCACCACGACGTCGTAGATGGTCACCCGCCGTGTTTCACGTGGAACACCCAGACCCGTGGAGGCATTGCCCTGCGGGTCCATATCGACGATCAGCACCTTTTCGCCAATGGCGGCCAGGGCCGTGCCGAGGTTGATCGCGGTGGTCGTTTTGCCCACCCCGCCCTTCTGATTGGAAACGGCGAGGACGCGGGTCTTACCAGTTTTTGACACGGCTGATGCCCCGAACAGATACAATGCGGCCGCGCGGATCGCTGCGCGAGACGGTGAGGTCGCTCTTGAATTGCCAGACCTTGCGGGCCTCTGCCACCTCAACCTCGGCCTTTTCACCCTTCAGGAACAATCCCTGGGCGCCGCGCTGTAGATAAGGCTGTGCATAGCCCAACAGCTTTTCCATCGGCGCGACGGCCCGGGCCGTCACGACGTGAACCGTCACCGCATTGTCCTCGGCCCGGCCATTGATCACCGTCGCCCGAAGGGACAGGGCGTCGACCACCTCCTGCAGGAATCGGCACCGTTTGCCCAGACTGTCGATCAGCCAGACGTGGCTCTTGGGATCCGTCTTGAGCATGATCGCGAGCACAACACCCGGGAAGCCAGCGCCCGCGCCAAGGTCTGCCCAGCTCTTCGCCTCGGACGCCATGTCGAGCAGTTGGGCGGAATCGCGAAAGTGGCGGCTCCAGACATCCGGCAGGGTATCCGGCCCGATCAGATTCATCACCGCATTGGCCTCGGTCAGCCGGACGACGAACCGTTCCAGATCGCCCATCTGGGCCGGGGTCGCGTTGAACTCCGCCTGAAAGGCGGCGGCATCATAGGTACTCACGCTTCCGCCTTCACCTTCTTCACGTGTGACAGCAGGGCCGTCAGGGCTCCGGGGGTCATACCCTCTATGCGGCCCGCCTGCCCCAGGGTCCGGGGCTGGACCCGGTTCAGCTTCTCGCGGACCTCGTTCGACAGCCCGCCAATGCCCGCGTAGTCGAGATCGACCGGCAGGGCCAAGGCCTCTTCCCGGCGCAGCGCTTCGGCATCGGCGGCCTGGCGGTCCAGATAGCCCGCATAGCCCGCATCAATCTCGATCTGCTCGCGCACCTGACGCGACCAATCGGCGATGTCCGGCCGGACCGGCAGGAAGGTGTTCAGCGTCACACCCGGGAAGGACAACAGATCGCGGATCGACCGGCGCTGACCGTCGGCATTGACCTTCATCCCCAGCTCGCCCGCTTCCTTGGGCGTGAACAGCGTTTCACGTGAAACAGCGTTGGCGGCGGCCAGTTCAGCGGCCTTGGCGGCATAGGCTTCGGCCCGACGCGCGCCCACGACACCCGCCGCGATACCCAGCGGGGTCAGCCGTTGGTCGGCGTTGTCGGCCCGCAGGGTCAGGCGATACTCGGCCCGGCTTGTGAACATCCGGTAGGGCTCGGTGACCCCCTTGGTGACCAGGTCATCGACCATCACCCCTATATAGGCCTGGTCACGTCCGAAGACGATCGGGTCGGAGCCGGCTGCGGCGCGCGCGGCGTTCAGCCCGGCCAAGAGGCCCTGCGCGCCCGCCTCCTCATAGCCGGTCGTACCGTTGATCTGGCCCGCCAGATACAGGCCTGGGCGCTTCTTCACTTCCAGCGCGGGGCTCAGTTCACGCGGATCGACATAGTCGTATTCGATCGCATAGCCGAAGCGGAACACCTCGACCTGCTCCAGACCCGGAATCGTCCGCAGGAAGGCCAGCTGGGTCCCATCTGATACGGAGGTCGAAATGCCGTTCGGATAGACGGTCGGATCGTCCAGCCCCTCGGGCTCGAGGAAGATCTGGTGCGAGGTCTTGTCGGCGAACCGCACCACCTTGTCCTCGATGGAGGGGCAGTAGCGCGGGCCACGCCCAGACAGGTGACCACCATAGACGGCGCTTTCGCCGATATTCTCGGCGATGATCCGGTGGGTCTCTTCCGTGGTGTGGGTCACGCCGCAGGTGATCTGGGGCACGGTGATCCGGTCAGTCAGGAAGCTGAACGGGACCGGGTCCTCGTCCGCCGCCTGGGCGTCCAGCCGATGCCAGGCGATGGTCCGGCCGTCGAGACGCGCCGGGGTCCCGGTCTTCAGACGGCCCATCTGCAGGCCGGCGCCATAAAGGTCGGCGGCCAGGCCCGTCGACGGCGCCTCGCCGTGACGGCCCGCCGGAGTCCGTTCGTCGCCTTTGTGAATGACGCCGTTCAGGAAGGTGCCCGTCGTCAGCACGACCGCGCCCGCCGACAGTTCAACCCCATCTCCGGTGACGACGCCGGTGACGCGGGTCCCGTCCAGGATCAGCCGCTCGGCCGTGCCCGCCATCAGCTCCAAGTTCGGGGTCTGGGCCAGTTCGGCCTGCATGGCCTCGCGATAGAGGCGGCGGTCGATCTGGCTGCGCGGCCCCTGCACCGCCGCCCCCTTGGAGCGGTTCAGCAGGCGGAACTGAATGCCGGACACATCGCCCAGCCGGCCCATCACCCCGTCCAGGGCGTCGATCTCGCGCACCAGATGGCCCTTGCCCAGACCGCCGATGGCCGGGTTGCACGACATCTCGCCGATGGTCTCAAGTTTCTGGGTCAGCAGCAGGGTGCGCGCGCCGTTGCGTGCCGAGGCGGCCGCAGCCTCGCACCCGGCGTGTCCGCCGCCGATGACGATGACATCAAAGGATTTCATCGCCGGGACATAGTCGAAACGGCGCGAAATTTCCACCGGCTCCACAGGGTGAAAAGAGCTGGTGAGCAAGAAGTGGGCCTGTGGAGAAGACCATCTGTTTCACGTGAAACACCATACTCCGCTCACCCCGTTGCTCACTAACACTCCTCGCTCACCACCTACTTCCCGATGCAGAACGTAGAGAAGACCTCGCCGAGAATGTCCTCAACCCCGATGGCGCCGGTCACCCGGGCCAACGCCTCAGCGGCCCGACGCAGGTCATCGCCTGCCATCTCCGGCGCCAGATCGAGCGCACGGCGGCCTGCCTCGACCGAGACCAAGGCCTCCTCCAGACGACGGCGGTGGCGTTCACGGGTGACGGCCGGGAAGTCGGCGCCGGACAGATCGCGCGCCAGACGGGCGGCGATCCAGTCGTGGAGAGCCGCCATCCCCTCCCCCGTCGTTGTGCTGACGACCAGGGCCTCGCGGCCGTTTACGGACGCGGCCCCGAGGTCGGCCTTGGTCAGCACGACCAGATCGTCCGCTCGGGCATACTCCGCCGCCACCCCGTCCACATCGCCGGGCGCCCGGACCCAAAGACGCAGCTCGGCCTGTTCGGCCCGAACCCGCGCGCGACGGACGCCCTCGGCTTCGACCGGATCGTCGCTGTCGCGAAGACCCGCCGTGTCGGACAGGGTCACCGCATAGCCGCCGATGATCAGGTCGGCGTCCAGCACATCGCGGGTGGTGCCGGCGATGGGGGTGACGATGGCCGCCTCGCGCGCGACCAGAGCGTTGAACAGGGATGACTTGCCGGCGTTGGTCTCGCCGATCAGGACGATGCGATAGCCTTCCCGCACCCGCTCGCCGCGCCCGGCGTCGGCCAGGGCGGCTTTCAGATCAGCGATCAGCCCGTCCAGAACCGGTCCCGCAGTGCGCGCCAGGTTGTCCGGCACCTCTTCATCGGGAAAGTCGATCTCGGCCTCGACCAGCGCCAGGGCCTTCAGCAGGTCCCGGCGGAAACCGGCGTAGGCCGCGCCCAGCGCGCCATCCAGCTGGCCCAACGCCTGTGAAGCCTGCGCCGTCGTCTCGGCGTCAATCAGATCGGCCACGGCCTCGGCCTGGGCCAGATCCATCCGCCCGTTCTCGAACGCCCGGCGGGTGAACTCGCCGGGATCAGCCGGCCGCAGACCTAGCGCCATCAGCGCCTTGGACGCGGCCTCGACGACTGCCCGACCACCGTGCAGATGCAGTTCGGCGCAGTCCTCGCCAGTGTAGGAATTGGGTCCGGGGAAGCGCAGCACCAGCGCCTGGTCGATCACTTGGCCCTTATGGGTCAGGGTCCGCAGCGAGGCCATCCGCGCCTTCAGGCCTCCGGCGCCCAGACCGGTCAGGGCCGCGTCCGTGTCCGGACCGCTAAGCCGCACAATGGCGATCGCGCCGCGGCCAGGCGGGGTGGCGAGGGCGAAGACGGTGTCGATCACTTGGCGGAGCCCACCGCCCCTTCCATCATCCGACGGAACTGGTCCTGCGCCTGCAGGCCGAAGCTGGTCCAAGTCTTCATCAGCTCTTCGGGCTGCATGGCGGCGACATTGGCCTCCATCCGCTTCTGCATCTCGGCGACCATGGCGTCGTTCAGCGGCGTCACGTCGGGCAGGCCCAGAAAGGCGCGCGCCTCGGCGGGGGTGCAGTCGATCTCGACGTTGATTTTCATGCGGCCGCTCCAATCTCAGAGGCCTAGTCTTAGGCCAAGTCGGCCACCCAAAGGAACCGCCCTGATGTCCCTCCCCTCGACCCAGACCGCCGTCCGTTTCGAACGCCACGGAGGATCGGAGGTTCTGGATCTGGTCGAGGTCCCCGTTCCCTCGCCCGGGCCCGGTGAGATCCTGATCCGCAACGTCGCGGTCGGTCTGAACTTCATCGACATCTATCAGCGCACCGGCCTCTATCCCTTGCCCCTCCCGTCCGGCCTCGGCAAGGAATCCGCCGGGGTGGTCGAGGCGGTCGGCGAGGGCGTCACCCGGTTCAAGGTCGGTGACCGCGTGGCCACCGCCACCGCCCCGGTCGGCGCCTACAGCCAATTCCATCTGATGCCCGAGAGCACCGCCGTCTCCGTGCCGGACGACATCAGTCTGGAGGTCGCGGCTGCCGTCATGCTCAAGGGGATGACCGCCGAGTTTCTGGTCAACCGCGCGTTTCACGTGAAACAGGGCGACGAGGTTCTGCTCCACGCCGCCGCCGGCGGGGTCGGCCTGATCCTCGGCCAATGGGCGAAATCTCTGGGCGCAACGGTGATCGGCACGGTCGGATCGGAGGCCAAGGCCGAACTGGCCAAGGCTCACGGCAGCGACCATGCCATTCTCTATGATCACGAAGACGTGGCTGCCCGCGTGAAGGACATCACCGAGGGTCGTGGCGTCGCCGTCGCCTTTGACTCCGTCGGCAAGGACACTTTCGAGGCGTCCCTGGCGAGCCTGAAGCGGCGCGGCACCCTGATCCTGTTCGGCAATGCGTCGGGTCCGGTCCCGCCGTTCGATCCGCTTCGCCTATCGCGCGGCGGCTCGCTCTATGTCACCCGGCCGACCCTGTTCGACTATGTCGCCACGGTTGAGGAACTGGACACCAGCGCCGCCGCCCTGTTCGCGGTCATCCGCTCCGGCGCGGTCAAGGTCGAGATCGGCCAGACCTTCCCGCTGACGAAAGTGCGCGAGGCGCATGAGGCCCTGGCCGGTCGCAAGACGACCGGGTCGACCCTGCTGATCCCCTGAAACAGAAAAGGCCCCGGATCGCTCCGGGGCCTCCTTCTTCTCCGTCCGGCGGTCGCCGGTCAGGTGTTCATCGACTGGAAGAAGTCGGCGTTGTTCTTGGACTGGCGCAGCTTGTCGAGCAGGAACTCGATGGCGTCCTGCGGGCCCATCGGGTTGAGGATGCGGCGCAGGACATAGGTCTTGGCCAGTTGGTCCTTCGGGGTGATGAGGTCTTCCTTGCGGGTGCCGGATTTGAGCACGTCGATGGCCGGGAAGATGCGTTTGTCGGCGACCTTGCGGTCCAGCACGATTTCCGAGTTACCGGTGCCCTTGAACTCTTCGAAGATCACCTCGTCCATGCGCGAGCCCGTGTCGATCAGGGCGGTGGCGATGATGGTCAGCGAGCCCCCCTGCTCCACGTTCCGCGCGGCGCCGAAGAAGCGCTTCGGGCGTTGCAGGGCGTTGGCGTCGACACCGCCGGTCAGCACCTTGCCCGACGACGGGACGGTGGCGTTGTAGGCGCGGCCCAGACGCGTGATCGAGTCCAGCAGGATCACGACGTCCTTCTTGTGCTCGACCAGACGCTTGGCCTTTTCGATCACCATTTCGGCGACGGCGACGTGGCGCGTGGCCGGCTCGTCGAAGGTCGAGGCGATGACCTCGCCCTTCACCGTGCGCTGCATGTCGGTCACTTCTTCCGGACGTTCGTCGATCAGCAGGACGATCAGGAAGACTTCCGGGTGGTTGCGTTCGATCGACTTGGCGATGTTCTGCAGCATGACCGTCTTGCCGACGCGCGGCGGGGCGACGATCAGGCAGCGCTGGCCCTTGCCGAGCGGGGCGACGATGTCGATGACCCGGCCCGAGCGGTCCTTCAGGGTCGGGTCTTGGATCTCCATGTGAATCCGCTCTTCGGGATAGAGCGGGGTCAGGTTGTCGAACAGGACCTTGGTCTTCACCATCTCGGGGTCTTCGAGATTGATGGTGTCGACCTTCAGCAGGGCGAAGTAGCGCTCGCCCTCGCGCGGGCCGCGGACCGCGCCGTGGATGGTGTCGCCCGAGCGCAGGCCGAAGCGGCGGATCTGCGACGGCGAGACATAGATATCGTCCGGGCCCGGAAGATAGTTGGCGTCCGGGCTGCGCAGGAAGCCGAAGCCGTCCGGCAGGATTTCCAGCACGCCGTCGGCGATGATCTCGACCTCTTCCTCGGCCAGGGCCTTGAGGATGGCGAACAGCAGGTCCTGCTTGCGCAGGTTCGAGGCGTTCTCGACCTCGAGGCCCTCGGCGAAGGCGACCAGATCTTCCGGCGTCTTGGCGTTCAGCTCGGCAAGGGTGATGCGGCCGTTCGGGACGATGGGTTCGCCGTCCTCGTCCTCATCGGCCTCCTGATCGACCATCGGCAGATCGGCGGCGGAGACCTCGTTGGAGGTTTCGTCGAGGGTTTCGGTCTCGGGCGAGGTCGGATCGGTGTCGCGGACGTCGGTCATGGGAGTCTACTTCTTGGCGTGCACGCCCGGACGCTCGCGGCGCGAGGTCGGGTCCGGCTGGCGATGTTGGCCTTGCGGCCGGCAGGAGGTGCGATGGGGTCCCGCAGGGTCGATCCGGCAGGCATCGCGAGGAGAGAGGGACCGTCCGGCAGAGGGCCAAGACCGGTTCGCGACCAGCGAAACCATGGTTCCGGGGGTCAGGTCAAGCGCGGCCTTAGCCCTCCCCCTCGAGGGGGGAGGGTTGGGTGGGGGTGGATGCAGTGCATTTCAGGACCAGCCCGTGAGGTGTCACCGCCTCTCGCGCTCTTCACCTTGAGAGCGCGCCGTCACCCCATCCCCAACCCCTTCCCCCTCGAGGGGAAGGGGCTCTACCCCAGCGTCCACTCCGTCGTCACCGACAGCACCATGATGATGGCCAGGACGAATGGGATCTCGTTGGTCATGCGCCAGAACTTGCCGGAGTATTTCGAGGTCCCGGCAGCGATCTTCTTGCGCTGCCCGGCCAGGAAGCCGTGCCAGCCGGCCAGCAGGAAGACGCCGACCAGCTTGGTCACCATCCACGGCTGGTGGGCGAAACTCCAGTCCGCCCCCCCCCCGCTGCGCAGCCAGAACAGCCAGGCGCCGAAGAGGAAGGCCAGGATCATCGCCGGGTTGATGATGATGCGCAGCAGGCGGGTCTGCCAGACGCGCAGCAGGCCCTGCATCTCGGACTTCAGCGGCTCGGCCCTGGCGTTCTGCTCGGCGTCATAGGCGAACAGGCGCGGCAGGAAGAGCATTCCGGCCATCCAGGCGATCACCGCCAGGATGTGCAGGCCCCGGACCACGTCATAGGTGTTCACGCCGCTCTCCGCTCGCAGGTGCGCGGGCAGGCCTTCCAGTCCGCGCGACAGCCGGGACCGTGCGGCGCGACGCCGGTTCGCGCAAGCGCCCCGACCGCCGCCTCGGCCAGCTCATTGATGAAGGCCGCCGTTACACCGACGGCGGGGACCCGCAGATAGGGCGAAACGCCCAAGCCGTGGGCCAGCTCGCCGTATTCGATGTCCAGCTCGACCAGGGTCTCAACGTGTTCGGAGACGAAGGCGATGGGGGCGACAACCGCCCCGACGCCGTCCTTCGCCGCCTGTTCGATGGCCTCGACCGTCGAGGGGCCCAGCCATTTCATCGGCCCGACCCGGCTCTGGTAGCAGACCACCCAGTCGGTCAGACCGGCCTGGGCGGCGATGGCGGCGCAGGTGCTTTCGATCTGCTCCTGATAGGGATCGCCCTTCTTCGCGACCAGCACCTCGGGGATGCCGTGAGCCGAGAACAGGACGCGGACCGGCCTGTCGCCCGCTTCCGCAAGCTTGCCCTTCACCAGTTCGGCCTGCGCCTCGATCCAGCCCGGCGCCTCGGGCCAGCAGCAGACAGTGCGGCTGACGCCCGATCCCGCATAGACCTCGTTCCAGCGCTTCAGCGAGCTCTCGCTCGTGGTGGTCGAGAACTGCGGATAGAGCGGCAGCAGCACGATCTCGTCCGGCCCGAACACCGCCACGTCCGCCGCGGTCTCCTCCGTCAGCGGATGCCAGTAGCGCATGGCGATGAAGGTCTTCACCTCATCGTCCGGCAGGCGGGCGCCGAGCGCGGCTTCCAGCGCATCCGCCTGTTTCCGCGTCTCGGGCAGCAGGGGCGAGCCGCCGCCCATCAGGGCGTAGTTGGCCTGGGCGCTCGTCTCGCGGCGACTGGAGATCAGCTTCGCCAGCGGCGTCCGGAACAGGCCCGGCAGACCGATGATGGCCGGGTCATTGAACAGGTTGAACAGGAAGGGCTTCACCGAGGCCTGATCGTCCGGCCCACCCAGATTGAACAGGACAACGGCGATGCGACGGCCTTTCAAACCGGTCCCCATTTCTTCCATCACTGCGCGCCGATCCGTTTCAGCACCTGCTCGACATGCGCGATCGGCACGTCCGGCATGATCCCATGACCGAGGTTGAAGATCCACGGACCCTGCCCCCAGGCCTCGAGCAGTTGATCGACCCGCTTATCCAGCAGCGGCCCGCCGGCGCGCAGCAGCAGCGGATCCAGCGCGCCCTGGATGGTCTTGATCTTCTGCACGGCCTGACCGACTGGCATGGGACAGGCGGTGTCCAGCGCCACGCCCTGCACCTCGACCTCACGCGCATAACGTTCGGCCAGCGCCGCCGAGCCCCTCGGGAAGCCGATCAGGGGCGTGGTCACGCCCAGTTCGCGCACCCGCTTCACCAGCTTGATGTGCGGCTGCAGGACCAGGCTCTCGAACAGATCGTCCGGCAGGCCCTCGGCCCAGCTCTCAAAGATCTTCAGCGTCTGCGCCCCGGCGTCGGCCTGCATCTTCAGATAATGGGCCGTCGCCTCGACCAGAACGTCCAGCACCGCCGCGACCTTCTCCGGCTCGGCATAGGCATAGGTCCGGGCCTGCGCCCGCTCACCCTTGCCGATGGTCCGGGCCACGCCGTCCAGCATATAGGTCGCCACCGTCCACGGCGCGCCCGCAAAGCCGATCAGGGCCTTGGAGGGGTCCAGCTGTTCACGGACGAGGCTCAGGGTCTGACCGATGGACTTGAGGCTCTCCCCTGCCCCCTCGGCCTTGTCCCGCATGGCCTCGACCGAAGGCATCTCGCCCAGCCGGGGTCCCTCCCCCGCCTCGAACCACACGTCCTGCCCCAGAGCCCGAGGGATCAGCAGGATGTCGGCGAACACGATCGCCGCGTCAAAGCCGAAACGGCGCATCGGCTGAAGCGTCGCCTCGGCGGCCTTCTCAGGATCGTGACAAAACTCGATAAAGCCCGGCGTCGTCGCCCGCAGCGCCCGGTATTCCGGCAGGTATCGCCCGGCCTGACGCATGAACCAGACCGGCGGACGAGACGTCGTCTCTCCGGCAAGGGCTTTCAGGAACAGGGGGGTGTCAGGCTGGGTCGTCATTTGATCGTCGGCTTACCGGGGGGCGGGGACAGGCTCAAGCCCAGGCCGGTGTCGCACCCCTTCCCTTCCCAAACATTCAAATTTGAAAAGGATGGAAAGAAGTGGATTGGGCCGGGGATGACGGGGACAAGCCGGTCAAATCGGCCGTCTTCGGACGGGTTGTCCGGATTCAGTCACAGGGCGATCGACAGACCCGGTCCGACCTGTCGATACCGGGGATAACTATTAACAAGACCTTAACATCGGGGGATTCCGGGCGTTTGGGGGACGGTCGGGTCTGGGCGCCGATCCCGGCGATCAGGGTTCCTCCACAAGCCGCCGTCGCCTCTCCCCGTGTCGGTGGATGACCGGGGAGAAACCTGCGGCGCCGATCCACCTTCATCCCCGCTCGCGACCCTCGACGGGGGCGGCTATAGAGATCGGCGCCCGGTCGTGAACCGAACGGCGCCCCGCCTCGTCCACAGGAGTCCCCGTTCGCGGGGTCGTTATCCCGATGAGTCTTTCGCGATGAACCCGGGCCGTCCCGCCGGCGCCTCACGCCTCGCCACCTATTTCCACGTCCATCTGGTCTCGGACTCGACCGGCGAGACGCTGAACGCCATGGCCAAGGCCGTGGTGGCCCGCTTCGACGGTGTTATCCCAATCGAGCACATCTACGCCCTGGTCCGCTCGGACCGGCAGATGGAGCGGGTGCTGGACGAGATCGCCGCCGCGCCGGGCGTGGTTTTGCACACCCTCGTCGACCGGGACCTGCGTGAACAACTGGAGGAAGGCTGCCGCAAGCTCGACATGCCCCAGATCGCGGCCCTGGATCCGCTGGAAACCGTCCTGTCCCGCTATCTCGGCGCGGCCTTGGCCCCGCGCGTCGGCGCCCAGCACGCCCTGAGCTCGGAATATTTCGACCGGATCGCCGCACTCGACTTCGCCATGGCCCATGATGACGGCCAGGGCGCTACCGAACAGCTCGAGACCGCCGATGTGGTCCTGTGCGGGGTCAGCCGTACGTCAAAGACCCCGACCTGCATCTATCTGGCCCACCGCGGCATCCGCGCCGCCAATGTGCCCCTGGTGCCCGGACAGGAAGATGGCGAGCGCCTGGTCCAGCTGAAGAATCCGCTGGTCATCGGCCTGACCGTCTCGCCGGACCGTCTGGTACAGATCCGCCGCAACCGTCTGGACGGGCTGAACGCCAACCACGCCTCGGCCTATATCGACCACGACGCCGTGCGCGAGGAGACGGTCAAGGCGCGCCGGGCCTTCGAACGCCGGGGCTGGCCGGTCATCGACGTGACCCGCCGTTCGGTCGAGGAAACCGCCGCGGCCATCATCAATGTCCTGAACGAGCGCCGCACCAAGCGGATGGGAGCCGGCTGGTAGTGACAGATCATGCGCTAACGCCCGGCGGGCTACATGAGCGCGGGGAACGCCTGATCCTCGCCTCGAAGAGCGCCGCCCGCCGGGCCATGCTCGAGAATGCGGGCGTACCCTTCACCGTACAGGTCGCCGACGTGGACGAAGACGCGGTCAAGGCCGTGCATGATCCCGCAGACGCTGCCGGGCTGGCGGTGGAACTGGCCCGGGTGAAGGCTCTGGCGGTCTCGCGCCCCGACGGCGACGCCTGGGTGCTGGGCGCCGACCAGACCCTGGCCTTCGACGGCGGCCTGATCTCCAAGGCGAAAAGTCTGGACGAAGCCCGCGCCCGCCTGTCGGACATGCGGGGCAAGGCCCACCATCTGCATTCCGGCGCCGCCCTGGCGCACAACGGCCAGATCGTCTGGTCCGGCGTGGACACCGCCGCCATGCAGGTGCGCGACTTCTCCAACGCCTTCCTCGACGCCTATCTGGCGCGCGAGGGCGAGGGCCTGCTGTCCAGCGTCGGCGCCTACAAGCTGGAGGGCATGGGCTCCCAACTGTTCGACCGCATCGACGGCGACTATTTCACCGTCCTAGGCATGCCCCTGTGGCCGGTTCTGGCCGAGTTGCGCCGGGCCGGGATCCTGACCGCATGACGATCCGCGCCGGGGTCGCCGGACAGCCGATCAGCCATTCACTCAGTCCCCTCCTCCATGGCCTGTGGATCGAGGCGGCGGCGCTGGATGCCGCCTATGAAGCCTTCGGGCCGCAGGATGAGGCCGGGTTCGCGGACCTGATCGCCTCAGGGCGGGCGGGCAATCTGAGGGGTCTGAACGTCACCGCTCCGTTCAAGGAACAGGCGCTGGCGGCGGCTGATGTCGTCAGCCCGACGGCCCGCACCTGCGGCTCGGCGAATCTTCTGGTCTTCGAGGATGGCCGCCTGTCCGCCGACAGCACTGACGGCCAGGGCCTGATGCTGGCCCTGTCCGAACAGGCGCCCGCCTTCGACGCCAAGGGCGCATCGGTCGTCGTGCTGGGCGCGGGCGGGGCGGCTCGGGCCGCCGTCGTGGCGCTGAAGGCCGCCGGGGCCGAGGTCGCGGTTCTGAACCGGACGCGCGAACGCGCCGAAACCCTGTCGGTCGAACTGGGCTGCTCGGTCGCCGATCCCGACGCCGTCCGCGACGCCGCCCTGATCGTCAACGCCCTCAGCGTCCGGCCCGAGATCGATATCGCCGCCCTGCGCGACGACGCCGTCCTGATGGACATGACCTACAAGCCCCTGATCACCCCCTTCCTCGCCGCCGGTCTGGCGCGCGGGCTGACGACGGTGGATGGTCTGGCCATGCTGATCGGTCAGGCTCGCCCGTCGTTCGAGGCCCTGTTCGGCTTTGCGCCGCCGCCCGTGGATGTTCGCGCAGCCGCCCTCGCCCGGCTGGGAGAGACCGCATGATCCTGCTCGGCCTCACCGGCTCCATCGGCATGGGCAAGTCGACGACGACGGCCATGTTCGCCGAGCACGGCGCCCTGATCTGGAACGCCGATGAGGCGGTTCATCGGCTCTATGCCTCCGGCGGCGCCGCGGTCGGCCCCATTGGCGCGGCCTTCCCCGGCGTGGTCATGGACGGCGCCGTGGATCGCACCCGGCTGGCCGAGGCGCTGGGCCGTGACGATCAGGCGTTCAAAAGACTGGAAGCCATCGTCCATCCGCTGGTGGCGCAGGGCCGGGCCGACGACCTGATCGCGGCCCGCGAACGGGGTGTGAAGCTGGCGGTGCTGGATATCCCCCTGCTGTTCGAGACGGGCGGAGACGCCGCCGTGGATGCGGTGGTGGTGGTCAGCGCCCCGCCGGAAGTGCAGGCCGAGCGGGTTCTGGCCCGGCGCGGCATGACCCGCGAACGGTTCGAGGCCATCCTGTCGCGCCAGATGCCGGACGCCGAGAAACGCCGCCGCGCCGATTTCGTGGTGGAGACCGGCCAGGGTCTGGACGTCGCCCGCGCCCAGGTGGCCGAAATCGTGGGGATGGTTCTGGCCGAAGGCTGGACGCCGCCCGGTCGTGGTCTTCCGAAAGACGTCGAACGCGCCCATTAAGGGGCCATGCGCGAGATCGTTCTGGATACGGAAACCACCGGCTTTGACCCGAAGACCGGAGATCGGCTGATCGAGGTCGGCTGTATCGAGATCATGGACCTGCTGCCGACCGGGCGGACTTATCATACGCTGGTGAATCCCGAGCGGCTGATCCCGCCGGACGCCATCCGGGTGCACGGCATCACCGACGACAAGGTCAAGGACGCGCCGAAATTCGCGGAGATCGTCCAGGAGCTGTCGGATTTCATCGGCGACGCGCCGGTGATCGCCCATAACGCCCAGTTCGACCGGAACTTCATCGACTTCGAATATGCGCGGATCGCCCATCCTCTGATCCCGGCGGATCGCTGGATCGACACCCTGCAACTGGCCCAGAAGAAGTTTCCGGGCATGCCCAACTCGCTGGACGCCCTGTGCAAACGCTTCAAGGTCAGCCTGGCCGACCGGACCTTCCACGGCGCCCTGATCGACGCCCGTCTGCTTGCCGAAGTGTATCTGGAGCTGCGCGGCGGCAAGGAACGGCGGCTGGATCTGTCATCGGCCAAGGTGACCGCCGCGGCCGGCCCGGTCATCGCCACCGCCTATGGCGCGCGCCCGCATCCCCTCGCGCCTCGCTCGACCGAGGCTGAGCGCGCCGCCCACGCCGCCTTCCTGCTGGCGACGCTGAAGGACCACACCCTCTGGGAAGGGTACGGCCTGGAATTGGAAAAGGCGCCCGCCGCCTGACGGACGCCTTTTCTTTTGTCCTAACGCGCGACGAAGCGGGCTCCGTCATCGGGGGAGACAGGGTGTCTTACGCCTGGCCGGTGTCGGCCGGGCCGCGGGCGATCTGGGCCTGGCGCGACATGTAGATGGTCGCGAAGTCGATCGGGTCCAGCATGAAGGGCGGATAGAAGCCACCGTCCGAGGTCGCGCGGGCGATGATCTCCCGGGCGAACGGGAACAGGTAGCGCGGGCATTCGATCAGCAGCATGGGCTCGATGTCCTGCTCCGACACGCCGGCCAGGGCGAACAGGCCGCCGTAGACCAGCTCGACGTGGAACACGGCCAGGCTCTCGGTCGAGGCCTTGATCGACAGGCGCAGTTCAACCTCGAACAGGCCGTCCTGACGACCGGCGGCGTTCATCTCGACGCCCATGTCGATCGAGGGCTTGCCGTCGAGGCGCAGGCTGTCCGGCGCCTTGGGGTTCTCGAACGACAGGTCCTTCACATACTGGGCGACGATCCGGAAACCCGGGCCCTGCGGCTGGCCGTCGATCGCGGCGGGGTTGGCGTCGGCGGGCGGAGCGGCGTCGGTCATGGGTGGAAGTTCTGTCTGGAATGTGGGTCGGGCATGCGCCCGGAAGGCGGGGCGACTACCATGCGCGGCCCCCTGCGGCAACGACGCTCGCCCAACGGGGGCGGCGCTTCGCCTTGCGCGGCCTTATATCAGCCCCTAATCGTCGTATTCCGCGTCGTTCCTCCCGACGCCAGTCAAGGATGTCCCGTGCCCCCGGTTTCGGTCCAGATCGTCATCTTCGCCGTCATTGCGGCCTTTGTCCTGTTCCAGCTCTACAATGTGCTGGGCAAGAAGGTCGGTCGCCAGCCCGAGGAAGACGCCCGGGCCCAGCCTCCCGTCGCCACCCCGGCGCAGGGCGAGGCCGGCGCCAATCGTCCGAACGTGCTGGACGCCGTGACCCTGGCCTCCATCGCCGGTCTGAAGGCGCGTGATCCGGCCTTTGATCCAGTTCGCTTCCTGGAAGGCGCCCGTCAGGCCCACGAGACCATCGTCCGCGCCTACGCCGCCGGTGACCGCGACACGCTCAAGCCGCTGCTGACCGCCAAGGTCATGGCCTCGTTCGACGCCGGGATCGCCGCCCGCGAGGCCCGCGGCGAAACCCAGACGGTCGAATTCGTCCATCCGGCCCGCGCCGATCTGGAGCTGGCGACGGCGGAAGAGAACCGCGCCATCGCCAAGGTCCGCTTCCTGGCCGAACTGCGCCACCGCACCAAGGCCGCCGATCCGGCGGCTGAGGAAGAAGTCGATGAACGTCGCGTCGCCGAGGTCTGGACCTTCGAACGTACCCTGGGCGCCAGCGATCCCAACTGGGTCCTGGCCCGCACCGAAGCCGCCGCGGCCTGATCATGGTCCGCGGCCGCGCCGCCGGGCGGATCGGAAGCGCAGCGGCCGCGCTGCTGCTGGCCCTGTTGGCGGCCTGCGCCACCCGGCCGCCGGTCTCGCCCACGCCCCGACCGGTTCCCGGCCCGTCCGAACCGGCGCCGCGTCCTCTAGAACCCCGCCCGCCGGAGCCCCGGCCAGAGCCGCCGCGCGGCGTGAATCCCTCGACCCTGCCCGGCTGGGACGACGAGGATCATCTGGCCGCCTTCAACGCCTGGGCCGATGGCTGCCGTATCTCGCGCGACGCCGCCGCCCGCACCCAGTGCGACCGGGCCCTGCAGATCCGCATGACCTCGCGTCCGGTGACCCCGTCCATGGCCCGGGCCTTCTTCGAGACCGGCTTCACCGTCGTGGCCGCCGAGACCGCCGACGGCGGACCGGGCCTGCTGACCTCCTATTTCGCGCCCGAATATCCGGCCAGTCGGACGCAGACGGCCGATTTCGACATGCCGGTTCTGGCCGCCCCCGCGGGCTGGCGGCGAGGCCAGACCCTGCCGCCCCGCGCCGAGATCGAGGCCGCGCCGCCGACCGAGACCCTCGCCTGGATGCGGGCCGAGGACCTGTTCTTTATGCAGATCCAGGGGTCGGGCTACCTGACCTTCGAGGATGGGGCCAAGGCGCGCGCCGCCTATGCCGCTGACAACGGCCAGACCTTCGTCGGCATCGCCCGGCCCATGGCCGATCAGGGCCTGCTGCCGCGCAACGGCACCTCGGGCGACGCGATCCGCGCCTGGCTGGCCGCCCATCGCGGCGAGGAGGCGCGGGAGGTGATGGCGCTGAACCCGCGCTACATCTTCTTCAGGCTGGACCCGGACGATGGCGGCGATCCCGCCGGAGCGGCAGGCGTCCCCCTGCCAGCCCGCCGCGCCATCGCGGTCGATCCGGCCCACTGGCGCTATGGCGATCTGGTCTGGATCAGCGCCGACGGCGGCAATCTGGCGGGCGCGCGCGGCAGCTATCAGGGACTGGTCGTGGCCTTGGACACCGGTTCGGCCATTCGTGGGCCCGTCCGCGCCGACCTCTACATGGGCCGGGGCGATGCGGCGGGCGCGGAAGCGGGGGCCGTCCGCCACCCCTTGCGGATGTGGCGGCTGGTTCCGGTCAGATAATCCTTCTCCCGATGGGAGAAGGTGGCCGGGCGGAGCCCGGTCGGATGCGGGTCGGCTGTTTCATTCGGCCTTAGCCGCCGCCCGGAACAGCGACGCGGCTCATCGCCGAATGCGGACGAACGACCCTCATCCTTTCGCCTGTCCAATCGCTACGCTCTTGGAGGCTCAAGCCCTCTCCCATCGGGAGAGGAAAGAGAACTCACCGCCGCTTCAGCCCGCCCAGCAGACCCCGCAGCAGCTCCCGCGTGAGCGTACTCCCCGCCGTGCGCAGCACCGACTTGGTCGCTGCTTCAATCGGCGTCTCCCGTGTCGAGCGACGGGCCGGGGCGCGGGCCGGAGCCCGGGACCGGGCGGCCTCGCGCTCGTAGCGGGCCTGCATCCGCGCCTGTTCCTTCTCACGGGCGGCGGCGGCTTTCTCGGCGTCCTTCGCCGCCGCGGCGTCCGCCTTGGCTTTCGCCTCCGCCAGTTTGGCGTCAGCGGCGGCCTGATCGGCCTCGCCCCGGCGGGCGGCGAGGATTTCCTCGGCGGACTCCCGGTCCACCACCGTGTCGTACAGGCCTCGGACGGGGCTGGCGGCCATGACCTGCGTCCGTTCAGCGTCGGTCGCGGGCCCCAGTCGCGAGGCCGGCGGGCGGATCGCGGTGCGGCCCACGATATTGGGCGCCCCCTTCTCGTCGAGCGTCGAGACCAGGGCCTCGCCCACGCCCAGACCCTGGATGCATTCGGCGGTGTCGAAGGCGGGGTTGGGCCGGAAGCTTTCCGACGCGGCCTTCAGCCCCTTCCGCTCGGACGGGGTATAGGCGCGCAGGGCGTGCTGGATGCGGTTGCCCAGCTGGGCCAGCACGCTGTCGGGAATGTCCGCCGGATTCTGGGTGACGAAATAGACGCCGACGCCCTTGGAGCGGATCAGGCGCACCACCTGTTCGACCTTCTCGCGCAGGGCGGGCGGGGTGTCGTTGAACAGCAGGTGGGCCTCGTCGAAGAAGAAGACCAGACGCGGCTTCTCCGGATCGCCGACCTCGGGCAGTTGCTCGAACAGCTCGGACAGCAGCCACAGAAGGAAGGCGGCGTACAGGCGCGGGCTGTTCATCAGCTTCGTCGCGTCCAGCACATTGACCTGCCCCCTGCCATCCAGACCGGTGCGCAGCATGTCCTCCAGCCGCAGGGCTGGTTCGCCAAAGAAGGCGTCGCCGCCCTGTTGCTCGAGCTGCAGAAGGGAGCGCTGGATGGCGGCGATGCTGGCCGGGGCGACGTTCCCCACCTCGCGCCCGATCCGCTCGGCGTTCTCGCCCACATAGACCAGCATGGCGCGCAGGTCGTCGAGGTCGAGCAGCAGCAGGCCTTCCTTGTCGGCGACGTGGAACACCACCGACAGCACGCCCTCCTGCACATCGTTCAGGTTCAGCATCCGGGCCAGCAGCAGCGGCCCGATCTCGCTGACGGTGGTGCGGATCGGATGTCCTTTCTGGCCGTACAGGTCCCAGAAGACGGTCGGGGCGGCCTTGGGATCGAGCGTCAGCCCCATCGACTGGGCGCGGGCCAGCAGTTTCTCGTTCGGCGCGCCGGGCATGCAGATGCCGCTCAGGTCGCCCTTCACATCGGCGCAGAAGACCGGGACGCCCGCGTCCGAGAAGCCCTGGGCCATGATCTGCAGGGTCACCGTCTTGCCGGTGCCGGTGGCCCCCGCCACCACCCCGTGTCGGTTGGCGCGGCCATAGAGCAGGATTTCGGGCTTGTCGGGCGATTGACCGAGGAAGACGCCGGTATCGGACATGGGAACTCCGCAGTGGGGGGCGCGCTCATGCTCCACCCGTCAGCGCCGCTGTTCAAGAGCGCCCGCTCACAGGAATGATTGACGCGGCCTGACGAGACCTTGACCATATGCCCATGAAACCGCCGATCGCCGTTCCGACCTCCGCCGTGGCCCGCAATGCGCTGGTGGCGCTCGCCGTCGTGGGGGTGGGCGCCGCCGTCTACTGGATGGCCGACATCCTGACGCCGCTGGCCATGGCGATCTTCCTGCTGATCATGATCGACGGGGTGAAGCGGACCATCGAGCATAGGCTGAACCTGCCGGGCCATCTGGCGGGCGTGGCGGCCCTTCTGGTCGTGGTGGTGGGCTTCTTCGCCTCCATCGCCTTCATCGTGAATGGGGCCTACGGCTTCTTCAGCGACGCCTCGGGCGTTTCGGCCAATATCGGCCCTCGCCTCGATCAAATCCTGCGCGACGCCTCAGCCCTGGTCGGCGTCACCAATCCGCCCACCACCACCGACCTGATCGCCCAGATCGACGTGCGGGGGTATCTGATGACCATCGCCGGCCAGGCCCAGGGCGTGGTGACCGGGTCGATCTTCGTCATGATCTACCTCGGCTTCCTGCTCGCCTCGCAGAACGGCTTCCGGCGCAAGCTGGTCAACATGTTCCCGGACCGCACGTCCCGGGCCGAGGCGCTGGAGGTGTTCCAGCGCGTGCGCGGCGGGGTCGAGGGCTATCTGTGGGTCCAGACCGTCACCGGGGTGATGATCTGCGCCGCCGCCTGGATCCTGATGCGGGCCGTCGGGCTCCAGAACGCCGAGTTCTGGACCTTCGTCATCTTCATCGTCGGCTTCATCCCCGTGCTGGGCGGCGCGGTGGCGGGTCTGGTCCCGCCCCTGTTCGCCCTGGTCCAGTTCGAGAGCTACTGGCAGGCGGCTGTCCTGCTGGGCGGGCTGCAGGCGATCCTGTTCATAAGCGGCAACTTCATCCAGCCGCGCATGCAGGGCGACAACCAGAACATCGATCCGGTGGTGGTGCTGCTGGCCCTGGCCTTCTGGGGCAAGGTCTGGGGCGTGGTCGGCATGTTCCTGTCGACCCCGCTGGCGGTGATGGCCATGGCGATTCTGGCCGAGTTCAAGGGCTCGCGCTGGATGGCCATCCTCCTGTCCGGCGACGGCGAACCCTATGCCGAAGCGGAGACGGCCGCGCCCAAGGCCAAAGGCCGGACAAAGGCCGCGTCAACGCGCCACACGCCCGATACGCCGAAGACTTGACGGCGCCCTTGATTGGCCACAACCGGCGCCTATCTCCCCCCTGTCGCCGCGGGCCCCCTCCCCCCAAAGCCCGCGGTTGAAGAGATCGGCGCCAACCCTCCCCCCTCCTGGGCGCCGATCCGAAGCAGGCCGCCGAACGCAAGTTCGGCGGCCTTGTCGTTTCAGGACAAGGACTTGGCCGCCGCGACTTTCCGGCCACAGATCATCCGCGATCTGAAATCGCGCCCGGAACAGCGGGTCGTCCGCACCGTTCAGCCCTCCGTCGGTGGGGCCGAACAGTTTCGAACCTGAAAGACCAGCCGATGAAAACCCTTCTCTCCGCCACCGCCCTGTCCCTCCTCATGGCCGGTGTCGCCGCGCCGGCCCTCGCCCAGTCGGCTCCTGACTGGAGCGGCCCCTATATCGGCATCTACGGGGGCGGGATCGACAACAAGGAACAGGAAGACGAGACCCTGATCTTCGACCGCAATCTGGACGGCGTGTTCGGAGAGACGGTCACCACCGCGCCCCCCGCCAACGCCAATGCCTTTGCCCCGGGCTTCTGCTCGGGCAGCGCCTCGACCAATCAGGCCCCGGATGGCTGTAACGGCGACAACACCGGCGTCGAGGGCTCGATCCGCGCCGGCTATGACTGGCAGTTCGGCTCGTTCGTCGCGGGCGTCGTGGGTGAATGGAGCGCCGTGGACGTCGACGACACCGTCACCGGCTTCAGCAGCACCCCGGCCAGCTATGTCTTCAAGCGTCAGGTGAACGACATGGCGGCCCTGCGCGCCCGCCTCGGTTACGCCGCCGGTCCGGCCCTGGTCTATATCACCGGGGGCGCCGCCTATGCCGGGATCGAGAACAGCTTCCAGACCACCAACACCGCCAACAGCTTCGTGGTCCGGGAAGATGACGACAAGGCCGACGGCTGGCAGGCCGGCGCCGGTCTGGAATGGCGTCTGGCCCCGAACCTCTCGGTGACCGGAGAATACCTCTACACCTCGCTGACGCCGGGCGATTACGTCGTTCGCGCTGGCAACACGGGCACGACCCCGGCGACCAACCCTTTCATCCTGGCGCCCAACACCACGGGCACGGACATCATGCGCAGCAATGACGAGATGGAGCTGCACGCCGTCCGGATCGGGATGAACGTCCGCTTCTGATCTGCTCTGACTGATCGCTGATAATCGGCGCCGGTACCGCTAACGGGACCGGCGCCGGGGTTTTTGGGGGTTCCCGCCATCGCCGGGCTGGCCTAGGACCCCGGGCAGACCGGACCCTTGCCCTTATGCGCCAGCGGCCTAGTCTGCTTTCTGAAACCGGCGGCCCATCGGGCCGCGCCATACGAGACCTGTCCATGACCGGCGCCACCGCCCCCACCGTCCCTCAGGCGATCACCCTGGAGGCGCTGGAGGCGAACTATGCCGCCGCGGCCGGTCATCCGCCGGGCGCGGCGGAGAAGGCCTATCTGGCCCAGGTCCTCGAGGACTACGCCGCCGACGAGACCCCGGAACTGGACGGCGCCGATCTGGCCGCCCTGCTGGCCGCCGTGTGGAAGACGGTGCTTGACCGCGATCCTGCCGATCCCGCCCGCATCAGCGTCGGCCCGCACACCGGCGCGCGCGGCGTCGGCACCGGTTATGACGTCCTGACCATTGTCCAGAACGACAAACCCTTCCTCGTCGACAGCGTCATGGGTGAACTGGCCGAGGCCGGCGTCACCGTCCGGTCCATGTACCACCCCATCGTCGAGGGGCCGCAGGGTCGGACCTCGGTCATCCTCGTGGTGCTGGACGCCCTGCCGCAGGAGCGCCGCGACGCGCTCGGCGAGGCTCTGGCCCAGACCCTGGCCGACGTCCGCGCGGCGGTGACCGCCCACGGCGCCATGCATGAGCTGATCGGCCAGTCGATCGCCCATCTGGAAAGCTCGCCTCCAGGCGTCGATCCCGAGGTCCTGGCCGAGAACCTCGCCTTCCTGCGCTGGCTGGCGGCGGACCATTTCGTCTTCCTCGGCGCGCGCGACTACGACTATCCGCGGGCCAAGGACGGCGGCTATGAAGCCGAGGCCCCCCTGTCCCAGTCGGGCGAGGGTCTCGGCGTTCTGGTTGATCCGGAACGCACCGTGCTGCGCCGCGCTTCGGAGCCGGCGGTCCTGACCAAGCAGATGAAGCGTCAGCTGGATCTGTCCGATCCGGTGACGGTGGCCAAGGCCAACGCCCGTTCGCGCGTCCATCGCCGGTCCTACATGGACTATATCGGGGTGAAGCGTTTCGGCGCCGACGGCCGTCCATCGGGCGAGACCCGCTTCGTCGGCCTGTTCACCGCCGAAGCCTATGACAAGGCCGCGTCGGAAGTGCCGCTGATCCGCCGCAAGGTGGCCAATGCGCTGGAGCGCGCGGGCAAGCTGGAGGGCACGCACAGCTACAAGCGGTTGAAGAACATCCTCGACAACTATCCGCGCGACGAGCTCTTCCAGATCACCGAGGACGAGCTGCTTGAGATCGCCCTGGGCATCCTGCACCTGCACGACCGCCCGCGCATCAAGACCTTCACCCGCAAGGACCCGTTCGACCGCTTTGTCTCGGTTCTGGCCTTCATCCCGCGCGAGCGTTTCGACGCCTCGGTCCGTGAACGGATCGGCGCCATCCTGGCCCGCGCCTGGGGCGGCCGCATCTCGGCCTGGTATCCCCAGCTGTCGGACCAGCCGCTGGTCCGCATCCACTACATCATCGGCGTGACCCCGGGTGATCATCCGTGTCCGGATCAGGCCGCGCTGGACGCTGAGGTCGCCGAAGCGGGCCGCAGCTGGATCGACCGGTTCGAAAGCGCCCTGCGCGCCGCCGACGTCGAGGAAGTCTCGGTCGGACCGGTCAGCGCCCGCTGGGCCGACGCCTTCGGCGCCGCCTATCGCGACCGCTATGACGCCCGCGAGGCCGTGCTCGACTACCAGGCCATTGACACCCTGAACGCCTCGGGCAAGGTCGGGACCGGCGAACCGGTCGCCGTGCGCGCCTTCCGCACCGAGCGCGACGGCCCGCTGAACTTCCGCTTCAAGCTGTACCGTCGGGGCTCGGCCGTGCCGCTGTCCGACGTCCTGCCGATCCTGGCGGACATGGGTCTGAAGACGCTGGAGGAATGGGGCTACGCCCTGAAGCCCGCCGGGGATCCGGAGATCCACGTCCACGAATTCCTGATGGAAGACCCGCGCGGCGGCGATCTGAACTTCAACACCGTGCGCGACCCGTTCGAGGCCGCCTTCGCCGCCGTCTGGAACGGCCGCACCGAGAGCGACGGCTTCAACCGCCTGGTGCTCGAGCTGGGCGTCGATTGGCGAGAGGCGGCGCTGATCCGCACCCTCGCCCGCTATCGCCAGCAGACCGGCCTCGATCCGTCGCAGGCGGTTCAGGAAGAGGCGCTGCGCGACTATCCCGCGGTGGCCCGCGCCATCCTGGCCCTGTTCGACGCCAAATTCAGCCCGGTCGCCGGCGGCGACGCCAAGGCTCGCGAGGCGACGGTCACCGATCTGGTCAACCACATCAACGACCTGCTCCAGGACGTGAAGAGCCTCGACCACGACAAGGCCCTGCGTCGCCTGTCGCTGCTGGTCCAGGCGATCAAGCGGACCAACTATTATCAGGTCGGCGCGGACGGTCAGTCCAAGCCTTACATCTCTATCAAGATCGCCTCGCGCGAACTGGTCGACCTGCCCCTGCCCAAGCCGTTCCGCGAGATCTTCGTCTGGGCGCCGTATGTCGAGGGCGTGCACCTGCGCTTCGGCCCGGTCGCCCGCGGCGGCCTGCGCTGGTCGGACCGTCGTGACGACTTCCGCACTGAGGTCCTGGGTCTGGTGAAGGCCCAGCAGGTCAAGAACGCCGTCATCGTGCCGGTCGGCTCCAAGGGCGGCTTCTTCCCGAAATACCTGCAGGGCATCGTCCGCGCCGGGGGCGACCGCGACGCCCAGCAGGCCGAGGCCATCCGCTCGTACAAAACCTTCCTGTCCGGTCTGCTCGACGTGACCGACAACATCGCCAAGGACGGCGCGGTGGTTCCGCCCGCCGCCGTGGTGCGCTGGGAAGGCGACGACCCCTATCTGGTCGTGGCCGCCGACAAGGGCACGGCGACCTTCTCCGACATCGCCAACGGCGTCTCGGCCTCCTACGGCTTCTGGCTGGATGACGCCTTCGCCTCCGGCGGTTCGGTCGGCTACGACCACAAGGTCATGGGCATCACCGCCCGCGGCGCCTGGGAGGCCGTGAAGCGGCACTTCCGCGAGGAAGGCAAGGACATCCAGTCCGAGCCCTTCACCGTCGTCGGCGTCGGCGACATGTCGGGCGACGTCTTCGGCAACGGCATGCTGCTGTCGAAAGCCATCAAGCTGGTCGCCGCCTTCGACCACCGCGACATCTTCATCGACCCGACGCCTGATCCCGCGACCTCGTGGGTCGAGCGCGACCGGATGTTCAAACTGCCGCGCTCGTCCTGGCAGGACTACGACACGTCCAAGATTTCGGCGGGCGGCGGCGTCTTCTCGCGCTCGGCCAAGTCGATCGAGCTGAGCCCGGAAATCCGCGCCGCGCTGGACATCCAGGAAACCGCCCTCGATCCGGCGGCCCTTATGAAGGCCATCCTCAAGGCCCCGGCCGAGCTGCTCTACTTCGGCGGCATCGGCACCTACATCAAGGCGCCGAACGAGACCGACGCCCAGGTCGGGGACAAGGCTAATGACGCCATCCGCGTCGATGGCGCCGAGGTCCGCGCCAAGGTCATCGGCGAGGGCGCCAACCTGGGCCTGACCCAGGCCGGTCGCATCGCCTTCGCCCGCAACGGCGGCCGGATCAACACCGACGCCATCGACAACTCGGCGGGCGTGGACAGCTCCGACCATGAGGTCAACATCAAGATCCTGACCGGGGCGGCCATCGCCTCGGGCGCGTTGAAACAGGAAGACCGCAACGCCCTGCTGGCCTCGATGACCGAGGAAGTCGGGCTGAAGGTGCTGGTCCACAACTACGATCAGACCCTGGCCCTGACCCTGCAGCAGGCCGAGGGCGCCGCCGCCCTGGATTCCCAGCAGCGCTTCATGCAGTGGCTGGGCTCGAAGGGGAAGCTGGACCGCAAGGTCGAGGGTCTGCCGGACGACCTGCGTCTGGCCGAGATGAAGGCCTCGGGCCTGCCGCTCAGCCGTCCTGAACTGGCCGTCCTGACCGCCTATTCCAAGCTGGAGCTGTTCGACGAGATCGTCGCCTCGGGCGCGCCCGACGACGCCTTCTTCAAGCAGACGCTGGTCCGCTACTTCCCCGGTCCGCTGGCGAAATTCGAAGCCGACATGCAGCGCCACCGCCTGAAGCGCGAGATCATCTCGACCATCCTGTCGAATGAGATCGTCAACATGTGCGGCGCGACCTTCCCGGAACGCCTGCGCCTGTCGGCCCAGTGCGACACCGGGGCCATGGTCATCGCCTTCGAGGCGGCCCGCCAGATCTTCCGCCTTGACGAGGCCTGGGATGCGGTCTCGGCTCTCGACGGCAAGATTCCGGCGGACGCCCAGACGGCGCTCTATACGGAAATCTCGACGGTCCTGCGCCGCCAGACCTTCTGGCTGGCCCGTCGGGCGACCCGCGAGGGCGCGACCGTGGACGGCCTGATCGCCGCCTACCGTCCCGCCGCCGACGCCCTGCGCGCCGCCGGGGGTTCGGTCCTCAGCCGCTTTGAGGAAGGTCGTCTGGAGGCCCGGGTCCAGAAATTCATCGGCCTGGGCGCCTCGGAAGAGATGGCCCGCGACTTCGCCATGCTGCGTCCGCTGGTCGCCACCGCCGACATCGGCGATCTGGCCCGTGAAGCGGGCTGGCCGGAACCGGCCATGGCCATGCTCTACCACCAGGTCGGCGCGGCCTTCGACTTCGACCGCCTGCGCGCGGCGGCGGGCGCTGTCCCGTCCGTGGATCATTTCGACCGTCTGGCCGTGCGTCGGATGATCGAGGACCTGATGGGCGAGCAGATGGCTCTGACCCGCGCCGTGGCCAAGGCCTCGAACGTCTCGGTCGGCGCCAGCGAGGCGGCGGCGGAGAAGGCCGTCGACGACTGGATCGGGCCGCGTTCGGCCACCGTCGAGGGCGTCCGCGCCTCGGTGGACGAGATCGAGACCTCGGGCTCGGGCTGGACCTTCGCCAAGCTGACCATCGCCAATGCGTCGATCCGCGAGATCGCTTCGTCAGCGCGCTGATGGGCGCTTCTCGAGCGCGGAACGCTCCCGGTTGCCGGGGGCGTTTCGCGGTTGGGCGGGTGATCTGCTAGCGTCGTCGGGCTGAGGGAGGGCGAACGATGCCCAGGAAGTTTCTCGTCGTCGTCGACGACAGCCCCGAGTTCGAGGGCGCCCTGCGCTATGCGTCGCGCCGGGCCCGCTCGACGGGCGGGCATGTCGTCCTGTTGCGCGTCATTCCCCCCGCCGCCTCGGACGCCCACTGGGCCGGGGTGCGCGAGGAGATCGAACGCCAGACCCGCGCCGAGGCCGAGGCCACGCTGAACAAGTGGGCGGGAGAGGCGGCGGAGCGTTCGGGCTCCACCCCCATCCTGCTGATCGAGCGTGGCGAGCCGCAGGCCGCCATCCGCAAGGTCGTCGGCGAAGATCCGGACATCAAGATTCTGGTGCTGGCGGCGGGCGGCGGCGGTCGCGGCCCCGGCCCCCTGGTCGCCGCCGTGGTCAAACAGGGCGCCGCCTTCACCGGCCGCAAGCTGCCGGTCACCATCGTCCCCGGCGAACTGACCGAGAAGGACGTCGAGGACCTGGCGTGACGCCAGCGCCCTTGAACGCTGGCCCCTCAGGGCGCACTTACGCCCCATGTTCATCCAGACCGAACCGACGCCGAACCCCAACGTCCTGAAGTTCCTGCCGGGACGGGATGTGTCCGAGGACCCGCGTGACTTCGTCAATGCGGAAGAGGCCGCCGCCTCGCCGCTGGCCGAGGCCCTGTTCGCGCTCGACGGCGTGACCTCGGTCTTCTTCGGCTACGACTATGTCTCGGTCACCCGCGACGCCCAGGGTCTGGAGTGGAACCAGATGAAGGCCCCCATCCTGGCGGCCATCATGGATCATTTCGTCTCGGGCGCGCCCCTGATGCGCGGCGGCGTCTTCAACAGCGCCGATCCGGACGGCGAGGACACCGAGATCGTCGCCGAGATCAAGCAACTGCTCGACAGCCGCATCCGTCCCGCCGTGGCGCAGGACGGCGGCGACATCCTGTTCGACGCCTTTGACGAGGAGACCGGGGTCCTGTCCCTGCGCATGCGCGGCGCCTGCGCCGGCTGTCCGTCGTCCTCGGCGACTCTCAAGTCCGGGGTCGAGCAGATGATGAAGCACTATGTGCCCGAGGTGACCCGCGTCGAGCAGGTCCTCTAGACCGGGCATTCTCGGCCTCGTCGCTACCTACAAGGCGACAAAACAGTTTTACTTCTCGTCACACGCGACACTCTTCGGCATGCTGTTGCGATGCCCCGGTTTGAAAGCGATCACGACGCCCGACGTCTCGGCGAGGCCCTCGCGGCCCTGCGCCGCGCGCGTGGCCTGAGCCAGGCCGAGGCGGGCGCCCGTGTCGGCATGACCAGCCAGGGCTGGGGCCTTTATGAGGCGGGCAAGCGCCCCGGCCTGTTCCGCCCCGACGTCCAGCGCCGCCTGACCGGCGCCGTCGACGCCACCCCCGAGGCGCTGGCCCTGCATCTGGGGGCGCCTGCTTCCGAGCCCTCCATCGCCTCCGGCGTCGAAAGCCGCGCCCGCGCCTTCGCCGACGCGCCCTTCGCCGAGACCCTGCGCCTGCAACTGTCCAGCGACGACCTGGCCCCCTGGGCCGCCTCGGGCGTGACGCTGGAGTACGCCCCCGGTCGCTGGCCGCGCCGCGATCAGGGCTGTGTCATCGACATGGCTGACGGCCGCCGTCTGGTGCGCCTGTACGAGCGGGCCGAGGGCGACCTGTTGGTGGTGCGCGGCGGGCCCGGCGGCCTGTCCGCCGAAGAGCGAATCCCTCGCGCTGAAACGCGATCCGTCTCCGCCGTGATCGCCCGGCTGGATCAGTAATGAAACTTTTTGATTGCAACCAGAGCGCGTCGATGAAACTGTTCCGTATCGAACAGGAGACGCGCCATGGCCCGCACCGCCGCCCCGGATCACATCGACGCCTATGTTGGGGCGCGCATCGGCCTGCGCCGCTCGGCGCTGGGCCTGTCTCAGGCGGCGCTGGCGCAGCGGATCGGGGTCAGCTTCCAGCAGGTGCAGAAATACGAGACCGGTCTGAACCGCATCTCAGCCTCGCGGCTGCATCGGGTGGCCGTGGTGCTGGGCGCCTCGGTCGAGGCCTTCTTCCCGCCGGTGGAGGGCGTCGCGGCGGGCGAGGCGGATGCGCTGCGGGCGCTGGGCGCGACCATCGACGGCCGCACCGTGGCCAACGCCTTTCCGCGCATCGCCGATCGGGGGCTGAGGCAGGCGGTCGCGCGCGTCGTGGCGGCCCTGGCCCCCGAGCCCTGACCGCGGGAGCCGCGTCGTGAGGGTGCTGGTCATCGATACGGCGCTGGGTCTGTGCACCGCCGGGGTGTTCGAGGTCGGGGAGACCACGCGGATGCTCGGCCTGAGGTCGGAGGCCATGACCAAGGGCCATTCGGAGCGACTGGGCGGACTGGCGCGCGACGCGGTGGCCGAGGCCGGAGGCTTTGACCCCATCGACCGGATCGCCGTGACCGTGGGACCGGGCTCCTTCACTGGCCTGCGGGTCGGGCTGGCCTTCGCCCAGGGACTGGGCGCGGCGCTGGGCCGTCCGGTGGTCGGTGTCTCGACCCTCGACGCCCTGGCCGCCTCGGCGGACGCGCGTGACGTCGCCGCCCTGATCGACGCGCGGCGGGGTCAGGTCTACGCCCGCTTCTGGCGCGACGGCGTGGCGAATGGCCCGCCCGAGCCCCTGTCGCTGGAACAGGCGGCGGAGCGCATCGCGGCCCTGCCGCCCGGCGCGGCCCTGATCGGATCGGGCGCCGCCCTGTTCGCCGAAACCGCGTCCCATGCGGTCGCCCACGATCTGCCCGGCCCCGCGCCCGAGGCCATCGCTCGTCTGGCCGCCCGGCTGGATCCGGAGACCTCGCCGCCCAAGCCGCTGTACCTGCGGGCTCCGGACGCCACCCCGCCCAGCCGCCTCCCGGGCCAGCCCCGCGTTCAGGCTCCGGCATGACCGATCAGGCGCACCGTCTGGCGGCCCTGCACGCCACGGCCTTTGACGCGCCCTGGACCGCCGCCGCCTTCGCTGGCCTGCTGGACCAGTTCGGCGTCTTCGCGGTCGAGAGCCCCGACGGCTTCATCCTGATGCGCGCCATCGCCGACGAGGCCGAGATCCTGACCCTGGCGGTCCGGCCCGAGGCGCGCGGGCGAGGGCAGGGGGCCCGGCTGGTCGCCGACGGCGCCGCCGGCGCCAGCGCGCGCGGAGCCGATCAGGTCTTCCTGGAAGTGGCCGAGGACAACGCCCCGGCGCGGCGGCTCTATCTCCGCGCGGGCTTCGTCGAGACCGGTCGCCGCCCTGGCTATTATTCGCGTCCGGACGGTTCGCGTGTCGCGGCTCTTCTTTTCACTCTGAACTTGTCGGCGCGGCTTCCCTAGGCCGCCGACGCCGCCTATTCTCACGTCCCATGGACCGGATTGAAAAACTCTGCGCCGAGCGCGGCATGCGCATGACCGAGCAACGTCGCGTGATCGCGCGGGTGCTCTCCGCCGCCGCGGACCACCCGGATGTCGAGGAGCTGTACCGCCGCGCCTCGGCCATCGACCCGCACATCTCCATCGCCACCGTCTACCGCACCGTGCGCCTGTTCGAGGAAGCCGGCGTGGTCGAGAAACACGACTTCGGTGATGGCCGCAGCCGCTATGAAGAGGCGGGCGACGATCACCACGATCACCTGATCGACACCAAGTCGGGCGAGGTCATCGAATTCTTCGACGCCGAGATCGAGCGCCTGAAGACGGAGATCGCCGAACGCCTCGGCTTCAAGCTGATCGGCCACAAGCTCGAGCTCTACGGCACCCCCATCGAGGGCGCCGAGCCGTCGAACCGCGAGGGCCTGATCTTCACGCGCAACGCCCACCGCGTGGACCCTGCCGATATCGGCTAGGGCGGGATGGCGCGAAATCGCGCCGGGCGGTAAAAGCCGCCCATGACCGATACCCTCGTCCCGCCGTCGGGGAAGCAGGCCGCGCCCAAGCGCCTGTTCATCAAGACCTACGGCTGCCAGATGAATGTCTATGACTCGGAGCGCATGGCCGATGTGCTGCGCCCGCTCGGCTATGCCCAGACGGACACGGCCGAGGGCGCTGACTTCGTCATCCTGAACACCTGCCACATCCGCGAGAAGGCGGCCGAGAAGGTCTATTCCGAGCTCGGCAAGATGCGCGAGCTGAAGGACGCCAAGGGCGGGGCCATGACCATCGCCGTGGCCGGCTGCGTCGCCCAGGCCGAGGGCGAGGAGATCATGAAGCGCCAGCCGGCGGTAGACCTCGTGGTCGGCCCGCAGGCCTATCACCAGCTGCCCGAGCTGCTGACCCGCACCGCCCGCGCGCGCGGCGAGCGGATCGGCGCCGACTTCGCCCCGGACGAGAAGTTCGACGCCCTGCCGGCCGAACGCGGCGTGGACGGCTTCACCGCCTTCCTGACCGTGCAGGAGGGTTGCGATAAGTTCTGCACCTTCTGCGTGGTGCCCTACACCCGCGGCGCCGAGTGGTCGCGCCCGGTGGCGGCGGTCCTCAAGGAGGCCCGCGAACTGGCCGCCAAGGGCGTGCGCGAGGTCACCCTGCTGGGCCAGAACGTCAACGCCTATGACGGCGAGGGTCTGGACGGGAAGCCGTCCACCCTGGCCCGTCTGGCCTATCTGCTGGCCGAAATTCCCGGCCTGGACCGCATTCGCTACACGACCAGCCATCCGAACGACATGTCGGACGACCTGATCCAGGCGCACCGCGACCTCGATGTCCTGATGCCCTGGCTGCACCTGCCGGTGCAGTCCGGTTCGGACCGCATCCTGCGCCTGATGAACCGCAAGCACGGGCGTCAGAAGTATTTCGACCTGATCGAGCGCATCCGCGAGGCCCGCCCGGACATGGCCATGTCGGGCGACTTCATCGTCGGCTTCCCCGGCGAGACTGAGCGGGACTTCGAGGACACCATGGATCTGGTCCGGCGCGTAACCTACGCCTCGGCCTTCTCCTTCATGTATTCGCCGCGCCCCGGCACACCCGCCTCGACCATGGGGGCGCAGGTGCCCGCGGAGGTGTCGCGCGAACGGCTGCAGGCGCTGCAGACCCTGCTGTTCCAACAGCAGACGGCCTTCAACGAGAGCCGGGCGGGCATGACCATTCCGGTCCTGTTCGAACGTCCCGGCAAGTTCGACGGCCACGTCACCGGCCGCTCGCCCTGGCTGCAGCCGGTCTATGTGGAAGGCGTTGCGGATCAACTGATCGGCCAGATCGTTCCGGTGAAGATCGAGAGCGGCGGCCTGAAGTCGCTGAGCGGTCGTCTGGTGGATCAATCCGTCGCTCAAGCAGCGAGGCTCCGCGAGCCGAGCGCTAGCGATCAACAAAATGTCGCTCAAGCAGCGAGCGTCCGCGACGCGAGCGGTAGCGACCCAAGGAAAGTGGCCTAGTGGCGAGAGAGAGTGAATTTCTGGCTCTGGGCGATGAGGCCCTGCGCGCCGTCATCGGTCCGAACAGTCGCCATCTCGCCCTGATCGAGGACCGGTTCAAGGTGCTGGTCGAGACGCCCGGCGGCGGGGTGTCGATCAACGGCTCGGCGCGCGACCGGGCGCAGGCCAAGCGGGTCATCGAGACCCTGGCCGACCGCGCCGAGACCGGCGCCGAGATCACCGAGGCCGACGTCCGTACGGCGCTCGGCGCCGCCGTGGCCCAGCCGCGCGCGGGGCAGGGCTCTGTCGCGCCCGACGCCGTGGCGTTGCCGGTCGGCCGTCGCGGCGCCATCGCGCCCAAGACGGCGGCGCAGGCCCGCTATCTGGAGCTGCTGTCCCGCTGCGAACTGACCTTCGGCGTCGGCCCGGCGGGCACGGGCAAGACCTTCCTCGCCGCCGCCTACGGCGCCTCCCTGCTGCGGCGCGGACAGGTGGACCGGCTGGTCATCACCCGCCCTGCGGTCGAGGCGGGGGAAAAGCTCGGCTTCCTGCCCGGCGACCTGAACGAAAAGGTCGATCCCTATCTGGCTCCCATCTGGGAGGCCCTGAACGACATCCTCGGTCCCGACGACGTCCGCCGTCGCCGCGACAAGGGGGAGATCGAGGCGGCCCCCATCGCCTTCATGCGCGGCCGGACGCTGGCCCACGCCTTCATTATCGTCGATGAGGCGCAGAACCTGACGCGCCTGCAGATGAAGATGGTCCTGACCCGACTGGGGGAGGGGGCCCGGATGGTGGTCACCGGCGACCCGTCGCAGATCGACCTTCTGAACCGCCGCGATTCCGGCCTGTCCCACGCCCTGCGTATTCTGGACGGGGTGCAGGGCGTCGGAGTGCTGAAGTTCGAGGCTCAGGACGTGGTGCGCCATGCCATGGTCGAGCGGATCGTGCGCGCCTATGACGCCGACGCCGCGGCCCCGTCGCCGGATCTGGAAGAGCCGCGCCGGTGATCGAGATCGAGGTCGAGGACGGGGCCTGGTCCGCCGCTCTGCCCGAGGTCGAGGCGGTGGTGACCCGCGCGGCCACGGCGGCGCTGGGGACGATCGAGGGCGACATCGTCGTCCTGCTGACCGACGACGAGGCGGTGCGTGAGATCAACGCCCGCTTCCGCGACCGTGACCGGCCCACCAATGTCCTGTCCTTCCCGGCGGCGGAAAGCGCGTTTCCGCATCTGGGCGACCTGACCCTGGCCTATGGCGTCTGCGCCCGCGAGGCGGTGGAGCAGGGCAAGACCCTGTCCGATCACCTGTCGCACCTGACCGTCCACGGCGTCCTGCACCTGCTGGGCCGGGATCATGAGGACGACGCCGAGGCCGAGGAGATGGAGGCCGAGGAGCGATCCATCCTTGCCAGTCTGGGCGTGGCCGACCCATACACGGCAGATGAGCATTCTCTCGACGCTTGACGCCGACAGCCCGCGCGGGCGGCTGATCCTTCGCTTTGGCCGCATCGGTCTGGCGCTGGCCGCCGGTATCGCGGCCGCCCTGGCCCATCCGCCCTTCGGCATCCTGCCCGGTCTGCTCGGCTACGCCCTGCTGATGTTCCTGTCCGAGCGCTCCACCACGGTGCGCGGCGCCTTCTGGATGGGCTGGCTGGCGGGCTTCGCCTATTTCTTCATTTCCTGCTGGTGGGTGGCCGAGGCCTTCCTGGTCAATCCGGCCCAGGCCTGGATGGCGCCCTTCGCCGCCTCGGGCCTGCCGATCGGCCTGGGCCTGTTCTGGGGCACGGCCACGGCCCTGTATCGCCGCTTCCTGCCGTCGGGGATGACGCGGGTGCTGTTCTTCGCCGCCCTGTTCTGCCTGCTGGAATGGCTGCGCGGCCATGTGCTGACCGGCTTCCCGTGGAACCCGGCGGGGGCCAGCTGGAAGGCGGGCTCGGCGGCGTCGCAGTTCGCGGCGGTGGCCGGGGTCTATGGCCTCAGCTTCGTCACCGTGGCCGCGGCGGCCGCCTTCGGCCCCCTGCTCGGTGAGGGCGCGCGCAAGGCGCGGATCGTGACCGCCGCCCTCGGCGCAGTGACCTTCGCCGTGCTGATGGTCTCGGGCGCGGTGCGCCTGTCCTCGGCCCGGCTGGAGCTGACCCCGACGCTGGTGCGTATCGTCCAGGCCGACGTGGCCCAGGAGTCGAAATGGACGCCCGAGGCCTATCAGGGGATCGTCGACCGCTATGTGAACCTGACCGCCCGACCCGGCGCGGCCCAGCCGGACCTGATCATCTGGCCCGAGGGCGCCCTGCCGGCCTCGGCCAATGAGGTCTTCGCCCAGGGTTCGCCCGACGCCGTCGCCATCGCCCGCGCGGTCCAGCCGGGCCAGAGCCTGATCCTCGGTCTCGGGCGCGGCGTCGCTGATCCGTCCCTCCCGGAGGGTGGACGCTATTTCAACAGCCTGTTCGTCCTGACCGACGAGGGCGGCGATGGCCTGCGCATCGGCTCGGTCTATGACAAGTACAGGCTGGTGCCGTTCGGTGAGTTCCTGCCCGCGGGCGGGCTGATGGGCGCGCTGGGCGTTCGCGCCCTGACCCATATGCCGCTGGATTTCAGCCCTGGCCCGCGCCCGGCGCCCATCGACATTCCCGGCGCGCCGCGCGCCCAGCCCCTGATCTGCTACGAAAGCCTCTATCCGGGCTTCACCCCCGGTTCGACCGGACGTCCAGGCTGGATCGTCAACATCTCCAATGACGCCTGGTTCGGCCGCACCTCGGGACCGCTGCAGCACCTGAACCTGGCCAGCTACCGCGCCATCGAGACCGGCCTGCCGGTGGTCCGGGCCACGCCGACCGGGACCTCGGCCATGATCGATCCCTGGGGCAGGGTCATCGACGGCCAGCGACTGGACCCTGGCGAGAGCGGCGTCATCGACGCCCGCCTGCCCCAGCCCACCGATATTACCCTGTACGGACGGATCGGCGACCTTCTGTTCTGGCTGGCGGTTGTGGGCGGTCTCCTGGTCGCCGCGCCGTGGCGCCGGGTGATTCGTTCCAAGACCATTGTTCCGTAAGACGGATTCCCTCTTCGGTCACTACTCGGAAGGTGGGATTCCCGCGAGGCGGGAAAGCTGGTGGAATAAGGGCGCACAACCTCTGCAACTGGCCGTGAATTGTGCATTTTTTGGTGACAGAGGACGGCTCACGGCGCATTCAGGCTTTGCTGAATGGACGACTTAAAGGGCGTATCAAGATGGCGAGAGGCAAGGGCGAGGACGGTCCTCATCCCGTGGACCGGCACGTCGGCCGGCGTGTCTGCGAGAAGAGACTGGCGCTCGGCTACAATCAAAGCGATCTCGGTCGTGCGTTGGGTCTGACGTTCCAGCAAATCCAGAAGTACGAGAAGGGCGCCAACCGCATCTCGGCTTCGAAGCTGTGGGACATCGCCCGCTTCTTCAAGGTGGACATCGGCTACTTCTTCGAAGGTCTGACCGGGGCCCAGCTGGCGGGCGTGGCTGAGGGTGACGCCGCCTTCGAGCATGACTTCCCGGCCACGCGCTACACCATCGAGATCGGCCGCCTGGCGCCGCAGCTGTCGACCCGACAGCAGAAGCTGGCGCTTGAGTTGATCCGCGACATGGCTGACCGCAAGGAAACCGACGAAGACTGATCGTCTTCGTCGGCCTTATCCGCCGCCGCCTTCACCCCCCGATGAGCGTCGCTGACCAAAGGTCGGCGCGCGGGCCTTCTGCCCAGCCCAGTAGGCGGCGCCGTCGCGCGGCTTGAACATGGTCTTGGGCACGCCGTCGCGGGACACGACCGCGAAGGTGTTGGTCGAGGCCTGGTAGAGCAGGACGTCGCCATTGGGCCGTTCGACCCGCTCGGCGTCCGCCGGCGGGCGGGTGGTGAAAGCCTCGACCTTGGCCAGATAGTCCTCGGCCGAGCGTGCGCCGAAATCCGCTCCGTTGCGTTCGAACAGGCGCGTCACCTTGGCGTCGACCGTCTCGCGCCGGTTGGCGGTCAGCACCGGCTTGGCTTCCGACGTCGCTTCCGCCGCCTCGACGGGCGTGGCGGCCGCGGAGGTCAGCACCGCCTCGGCCCCCTGCGCGGCCCGGTCCCGCGTCTCGACCGCCGAACCGCCGTCCCCGCAACCCGCCAATCCCAACACAACGGCCCCGATGGCCGCGATGACTGCTGTTGAACGCATCGCACCCTCCTACGTTGAACTCCATCGGAGCAAAGCCTAACCACAGGTTAACGGTTCTTGCAATGTTCTCTTTTGTGGAACCGTCACTCGACGCCGGGGAGCCGCATCGCTAGATCAGCGGGATGACCACGGCATCGCTGTCCGGACGCAAGGTCCTGTTGATCGTCGGCGGCGGCATCGCCGCCTACAAGGCGCTGGAACTGGTGCGCCTGCTGAAGAAGTCGGGCGCCGAGGTGATGAGCGTGCTCACATCGGCGGGCGCCGAGTTCGTCACCCCCATGTCGCTGGCGGCCCTGACCGGCCATCCGGTGCGGCAGGCCCTGTTCATGCCCGAGGACGAGACGGCCATGGGCCATATCGAGCTCTCGCGCTGGGCCGATCTGGTGGTGGTGGCCCCGGCGACCGCGGGCCTGATCGCCAAGGCGGCGAACGGTCTGGCCGATGATCTGGCCTCCACCACCCTGCTGGCCACGGACAAGAAGGTGCTGCTGGCCCCCGCGATGAATGTCCGCATGTGGCTGCATCCGGCGGTGCAGGCCAATGTCGAGCGGCTCAAGGGCTTTGACGGCTTCCATGGCGTCGCCGTCGTCGGGCCGGATGAGGGGGAGATGGCCTGTGGCGAGTTCGGGCCGGGTCGCATGGCCGAGCCCGCCGCCATCCTGTCGGCCATTCAGGGTCTGCTCGCCGGTCCTGACGGTCGCCCGCTGACCGGCCGCAGGGCGGTGATCACCGCCGGTCCGACCTTCGAGCCCATCGACCCCGTGCGCGGCCTGACCAACCGGTCCAGCGGCAAACAGGGCTACGCGATCGCCACCGCCCTGGCTGAGCTAGGCGCCGAGGTGACCCTGGTCTCCGGCCCGGTGGCGCTGGACGCGCCCGTCGGCGTCACCCGCGTCTGGGTTGAAAGCGCCCGCGAGATGCAGGCCGAGGTCCAGAAACATCTGCCCGCCGACATCGCCGTGATGAGCGCCGCGGTCGCCGACTGGCGCGTGGACGGCGTCGCCTCGGGCAAGATCAAGAAGGCCCCCGGCGGTCCGCCGTCCCTGGCCCTGATCGAGAACCCGGACATCCTGGCCGGCGTCTCCAAACCCGGAAAATCGCGCCCGACCCTGGTCGTGGGCTTCGCCGCAGAGACGTCGGATCTGGAGGGCAACGCCCGCGCCAAGCTGTCGCGCAAGGGCTGCGACTGGATCGTCGGCAATGACGTGTCCGACGACGTCTTTGGGGCCGACGGCAACACCGTCACCCTGTTCACGAAAGACGGCGGCGCCGAGAGCTGGCCGCGCCAGTCCAAGACCGAGGTGGCCCGCAAGATCGCCGCCCGCATCGCCGAGCACTTCAAGGCCTGAGCCAGAAAGACCCGCGCCCATGACGACCGTCCGCGTCGAACGCCTGCCGCATGCCGAGGGCCTGCCGCTGCCGGCCTATGAGACCACCGGCTCGGCGGGGATGGACCTGCGTGCGGCGGTTTCGGCGGACGAGCCGCTGACGCTGGCGCCGGGCGCCCGGGCGCTGGTGAAGACCGGTCTGAAGATCGCGCTGGAGCCGGGCTATGAGGCTCAGGTGCGCCCCCGCTCGGGTCTGGCGCTGAAGCATGGCATCACCTGCTTGAACTCGCCCGGCACGGTCGACAGCGACTATCGTGGCGAGGTCGGGGTCATCCTGATCAACCACGGCCAGGAGCCGTTCGTGATCCAGCGCGGCGAACGCATCGCCCAGCTTGTTATTGCCAAGCATGAGCAGGCGGAAATGATCGAGGTCGAGGCGCTGGACGATACGGCGCGCGGCGCGGGCGGTTTCGGCTCCACTGGCCGCTGAGGTCTGCGGGAGCGATTCCGGTTTATCGGCGTTAACCCTGCGGACGGCCAGGCTTGGCCGTATGCAGATGGAGACGACCGGTATGGAATCCCTGATCGATTCAATCACCGCCTTCCTGTCCGGCCTGTTCGGTCTGGCCCAGGGCGGGTTCGACGGCGTGAACCAGGTCATGGGCCTGCTGATCGCGGTGATCGCGGCGCTTCTGATGCCCGCCTGGAGCCGTCTGTGGGCGACCGCCCTGGGCGCCGCCTTCGTGCACATCCTGATCGGAGTGATCCGCCCGATGCTGGACGGCGCGCCCTTCGCCCTGCCGCCCCTGCTGACCCTGGCTTTCTGGATGACGGTGCTGGCCCTGTTCCTGGGCTATGCGATCGTGATCGCGGTCTTCTTCCTCGTGAAGTCGCTGTTCACCGGCGGGCACGGACGCCGGGCTCACGCGCACTGAGCCCTGACGGGCTCAGCGCGTTCTTCTTGGGCCGTGGTCAGAAGGCTCCGCCTTCCCGACCCGACGCGGCCTGGCGCTTCGCGCAGGCTAACCGGCGGACGGTGATGATCCGAATGCGCTCGAGCAGCGAGGCTCCGCGAGCCGAGTGTTGGCGCGCCGCGAAGCGGCCCAGACAAGCCGTTAGGCTTGTCTGAAACCCAGCACGTCCTGCATGTCGTACAGGCCCGGCTTGCGGTTCCTGACCCAGGCGGCTGCCGCGACAGCGCCCCGCGCGAACAGCGAGCGGTCGATGGCCGAGTGGCTGAGGGTCAGCATCTCGTCGTCCGAGGCGAACAGGACGGTGTGTTCGCCGATGATCCCGCCCGCGCGGACAGATGAGAAGCCGATCTTGCCGCTTTCGCGGGCGCCGGTGATGCCGTCCCATGGGGCGGCGCGGACGTCGTCGAGGTCCTCGTTGCGTCCACTGGCGGCGGCCTCGCCCAGCATCAGGGCGGTGCCGGAGGGGGCGTCGACCTTGCGGCGGTGATGGGCCTCGGTGATCTCGATATCCCAGTCGCGCGCGTCCAGACGCAGGGCGGCGTGCTCGACCAGGCCGATCAGGATGTTGACGCCCAGCGAGAAGTTTCCGCTGCGCACGATGGCCACGGTCTCGGCGGCCTTGAGGATCTCGGCGTCCTGCTCCGGCGTCAGGCCGGTGGAGCCGATGACCAGCGCCGGACCGCCGCGCGCCGCGCAGGCCTGGGCAAGTTCCACGGAGGCTTCGGGGGTCGAGAAGTCGATCACCACGTCGCACAGGGACAGGTCCGGGGTCTCGCCCCGGTCGAAGCGGGCGGCGACCACCACGTCGTCGCGGGCGTCCAGAACGGTCGAGACCGCCCGGCCCATGCGCCCGCGGGCGCCCGAGATGCCGGCGTGGAAAATCGCGCTCAAATCAGTTCCCCCAAGGACGGAAATCCCACCCTATTGGGCTGTTTCCTTGCTGTCGCCAAGGATGTCGGCCCAGAACCGCTTTGCCTTGCCCGCGAAGGACGAGTTGCGCGGGGTCTGGGTCTCGCCCAGCGAAGCGGCCAGCTCTTCCAGCAGTTCCTTCTGACGCGGGGTCAGGTCGGTCGGGGTCTCGACGAATAGTTCGACCACCAGATCACCGCGCTGGCGGCCATTCAGGTGCGGCATGCCCTTGCCCTTGATGCGGACGGTCTTGCCGGTCTGCGAGCCCGCCGGGACATCCACGGCGGCGCGGCAGCGACCGTCGCAGGCCTCGGACACCAGGCAGGGGGCGTCGATCTCGCCGCCCAGGGCCGCGACGGTCATGGGGACCGGCACGGTGACCAGCAGGTCCAGATTGTCCCGCTCGAACAGCTCATGCGGGGTCACCGACAGGAAGACGTACAGATCGCCGCGCGGACCGCCGCGCTGGCCGGCGTCGCCCTCCCCCGACAGGCGGATGCGCGAACCGTCGTCCACGCCGGCGGGGACCTTGAGCTGCAGCTTGCGGTTCTTCCGCACCTGGCCATGGCCGTGGCAGGTCCCGCACGGCTCGGCGATCATCTGGCCGTTGCCGCCGCAGCGGGGGCAGGTGCGCTCGACCTGGAAGAAGCCGTTGGCGGAGCGGACGCGTCCGGCGCCCTGGCAGGTGGTGCAGGTGGTCGGCTTGGTGCCCGGCTTGGCGCCTGAGCCCTCGCAGGTTTCGCAGGTGGCGGTCGTCGGCACCGCGATCTCGACATCAGCGCCCTTGTAGGCCTGCTCCAGGGTGATCTCGAGGTCGTAGCGCAGGTCCGAGCCGCGGCGCGGGCCGCCCTGCCGTCCGCCGCCGCCCTGACGGCCGCCGAAGGCCTCGCCGAACGCGTCGCCGAAGACCTGGGAGAAGATGTCGTTGATGTCGTGGAAGCCCTGGCCGCCGCCGGCGCCGAAGGGATTGCCGCCGCCAGCCCCGCCCGCGTGGCCGAAGCGGTCATAGTGGGCGCGTTTCTGGTCGTCGCTGAGGACGGTGTAGGCCTCGGAAATCTCCTTGAAGATCGCCATCGATTCTTCCGAACCGCCGTTGCGGTCAGGGTGGTGCTGCATCGCCAGCTTGCGATAGGCCGACTTCAGCCCCGCCGCGTCGATGGTCCGTTCGACCCCCAGAATCTCGTAATAGTCCCGCGCCATCCGGCGATCGTCCTCTTACTCTGGCCCTGTTCGCACGCCTGTTGCCGGCATTGTCGTCAAAGGGCTCACCGGGCTGACATGGGCGCCCGATTCCGTGATGCAAGTTCATGAAAAGACCCCGCCCGTCGCAGGACAAGCGGGGTCTGGTTCAGCTCACACGAAGCCGTGGCTTACGCGCTCTTCTTGTCGTCGGAGTCCGAGACTTCCTCGAACTCGGCGTCGACCACGCCATCGTCGGCCGGCTTCTCGTCCGAAGCCGAAGCGTCGGCGTTGTTCTGGGCCGCGTACATGGCCTCGCCCAGCTTCATCGAGGCCTGGGCCAGGGTGTTGGTCTTCTCGCGGATGGCTTCCGGATCCGAGCCGTCCTTGGCCGCCTTCAGGTCGTCCAGGGCCGTCTGGATGGCGGCTTTCTCGGTCTCGCCGACCTTGTCGCCGTGTTCGGCCAGGGCCTTCTCGGTCGAGTGGATCAGGGCGTCGGCCGAGTTCTGGGCCTCGACCATCTCCTTGCGGACCTTGTCGGCCGCGGCGTTGGCCTCGGCTTCCTTGACCATCTTCTCGATGTCCGCGTCCGACAGGCCGCCGTTGGCCTGGATCCGGATCGACATCTCCTTGGCGGTCGACTTCTCCTGGGCCGTGACGTGCACGATGCCGTTGGCGTCGATGTCGAAGGTGACCTCGATCTGCGGCATGCCGCGCGGTGCGGGCGGAATGCCCATCAGGTCGAACTGGCCGAGCAGCTTGTTGTCCTCGGCCATCGGGCGTTCGCCCTGGAAGACTCGGATCGTCACGGCCGACTGGTTGTCGTCAGCGGTCGAATAGATCTTGGACTTCTTGGTCGGGATGGTGGTGTTGCGCTCGATCAGCGGGTCGAAGACCTTGCCCAGGGTCTCGATGCCCAGGGTCAGCGGGGTCACGTCCAGCAGCAGCACGTCCTTGACGTCGCCTTGCAGCACGCCGGCCTGAACCGCGGCGCCCAGGGCCACGACCTCGTCAGGGTTCACACCCTTGTGCGGCTCCTTGCCGAAGAAGGCCTTCACGGCTTCCTGGACCTTGGGCATGCGGGTCATGCCGCCGACCAGGACCACTTCGTCGATGTCCGAGGCCTTCAGGCCCGCATCCTTCAGCGCCTTCACGCAGGGCTCGATGGTGCGCTGGACCAGGTCTTCGACCAGGGCTTCCAGCTTGGCGCGCGACAGCTTGATGTTCAGGTGCAGTGGGCCCGAGGCGTTCATGGTGATGAACGGCAGGTTGACCTCGTACTGGGTGGTCGAGGACAGCTCCTTCTTGGCCTTTTCAGCCTCTTCCTTCAGGCGTTGCAGGGCCAGCTTGTCGGTCCGCAGATCGACGCCCTGCTCCTTCTTGAACTCGTCGGCCAGATAGTCGACCAGACGCAGGTCGAAGTCTTCACCGCCCAGGAAGGTGTCGCCATTGGTCGACTTCACCTCGAACACGCCGTCGCCGATCTCCAGGATCGAGACGTCGAAGGTGCCGCCGCCCAGGTCGTAGACGGCGATCTTCTGGCCGTCGGCCTTGTCCAGACCATAGGCCAGGGCGGCCGCGGTCGGCTCGTTGATGATGCGCAGGACTTCCAGGCCGGCGATCTTGCCGGCGTCCTTGGTCGCCTGACGCTGGGCGTCGTTGAAGTAGGCGGGAACGGTGATGACGGCCTGGGTCACGGTCTCGCCGAGGTAGGCCTCCGCGGCCTCCTTCATCTTGCCGAGGGTGAAGGCCGAAATCTGTTGCGGCGAGTAGTCCTTGCCGTGCGCCTTGACCCAGGCGTCGCCGGTCGGACCCTTGACGATGTCATAGGGCACCATGCCCTTGTCCTTGGCGACCACCGGGTCGCTGAACGCGCGGCCGATCAGGCGCTTGATGGCGAAGAAGGTGTTGGTCGGGTTGGTCACGGCCTGACGCTTGGCGGGCTGCCCCACCAGCACTTCGCCACCATCCTGGATCGCGACGATCGACGGGGTGGTGCGGTTGCCTTCCGCGTTTTCGATGACCTTGGGGTTCTTGCCGTCCATGACGGCGACGCACGAGTTGGTCGTGCCCAGGTCGATGCCGATAATCTTGGCCATGCTCTAGTCTTTCACTCCATCTCAGCGGGCGGTGCGGCGGCCTTTTAAAGCGAAGCGCCGCGCGTGACTGCCCCCGATTTCAGGGTTTGGTGGTTTTTGGAAAGCCCCACGACTTGCGGGGTTTTCCGGGGATTGACGCCGATATGGGAAACACCCCCCCGCCTGCAAGACCCTTGGGCGATTCAGTCGTCAGGCCCCGTCAGGAGACGAGAGTGACTTTTGGGTGCATTACATTGTTATCGGAGCCGGGGCTGGCTCGGGGAGACAGGATATGAAGAAGGCCATCAATATCATCGCCGGCGCGGCCCTTCTGGTCGCCGCCTTCGGAACCGCGTCGGCGACCACCGCCGCCGAGCCGCGCATCGCCGCTGAACCGGTCGCCACCATCGTGGTCCAGTCGCGCGACGGCCAGAACCGCCGGGTCCGCATCCACAACCAGACCGGCTGGACCATGACCCATTTCTACGCCTCGGACTCGCGCGTCGATGACTGGCAGGAAGACATGCTGGGCTCCAGCGTCCTGGCTAACGGCTCCAGCATCACGATGAACATCGACGACGGCAACGGCGGCTGCCTCTATGACTTCAAGGCGCGCTTCACCAATGGTCAGGAACTGACCCGCATGCGCATCAACGTCTGCCAGATCGCGGACTACTACTACACGCGCTGATTTTTCAATCAGTTAGCGAACGACCGCCTCCCGGCTCGCGCGGGGAGGCGGTTCGCGTTTCAGGCGGCGGCTTCAGCGCTCGCCAGCGGCATGGGCTTGAGGTCCAGCAGGGCGAACAGGCGGGCGTCCTCGTCCTGCTCGGGATTGGGAGTGGTCAGCAGCTTGCCGCCCACGAAGATGGAGTTGGCGCCGGCCAGGAAGCACAGGGCCTGCATCTCCGGGCTCATGGTCTCGCGGCCCGCGGACAGGCGCACCATGGCCTTGGGGCAGACCAGACGGGCCACGGCGACGGTGCGGACGAACTCGATCGGATCGATCTCGCCCGCCTTCTTGACCCGGTCGCCCAGCGGGGTGCCGGTCACCGGCACCAGCGCATTGACCGGCAGGCTGTCGGGATGGATCGGCAGGGTGGCCAGGGCGTGCAGCAGGCCCGCGCGATCCCGCCGCGCCTCGCCCATGCCGACGATGCCGCCGCAGCAGGTGCTCATGCCTGCGTCACGGACATGCTCCAGCGTCTCCAGCCGGTCCTGATAGCTGCGGGTGGTGACCACCTCGGCGTAGTAGTCCGGGCCGGTGTCGAGGTTGTGATTATAATAATCCAGCCCCGCGGCCTTCAGCTGCTTCGCCTGATCGGCGGTCAGCATGCCGAGCGTCGCGCAGGTCTCCAGACCCAGCGCCTTCACGCCCGAGATCATCGCCGCCAGCTTCGGCGTGTCACGGTCCTTCAGCTCGCGCCAGGCCGCGCCCATGCAGAAGCGCGAGGCGCCGCCCGCCTTGGCGGCCATGGCCTCGGCCAGGACGGCGGAGGTCTCCATCAGCTTCTCGGCCTTCAGCCCGGTCTTGAAGCTGGCCGACTGAGAGCAGTAGCCGCAGTTCTCGGCGCAGCCGCCGGTCTTGATCGACAGCAGCTGGCTCTTCTGTACCTCGGACGGATCGAACCAGGTCCGGTGCACGGCGGCGGCGTCGAAGACCAGCTCCATGAAGGGGCGGGCGAACAGGGCCTCCACCTCTTCAAGCGTCCAGTCGTGGCGGGGGGCGGCGAGGTCACGGGTCATGACGCGTGTCTAGACCCCGCACCCGGCGGGGGCAAAGCCTCAGGAGCGTACGCTGAATTCGCTCCGCTTCAGATCGATATGCACCGCGTCGAACAGGCGGAACACATCCAGACCCACCAGCATGGCCGGCCGGTCTCCGAGCCCGGCGATGCGGAAGGTGTGGAAATCACCCACCACGACCGGCAGCTCGGAGATGGTCATTCCCGCGATATCCAGCATGGGCAGCACCATCAGCTCGCCCGCCGTCGCCTCGCCGGTGGGGCTCTGGATGCGCCAGCGGGTCTGGCCGTCGGCTAATCTGAGAGGGACCGCGCGACCGGCCACGGCCGCGGCCCGGTTCAGGATGGTGCCCTCGGCGCCGGAGTCGATGATGGCCTGCGCCTGTGTCGTGCCGATGCGGGCGGGGATGACCAGCAGATTGCCGAACTGCCGCTCGCCCCGCGCCACGAAGGGGGTTTCGGAATCCCGGCGGTCCAGGATGCCCCGGGCCGGGGCGCTGGAGCGAACGATGCGGGTGCGCTGGACGCCGCCCTGGAAGTTCAGCACCACCTTGGTGTCGACCAGCAGGTCGCAGCCCAGCAGGCCGTCCAGGCCGGCGATGGCCGCGCGGCTGCCGACGGCGAAGCGGACGTCACGGGCGTCCAGCGCGCCGCTGCGCACTCGTCGCCCCCGCACCGCCGGCACCACCTCGCGCCCGACCAGGGTGTGCATGCCGATATGGCCGATGGGCGACAGGCCCAGGGGCGCGACCAGATCGTCGGCGATCACCGAACTGTTGGCGGCGGTATCGATGATGAACTGGAACGGACCCTGGTCATTGATGAAGACCGCCACCGTGGCGCGGCCCCGGTGCAGGTCTTCACTGCCGAAACTGTCCTGCCGGGCGACGGCGGGAGGAGCGGTCAGGGCGGTCGCCGCCAGGGCGGTGATGAACGTACGGCGCTCGAGCATTCGGGTCCCGATGATCTGACCCGGATGAAGACCCGTGTTCGCGCGGCTTGCAACCACCGTTCGCTCTCCGACGCCGCATATAAGGATATCCTTATATCTTTGTTGTCTAGTCGCTGTTCGGGGGGCTATAGGGTCCGCCACAGAACTTCGCTTGCGGCCAAGGAGCCGAATCCATGACCGACTACATCGTGCGCGACATCTCGCTTGCCGATTACGGCAACAAGGAAATCGCCATCGCCGAGACCGAAATGCCCGGTCTGATGGCGCTGCGCGCCGAATACGGCGCCTCGCAGCCGCTGAAGGGCGCCCGCATCGCCGGCAGCCTGCACATGACCATCCAGACCGCCGTGCTGATCCAGACGCTGGAAGCTCTGGGCGCTGAGGTCCGCTGGGCGTCGTGCAACATCTTCTCGACCCAGGACCACGCCGCGGCCGCCATCGCCGCCAACGGCACCCCGGTCTTCGCCACCAAGGGCGAGACCCTGCTGGAGTACTGGGACTACGCCCACAAGATCTTCGAATGGGCTGACGGCGGCTATCCGAACCTGATCCTCGACGACGGCGGCGACGCCACCCTGCTGTGCGTCCTCGGTCCGAAGGCCGAGAAGGACATCTCGGTCCTGTCGAACCCGCAGAACGAGGAAGAAGAAGCCCTGTTCGCGGTGATGAAGCGCTACATCGCCGAGAAGCCCGGCTTCTACTCGGCCATCCGTGACGCCATCGGCGGCGTGTCGGAAGAAACCACCACGGGCGTCCACCGCCTGTACCAGATGGCCGAGCGCGGCGAACTGCCGTTCCCCGCCATCAACGTCAACGACAGTGTCACCAAGTCGAAGTTCGACAACCTGTACGGCTGCCGGGAGTCGCTGGTCGATGCGATCCGTCGCGGCACCGACGTCATGCTGTCGGGCAAGGTCGCGGTGGTCTGCGGCTACGGCGACGTGGGCAAGGGCTCGGCCGCCTCGCTGCGCCAGGGCGGCGCCCGGGTGAAGGTGACCGAGGTCGATCCGATCTGCGCCCTGCAGGCCGCGATGGAAGGTTATGAGGTGGTGACGCTGGAAGACGCGGCGCCCGATGCCGACATCTTCGTCACCGCCACCGGCAACAAGGACGTCATCACCGTTGAGAACATGCGGGCGATGAAGAACAACGCCATCGTCTGCAACATCGGCCACTTTGACAGCGAGATTCAGGTCGCGGGCCTGAAGAACTTCAAGTGGGACGAGATCAAGCCGCAGGTCCACCACGTGGAATTCCCGGACGGCAAGAAGATCATCCTGCTGTCGGAAGGCCGTCTGGTGAACCTGGGCAACGCCACGGGCCACCCCTCGTTCGTGATGTCGGCGTCCTTCACCAATCAGACGCTGGCCCAGATCGAACTGTGGACCAACGCCGCCAAGTACGAGAACTCGGTCTACACCCTGCCCAAGCACCTGGATGAGAAGGTCGCCTTCCTCCACCTGGCCAAGCTGGGCGCCAAGCTGACGACCCTGTCCAAGGAACAGGCCGACTATATCTCGGTCCCGACCGAAGGCCCGTTCAAGCCGGAACACTACCGCTATTAAGGGGCGCTAACGCTCGCGACGCGGTCGCTCGCTGCTTGAGCGCGGGCCGCGTCGCGAGAGGTCGGCTCTGATCAGCTGGCCATTCGGTACTGGGGCGCCGTCGTCTCGCGGGTCAGCGTGAAGGCGGCGACCTGACGGCTCAGGCTCTGGGCCTCCTGCGCCAGCTGGCGCGCCGCCGCTGTGGCCTCTTCGGTCATGGCGGCGTTTTGCTGTGTGATGTCGTCCATCTCGCCCATGGTCCGGCGCACGCGATCCAGACCATCGGCCTGTTCGCGGGCCGCTTCGGCGATGCCGCCGGCCAGGGCGTCGATGGACAGGACGCGGGTGCGGATGCGGTCCAGCGCCTCGCCGGTGCGGGTGATCAGCTCGACCCCGCGCGACACCTGGGCCGACGAGGTGGCGATCAGCTGACGGATTTCGCCCGAGGCGTCCGAGGAGCGCTGGGCCAGGGCCCGCACCTCGGTGGCCACGACGGCGAAGCCGCGGCCGGCCTCGCCCGCCCGGGCCGCCTCGACCCCGGCGTTCAGCGCCAGCAAATTGGTCTGGAAGGCGATTTCATCGATCAGGCTGGTGAAGCGGCTGATCTCGCCCGAGGATTCCGCGATGGCATGGATGGCGGCGACCGTCTGGTTGGCGATCTCGCCGCCTTCCTCAACGTCCGCCCGCGCCGAGACCAGAGCCTGAGCGGTCTGGCGGGCGCCGTCGGCGGTGTTGGCGACGGCCAGGGCGATGGCGTCGGCGTCGGCCACGGTCCGCTCCAGACTGGCGGCCTGACGCTCGGTGCGCACGGCCAGATCGTCCGCCGCGATGGACAGTTCGCCCGCGCCGGCGTCGAGGCTGCCGACGCTGTCGGCCATGGCCCCTATGGCGGTGCGCAGGGCGCCGGTGGCGGCCTGGAAATCGGCCTGCAGCGAGCGATATTCTTCCGGGAAGGCTCCGTTCAGCGAGACCGACAGGTCGTTGTCGGCCAAGGCGTGCAGGGCGTCGCCCAGACGCTGGACCACCATCGACTGACGGCCCTGCGCCTCGGCCTGTTCAGCCTGCACCCGATCCCGCTCGACCTGCAGGATCTCCAGATAGATCGAGATGGCCAGATCCATGTCCAGCATGACACGCTGGGTCAGCTCGCTGACCGCCTCTGCGGTGATCCGGTCATGTTCAGCGCGCGAACCCCAGCGCAGGCGGGGGCGCGAGACGATGGCCTGCGTCAGATGGGCCAGAATGGTGCTGTAGCCGCCGATGTACCAGCGCGGCTCCAGCCCGATCCGGGCGTGGACCTTGCCGATGGTGCGGACCGAGGTCGCGTAGTCGGCATCGGCGCGGCCATCGATGACGGCCTGCCAGTGCTGTGTCTGCGCCGCCTTGGCGGCGTCGATGTGGGCGTCGTCGCGGAAGAAGCGGCGGGTCTCGGGGAAGGCCCGCACCTGGGCGTAAAACAGGTCCAGCGCCTCGGGCGCGGCGGCGCGCAGCACGCCGCCCATCGACCGGTAACCGGGCGACGCCTCGCCCAGCTTCATGAACGCCATCCGCCGTTGGATATCCTCGCTCGCCATGACGGCAGGCCTCCTCACGCCACTATTCAAGCGGAAGGCCCTAGTCCTGTTGTGGGTATCGGCCCTTAAGGCGAAGCTACGCAATAACCCCTATGCCGCTCAGGCGGCGAGGAAGCGCCGGCTCAGTTCCTGATCGCGGTCGGCCAGGCCGGTTTCGAAGTCCATGAAGACGTCGATCAGCTCGTCCACGCTGACGGGGGCGGCGCCCGGGCTGAAGCGGAAGCGCCAGAAGCTGACCACGTGCTGGATCGCGCCCAGCTGCTCGCCCAGGCGGGTGAACAGACGCGGAGCCTGCAGCAGGAAGTCGCGGAAGGCGCCGGGCTTGGCCTCCTGCGTCAGGGCCGCATAGGCGTCGTCATAGATGCGCAGGGTGCGCGAGGCGTCGTCGCAGACGGTGACGATCCGGTCGCGCAGCACATGCCGTCCGCGATCCAGATACTCCCGCGCATTGCGGTCGATCTTGCCGATGGGCTTCACCGACGACACCGCCTCGGCGACGACGCCGATATCGTCCATCAGGCTGGTCAGCACCCATTTGTAGTAGAGGAAGCCCTTCCAGCAGAAGATGCCCTCCTGATACTCCTCCGGCTTCAGGTGCAGGGTCTGGCGCAGGGCCTCCATGCGGTCGCCCGGGTCGTTGGACAGGATCTTTCCGGCCAGTCGACGGGTCGAGCCCACCGCCTCGATGTCCTGACCGAGGCTCAGGGTCACCAGCGGGCGGATTTCGGATTCCACGAACTGCATCATCCGGATCAGGTCGCCGTCGCTGATCGAGAAATAGCAGGGCGCCGGCTCGACGCCGCCGCGGCGCAGCTGTTCGCGCAGCAGGAAGGGGTCCAGCGAGGGCAGGGCGTCCATCAGGCGCAGGGTCTGAAGGTCCGGATGCTCCGACTCCAGGCCGAAGGCCTCCTGCATCATCCGCTCGAAGCCGCGCTGGTCCACGAAGACGAAGCGTCCGCCGGTCTTCAGGTCTTCGGCGTCGATGGGGATGACCACCTTGGTCGCCACCTGGCGGCGCAGGTGGAAGGCGTCCAGCTCGTCCCGGCGCAGCCGGTGCTTGATGATCAGGGCGCAGTTCAGGGCCGGGGTCTTGAAGATCGGCCGTTCGCGCCAGTCCAGCTCATGCCCGTGCTCAGTCGCCACCTTCAGCAGGTTCAGCACGCGCGCGGTCGAGGCCGAGCGGCGCAGGTGAGCCAGGTTGCGAATGGCGCGGTCGGTCATGGAGCCCCTTGGATAAGGAGAAACCCTGACATGCAAAGATGACCAACGGCTTAGCCGAAGCGAAACGGGCCGCCCCCGCGAGGGGACGGCCCGTCTCTGCATCATCCGGCCTGGATCAGAACCGGGCGTTCAGGCTCAGCCACAGGCTGCGGCCCTTGTCCTTGTTGTTGTAGTGATCGAAGAACAGGGCCTCGTTCGTGTCCTGATAGTCGCCGTCGGTGTTCAGGTCGCGGAACTCGGTGTCGTAGGTGGTGAAGTCCTCGTCGAGCAGGTTGTTCACCCGCCCGTTCAGCGTCAGCCACGGCGTCAGCTCATACGAGCCGCCCAGGTTCAGGACGGTGTAGCTCTTGTAGAAGAGCTCCTCATTGGTGATGGCGTGCAGGCCGCGATAGCGGTCCGAACGGCTCTCGCCGGTCAGCAGCAGGTTGAACCGGTCGGTGACCTGCCAGTCCAGCGAGGCGTTGGCCATGTGCTTGGCGCTGTTGCCCAGCGGACGACCGATCTCGGCGCCGCTCTTCTGTTCGCTGTCGGTGAAGGTGTAGTTCCCGCGCAGGCTCAGCCCGTCCAGGATGCGCCAGCGACCGGCGACCTCGATGCCCTGGATCTCCACCTCGTCGATATTGGTGGCGCGGCTGCTCGAGCCGTAGCCGAGGTCCGCGTACTCGCCGCTGCTGGCGCACGACAGGGTCGTGCCCGGGCCGCAGGGCTGGTTGGCGATCTTGTCCTCGAAGGTGTTGTTGAAGGCCGTGATGTTGAAGTTGTGGCCCTCGGAGGATTCCCAATAGACGGCGATTTCGGTGCTGACGCTGGTTTCCGGCTGCAGGTCCGGACTGCCGAACATGGGCGAGGTGCCCTGACCGCCGAAGCCGGTGATGCCGTCATACAGCTGGGTCGTCTTCGGGGTCTTGAAGCCGGTCGAGACGCCGCCCTTGATCGTCCACTGGTCGTTCAGGGTGTAGACGCCGTACAGGCGCGGGCTGAAGTGGTCGCCGAACACATCGTGGTCGTCGTAGCGGATGCCCGCCGTCAGGGCGAAGGGCTCGACGATCCGCCAGGTGTCCTCGGCGAACAGGGACCACATATTGTGCTCCTGCTTCAGGCCGGGCGTGCCGCCTTCCAGACCGAAGACGCCGTCGGTCAGCTCGCCGCGGATGATCTGGGCGCCGGTGACGACCGTGTGCTCGCCCGCCATCTGGAGCGGCACGGTCAGCTGGGCGTCCAGGGTGTACTGGGCGCTCTCCAGCGTCCGCTTCGGACGCGGCAGGAAGGTCGCCTCGGCCGCCGCGCGACGGTCCGCCAGGGCCATGCCCGCATAGGCGCCGGTGCCGTCGATCATGGTCAGCAGCAGCTCACGCTCGGCCACGGTGAAGGGCAGGGTGCGGCCCTCGTTGTTGGTCTCCACGTGCGACAGCGACACCCGGCTGGTCCCGAAGCCCCAGTCGCCCTCGTGGGTCACCGACCAGAAGTCGCGGGTGAACTCCTGCGACGGGGCGTAGCCGACGCGCGGATTGGCCCGGCGCGACCAGGTGCCGCCCGAGGTGGTGCAGGCGCCCGCGTTGGCCCCCGTCCCGCCGAGGCAGAAATTCCCGGCGCTCCAGATGCTGTCGATATTGTCGACGGTGCCGACCGGGTATTCGAGCCCGCCCGCGTCATTGGTCTGGATCGAGTTGTTATACTCCTGCCGCGACGTGTCGTAGTCGAGGGTCACGGTCTGGTTGGCGGTCGGCGTCCAGGTCAGGGTCAGGCCGCCCGAGATGTTCTCGTTGTCGACCGTCTTGCCGCCGCCGCCGAAGCCCAGCGAGCGGACGTGCACCGTCCCGGCGGGGTCGGTGACCGTGTCATAGACCGGGTTGGAGGCGTCGCGGTTGTACCAGCTGCCCCGGACGCTGAGGTTCAGCAGGCCCCGGACCAGCGGCCCGTTGGCGTAGAAATCGACCGTGGTGTCGTCGCCGTATTCGTCATTGCTCTCGAAGGTGCGGGCGGTGGTCAGCGAGCCGCTCCAGCGATCCAGGCTGCGCTTGGTGATGATGTTGATCACCCCGCCCATGGCGTCGGCGCCGTACAGGGTCGAGGCTGGGCCGCGGATCACCTCGATGCGCTCGATCGAGTCCAGCGGCGGGATATGGTTGAACTGGTTGCCGCCGAAATTATTCGGATAGATGTCGCCGTGGTTGTTCTGGCGACGGCCGTTGATCAGGATCAGGGTGTAGTCCGAGCCCATGCCGCGCATCGAGATGGTGCCCTGGCCCGTCTTGTCGCGGGTCTCGCCGATGTCGACGCCTTCCAGATCGCGCACCGCGTCCAGCAGGGTCATATAGGGGCGGCTCTGCAGCTCCTCGACCGTGACCACGCTGATCGAGGCCGGGGCGTCGGTGATCTTCTGCTCGAAGCCGGCGGCGGTCACGACCACGTCGTCCAGCTGGGCCGCGGCCTCCTGGGCCAGGGCCGGACCGGCGGCGGCGAGCAGGGCCGTGGCCGAGACCAGCGAGAAGACTGAACGATTTTTGTTCGCGAACATGACGCCCCCTGAAATGCGAGCGCTTCTCAATCGCGAGTCAGGCTTCACCGCAAGCGGGGTGCGGGGATCGGTCGCAAGTGTCGCAGGGGGCGGATGCCGCAGAGGGCGACCTCTGGCGCGGTTCCGGACAGACGCCTAAAACCGCCTCATGAACCTGCTCGACATCCTCATCGCCGTGGCCATCCTCGCCGTGGCCGTCACCCTCGGCCTGGGCCTGCGCCAGCTCTATAAGACCGGCCCCGAGGCCCGTTCGCGCTCGAACAAGCTGATGCGCCTGCGCGTCCTCCTGCAGGCGGTGGCGGTGGTCTTGCTGGTCTTCGGCCTGTGGTGGAAGTCCACGCACGGGGCCTGATTCCATGGTGGTCCTGAACCGCATCTATACGAAGACCGGCGACGGCGGTCAGACGCGGCTGGCGTCCGGCGCCCCGGTGTCCAAGAGCGACGCCCGCATCGAGGCCATGGGCGCGGTGGACGAGCTGAACGCCGTCATCGGCGTCGCCCGGCTGCATTCGGGCCAGAACGACCGCATCGACGCCATGCTGGGCCGCATCCAGAACGAGCTGTTCGACCTCGGCGCCGATCTGGCCACGCCACTCGAGCCCGCCCCCGCCTGGGAGGCCCTGCGCATCCTCGACAGCCAGGTCGAGCGGCTGGAGCAGGAAATCGACTGGATGAACGAGAGCCTCAAGCCTCTGGACAGCTTCATCCTGCCCGGCGGCGCGGCCCTGTCGGCCCATCTGCATCTGGCGCGCACGGTCGCCCGGCGGGCCGAGCGCGAGGCGGTGCGGCTGGTCGAGGGCGGCGAGGCCGTCAACGGCCCGGCGGTCCGGTATCTGAACCGCCTGTCCGACCACCTGTTCGTCGCCGCCCGCCGCGCCAACGCCAACGGCGCGGGCGACGTCAAATGGAGACCGGGGGCGACGCGTTAGCGTCCGGTCGCCTCGGCCAGGGCCTTGCGCTGGCGTTCGGCGTCGGCGTCGCGGGCGGCCTGTTCGGCGTCCAGACGGGCCTCGATCTCCAGCAGTTCGCGGTTCTTGCGGTCCGAGGCCTGGGCGCGGGTCTCGCCCGGCTTGCGTCCGGTGATGCCCTCGATCTCGGCCATCGACAGGGGCTGGGCGCAGACGCCCTTGTCCCCGTCCCACCAGCCGCCGTCCGCGACGCAGCGATCACCGGGCGCCTTGACCAGCGCCTGCCAGGTCAGGGTCGCCCCGACCAGAACCGCGAAGGTGCACAGAAACAGCACGCTGAGCCGCTTCATGGTCAAAAGACGATGCATTTCGAGTTTTCCGTGATCCGGCGTGTTGACGCCGCGTTACGTTGACAGGTCGGGTCGGGCGTACCTATTGCCTGACCCAACATTCCGGCGACTTTGTGGATAGCGCAATGAAGGTTCTAGTCCCCGTCAAACGGGTGATCGACTACAACGTCAAGGCCCGCGTGAAGGCGGACCAGAGCGGCGTCGATCTCGCCAACGTCAAAATGAGCATGAATCCCTTCGACGAAATCGCCGTCGAAGAGGCCGTGCGCCTCAAGGAAGGCAAGGAACATCACGCCGCCGGCACGGCGACCGAGATCGTGGTCGTCTCCATCGGCGTGACCCAGGCCCAGGAGACCATCCGCACCGCCCTGGCCATGGGCGCGGACCGCGGCCTGCTGATCCAGTCCGACGCCGACCTGGAGCCCCTGGCCGTCGCCAAGCTGCTCAAGGCGGTGGTCGATGAGGAGAAGCCGGACCTGGTCCTGATGGGCAAGCAGTCCATCGACGGCGACAACAATGCGGTCGGCCAGATGCTGGCCGCCCTGCTGGACTGGCCGCAGGCGACCTTCGCCGGCAAGCTGGAGATCGGCGGCGGCAAGGCGACCGTGACCCGCGAGGTTGACGGTGGCCTGCAGACCGTGGCGGCGACCCTGCCGGCGGTGGTCACGGTGGACCTGCGTCTGAACACGCCGCGTTACGCGTCGCTCCCCAACATCATGAAGGCCAAGAAGAAGGAGATCGCCATGAAGGCGGTCGCCGACTACGGCGTCGATACCGCGCCGCGCCTGAAGGTGGTCAAGGTGACGGCCCCGCCGACCCGTTCGGCAGGCATCAAGGTGGCTGACGCCGCCGAACTGGTTTCCAAGCTCAAGTCCGCGGGGGTCCTGTAATGGCCGTTCTCGTCATCGCCGACCGTGACGGCGACACCGTTCGCGACACCACCCACAAGACCGTCACCGCCGCCCTGAAGCTCTCGGGCGACGTGGACGTTCTGGTCGTCGGCCAGGGCTCGAAGGCCGCGGCGGACGCGGCCGCGAAGATCGCCGGGGTCCGCAAGGTCCTGCTGGCCGAGAGCGCCGGCCTGGGTCACCAGCTGGCCGAAGCCGTCGAGGCGACCGTCACCGGCCTCGCCGCCGGCTATGACGCCATCCTTTCGCCGGCCACCACCGACGGCAAGAATTTCATGCCGCGTATCGCCGCCAAGCTCGACGTCGCCCCGATCTCGGACATCATCGAGGTCGTGTCGAACGACACCTTCGTGCGCCCCATCTACGCCGGCAACGCGCTGGAGACCGTCCAGTCGTCAGACGCCAAGAAGGTCATCACCGTTCGCCCGACCAGCTTCGACGCCGCCGCTGAAGGCGGTTCGGCCTCGGTGGAGACCGTGACCGGCGCCGACGCCGGCAAGGCCGCCTTCGTCTCGGAAGAGATGGTCAAGTCGGACCGCCCGGAACTGGGCGCCGCCAAGATCGTCGTCTCGGGCGGTCGCGCCCTGGGTTCGGCGGAAGAGTTCCACGCCGTCATGGACCCGCTGGCCGACAAACTGGGCGCCGCCGTCGGCGCCTCGCGCGCGGCGGTCGACGCGGGCTACGCCCCCAACGACTATCAGGTCGGCCAGACCGGCAAGGTCGTCGCCCCGGCCCTCTACATCGCCATCGGCATCTCGGGCGCCATCCAGCACCTCGCCGGCATGAAGGACTCCAAGGTCATCGTCGCGATCAACAAGGACGCCGACGCCCCGATCTTCCAGGTCGCCGACTACGGCCTGGTCGCCGACTACAAGACGGCGGTGCCGGAGCTGATGAAGGCTCTGGGCTGATCCAATGAAGCTGCCGGGCGGGGATCGTGCGATCATCCCGCCCGGCAAGCTCGAGTTTTACTGCCTGAACCCGGTTCATGGCCGCGGTGGCGACAAGGCTCGGGTTTTCGCCTCCGCGCTTGGCATCACGCTGGCGAACGTCGGGCTTCTCCGGACGGCATTGCGTCAGGCGGCGGCTGACGGCGAGGCCCAGCTGTTAGTTTCCGACGCGTTCGGCGACCAGTACAGGATCGACTTCAAGATGGAGCGCGAGGGACGAAGCCGGACGGTGCGCAGCGGATGGATCATCCGGCAGCCCGGCGGTCCGCCTTACCTGACAACGGCGTTCGTGTTACCATCGTCCCATGGCTGACGAACTCGACGTCATCGCGCTCAAGAAAGACCGTCCCGACCTTGGGCTCAAGGCCGGCCAACGGGGCACGATTGTTCTGAAGCACGATGAGCGGAACTTCTTGGTCGAGTTTTCGGACAGCGATGGTGTCGAGTACGCCATGCCGACCCTGACGGCCGAAGAGGTCGAGGTCGTCTGGCGGATCGCTGATCATCTCGAGGGTCAGGCAGAGCGCCGCGCTGCCGGCTGATCTGCCCATAGGGCGGGGTTGGGCGCCGAGATTCGCCGCTGCTTTTCCACGAGCCAGTTGTCGCGCGCCATTCTATGCTCTCTCACATGGCGGGGATGATCTGGACACACGGCTATACAGCGGCTGAGCTCGAGCGGGCGCAGGCGCTCTTCCGCCTGACCTTCCCGCCTGATCTCGTCGCGCTCCTGCGTGATCGCCGGCCGGTCGGCGGGCCGGACTGGACCAATGAGGCTGATATCCGCTCCCGTCTGGCCTGGCCCTATGAGGGCCTGATGTTCGACGTCGAGCACAATGTGCTTTGGTGGGGCGAATGGGGCGAGCGGCCCACTGATGCGGCGGAGCGCGCTGAAGTCCTGCGCGATGTTGTCGCTCGTGCACCGATGCTGATACCGGTCTTCAGCCACAGGTACCTGCCCGCGACGCCAGGCCGGGCCGGAAACCCTGTCTTCTCGGTCCATCAGTCCGACGTCATCCTCTATGGCGCCAACCTTGAGGACTACCTCGAGCGGGAAGAGAACGGCTGGGGTTGCAGGCCGTGGCCCCAAGCGATCCGCGAGATCGACTTCTGGTCCGAGCTTTCCGGCGTAACGGCTGATCGAGGATTGTGATGACCATCCTCGTTCTGAAGCCTGTTCGGAACCGTGGAGGGGCATCGCTGAACACAGCCTGGTCTCGGTCGCTCGGCGCGCCGGAATGGCGCCTTGTCCTCTTTACTTGAGCAATCGAACAGAGATGTTCGCTTCGCGTGTTTTGATGCTTCCGAGCATGGAGATGACCATGAATTTGGAGGTAGATCAGGCGAGTGTGGCTCGAGTTAGCTTTCCAGATTGCGCGGTGATGCGGTTCGATCTGGCCCAGCAACAGCTTTCCATAACGACCGATGGTGTCTTCATCGAAGGGCGCGGCTTTTCCGGCGCACCTTGCGAAATATGCCTGTTCACAGACTCCCGCATAACCGCTCGAACCTACGACATGGTGGACTGGAGAGAGACGGAGCCCGCGCAGGCGAAGCTGGGGGATATATGCGAATGGGACGTCGATGGCGCCGACCTGAGGGTGCGCGGGTTCAGTACAGTTTCGGGTTGCTGGACTGAGGTCGTGATCCCGCACTTCTCAGGAAAGCTCGATGTTGCGAACTAATTTCTCAGGACGATGACCACCCTCCCGATCAAGCTCACCCCCGGCGCGTCCGCCGACCGCATCGACGGCTGGGACACCGACCCCGACGGCCGCCCCGTCCTCAAGGTTCGCGTCCGCGCCCGGCCCATCGAGGGCGAGGCCAACACCGCCCTGATCAAGCTTCTGGCCAAAACCCTCGGCGTCCCCAAATCCGCTGTATCACTGGCGCGTGGCGGGCAGTCGCGGACGAAGATGATCGCGGTCGAGGGACTGTCCGAACCCGAACTGAAAGCCCGCCTTACCGACTTGTAATGTTTCCGGCCTTGTCGTGACCGCCCGCAGCCTCTTGTAATCCGCCCCGAGTTCGCGCCGCCCGATACCGCCCGGCGCATCAGGGGAGCTTTTCATGAGACTTCGCCGCCTGCGGGGCCCAAGCCTTGCCGCGATCGCCGTGCTGGCCCTCGGGGCCTGCGCCACCACCGGCTCCAGCCAGACGCCCGCGTCGGACGGATCATCCAGCGCCCGCACCCGCGAGCCCCTGGCCGCCGGTCTGGACGCCGCCAACAATCCCGATCCCTTCCCCTCGACCTATCGCGGCCTGCCGCGCGAGAATTTCGCCATCGTCGGCGGGACCGTGCTGGACGGCACCGGGCGCAAGATCGAGAACGGCGTGGTCGTGGTCACCGATGGCCGCGTGGCCGCCGTCGGCGACGCCTCCACGGCCATTCCGGCGGGCCACCGCACGGTGCAGGCCAACGGACGCTATGTGACCCCGGGGATCATCGACGTGCACTCGCACCTGGGCGTCTATCCCTCGCCGGGCGTGCAGGGGATGAGCGACGGCAATGAGGCCACCAGCCCCAACACCGCACAGGTCTGGGCCGAGCACAGCCTGTGGCCGCAGGACCCGGGCTTCAACGCCGCCCGCGCCGGTGGGGTGACCACCCTCCAGATCCTGCCCGGCTCGGCCAATCTGTTCGGCGGGCGCGGCGTGACGGTGCGCAACATCCCGTCGGTGACCATGCAGGGGATGAAATTCCCCGGCGCCCCCTATGGCCTGAAGATGGCCTGCGGCGAGAACCCGTCGCGCGTCTACGGCTCGCGCAACCAGAGCCCGGCGACGGGCATGGGCAATATGGCCGGCTATCGCGCCGCCTTCATCGCCGCCCAGGACTATCGCGCCAAATGGGACAAGTGGCGCGCGGACGGCGAGGGCTCGCCCCCGACCCGCAATCTGCAGCTCGAGACCATCGCGGGCGTGCTGGACGGCTCGATCCTGGTGCAGAACCACTGCTACCGGGCCGACGAAATGGCCATGATGATCGACCTGTCGAAGGAGTTCGGCTTCCGCATCACCGCCTTCCACCACGCCATCGAGGCCTACAAGCTGGCCCCGCAACTGGCCCGTGAAGGGATCTGCGCCGACATGTGGACCGGCTGGTGGGGCTTCAAGATGGAAGCCCTGGACGCGGTCGAGGCCAACGCCGCCCTCGTCGACGCCCAGCCCAACAGTTGCGCCGTCATCCACTCGGACGACGCCGAACTGACCCAGCGCCTCAATCAGGAGGCCGCCGCCGCCCTCGCCGCCGGTCGTCGCATCGGCATGAACATCCCGGAGGAGCGGGCGATCAGCTGGATCACCCTGAATCCGGCCCGTTCGCTGGGCATCGCCGACCAGACCGGTTCGCTGGAGGCCGGCAAGCGCGCCGATGTGGTGATCTGGAGCGCCGATCCCTTCTCGATCTACGCCCGCGCCGATCAGGTCTATGTCGACGGCGGCCTCGCCTTCGACCGCAGCAACCCGGCCTATCAGCCGGTGTCCGATTTCGAACTGGGTCAGCCGGGCTTCGGCCTGAGCGCCGCCAACGTGCCGCAGGGAGCCCGCTGATGCGCCTCAAGAGTCTCATCCTCGGCGCCGCCTCGCTGGTCGCGCTCGCCGCCTCTCCCGCTGTCGCGCAGGAGCTGACCGCCATCACCGGCGGCCGCGTTCTGACCGGAACCGGCGTCATCGAGAACGGCACCGTGGTCATCCAGAACGGCCGCGTCGTCTCGGTCGGGACCGGCGCGGCTCCGTCCGGCGCCCGCGTCATCGACGCGCGTGGCAAGGTCGTCGCCCCCGGCTTCGTCGCGGTCGACAGCGGCCTCGGCGGTTCGGAAATCTCCTCGGTGGGCGGGTCGGACGACCTGTCGAACGGCGCCAACACCATCAGCGCCGCCTTCGACGTCTCTTATGGCCTCGATCCGTGGTCCTTCACCCTGCCGGTGGCCCGCCTCGGCGGCATCACCCGCGCCATCGTGGTGCCGAACCACCCGGGCAGCTCGGGCGGTCACAACCATCAGGACGACAGCGACTTCGCCGGCGTCGGCCATGCCGGGCTCCAGTCGCCCAGCCTGTTCGCCGGCCAGGCCGCCGTCATCCATCTGGGCAGCGGCAACGACATTCTGGTCAAGCCGCGCGTGGCCCAGGTCGCGCCCTTCGGCGAGGCCGGAGCCGGTGTCGCCGGCGGCGCCCGCGGCGCCGAGTTCACCCAGTTCCGCGAGACCCTGACCGAGGTCCGCCTCTATGCCCGCAACCGCGCCGCCTATGACCGGGGCGCCATCCGCGACCTCAGCCTGTCGCGCGCCGATCTGGAGGCCCTGATCCCGGTCGCCAACGGGACCATGCCTCTCATCGTCACCGTGCGTCGCGCGGCGGACATCCAGCAGGTGCTGCGTCTGGCGAAGGAAGAGGGGCTGAAGATCATCATCGACGGCGCCGAGGAAGGCTGGATGGTCGCTGACCAGATCGCCGCCGCCGGGGTTCCGGTTCTGCTCAACCCGATCTCCAACCTGCCGGGCAATCTGGAGACGCGCGGCGCGCGGATGCAGAACGCGGCGGCGCTGGATGCGGCGGGCGTGGTCATCGCCATCAAGGGCAATGAGGGCTCGATCCACCGCGCCCGTGAGACCCGCTACAACGCGGGCAACGCCGTCTCGCACGGCCTGCCCTATGAGGCGGCGATCGAGGCGATCACGGTCAATCCGGCGAAGATCTTCGGCATGGCCGGCCAGTTCGGGGAGCTGCGCCCCGGCGCCGCCGCCGACGTGGTCGTCTGGTCCGGCGATCCGCTGGAGCCGCTCAGCCTCGCCGAGCACATCTGGGTCAACGGCCAGGAACAGGCGCCCACCAGCCGCCAGTTCCTGCTGCGCGACCGCTACCGCTCGGGTGGCGAGGGGGCGATGCCTCCGGCCTACGGGCGGTAGGGATTAGGGAACAGGGATTAGGGATTAGGTTTGGGCGTTAGGCGTCAGGGTGGTGAAAGAGTATCTCTTCCCCCTAATCCCCAATCCCTAGTCCCTACTCCCTTCTCATGTCCCTTCCCCGCCTCTTCATCGACGCCGACGCCTGCCCGGTGAAGGACGAGGTCTATCGCGTGGCTGAACGCTATGGGCTGAAGGTGTTCGTGGTCTCCAACGGCTGGATCAACACCCGCCGGGATCCGTGGATCGAGCAGGTGGTCGTCGACGCCGGGCCGGACATCGCCGACGACTGGATCGCCGAGCGGGCGGGCAAGGGCGACATCGTCATCACCCAGGACATCCCCCTGGCCGACCGATGCCTTCAGGCGGGCGCGCAGGCGATCAAGTCCAACGGCACGCCCTTCACCCCGGATTCCATCGGCTCGGCCCTCGCCGGCCGGATGGTGGGCGAGCATATGCGATCCATGGGGCTGCAGACCTCCGGCCCGCCGCCCTTCGGTCCCAAGGACCGCTCCAACTTCCTGCAGGCTCTGGACAAGGCGGTAGTCATCGCAAAACGGGCGCTGGCATGACCCTCATCCCCGAGGACGAGCTGGAGTTCCGCTTCTTCCGCGCGGGCGGTCCCGGCGGGCAGAACGTCAACAAGGTCTCGACCAGCGTCCAGCTGCGTTTCGACGCCCGCAATTCCCCGTCCCTGACCGATCCGGTGCGTGAGCGCCTGCTCAAGCTGGCGGGCAGCCGGGCCACTCTCAACGGTGAAATCCTGATCACGGCCGTCCGCTTCCGCACCCAGGAGCGTAACCGCGCCGACGCCATCGAGCGGCTTCAGGGGTTGGTGGACGAAGCCTCGATCAAGCCCGTCTATCGCGTGCCGACCAAACCCACCCGCGCCTCGAAGGAGCGGCGGCTGGAGGGCAAGTCCAAGCGCTCGGCGATCAAGAGCGGACGCGGAAAGCCCACAAGAGACGACGGTTAAGGACGAAAGCGAGGAACACAGCGCCGCTTTCCCCGTTAAGGCGAAGCTTGGGCTGATGTACCGGCCCGCTTCACAGAAAAGGGCGCTGGAATGAAGTTCGCTTTCCCCTCGATGGTCGCCGTCTCGGCGATGCTGGCTTTGACCGCCTGCGACAGCGCGGAAGAGAAGGCCAAGGCCGCAGCCGAAAGACCGTCCGGTGAAGGCGTCAGCGCCGCGCAGATCGCCGCCCAGGCCACCACCCCGCAGGCCTCGATGACCCCGGCCGAGCGCGAGGCCTTCCGCACCCAGACCAGCGCCCTGCTGGACGAGGTCGGCGCCGACCGGGCCGAGGGCCATGTGCCGGTCGAGGGCATCGGCGACCAGGTGGTCGCCATGCAGCCGCTGCAAGCGCACAACTTCACCGTCCCGATGACGGCGGGCACGCCCTATCTGGTCTTCGGCGTCTGCGACGGCGACTGCACCGTGGTCGACCTCGCCCTGCTGGACAGCTCGGGCCGCGAGATCAAGAAGGACACCGACAGCCGCGACTTCCCGGTGCTGGATTTCACCCCGACCGCCGCCGGCGCCTACACCGTCCGCATGACGATGACCGAGTGCAAGCTGGCGCCCTGCTATGCGGGCGCCCGCGTCTATCGGAAGTCCTGATCGCGGGGATCAGCGGCGCGACGCGGCCGCCTGCGCTGGGGTGACCGGCAGGGTGGCCAGCGTCAGCTTGCCGTCGCGATCCGTATCCAGCGAATAGAACCAGCGCTGGGTAGCCTGCGCCCATTCCTCGGCGCTGACCCGCTGATCGACGTTGATGTCAGCCGATTTCACCGGCTGCGGCAGGTTGAAGAAGCCGGACTCGGCGATCACGCCATAGCCGACCGGGCGGCTGCGCGGCGCCTGACGGCGCGTGCCTCCATTCTGTGGCGCGATGCCCATGGTCGAGGTGTCCGCAAGTCCCGCGCGCGGACCGCCGCCAAGGCCTCCCGGACCGCCGGGACCGCTAGGCCGGTCGCCGCCGCGTCCGCCCTGGGCCAGCAGCCGCAGGCTCTGTTCATAGGCCGCCAGCTCGTCCTGGTTCAGCCGGCCGTCGCGGTCGGTGTCCAGGGTGGCGAAGAAGCGTCGGCCGTCCGCCGCGAACTCCTCGAAGGTGAGGGCGTCGTCATGGTCGCTGTCGGCGCCGGCGAACCAGTCCGCCGTCGGCCAGGGTCGCCCCGTTTCACCGAGGAAGGCCTCGCCGAACGGGCTGATGAACAGGGGGATGCGCGGCGGCGGCGGGGCGGCGAACGGATTGGGCGGACCGCTGCCCCGAGGCGCATTCTCGATGCCGGCGCAGGCCGTCAGCAGGGCCGTGAGCGACAGGGCGAGCGTGGTCGCTCCCAGTTGGGCGGCGCGCATCGGCGGTCTCCGGAAAATCAGGGGCAGGAAGTCAGGGCTGGGAAATCAGGACTGAACGGGGCGGAACAGCAGGGCGTCGATCTTGCCAGCGTCATTGAAGCCGATCACCCATTCGGTGGTCGCGTTGGCGAAGGTCACCACGAACTGGTCGGCGCCTTCCTGCGAACCGACGAAATCCACCGCCAGCACGGCGCCGAAGCTCTGCAGCAGCGGCAGGATGCGCGGCTCCTGCTCACGCATGCGGGCGGCCAGGCCGGTGTCGATCCGGGTGTAGTCGATGGTCCCCGCCTGGGCCGCGGCGATGACGGTGCGCAGGACCTCTTCGGACTGCGCATTCGCCGGTTCGGTCAGGGTCGGCTCCGCGTCCGGGGCGGGAGCCGGGGTTCGGGCCGGGGCCGCCGGGGCGGCGCGATCAAAGGTGTTGGGCACGCTGCCCGCCGCCACCTGGGCCTGGGCGGCGCCCGCGAGGATCAGGGGGGCGCTGATCGCGGCGGCCAGAACAATCAACTTCATGAAACGTCTCCCGGGGGGCGGCTCAGACGATGGCGGGCCAAAGCGACAGAACAAGGGCGGCCGTCGAGGCGCAGATTGCAAGGGTGACACAGACGATGACCCAGACGGGCGCCCGGGCCTCGCGCACGATAACGGTCTGCGCCTGCGGCGGGTTCTGCGCCAGTTTCGACAGGGCCTTCAGGGTCGCGCGCAACTCTTCAAGGGCGTCTCGAACCTGGGCCTGCGGACCCAGCTCACGCCGGATCCAGCGCTCGACCACCGGCTGGGCGGCGGCCCACAGGTCGTGGTCCGGGTTCAGGCGACGCGCCACCCCCTCGACCGAGACCATGGTCTTCTGCAGCAGGATCAGCTCGGGCCGCAGGTGCATGTCGAACAGGTCGGTGATCTCGAACAGCTGGCCCAGCAGGCGGCCCATCGACACCTGCGACGCCTGCTTGCCGATCACCGGCTCGCCGACCGCGCGCAGGGCCTGGGCGAAGGCCTCGACCGAATGCTCCTTGGGCACATAGCCGGCCTCGAAATGGACGCGGGCGATGCGGTCATAGTCGCGGCTGATGAAGCCCCACAGGATCTCGGCCAGATAGCGCCGCTCCGCCGGCCCCAGCCGCCCGACGATGCCGAAGTCGATGGCCGTCAGCTCCGCCGGGGCGTGGCAGAACAGATTGCCCTCGTGCAGGTCGGCGTGGAACGCTCCGTGGTCCAGCGCCTGCGACAGGAAGGACCGCACGACGTTGTCGGCCAGCTGATTGACGTCCAGCCCCGGCTGCAGGGCGGCGTTCGGATCGGTCAGGGGCAGGCCCGTGGCCCACTCCAGCGTCAGCACCCGCTTGCCGACCCCGTCCCAGATGACCGCGGGGGCGTCCATATGGCCGGTCAGATCCTGCGGGTCCGGCTTGGCCATAATCTCCTTCAGCTCGGACGCGGCGGCGGCCTCCAGCCGCATGTCCAGCTCCAGCGTCAGGGCGCGGGCGATGGTCTCGACGAAGGCCGAGGGCTCCAGCCGCCGGGCCAGGGGTACGAATTTCACCGCCAGCCGGGCGGCCAGCCGCATCGAGTCCAGTCCCTGCGCCACGCGTCGTTCGACGCCGGGCCGCAGGATCTTCACCGCCACCTTGCGGCCGTCGGCCAGCTTGGCCGGATGCGCCTGCGCCAGCGAGGCGGCGGCGACGGCAGGGCCGAACTCGGTGAACAGGGCCTCGACCGGACGGCCCAGCGACCGCTCGACCTCGCGCCGCGCCTGATCCAGCGGGAAGGGCGGCAGGGCGTCTTTCAGACGGCCCAGATCGCGGGCGAACTCGACGCCGAAAATGTCGGCGCGGGTGGCCAGCACCTGGCCCAGCTTGATGGCTACCGGCCCCAGATGTTCGAACGCCTTGCCCAGCCGCTGGCCCGGACGGCCCTCGCGGCCCTCGCGCCCGGCGAAGACGTGCAGCAGATGGGCGATCCAGCGCGCCCAGACGGGCAGCAGGGGGGTGATCTCGCGCGGCGCCAGGGCGTCGTGCCGGATCAGAACGCCCAGCCAGCCCAGCAGGCGGAAGGTTGCGCCCACAGGGTCGCGCACCGGCAGGTCAGCCGGCGGCGGCGGAGGCGTGCCCGGATCGATCCTCGTACTCAGATCGCCCACCCGTGGTGGATGGCCGCCACGCCGCCCGACAGATTGGTCACGGTGACGCGGCTGAAGCCCGCCTCCTCGATCATCCGCTTGAAGGTCGGCTGGTCGGGGAAGCGGCGGATGCTCTCGACCAGGTACTGGTAGCTGTCGCGATCCTTGGCCACCCAGCCGCCGATGCGCGGAATGGCGTGGAAGGACCAGGCGTCATAGGCCTTTCGGATCGGCCCGGCGATCGGGCGCGAGAACTCCAGGCACAGGAAGCGGCCGCCCGGCTTCAGCACCCGGCGCGCCTCGCGCAGGGCCTGCGGGACGTCGGCGACATTGCGGATGCCGAAGCTGATCGAATAGGCGTCCATCGAGGCGTCCGGCAGCGGCAGGCCCATGGCGTCGCCGACGGTCCAGCTCATCTCGGGCTCGCCGCCCTTATTCACGCCGGCCATGATCATCTCGGCGTTGTAGTCCAGCACGATGACCTTGGCGTCGTCGCCGCCCATGCGCAGCTGGGCCGCGCGCGCCATCTTCGAATAGCGCCGCGACATGTCGCCGGTGCCGCCCGCCACGTCCAGGATGGTCTCGCCCGGACGCGGGTTCAGCTTGGCCGCCGCCGCATCCTTCCAGAGCCGGTGCACGCCGGCGCTCATCAGGTCGTTCATCAGGTCGTAGTTCGACGCCACCGAGTCGAACACGCCGCGCACCATGCGCACCTTCTCCTTCGCGTCGACATCACGGAAGCCGAAGGAGGAGGTTTTGCCGGACGGAGGAGGAGAGGCGTCGGTCATGCTGACGCTCTACCCCTTCGCCGGGGCCGCGTCATCCGTCTGTGTGGCCGCAGCTGCGTGATCAGTTCTGAGGGTTCGGCCTCGGCACGCCCAGGTCCTTCATCACGCCTGAGATCAGGCCGTAGCAACCGCACGAGGCCTTCTCCAGACCGGGGCGGTCCAGCACCTCGACCCAGCCCCGACCGCGCCGGATCAGGCCCTTGCCCTCGATCTCGGCCCCGACCTCCGACACGGTGGCGCGACGCACGCCCAGCATGCCCGCGATGTCGGCCTGGGTCAGGTTGAAGCGGTCACCCTCCGACCGGTCATGCAGGGTCAGCAGCCAGCGCGCCAGCCGCTCGTCCAGCCGGTGCTGGGCGTTGCAGGCGGCGGTCTGCTGCACCTGGGCGAACAGGCTTTCGGTGAACCGGGACAGGGCCTCGCGCATCTCCTGACTCTGGCTCAGGGCGTCGGAGAAGATGTCAGACGGGCAGCAGGCGGCCGAGCCCTCCAGCTGGGCGATGGCGCGGCTCGAGGCGCGGGCGTTCAGCGGACCGCAGGTGACCCCGACTAGACCCTCGCGCCCGATAGCGGCGGTCTCGACCATGTGGTCCTCGGACAGCACGGTCATCAGAGACACCACGCCGGTCAGCGGGAACCAGACCTCGCCCAGCGCTTCGCCGGCGTCATACAGCATCTGGCCCTGGGCGAACGGGCGTTCGGTCAGATGGGGTTCAATCCGTTTACGGTCGGCCGCCGGCAGGGCGGTGATCCAAAGATTATCCATGACGTCCTCCTGTCGGAATGGCGACGCTCGGTAACGCCAAAGCTTCGCGACTCGTTCCTGAGGTCTGGTCGCTTGTGGCCGCGCTCGGGGCGGGTTACGCCGGAAAAAACGGAGGGAACGATGCCGGAACAGATTGACGTCGCGGAAGCCCTGAAGGGCCTGCCTCACTGGCGAAAGGCCGAGGACGAACGTCCGGCCATCGCCCGGTCGCTGACCTTCGCCGACTTCAACGCCGCCTTCGGCTTCATGACCCGCGTCGCCCTGCTGGCGGACAAGGTCGACCACCATCCGGAATGGTCCAATGTCTACAACCGGGTCGAGGTCCTGCTGACCACCCACGACGCGGGCGGGGTGACCCAGCGGGATACCGACATGGCGCGCTTCATCGACGAAGCCGCCGCTGCGATGGGAGCGAAGTGATGGCGGGACGCGTCTCGAACAAGAAGATCCTGATCACCGGCGCCGCGGGCGGCCTGGGCACGGCCATGGCCCATATGCTGGCCCGCGAGGGGGCCAAGGTCGCGGTCACCGACGTCAATCTGGAGGGCGCCCAGGCGCTCGCCGACGCCATCAACGCAGACCATCCGGGCAGCGCCTTCGCCTTCGCGCAGGACGTGACCTCCGAGGATCAGTGGATCGCCACCATCGACGCGGCGACGCAGGCGATGGGCGGCCTGTCGGTGCTGGTCAACAATGCGGGCATCGGCGGGCCGCTGGCCTTCGTCGAGCAGGACACGGTCGAGAACTGGCAGCGCCAGTATGAGATCAACCTGCGCTCCATCATGCTGGGGACCAAGCACGCCATGCCGCGCCTGCGCGAGGCGGCCCCGGCCTCGATCATCAATATTTCCTCTGTGGCGGGCCTCGCCGCCGCCCCGGGCATGGGCGCCTATAACGCCACCAAGGCTGGCGTCTGGATGTACACCAAGACCATCGCGCTCGAGGCGGCCAAGATGGACTGGAACGTCCGCTGCAACTCGGTGCACCCCGTCTTCATCAAGACCCCGATCCTCGATCCCTTCGTGGCCATGGCCGGGGGCGACGAGGGCAAGGCGCATGAGCGCCTGGCGCGCGGCATCCCGCTGAAGCGCATCGGCGAGCCGGACGACGTGGCCTATGCGGTGGTCTATCTGGCCTCCGACGAGTCCAAATTCGTCACCGGCACCGAGTTCGTTATCGACGGCGGCATGCTCGCCCAATAGCCGTCAGTCGACGGCGGTCACCTCGACCGACTGGCCCGCGACCATGGCCTCGTCGCCGACCCGTTTGCCGATCAGGGCGCGGGCCAGCGGCGAGACGTGGCTGACCGAACCCGCCGCCGGATCGGCCTCATCCTCGCCCGTGATCGCCCAGGTCTGGGTGCGCCCGTCCTCGCGCTCGATGGTCATCGAGCCGCCGAAACGCACCCGGCCGTCCGCCTCCGTCTCGACCAACTGGGCCGAAGCGCGGCGCGCTGACCAGTATCGCAGGTCCCGGGCCGCCCGGGCCATCGGCGTCCGGTCGGTCTCGATCGACCCCGCCGCCTGCGCCGCCGCATAGGCCGCCCGCGCCTCCGCCAGCGCGGCCTCGATCATCGCCAGCCCATTGGGCGTGACGAGGTTCGGGTGGGGGGAGATCGGACGGTCGGGAAGATCGGCGGCGGTCGCCTCCAGATCTTCCTCGCGGGTGAAGGCGACGCTCATGGTCCCTCTGCTATGGCGATATCCGGCGGCGGGGTCCACCGGACAGAAAAAAGGCCGTGGTCGCAAAACCACGGCCCTTTTTGCGATCGTCGAGTGACGGGACGCTAAATCCGTTTCCCTCGACCCATGATGAAGTTCACCACGAGCAGGATCAGGAAAACGACGAACAGCACATAGGCGATGTTCATCGAGATACCCGCGACACCGCCGGCGCCGAGCAGACCGGCGACAACGGCGAGCACGAGAAAGATCAGGGCCCAGCGAAGCATGAGCGGTTCCTTCCAGAGCGGTTGTTCAAAGACGGAACGGCTCGTCGCCGCACCTGTCTAAGCAACTGTCAGGAAGCCATGCGGTTCCCGCCTAGCGGCGTCTTCCGGTATGGGATTTCTCGGTGACCGCCGCCGCCACGAGGCTCGCAAGCGCCGGATTTCGCAGGAAAATCCAGCCGCCGGCCAGAGCCGCCGCAGTGCCCAGGATCGGACGCTCGCGGAACAGCATGAAGGCGCGTTCGCCCAGGCCGGTCGGCTCTGCTTCCTCGTCCTCATCCTCGCCTTCGCCGCGCAGGAAGATCAGCGCGACGATGGCGGCGATCAGGGCGAACAGCAGGAAGGTGATCGCTGCGGCGGCCAGCGCCGGAACCACCAGCGCCAGCGCATAAAAGATCGATACGCCCAGGAAGAGGACAGCGACCAGCGCCGCCCCAGCCGCCACGGCGGCCGCGACGGCTTTCTTCACCAGACCCCTGGCCAGCCCCCCGCCGAACATCAGCGGCGGCGACCGGCGAGCAGCAGGCCGAGCACGACGCCGACACCGAGCGCGATGGCGGTCGACTGGATCGGACGTTCCTGGACACGTTCGGTCAGATAGCGCTGGGCTTCGTCGAAGCGCTCCGACGCATCATCATAATACTCGCGGCCCTTCACGCGGGCCTCGTCATAGTAGCCGCGGGCGCGTTCGCGCAGCACGCCGGCCTGTTCACGCAGCTGAGCCTCGGCCTCGGCGGCCTTGGCGCGGATGCGGGCGTCGGCGACGGCCGCCTTCTCGCGCAGGGCGGCTTTTTCCTCGGTCCCGAGGACCTTCAGATCGTCCTTCAGCGTGTTCAGATCGTTCTTAACTGCGGCGCGGGCCGCCTTGGTCGTCGCCATGATGCGCGCTCCGTTTGGTCAAGCTTGACGGTTTAAATAGAGAACCCTGAGCCGGAACGCCACTCTGACGTCACGGTTCCCGCGGTACAGCATGGCGGAAGGCAGGCAGTAGGGCTTAGGAATTAGGAATTAGTGAGATCGCGCCGTGGCCATCGGCTACGCCGTCCCTTCCTAATTCCTAATTCCTGAGCCCTACTCCCTCTCATGTCCTTTCTCTTCCCCCCCGCCCCCACGCCCTCGCTCCCGATCAAGGACAGCGACGCCCGCTTCCCGGTGCGGCGCATCCTCTGCGTGGGTCAGAACTACGCCGCCCATGCGCGCGAGATGGGCCACCATGAGCGGGCCGATCCCTTCTTCTTCAGCAAGCCCGGTGACGCGCTGGTCACGGACGGGGCTGATCCCGTTTATCCGACCGCCACACAGAATCTGCACCATGAGGTCGAACTGGTCTGCGCCGTCGGGCCGGACGGCATCTTCGGCTGGGCGGTCGGCTGCGATCTGACCCGCCGCGATCTGCAGGCCGAGGCCAAGAAGGCGGGCCGTCCGTGGGACGCCGCCAAGGGCTTCGACCAGTCCGCCCCCTGCGCCGCCTTGGCGCCGGGCGCCCTGCCGGACCCCGCCGCCCCCATCGCACTGACCGTCAACGGCGAGGCGCGTCAGTCGGGCCGTCTGGACGACATGATCTGGAGCCCGGACGAGATCCTCGCCAAGGCCCGCGAGCTCTGGGACGTGCAGGCGGGCGATCTGATCTTCACCGGCACGCCCGAGGGCGTCGGTCCGGTGGTTCCCGGTGACCGGGTCGAGGCGACCATCGGCGGCCTTCCGGCCCTCAGCTTCACGGTGGCGGCGCGATGATCCTGCACGGCTACTGGCGTTCGGGCGCCGCCTATCGCACCCGCATCGCCCTGGCGCTGAAGGGCCTGTCCTACGAACAGCAGGGCCACGACCTGCGCATCGGCGCCCAGAAGGACCCGGCCTATGTCGCGCTGAACCCGCAGGGCATGGTCCCGGCGCTTGAGGTGGACGGCGCTGTCCTGACCCAGAGCCCGGCCATCCTCGAATGGCTGGAAGAGACGCATCCGACGCCCGCCCTGCTGCCGTCCGACGCCATCGGTCGGGCCCACGTCCGCGCCATGGCCGCCCTGATCGGCTGTGACATCCATCCGCTGAACAATCTGCGCGTCGGCAAGGCTCTGCGCGAAGGCTTCGGCGCCGACCAGGCGGCCGTCGACGCCTGGGCCGCCCGCTGGATCCTCCCCGGCTTCGAGGCGCTGGAAGCGTTGGTCGCCCGCCACGGCGCTGGCTGGAGCTATGGCGACGCCCCGACCCTGGCCGACTGCTACCTGATCCCGCAGATCTATTCGGCGGCCCGCTTCAACGTGGCCCTCGACGCCTTCCCGGGCCTGCTGGCCATCGACGAAGCGGCGAGGACCCACCCGGCCTTCGTGGCGGCGCATCCGGACAATCAGCCGGACGCGGGGTGACCTTGGGTGAAAAGTGAATGGTGAGTAGTGAGTGGAAAGGCTGAGAAGAGGTCAGCACCTGAGTGACCGCGATCACTCCCGCCGCCGCTATCGACTACTCACTACTCACCACTCACTTTTCACGCCTCCACGCCTCACCCCATGAACCGATCCACCGCCGCCATGAACCGCCGGGGCTGGTCGATCATCACCATATGCTCGGCGCCCTCGATGCGTTCGAAGGTCGCCGGGCGCGCCAGTCGGGCGTAGGCGCCGCGGAACAGATCGTCGGCGTGGCCGCGTGGCGAGTTGCGGTCGGGGCTCCAGCCATAGACCACGGTCACCGGCGAGGTGATCCGGGACAGGCGCGGGCGCAGGTCCACCGTCATCACCTCATACAGGGACTGGGCCAGCATCTGCCGGTCGCCGCCCTGCCAGCCGATGGTGCCGAACAGGGCGTCGGTGGCCCCGCCAAGCTCGACCCCCATCTCGCGGCCCCGCGTGCGCAGGGCCTCGTCGCCGAGGAACTGGATCGCCTGATAGGCCACCTGGGCGATGGGCTCGACGTCACGCACCGTCGCCCGCGGGCTGATCAGGGCCGCGAAGAAGGGTGAGGAATCCACCGTCATCAGCCGCCCGACCGCCCAGGGCCAGTCCGAGGCGACGCGCAGGCCGATCTGGCCGCCCATTGAATGGCCGATGATCGCGGGCTGGCTCAGTCGGCTTTCGGTGATGTAGCGCAACACCTCTCCCGCCACCGCGCTCAACACCGCGCCTTCGCCGTTGGCCTGCGCCGCCAGCTCGCCGAAGCCGCGCACCGAGACCAGATGCAGCCGATATTTCCCCGCCATCCGGTCGGCGGTCGAGCGCCACACCGCCGCCGTCGAGGCCAGGCCGGGAATCAGGATCACGTCCGGCCCCTGCCCCCGCGTCTCCACCGTGATCCGGCGCGAGGCGAAGCCTGTCTGCGCCCACGCCGCGGGGGCGAGGCTCGCCAGAGCCCCCGTCGCCAGAGCCCCCGTCGCCAGAGCCATGCCGATCAGGATGTCGCGCCTCGCCTGCATCCCCCCGTTTTCCGGGGCGATTGCGGCGCCATGATGAAACGCACCCTCCCGCCGTCATCCTCGGGCCTGACCCGAGGATCAGACGTCGTGCGCCGCGTGGCCGCCGGAAAGGCACAGTTCGCGGACGATCAGGCCCTCGGGTCAAGCCTGGGGGTGACGGTTCAGTGGGGTGTCTTCAGTCGCTTCAGGTGCGCGCGGGGCGCAGGCCGCCGGCCATGGCCGGGGCGCCCGAGCGACGCTCGCCGCCCGAGGCGATGATGCGGTCGATGCGGGCCTTCTCGGCGCGGAAGGCGGCCAGGTCGGCGCCCGCTAGAACGGTGCCTTCCTCGGTGCGCACGCCGGCCGGATTGATCCGCTGGCCGCCGCGCCAGATTTCATAGTGCAGGTGCGGGCCGGTCGAGGCGCCGGTCGAACCGACGTAGGCGACGACCTGGCCCTGACGGACGCGTTGACCGGCGCGAATGCCCGAACCGTAGCGCGACAGGTGGCCGTAGCCGGTCTCAAGACCGTTCGGGTGACGGATGCGCAACCAGTTGCCATAGCCGCCCCAGCGGCGGGCCTCGACGACCACGCCGTCGGCGGGGGCCACGACCGGCGTGCCCATGCCCGCGGCGAAGTCGATGCCCTGGTGCATCTTGCGGAAGCCCGCGATCGGGTGACGGCGGAAGCCGAACGACGACGAGATGCGGAATCCACGCTCCAGCGGGGTGCGCATGAAGGCCGACCGGGTGTTCTTGCCGGTGGCGTCGAAATACTGGGCCTCACGGGCGCCGGCGGGCTGGAAGCGATAGAAGGTCACGCCTTTCAGCTGGGCGTACAGCAGCTCGCCGGAATCGATGGTGCGGCCGTTTTCGGTGACCGTGCGGTCGAAGACATAGGTGAACTCGTCGTCCGACTTGATGTCCCGGTCCATGTCGAACTTGTGCGAGAACAGGCGGCCGGCGACGCGGGCGATGGCGGCCGGAGCCCCTTCGCGGCGGGCGGTGCGGGACAGCGAGCCCTCGACCTTGCCGTTCAGGACCACGGTCTCGTGGGTCACCTTCTCTTCCAGCGCGCGCAGGCGCAGGGCGCCGTCGAAGCTGCGCGACACGGTCAGCTGGCTGGCCGGGCCGGTCCGCATGGTCAGGCCGATCAGGCGGGCGTCGCCCCGACCGCCGCGCGGCTTGGCGATGGCGGTTTCGAACCGCTGCCCGGCGCGCATCGACGAGACGTCCATGGCGTTGGACAGAGTGGCGGCGACGGCCGAGGCCTCTTCCGGCGCGATGCCCGTGCGGCGTACGGCCTGTTCGAAGGTCTCGCCCTTGCGAATCTGCACCGGGATGGCTTCCGGCGCGGTCAGGCCCGCGGGCGTGCCGCCGGCGGCGAAGGCCTGGGCCTCCAGCTGGGCAATTTCAATTTGAGAGAGAGGCGGAGCCTCTTCCGCTTTCGCGGGTTGGTACACACGACCGGCAAGCAGCGCCACCGAGACAGCAGCCACAGCCGTGAGGGCGTGCGGCGCGATGCGCATCGGCTGGCGACGTGGATCGAACTGAGCCATCGGTCCCCGAGAAACGACGACGCCGGGCGGCGCCAAAGCCACTGAAAGCAAGGATCGCGCCGGACTGTCCCCCGAAGGAGCCGTCGAGCGCGAGGCGAGCCATATAGCCCGTCTGTGCCATCATGGGAAGGTGGATCGTTACAAGCCGTTAACCGGAGCCGTAGTCGCGGGTAAAGCTTGCGTGAGCGGTGAGGTGATCGGAGTTCAGCGCCACAGTATTCACACAGCATCTGACCGCTATTCATGGCGCGATGTCGCAGGTCTCTCCCGCTGACTCTGTCTGCATTCAAAGTGGCTCTCAGGTCACTATCCTGTGGCGCTCGCGACACGGGTTAATTGCTCAAGGCGCGCGTGAGTTTGTTCATCGCTCTTTCCGCCCCGCCGCTTGTGCCGCTAAAGGACGAAGGGCATGAGTGACACGGTCTCCCCCGCCTCAGGTCAGTCTCCGCGTCCGGCCCCGCGCCGCGCCGGGTCGGCCGTCCGCCGCATCCTCGTGATCGTCGGCGTTCTTCTGTGCTTCCTGGCGGTGGTCGCCGCCCTGACCTGGCTGAACCGCCGCGCCGTCACCCGGCAGGTGCTGGTCGGCTGGCTGGAGCGCCAGGGCGTCCCGGCGGATGTGGACATTGAACGGGTCGAGCTGGACGGCGTCGTCGCCCGCGTCCGCATCGGCGATCCGAAGAACCCCGACGTCACCGTCGAGCGGGTCGAGGTCGACTACGCCATCGGCGTGCCCTGGTCCGAGCACGGCATGGGCGTCACGCCCACCCGCATCCGCCTGCTGCGCCCCGTCGCCCGCGTCAGCCTGCGCGGCGGCAAGGTCTCCTTCGGTTCGCTGGACCCGCTGATCGACCAGTTCACCGGCCGTCCGCCCAGCCCCGACAGCCGCTCGCCCGTGGTGCTGGTCGAGCGCGGGCGCGTCAGCCTCGACACCGACTACGGCCCCGCCGACATCCAGGGCGACGCCCGGATCGAGGACGGCAAGCTGATGCGCCTCGTCGCGCAGATGCCCACGACCGCCCTGCGCAGCGGCGACCGCCTCGACGCCCGGGGCCTGACCGCCTCGGTCGATCTGACCACCGTCGGCGACCGGGTGTCGCTGCGCGTGGCCGCCGCCGCCGACTCCGCCCGCATCGCCGGGGTTCAGGGACAGGGCGTCGAAGGCCGGGGCGCGCGTCTGATCCTGACCGGCGACCTGCCCTATCCGGACCTCAAGACCCGGCGCGGCGACGGTCGCGCCCGCCTGCAGCTGGCTCTCTCCGCTGATCGTCTGGCGGCGGGCGACAGCGCCGCCCAGGGCGTCGCCGCCGATCTGACCTTCGATGGGAGCACGGCGGGCTGGATCGAGACCTTCCGCATCGACGGTCGCACCACCGCCGACCTCCGCGCCGAGCGGATGGACGGCGCCGTGGCCGGGCAGGGGGCGCGCCTGCGCCTGACCGACGCCGCCACCGTGCTGGACCGTGACGGCAAGGGGATCGGCTGGCGGGTCGAGGGTCCCGCCGACCTGACCGCCGCCCGCTTCTCCGGCGCCGGGTTCGAGGGCGCGGGCGTTCGCCTGACCGCCTCGCGCCTGATCGCCGGCGGGCGCGGCGCGGCCTTTGAGGCCCAGAGTCCGCTCAGCCTCGCCGCCGACCGGCTGGCCATGGACGACCTGTCGCTGGGCGGGGTCCAGGGTTCGGCGCAACTGGATCTGGTCTCGGACGGCGCCCTGCGGATCGACGCTCGGGGCGGGCTGCGCTCGGCGCGCGGCGCCTGGCCCCTGTTCGGCGCTCCCGCTCGTGACGACATCCCCGAACTGGCCGAGATGAAGCGCGCCCTGTCGGCCTTCGCGGTCAACATCCCCGCCTTCACCCTGTCCACCGGCGACACCGGCACGCGCCTGACGCTGGATCGGCCCGCCACCCTGACCCCTGCCAACGGCGGCGTCCTGACCCTCAACCCCGCTGCCGGTCCCCTGTTCAGCGCGGCGCGGGGCGAACGCGGCGGCGGCACCCTCCGCCTGACCGCCACGCGCGGCAAGGGCCTGCCCGAAGCGGCCTTCGAGATTCCGCGCTGGTCGCTGACGCCGGACGGCTTCACCGCCACCCTCGACGGTCGCGCCGCCCTGGACTTCGGCCTCGCCCGCGGTATCGCGCTCCAGACCCGCGGCGAGCTGGCCTCCGCCGGCGGTCGCCTGACCTACACCACCACGGACTGCGTCCCCCTGACCGTCGAACGGCTCGAGCTGGATGAGAACGACGTCACCGACCTCTCGGGCCGCTTCTGCCCCGCCGGTCGTCCCCTGTTCGAAGTGCGCGACGGCGCCTGGCGGGCCGACGGCGCCCTGCGCGAGGTCAAGGCCTCGGCGCCCTTCCTCGCCCTGCATTTCCAGGACGCCGAGGGCCTGCTGGCGGCCACCGGCGGCCCTCGCGGCGTCGGCATGGTCGCCCAGATCAGCCGCGCCACCGTGGTCGACGCCACCAGCCCGGCCCGTTTCAACCCGATGGCTGCCGTCGGCTCGGCTCGTCTGTCGGGTGATGTCTGGACCGGCGCCTTCGACCTGTCGCACGGGGAAACCACCCTCGGCCGCCTGACCCTGAACCACGATGGCAAGACGGGCGTCGGCGGGATCATCATCGACGCCCCCTCGATCACCTTCGCCGAGGGGGGGCTGCAGCCGTCCGACCTCAGCCCGTTGGCCGGCGACATCGTCGGCTCCCCGGCTGTCGGTTCCGTCGGCTTCACCGGCCGCGTCGACTGGCGCGCAGACACCGAAGGGACCAGCAGCGGCCGCCTGACCGTCCCGGGCCTGGACTTCACCAGCCCCGCCGGGCCGGTGAAGGGGCTGCGCGGCGCGGTCGACTTCACCAGCCTTACCCCTCTGGTCGCCGCCCCCGGCCAGACCCTGCATGCCGACCTGCTGGAATCCGTCGCCCCCCTGACTGACATCGATCTGGTCTTCGGCCTCGACAAGGCGGCCCTGTCGATCGAGGGCGCGGACCTCAGCGTCGCGGGCGGCACGGTGCGGGTCGAGCCCCTGTCCATTCCGCTGGACATCCGTCAGGGCTTCACCGGCGTCATCGTGCTGGAGACCGTCCAGCTGGGTGAGATCATCAAGAGCGCCGGCTTCGGCGACAAGGTCAGCCTCGACGCCGTGGTCTCGGGCCGTCTGCCGTTCAGCTGGAACCCCACCGACGGCGTCCGCATCGTCGGCGGTCAGGTTCAGGCCGTCCAGCCGGGCCGCCTGTCCATCCCCCGCGCCGCCCTGACCGGGCTGGAGGCCCAGGGCGGCGGCGAGGCCCTGCCGCCCAACACTGTCCAGGACCTGGCCTATCAGGCGATGGAGAACCTGGCCTTCGACGTCCTGTCCGCTCAGGTGGACAGCGAGGATCAGGGCCGGCTCGGCGTGATCTTCCATATTCGCGGCCGCCACGACCCGCCCCAGCGGCAGGAACTGCGCATCCCGCTGGCCGAGTTCATCAGCCGTCAGTTCCTCAATCGCGAACTGCCCCTGCCGTCCAACACGGGCATCGACCTGACGCTCGACACCTCGGTGAACCTGAACCAGCTGGTCAGCGACCTGATGGCGCTGGACCGCGCCCGCAACGGCCAGATCGACGTAACGGCGCCCGATGCCGAAGCTGTGCCTTGATCACGCCGCCTTCGCTGTTCAGAACCCGTTCACCCTCGTTCGCGTTTAGTCGTCGCGGATCAATCGGAGTGTCCTTCATGTCCCGGACGAAACGCAGAACCGTCGCCGCGCTCGGCCTGATGGCCGCCGCCATCGGCGCCGCCGCCTGCACGCCGACCGTCCGGCTGCAGGTCGATCCGATCACGATCAACGCACGTCTGGACGCCGACATCCGCGTCCGCCTCGACCGGGAGCTTCAGAACCTCCTGGCCGAAAACCCGAACCTGTTCTGATGGGAAAGTCCGCCATGTCCTTCCGCAAAGTCTTCGTCATGGTCGCCGCCGTCGCGGCCCTCGGCGTGGCCGCGGGCGCGGCCTTCGCCCAGACCAGCCAGCAAAAGGCGCTGATCGACGCCGCCAAGGCCGCTGGCACCGTGGGCGAACAGGCTGACGGCTACGTCGGCTTCCGCGTCCCCTCGTCCGACGCCGCCCTGACCGCCGCCGTCCAGGCGACCAACTCGGGCCGTCGCGCCGCCTACGCCAGCTCGGCCGCCGAAGCCGGCGGCGGGGCCACTGCGGCGGACGCCGGAGCCCGCATGTTCGAAACCCAGCTGCTGCCCCGCATCAGCTCGGGCCAGTGGTACCGCAACGCCCAGGGCCAGTGGGTTCAGCGCTGATCTGAGTTCCGGTTCTCCCTCCCCGACGGGGAGGGGGACCTGAGCCCCTTGGACAATCCGGCCCCTTGAGCCGCCCCCCTCATCGCGCGATACGGTCCGCATGACCGACGCGCCGATCACCTACGCCAGCTATCTGGCCCTCGATGACCTGCTGGCCGCCCAGCACCCATTGTCCGACCAGCATGACGAAATGCTCTTCGTCATCATCCACCAGACCAAGGAACTGTGGCTCAAGCAGATCCTGCACGAGGTGGCCCTGGCCCAGTCGCTGGTCCGCGCGGGCGATCTGGTCCCCGCCTACAAGTCGCTGGCCCGGGTCAGCCGCATCCAGACCGTCATGACGCTCAGCTGGGATATCCTGGCGACCATGACCCCCGCCGACTACCTGCGCTTCCGCGGCTCGCTGGGCTCATCCTCCGGCTTCCAGAGTGACCAGTTCCGCCGTTTTGAATCCGCCCTGGGCCTCAAGGACGACCGCTTCCTGCGCTTCCACGAAGACCGGCCCGAGGCCCACGCCGCCCTCAAGGCCGCCATCGACGCCCCCAGCCTCTATGACGACGCCCTGGCCCAGCTGGCCAGGGCCGGCCTGCCGGTCCCGACCGAGGTCCTGACCCGCGACGTGTCCAGTCCCTATGAGCCGTCCGAGGCCGTCGAGGCGGCCTGGCTGGAGGTCTATCGCGACACCGAGCGCTGGTGGCCCCTCTATCAACTGGCCGAGAAGCTGGTGGATCTGGACGACGCCCTGCTGACCTGGCGTCACAAGCATGTGGTCACGGTCGAGCGCATCATCGGCCGTCGTCGCGGCACCGGCGGCACCGACGGGGTCGGCTATCTGACCGAAACGCTCCAGCGCCGCTGCTTCCCGGAACTCTGGTCCCTGCGCACGAAGCTCTGACGTTCGCGTGTAAACCACATCCGCCGGAAACCTTCGCCGCAGGCATACGCTTTACAGGTCTCTCCCCGGAGTGACCGCCATGCCCAACGCCAACCGCCACGACATCCAGGTTCTCAACGGCCTGATCCGCGCCCTCATCGACAGCGCCGACGGCTATCATGACGCCGTGGGTGAAACCGCCGATCCGGGCCATCGCGACCTGTTCGCCCGCCGCGAGGGCGAGCGCCGCCAGATCGCGCAGACCCTTGTCGACGACGTCCGGGGCCTCGGCGGCGAGCCTGACGTCGACGGCTCCTTCCTCGCCAAGGCCCAGCGCGCCTTCACCGATGTGAAGCACGCCCTGCTGCGCGACGAACTGACCGTGGTCGGCGCTGTCGAAAGCGCCGAGGACCATCTGCGCGCTCGGTTTGAGAAGGCAATGGACGACACCACCATCTCCGCCACCACCCGCGAAACCATCCGCCGCGCCTGGACCCGCCTGCGCCATGATCACGACGCGCTCAGCGGCCTGAAACACAGCCTCGAGGGCCAGCGGGACGCGAACAGCGGGCTGTTCCCGAGGTAGGGGGCGACGCCCTCGACCTTGCTATCGCAATGGGCAAGGTCCAGCTTCCCGCGCCTGACCGGCGGCCGTGGGCGTCGGCTATGATGCGGGGGACTGATGCTCAAGCTGCTTTCGTCACTTGCGGTGGTTCTGGCAGTGGCTGTTATGTCCGGTTTCGGCTTCTTCTTTCTGCGCCGGGAACAGGTTCCGCTCGCGGACTCGGTCGCCGCACATGAACTCTCACGCGGTGAGCTTGCCTTGGCGTGGGGGATTACGGCCGCGCCACTTGGCTTTGTCGTGCTCGTTGGCGATCGTGGGGTCGGGCACCCTTGGGCCAGGCCCTTGGCGATCTGTCTATTGGCTGCGGGGCTTCTTTGCGCCGTCCTGCGACGCCTTGTTTACCGGCGCTGGCGGTAAGGTCGCTCCTGCCAACCCGGTGCGTCGGGCCCGCGCCGCGCATGAAAAAGGCCCCGGCGTTTCCACCGGGGCCTTCGTCATTTCGAACCGTTGAAGCGGCTTAGGCTTCGGTGTCGGCAGCGTCCGCCTTGCCGGTTTCCGGCACGGCCACCTTCGGCGCGCGGACGGTTTGCTTTTCGGCGATACGGGCCGACTTACCGCGACGGTCGCGCAGGTAATACAGCTTGGCGCGACGCACGACGCCGCGGCGCTTCACTTCGATCGACTCGATGTTCGGCGACAGGATCGGGAAGACGCGCTCGACGCCCTCGCCGAAGGAAATCTTACGGACGGTGAAGTTCTCGTTCACGCCGCCGCCGGCGCGGGCGATGCAGACGCCTTCGAAGGCCTGAACGCGCTCGCGCTCGCCTTCCTTGATCTTCACGTTGACGCGCAGGGTGTCGCCCGGCTGGAAGTCGGGGATCGCGCGGGTTTCGATCAGACGGGCCTTCTCTTCGGCCGCCAGGGTCTGAAGGATGTTCATTCTATTCTCCTCGGGCTTTTGCGCCCTTTAGCTGTGAATTGGCGGAGCAAGCTCCGCGTTCGTCCTTCGCGGTGTGGGCGGCCCAAAGGTCGGGTCGCCGTTCCCGCGTCGTGATCTCCCGCTGCTCCTGACGCCACTGAGCGACCTTTCTATGGTCGCCCGACAACAGGACCTCCGGGATCTCCTGCCCCTCGAACGTCCGCGGTCGCGTGTACTGCGGATATTCCAGAAGCCCGTCCTCGAAACTCTCGGACGACAGGCTTTCCGCCGCGCCGAGCACTCCGGGGATCAGTCTTACGCACGCCTCGATCGCGACCATCGCCGCCGCCTCGCCACCGGCGAGAACCGCGTCTCCGACCGAGACCTCCTCGAACCCACGCGCGTCGAGCACCCGCTGATCCACCCCCTCGAAACGACCGCAGAGGACGACGATGCCGTCCGCCTTGGCCCATTCCTTCACCCGCGCCTGGGTCAGGGGCCGACCCCGGGCGCTCATGTACAAAAGCGGCCGCTTCGGTCCCGAAAGGCTATCCACCGCCCGGGCCACGACGTCCGCTTTAAGCACAGCTCCTGAGCCGCCACCCGCGGGGGTGTCGTCCAGGAAGCCGCGCCTATCGTCGGAGAACGCCCGGATGTCAAGCGTTTCAAGGCTCCAGAGCCCCTTCTCGCGCCACGCCGTCCCGATCAGCGACACGCCGAGCGGCCCCGGAAACGCTTCCGGAAACATGGTCAGGACAGTGGCGGTGAACGGCGGGCGGGCGGTCATTGCGGCGCCTATACCTCATCCGCGCTCAAGCAGCGAGCGGCCGCGCCGCGAGCGCTAGCGCACTCAACAATGTTGCCCCGCCGCCCAGCCCGACGACCAGGCCCACTGGAAATTATAGCCGCCCAGCCAGCCGGTGACGTCCGCCGCCTCGCCGATGACGAACAGGCCGGGGACCGCCTTCGCCTCCATCGTCTGCTGGTCGAGTTCGTCGGTGGCGATCCCGCCCAGGGTCACCTCGGCGGTGCGATAGCCTTCCGAGCCCACCGGCTTCACGGTCCAGCCGTTCACCGCCTCGTCCAGACGACGCAGGACCTTGTCGCCGACCTCGGCCAGCTTGCCCCTCACCCCCTCGCGCTCGCAGACGCTCTCGGCCAGGCGGCGCGGGACGATGTGGCCCAAGGCCGTGTGCACCATCTGCTTGCCGTTCTCCTCCTTGGCAGCCTTCAGCCGGGCATAGACGTCCTCGCCCGGCGCCATCTGCACCGTGATCGCCTCGCCCTCGCGCCAGTAGGAGCTGATCTGCAGGATCGACGGCCCCGACAGGCCCCGGTGGGTGAACAACAGGCCTTCTTCGAAGCTGGTCTTGCCATGGCTCACCACCGCCTCCACCGACAGCCCGGCCAGCGGCGCCAGCTTCTCCAGCAGGCCCGGCTCGAAGGTCAGCGGCACCAGCGCCGGCCGCGTCTCGGTGATCCTCAGCCCGAAGCCCCGCGCCGTCTCATAGGCCCAGCCGGTGGCCCCCATCTTGGGGATCGACTTGCCGCCGGTGGCCAGCACCAGCGACGACGCCCGCACCACGCTCCCGTCCGACAGCGCCGCCTCGAAGCCCGCGCCGGTGCGCCCGATCCGGTCCACCGCCAGCCCCATCGACAGGACCACGCCCGCCTCGCGCATCCCGTCCGTCAGCATGCGGACGATCTGCCTGGCGCTGTCGTCACAGAACAGCTGCCCAAGCGTCTTCTCGTGCCAGGCGATGCCCGCCTTATCGACGCGTTTGATGAAGTCGTGTTGCGTGAACCGCTTGAGCGCCGAGGTGGCGAAGCGCGGGTTCTCGCCGAGGAAATTCGCCGGCCCCGTCCCCGTATTGGTGAAGTTGCAGCGCCCGCCGCCCGAGATGCGGATCTTCTCCCCCGGGTTCCGCGCATGGTCGACCACCCGCACGGACCGCCCCCGCCGCCCGGCCTCGATCGCGCACATCATCCCGGCCGCGCCGGCGCCGACGATCAGCACATCCACTTCAGAGGGTTTCATCCGCTCCCCCTACCACGCTCCGCGCTCAAGCAGCGAGCGACCGCGTCGCGAGCGTTAGCGCCCTCACCAAGCCCTGTTGGACAATCCGATCCGCGTCGGCGCCCAGTCAAAGGCGAACATCCGCGGCGGCGTCGCCGTCCCGGCCTTGTCGATCAGCAGGTCGGTGATCGCCCACACCAGGGCGTCGGCCCGGTCCAGGTCATACGCCCCCTCATCCTCGCCGCCGAAGGCCATCAGCTCCTCCTCCAGCGCCGCGAAGTCGCCCCGGTGCGTCACCCGCCCCTGTTCGTACAGCGCCGCCACCGGCTCGGCCCGCACCCGCTTGCCCTTCGTCGCCCGCACCTCGCGCACCCGCACGGTGCAGCCCTGCGCCTCCAGCACCGCCTTGACCATCTCTCCGCCCTGATTGACCTCGGCCACGATCCGCGTCGCCCTGAACTCGGCCGCCGCCGCCATGGTCCGCCGCGCCCAGCCGCCGGGGCTCAGCCCCGCCTTGGACCGATCCGCCAGCACCTCGGCCCGATCCCCGATCCGCCCGGCCACGATGATCCCGCAGGCGTTCCCGCCCGCCGTCGTCGTCGGATCGATGGCCACCACCACCCGGTCGTATTTGACGGGCGCCGAGGGGGTGTCAGCCGATGATGGCGCATCCGGGGTCCGGGGCCTCAAGTAGCCCGAAGGGCGGTAGGCCCCGGCGGGATGCGAGCGCGCTTGCGCGAGCATCTCCGCGGTAAAGAGAGCCCCGTCGTTCTCGACCACCTTCCCCTCGATCTCCTGCGCCGCCCGCTTCGTCCCGCCGTACAGCGCCTCCAGCCCGGCCAGAAACCCCGGCGACAGATGCGCCGCATTGTCCGCCGTCCCCGCATGGGTCTCCACGCAGGAGGCCTCGGCCCTCAGGGTCCGAAGCGCCGCCGTCGGACGGGGCGTGGTGGTGATGCACAATAGAGGATGTCCTCCCTCCCGTTGGCGGAGGGGGGAGGGTCGGGGTGGGGGTGCGCGCTCGGTCTTCAAAGGCGAAGCGCCTGAGGCCTCGTCCCCCGAACCAGCCTCCCGCGCTTCACCTTCAACCTCACTGCCTCCACCCCCATCCCCGACCCTTCCCCCCTCGAGGGGGAAGGGAGCCGTTCTGTCAGGCACAGCGCCCTCCGCGCTCAAGCCGCTCGCCCCCGCGAGCCGAGCGTTAGCGCTGCTTACGGCTGGCAAAGCCAGACGTAAGCCCATGCGTAAGAGAGCCAGCACCTCACCCCCATTCCGCCACGCACAAAATTCATCCGCCCACGCCGCCGAGAACTGCGGCCCGCGCAGCGAGTCCGGGTCCTCGGCCGAGAAGACCTGGGCCACCGCCCCGTTCGGAAACACCAGCCGCCGCCGCGAAATCTCGAACACCGGCTTCGCCCCACCGTTCCAGCGCGGCAGCGAGCACAGCCCCGACACCCCCTCGATCATCACCTCGCGCACGTCGTGCAGCGTCGGCCCGATCAGCGCCAGCCGTCCGCCGGGCCCAACGCGCTCGGCCATGTCCGCCAGCCACATCGCCCCCGCCAGCGTCTTGCCCGCCCCGCGCCCGCCCAGGAACAGCCACGTCCCCCACTCCCCCTCCGGCGCCCTCTGCGCCGGACGCAGTTCAATCGGGGCTACAGAAAGCGCCGATGTCTCCTCCCCGTCGCGCAGCGATGGGGAGGGGGACCCTGCGAAGCCCGCGGGGCGAAGCAGGGTGGAGGGGCTCTCGGCCCCCGTGGGGGTTCGGGGGCTCAAGTAGCCCGAAGGGCGATAGCCCCCGGGATCAGAGAACATCGCCCGTTTCACGCTCATCTTCGCGTCACACAGCGCCACCACCCGCGCCAGATTCCCCACCAGACCGGCCCGCTGCACCGCCCGATCAAAACTGGCCTGCGTCCCGACCCAATCCTCGGGCGAAATCGAGACCCCCAACCCGGCCAGCGCAATGCCCTTGAGTTCCTCCCCCAAGGGGGGAGGGGGACCCTGCGTAGCCATCGGCGAAGCAGGGTGGAGGGGCGCTGGCTCACGCACTGGCGCCTCTCCCTCCCCGCCCCGGGGAGGGTGCTCGCCATCGGCGAGCGGGTGGGAAGGGCTCAGCGACCCGGCCCCCATCATCTCCTCTCCGTCGCGCAGCGATGGGGAGGCGGACCGCCCGGGCGTCTCAGCCCGGGGGGTGGAGGGGGCGGCTCCGTCAGCAGAGACGGCCAACGTCTCCTCCCCGCCCGCGGGGAGGCGGCTCGCCCGTCTCGCGGGCGAGACGGAGGGGCCCTTCGCCCCCATCCCCAAATCCTCCCGCCGCAACCCGCGCTTCTTCGCCTGGGTGCAGATCGTCGCCGGATGCACCCCGTATTCGAGGGACAGCACCCGGTCCGGCGCCCCCGCCGCCCGTTTCGCGAACAGCGCCGCCCATTGCCCCTCGGTCAGCAGGCTGTTGCGATGCCGATAGTCCGCAGGCCGTTCCCCGAACGCGGGCGCCCGCCGCTTCGGATGATCCGGCGGCAGGTCCCGGATCTGCATCCCCAGCCGCCGCGCATTGGCGTTCCAGGTGTCCATCGACACCCGCGCCTCCCGGACCAGCGCCAGCGCGGTCTCCCCCGCATGCCAGCGCCCGAACCAGGCCCGCCACGCGTCGTCGTCATGTTTGGAATTGGAGTGTCTGGTCATCCCGCCATTTTACGGGCGCGGGAAACCCGGCCAGGAATAAGGCTCTGACAATCAGAAAAGCGCCGCCGCATCAGCGGCTTGGCGGGGGCCAATATGCGGGTTGAACATTAACTCTCGCGGTATCTTTGGTCGTCCCTTCTCCTCCCCACTTGCGGGGAGGCGGCCGCGAAGCGGTGAAAATTGCCTTGCCGCTCCCCCAAATCCTTCCGCTGGGTCCCCAACTTGCCAGTCAGCAAACCAACGGGTTGCCAAAGAGCGACGTTCTCCCAGTTAACACATCTCTGTGGATAACCTGCTATCATAACGAGTGATTTGGCGGGGGCACCATGCGTAAGTTGTTCTTTGGCGACAATCTCGACATCCTCCGGGAGCGAGTCGCCGACGGCTCGGTTGATCTCATATATCTAGATCCGCCGTTCAACTCGAAGACTGACTACAATCTGTTGTTCCGATCATCCGACGGATTGGCTGCCGGGGCTCAAGCGCTAGCGTTCGAAGATACGTGGCGGTGGGGCTCCAGCGCTGAAACAGCCTTTCGTGAGATTGTTGCCTACGGCGGAGCTCCAGCTCGGCTAGTCGGTTCATTGCGCCATTGGATGCAAGAGAGCGACACCATGGCCTACTTGGTCATGATGACAGTGCGTCTAATAGAACTTCATAGAGTTTTGAAAGACACGGGCAGTCTTTATCTTCACTGTGATCCGGCGGCGAGCCATTACCTCAAGATGATGCTTGATGCCATTTTTGGTCCGACCTCATTCAAAAGTGAGATAGTCTGGAAACGCACCAATGCTCGAGGCACGAAAGGAAAATGGCCAGCGCTCCATGACGTAATTCTATTTTATACAAAATCAGACAGGTTCCGTTTCAGCACGCAGACGGGACCGGGTGATATCAATCGAATACCTCACACCCTGATCACTGGGCTCGACGGCCGAAAATACCAAACTTATGAACTGACCGGTCCTGGACGAACCAAGGATGGAGAAAGCGGCCGAGAATGGCGTGGATTTGATCCGTCGCGCTTTGGGCGTCACTGGGGACAAAACGAGGCGGAGCGCGACGCCCTCGATCTTCAGGGCCTAATCCATTGGCCTTCGAATGGAGGCTTTCCACGAAGACGCGCTGAAGATCCTTTTGACCCAGCGGCGCGGTTGGTGACAATCGGCGACGTCTGGACGGACATCGATAGGCTTAACCAGTCAGCAAAGGAGCGGCTTGGTTATCCGACCCAGAAACCGCTCGCCCTCCTCGAACGGATTATACGAGCCTCAAGCGCTCCAGGCGACACGATCCTTGATCCGTTCTGTGGATGCGGGACTACGGTTCACGCCGCCGAGAAACTCGGACGTGGATGGGTAGGCATCGATGTCACAAACTACGCAGTTAAGTTGATTAGCGAGCGGCTTTCTGCATCGTTTGAGGATTTGGCTGTCGAAATTGATGGTCGTCCTCAAGACCTTGCGGACGCTGCGGCTCTTGCCAGCCGAAACAAATATCAGTTCCAGTGGTGGGCCTGCGATGTCATCGGTGCGCAGCGCTATCGCGATAGAAAGAAAGGCCCCGATGGCGGGGTGGACGGCGAAATCCTCTTCTTAAACGGGCCACGTGGCGTTGGTCGGATTATCGTGTCGGTAAAGGGCGGGAAGGCGCTTGGGGTTGATGCGGTTCGTGAGCTCCGTGCGGTGGTCGACCAACAAGGGGCGGACATGGGCGTCTTGGTTTCGTTGGCGGATCCCAGTCGAGACGCGATCAATGCTGCTCTCTCGGCTGGCGTGGCGCGAACTACGCACGGAGAGTTCCCCAAGCTGCAATTAGCTCCGATGAGCGATCTGTTTGAGGGGAGGCGTCCCCGCCTTCCTGTACCGGCCCCCGCGGCACTTCTTCGTCCTCCGAAACAGGCCAAAGCGAAGCGCACCAACCAACTCAGCTTCACCTTCGCATTTGAGGGCCATCGGTATAGCCGCCCTGTTGCGGAGGACGGCGTGGTGCTTGATCCCAAACTTCTCGTCGGCTGACGACGAACAAGGCCGTGCGTCAAAAATGGTCGTATGGGATCGAGGTCTGGATAGATTGTTCTTGGTTTGTTCGGTCTCCGTTGCCACTTATTTGGTGATTGGAGGACAGCAAATGACAGCGCTCAATTATCCTTGCGACATTGATCGCAACCCTAAGATAGGATTCTGTTGGATGGGGAGGGGGTTATGACGAGCTGGTCAAAGCGAGCAAAATCGCGCGCGATCAACGTCGGCGCACGTGTGTTGCTAACCGCGACCGCGTTGGCTCCTGTGGGCTTCACTTATGCATGGGTAGCTTACATCCAAGACATGCATAAGGCTGCCTTCATAATAGCAGCCGTGAGCGTTTCACTAATGGTGATCTGCTTGCTGGTTACCGGAGCAGCAAAGGCGTCTCTTTCAGCCACCGATTTCAGAGCCCAATCTATAGAGGCGGCAGATCACGAGAATACTGCATTCTTGCTTCTATATGTGATGCCGCTTTTTACATCGCAGTTTAGGTCTCTTGAGTGGGAGTTCTGGGTGCCAACTGCTTTGATATTTGTCCTTATAACTGCTACCGGATACAATTATCATTTCAATCCGCTGCTGGGACTGTTTGGGTGGCATTTCTACAAAGTAGAGTCTAGCGAGGGCGTAACATTTGTTCTGATAACGAAAAGGCAGATACGATCTAACAAGGAATCGATGAAAGTCGGTCAGCTTACCGAATACATCCTACTGGATCTGGAGGAATAAACTTGCCGAATCTGTATGCCATCTGCCGACCTGTTGGTGGGCTTGAAGTGCGTCTTGTGCAGCTAAATCAACAAGTTCAGACAGAAGTCGTAAACGTCATTCAATTCCAGGAGGTGCTGTTCAACGACGGGATCCAGAATGAGATAGATTTTACCGGCGACTGGAAGCCAGACAAGGACGAGTTGCTCGTAATTCGCGCGCTTCCGGAGGTGCAAACGCTGCTCGGCGCTGTGGCTCAAAATGCGGTCGCGTTGCAACCAGTAGACGTAAACAATTTTCTAAATCAGAATATAGTTGGGCTATTTACGACTGCTGGGGTGGGTCAAAATCTAAGATTGCTGGTCCAAAATTTCTCGGCTCAGCAGATACTTCAAACCAAACTCGCCCTGATGTTTGATGGAAACGTTTTTAGAAAGATCACGGAACCAGCATTTACTGTTGGAAATCATCTCACAGCCGTGATCAACGCGGCGGGCGAAATTCGATTCAAAAGCTATTCAGCTCTGCGACGGGTTCTCGACGTCGCTCCAGTGTTTCAGCAGGCGACAGATGCGGAGCTGAATGCGTTTTGCGCTCATGCCAGCCTTGCCGTAGCCAACGCCCAAGGATTTGTCGGAAACGCAGATGAGGGCATCCGGAAACAAGTGCACGCAATCACTCGCTCCGAAGTGCTGGCACAGCACACCGTTCCGGATATCGAGGCCAAGGCTGCTGACATCGGATTTGCCTTGGGTGTCACGGGCGGTCGGATAGAGGTTCCACCGGACAGGAAGAACGCGAAGGAGCTTTTTAGCTTCCTGCTGAACAAGGTCTATCGCGGACCGATTAATCAGCAACTCTTCATCACCAATTCAAATCGCCCCCTTTGATTAGTGCGCCTCATCCCAGTTCCCCGCCGCCGTCGCCTCGACCACCAGCGGCACGCTCAGCGCAACGGCGGGCAACGCCGCCCCCTCCATCACCCGCTTGATCTCCACGATGGCGCGATCCGCCAGCGCCTCCGGACACTCGAACACCAGTTCGTCGTGCACCTGCAGCAGCATCTTCACCTCTGACAGGCCCGCGGCCGCCAGAGCCTCCGGCATCCGCACCATGGCCCGGCGGATGATGTCGGCCGCGGCGCCCTGGATGGGGGCGTTGATGGCGGCGCGTTCGCCGAACTGGCGCTCGGCGCCGGACTTCGAATGGATGGCCGGGATGTGGATGCGGCGGCCGAAGACGGTCGAGACCGTCCCCGTCTCGCGCACCTGCGCCTTCGTCGCGTCCATATAGGCGCGGATGCCGGGGAAGCGCTCGAAATAGGTCTTGATATAGGCCCCGGCCTCGCCCTGGTCGATGCCCAGCTGGGCGGCCAGGCCGAAGGCGGAGATGCCGTAGACGATGCCGAAATTGATCGCCTTGGCGCGGCGGCGGGTCTCGGGGTCCATCTGGTCCAGCGGGACGTTGAACATCTCGCTGGCGGTGGCGGCGTGGATGTCCTGCCCCGCCTTGAAGGCGCGTTTCAGCTCCGGGATGTCGCCGATATGGGCCAGCAGGCGCAGCTCGATCTGGCTGTAGTCGGCGCTGATCAGCACATTGCCCGGCCCGGCGATGAAGGCCTGACGGATCTGGCGGCCGGTGGCCGTGCGGATCGGGATGTTCTGCAGATTGGGGTCGCTGGAGGCCAGACGACCGGTGGTGGCGGCGGCCAGCTGGTAGCTGGTGTGGACGCGGTCGGTGGTCGGGTCGGCGGCCTCGATCAGGGCGTCCGTATAGGTGCCCTTCAGCTTGGCCAGCTGGCGCCAGTCCAGCAGGACGCGCGGCAGGTCGTGGGTGAGGGCCAGCTCCTCCAGCACGGCGGCGTCGGTGCCCCATTGGCCCGAGGCGGTCTTCTTGCCGCCGGGCAGGTTCATCTCGCCGAACAGGATGTCGCCGATCTGTCTGGGGCTGCCGATGTTGAACGGGCGGCCGGCCAGGTCGTGGGCGCGGGCCTCCAGCTCGGCCATCTTCAGTCCGAACTCGCTGGAGAGGGCGCGCAGGCGGGCGGGGTCGACGCGGACGCCCTCGCGCTCCATGGCCGCCAGGGTGGCGGGCATGCCGCGCTCCAGCGTCTCATAGACGGTGACCAGGCCCTGTTCCGCCAGCCGGGGCTTGAGGATGCGCCACAGACGCAGGGTCACGTCGGCGTCCTCGGCGGCGTATTTCGTCGCCGGGATCAGTTCGACGTGTCTGAAGGATTTCTGGCTCTTGCCCGTGCCGCAGACGGATTTGAACGGGATCGGCTCGTGGCCCAGATGCAGGCGCGACAGCTCGTCCATGCCGTGGCCGTGCAGCCCACCCTCGAGGACGTAGCTGATCAGCATGGTGTCGTCGTACGGGGCCACGGCGATCCCGCGCCCGGCCATGACGGCGATGTCGTATTTGATGTTCTGCCCGACCTTCAGCACCGCCGGGTTTTCCAGCAGGGTCTTGAGGCGGTTCAGGGCGGTCGGCTTGTCGATCTGGACGAGGGGCTCGCGCGTATCGACCGCATCCCCGAAGTCCAGCCCGCCCCCGCCCGCCATGGGCTCCAGCTCATGCGTCAGCGGGATGTAGCACGCGTCATTGGGCCCAAGCGCCAGCGACACCCCGCACAGGCCCGCATGGGTGGCGGAGAGGGCTGACGTCTCACAATCGAAAGCCGTGACCCCCGCCTCGGTCGCCCGGGAAATGAAGGCGTCCAGCTGGTCGAGGGTCTGGATGGTGACATAGGCGTCGTGGTCGAAGGTCTGGACAGTCACGTCGGCCGGGACCGCCTGCGGCGCATAGCGGGGCGAGATGACGGGGGCCGTCAGCGGCTTGGGGCGGGCCGCGAAGGCCGAGCCATCCTTGGCCGGCGCCTTGCCGTCGCCGACGCGGTTGCGCAGCGAGCGGAACTCCATCTGGTCGAGAAAGGCGCCCAGGATTTCCGGGTCCGGGTCGCGCACGGCGAAGTCGCTGATCGGTTCGGGCGCCGGGGCGCTGCAGTCCAGCTTCACCAGCTCCCGGCTCAGCCGGATCTGGTCGGCGAAATTGATCAGGGTCTCCCGCCGCTTGGGCTGTTTGATCTCGCCGGCCCGCGCCAGCAGCGTATCTAGGTCGCCATACTCTTCCAGCAGTTGCGCCGCCGTCTTCGGCCCGATCCCCGGCGCGCCCGGCACATTGTCCACGCTGTCCCCGATCAGCGCCTGCAGATCGATCATCTTCTCCGGGCTGACGCCGAATTTCTCGAACACGGCCTCCTCGGCCAGCCGCCGATCCTTCATCGGGTCCCACATCACCACCGACGGCCCGATCAGCTGCATCAGATCCTTGTCCGAGCTGACGATCACGGCCTCGCCGCCGGATTCCCGAACCCGCCGCGCATAGGTCGCGATCAGGTCGTCGGCCTCGAAGCCGGGCAGTTCGACGCAATGCACGCCGAAGGCCGCCGTCGCCTCGCGCACCAGCGGGAACTGGGGGATCAGATCCTCCGGGGGCGGCGGGCGGTGGGCCTTGTACTGGTCGTAGAGCTTGTTGCGGAAGGTCTTCTCTGAGTGGTCGAAGATGGCCACCAGATGGGTTGGCCCATCCTCGCCCTTCATGTCGCGCAGCAGCTTCCACAGCATGTTGGAATAGCCCTGCACCGCGCCCACCGGCAGGCCGTCAGACTTGCGGGTCAGGGGCGGCAGGGCGTGGTAGGCGCGGAAGATGTAGGCCGAGGCGTCGATCATCCACAGGCGGATGGGGCCGCCTGCCACGGGCGTGTCGGGGGCGGTCGTTTCGGGCGTCGCGTCGGTCATGGCGGGAACATAGGCGGGGTGCGGGACCTCGTCACCTCGACAGCGACCGGATTCGGCATTGACCCTGAAACCCACCCGAAGTCTGCTGCCAGCTTCAGGAGGTTTCCATGTTCGCATCCATTGTCGCGCTGGCGGTGGCCGTCGCTGTTCAGGATCCCGCCCCCTACCCGCGCATTCAGCTGGAGGACCATCTGCCGGCGCCCAACGCACGGACTGTGAGCCTCGAGGCGGGCTATCGTGCTGTCGATACAAATGCGGAATACTCGGGCGACCTCGGCCTCCCCGTCGTCGAAATGTCTGTCGTGGATCCGAACCGGCTGATGTCGGCGTCCGTGGTCTTCAACCGCGTACAGGTCACAGATGGGGCCGGCCGTCGCGGCGTATGGTTCGCGCGATTGAGGGCCGCGAGAGGCATGGCGTCGACCGAACTCTTCGCGGACGCTCGCACCTGTCCCGGCGTCATCGCCTCCCTTGAGGCGCTCAGCCGTCTGCCCGACTTGACGCCGGGAGTGCCTTATCTGGAAACCGAGAGCAGCGCCGCGTCGCAATCCGCACTGGAAGTGAAAGGCATCATACTGGACGACGTCAGCTACAGCGTCCGTCTTCGGGCGCGGTTCGACGGATCCGTCTACGCGGACAAGATCACCGTTGCGGGCGGATCCTATGCGCCGTTCGCGCCGATCATCGTCGAGAGCCTTGATAGGCTGAAGGTGTGCTGGACCGGAACGGCGCCGCCCCGCTGACAGGCGATCAGGAGATCCAGGTGTTCTCGCACTGGCCCGCCAGGGTCCAGCCGGCGACGCCCGAGACCACGCGACAGCGCACGCCCATGCCCGCCAGCGGCCCGTGCAGAATGCCCGCCTCGATGGTGGCGCCTTTGCCGTCGTAGATGGGCTTCTGGAACTGGACGTACTGGACGCGGTCGCCGGGCTGGTGCTGGCGGTTCGGATCATAGGTGGTCGGGAAGCTGACGCCGTAACGGCTCCAGTCGCAGCGCGGTTTCCAGCTCGCGTCCTCGCTGAACAACCACAGGGGCGGCGGGACGTTGCCCGGACTGAACTGGTAGTGGCCCTTGGCGACGGCGGCGATGACCGCGCAGTCGTTCTGGTTGGTCGCCTGTTCGCCGGGCTGACCCGGCTGGCCGGGCGTGCCGGCGCAGGCGGTCAGCGCCATGGCGGCGGTGCAGAGGAGGGCGGCGGCGCGCATGGCGGCTCCTACTTGGCTCGCAGGCCGGTGATCGTCCGGGTGGGGGCGATGTCCTCGGCCGAGGTGATCAGGTGAACGACGGCGGGGCGACCGGCGTTCCGGGCGGCGTCCAGCGCGGCGGGGAAGTCCTCGGTCCGCTCGCAGCGGACGCCAAACGCCCCGAAGGCCTCGGCGTATTTGACGAAGTCGGGGTTCTTCAGATCGGTGGCGATGACCCGCGAAGCGCCCGGATAGTGGGTTTCCTGGTGCATGCGGATGGTGCCGTAGGTGCCGTTGTCGACGATGACGACGACGGCGTTGATGCCGTACTGGACCGCCGTGGCGATCTCCTGCCCGGTCATCAGATAGTCGCCGTCCCCCGCGATGCAGATGACGTCCGTATCCGGATGAATGCTCTTGGCCGCCAGCGCCGCCGGATAGCCGTAACCCATCGCGCCCGAGGTCGGGGCCAGCTGGGTGCGGCAGGCGCGGTGGCGGTAGAAGCGGTGCAGCCAGGCGGCGAAATTGCCCGCGCCGTTGGTGACGATGGCGTCCGGCGGCAGGATGTCGCCTAGGTGCGCCATGCATTCGCTCATGTTGACGTCGCCGCCGACGGGCACGGGGGTCGAGAAGGCCTGATAGTCGGCGTGGGCGGCCTCGGCCTCCGCCTTCCACTCACGACCGGGGTCGATGGTCGCCAAGGCGAAGGCGGCCAGTGAATTGTCGGCCGTGGCGCTCAGCATCGGCGCCCAGACCCGACCCAGTTCCTCGGCGCCCGGGTGGATGTGGATCAGGATCTCGGCGGTGCGGGCGCGGTCCAGCAGGGTGTAGCCCTGGGTCGGGTTTTCCCCCAGACGGGCGCCGACGGCGATGATCAGGTCAGCGGCCTTGGCGCGGGCGGTCAGCTTCGGATTGCAGCCCAGCCCCAGATCGCCCGCATAGTTGGGCCGATCATTGGACAGGATGTCCTTGCGGCGGAAGGACAGGGACACCGGCAGGCCGAACCGCTCGGCCCAGTCGCCGATGGCGGCGGCGGCCTCGGTGGTCCAGCCGGAACCGCCCAGCACCAGCAGGGGGCGTTCGGCCTTCGCCAGACGCTCGCGCACCTGCTCGACGAAGGCGGGGTCCAGCGCGGCCTTGGCCGGAACGACCGGACGGATCGGGGCGGGGCCGCCGTCCTCGTGCAGGATGTCCTCGGGCAGGGCGATGACCACCGGCCCCATCCGGCCCTGCAGGGCCGTGGAGAAGGCGCGCTCGACCACCTCGACGGTGCGCTCGGGGCTTTCCAGCTCGGTCGCCCATTTGGCCAGACCGCCGAACACCTCGCGGTAGTCGACCTCCTGGAAGGCGCCGCGACCCCGGTCGGTCAGGGCGATCTGGCCGACGAACAGGATCATCGGCGTCGAGTCCTGATGCGCCGTATGCACGCCGATGGAGGCGTGGGTCGCGCCCGGTCCGCGCGTGACCATGCAGACGCCGGGCTTGCCGCTCAGCTTGCCATAGGCCTCGGCCATGTTGGCGGCGCCCGCCTCATGGCGGCAGGCGATAACCTGGATTTGGTCGCGCACATCGGCCAGCGCGTCCAGCACGGCCAGATAGCTTTCGCCCGGCACGCAGAAGACACGATCCACGCCGTTCATGACGAGGGTTTCGACAAGACGGCGGGCGGCGGTGTTCGCGGGCTGGGTCATGGCGACCGATCTAGCAGACTGCGCGATGTGTTGACCATGCAACCGCACGGCCACGCTTGCGTTTACGGCGAAGGTTCAACGCAAATCGGGGATCACCCAATGAAGAAGATCATCGCCCTCACCCTGGTCGCCGCCGCCCTGGCCGTGTCGGCCTGCAACACTGTCGCCGGAGTCGGCCGCGACGTCTCGGCCGCCGGCAGCGCCGTCACCGGCGCCTCGAACGACGCCCGCCGCTAAGGCCTGCGTCCGCGAGAACACGAAAGGCCCGCCGGTCGATCCGGCGGGCCTTTCTCATGTCTGGTCATAGACCACGCCGGTCAGATACAGCCCGTCCGACGGCGCGACCTGACCGCAGGCGGCGCGATCCTTCGCATCCAGCGCCCTGGCCACGTCCTCCACCGCCCAGCGGCCCAGCCCGACCTCGGCCAGCGTCCCGGTCATCGAGCGCACCTGTCGGTGCAGGAAGCTGCGCGCCTCGAACACCAGATGCACCTCGTCGCCGACGCGCGCGACGCGGGCGACGTCCAGCGTCTTCTCCGGCGATTTCGACTGGCAGTTCACATCGCGGAAGGTGGTGAAGTCGTGCAGGCCCACCAGCGCCTGCGCCGCCGCGTGCATGGCGTCGGCGTCCAGCGGTTTCTTCACATGCCACACGCGCCCGAGGTCCAGCGCCGGACGGCCGGGGCGGTTCAGGATGCGGTACAGATATTTGCGGCCCGTCGCCGAAAAGCGGGCGTGCCACTCGTCGTCCACGCCCATGCAGTCCAGCACCGACACCCGCTCGCTGATCAGGTGGGCGTTCATGGCGTTCATGACCGTGTGTTCAGGCCAGTCCTTCTCCAGATCGAAGCTGACCACCTGACCCGTCGCATGAACGCCCGTGTCGGTGCGTCCCGCCGCCGCCAGCCGGATGCTCTGGCCCGAGAAGGCCTTGATCGCCGCCTCCAGCGCGCCCTGCACGGTCGGCTGTCCGGCCTGCACCTGAAAGCCGTTGTAGCCCGAGCCGTCGTACTCAATGGTCAGCCTGTACCGGGGCATCAGTCCAGGCCGCGTCGGGTCGAGAAGGCGGAGCCTTCTGACCGCGGCCCAGCAAGAATCGTCCCGACAGGGACGTCGAAGCCGCGCAGCATCTCGTCCGCCGCCTGCTGGGCCTTGCCCTCGCGCTGGACGCGGGTCAGGCGCACGGCGCCCTCGCCGCAGGCGATGCGCAGGCCGTCGCCGTCGAGCACGGTTCCGGGGGCGGCCGTCCCGGCCTCGACCGCCGACAGCAGGGCCTTGATCCGCACCGGGCCGTCCGGGCCGGGCGCCTCGAACCACGCGCCGGGGAAGGGCGACAGGCCGCGAATATGGGCGTCCACCTCAGCGGCGGGGCGCGACCAGTCGACGCGGGCCTCAGCCGGAGTGATCTTGCGGGCGTAGGTCGGCTCGCCGACTTGCGGCGTGCCCTCGGCCCCGCCCCGATCAATGGCGGCCAGCGCACGCGGCCACAGGCTGGCGCCGGTGTGCGACATCCGCTCCGACAGGGTGGCGGCGGTGTCGTCGGCGCGGATGTCCAGAATCTCGGACAGCAGGATGTCGCCCTCGTCCAAGCCCTCGCTCATCCGCATGATCTGCACGCCGGTCTGTTTGTCGCCGGCCATGATGGCGCGCTGGATCGGGGCGGCGCCGCGCCAGCGGGGCAGCAGGGAGCCGTGCAGGTTGAAACAGCCCAGACGCGGCGCCTCCAGCACCTCGGTCTTCAGGATCTGGCCGTAGGCGACCACGCAGGCGGCATCCAGATCGAGGCTGCGGAAGGTCTCGATGGCCTCGGCGGCCTTCATGCTGTCCGGGGTGAAGACCGGCAGACCCATGGTTTCGGCGAAGGCGTGGACCGGTGAGGGGGTCAGCTTCTGACCGCGCCCCTTGGGCTTCGGCGGTTGGGAATAGACGGCCACGACCTCATGGCCGCTGGCGATCAGTTCGGCCAGCGACGGCACGGCGAAGTCGGGGGTACCCATGAAGGCGAGGCGCATGCGCGCCTCCTACCCTCTTAATCCCAGCGCGTGAACACCCCGCCGCCTTCGTCCCATTCGCCACCGGCGTCCAGGGCGTCGTCGAAGTCGAGCAGGCGGTCCAGCAGCAGGCCCGCGATGACGCCGATGGCGGCGACGCCGACGATGGTCGCGACCGAGGCCACGCCCACCTTTTCGTTGCGGGTCATGCGGCGGCGGCCGCTGGTGTCGATGATGCGGTCGCGGTTGCGCTTGAGACGAGCCATCAGGCGGCCATCCTCGCGGCCTTCTTAACCTTGGCGACGGCGCGCTCGCGCTTCAGTCGCGACAGATGGTCGATGAACAGCACGCCTTCGAGGTGGTCCATCTCGTGCTGGATGCAGACCGCGAACAGGCCCTCGGCCTCTTCCTCGACCGTCTCACCGGCGTAGTTCATGAACTTCAGGCGGACGCGGGCGGGGCGTTCGACGGCGTCGAAATACTCCGGCACCGACAGGCAGCCCTCCTCGTAGGTGAACAGCTCGTCCGAGGACCAGGTGATCTCGGGGTTGACGAAATAGCGGGGGTTGCGGCGCTCGGCCTCCCACTTTTCGCGCTCTTCCTTGCTCAGCTTGGACGGGTCGGTGTCATCATCGTCGCCGAGCTTGTCGCCCAGGTCCATGACGATCACCCGGCGGGTGTCGCCGATCTGCACGGCGGCCAGACCGATGCCGGGCGCGTCGTACATGGTGTCGAGCATGTCATCCATGAGGGCGCGCAGCTCATCGGTTACCGGCCCTTCGACCGGGGTGGAGATCTGCTTCAGCACGGCCAGGTCGGCGGCGTTGTCGATGGTCAGGATGCGGCGAACGGTCATGCCCGCGAGGTAGGCGCACGGGGCCGAAAGGTCAAGATTTCCGACTGTTTCGCTGGGTTATGCGGCGGCCATCATGAGCAGGCCCAGCAGGTTCCAAGCCAGCCAGACGACACCGCCGATGACGAACAGGGCGCCCGGTCCCGCCGCGTTGAAGCGCTTTTTCAGCAGGGCCTTGAAGCGCTCGGGATCCTCGTCGCGCAGGACGGTCTGGGCGCGGTCGCCGCGGGTCCTGATGCGGCCCGTGCGATTGGCCTCCATCCACGGCAGCAGCTCGCGCAAGGCCAGCAAAAGGCCCGCGCCGATCGCGCCGGCGCCGATCAGAAACCACATGACGACTATCCCCCGTTTGAGCGGGACAGTGGCGTTATCCGTCGGCGTTGTCGACCATCGGCAGGGGGCGCGGCTTTCGCTCGGCGTCGATGGCCACATAGGTGAAGACGCCTTCGGTCACGCGCACCGGGTCGACGCCGACGTGATTGCGCGGGCGCTTCCAGGCCTCGACATGGACGCGGATCGAGGTGCGGCCGGTCTTGATGACCTTCGCATAGATCGAGACCTCGTCGCCGACCGAGACCGGCTGGTGGAAGACCATGCCGTCCAGGGCGATGGTGGCGCAGCGGCCCTGGGCGCGCTCGAACGCCGGGGTGGCGCCGGCCAGGTCCATCTGGGCCAGCAGCCAGCCGCCGAAGATGTCGCCCTCGGGGTTGGTGTCGGCGGGCATGGCGATGACGCGACCGACGGGTTGGCCCTCGGGTCGGGTGGGGGTGTCCTGGGTGGTCAAGGCAAGGCTCCGGGGAGGGAGGTCGAAGAGGGCGGCCGGGGGTCAGCCGCGCCTCGGGAATTCTGTGGTCACCCGCCGACGGACAGGCCCATGCGGACCAGGGCGGACAGGCTGTCGGCCTGCATCTTGTCCATGACCTTCGAACGGAAGATCTCGACCGTGCGCGGGCTGATCGACAGCAGCAGGGCGATCTCCTTGTTCGACCGGCCCTCGATCAGGGCGTCGAACACCTGACGCTCGCGCGGGGTCAGCAGGCCCAGCTTGCGGTCGGTCTCCATCCGCTGCTCCTGCCGGGCCGACAGGTCGTCCAGCCGGTCCAGGGCGTTCTTCACCGTCTCGATCATGCGCATCGGATCGAACGGCTTCTCGATGAAGTCGATGACCCCCGCCTTCATCAGCTGCACCGCCATCGGCACGTCGGCGTGGCCGGTGAAGACGATGACCGGCCAGGCGCGGTCATTCAGCTCGCCCAGGCGCCGCACCACCTCGCCGCCGTCCATGCCGGGCATGCGGATGTCGGTGACCACGCAGGCCGAGCGGTCCTCCGGCAGGTTGGCGAAGAAATCGGCGCCGCTGGCGAAGCCCCGGGCGCGCACGCCTTCGCTGCGCAGCAGATGAAGCAGGGAATCGCGGACCGCCGCATCGTCGTCGATCACAAAGACAGAATGTCGAATGTTGCTCATGTGTCCTCGGCCTCACGCGGCAGGTCGATGGAGAAGGCGGCGCCGCCCAGATCGCTGCGGCCGACGGACAGGGTTCCGCCGTGGCTTTCGACGATGGTGCGCGTCACGGACAGGCCCAGGCCCATGCCCGACGACTTGGTCGTGGTCATGGGGCGGAAGATGCCTTCGATGTCGTTGCCGGGAATCCCCGGCCCGCTGTCCTCAACCGTCAATCGATAACCCCCGTGGTCAGAGACCTGGCCGCGGATCAGCACAACGGGTTGCGCCTGATCCGTGACCGCCTCGGCGGCGTTACGGACCAGGTTGATCAGGGCCTGTTGGAACTGAATACGCTCGGCTCGCACGATATCGTCTTTGTTATCGATATCAGTGCGAATCTCGACCCCCCTATCTCGAGCAATAAGGGCGAAAGCTTGGCCTAGGTCCTCGATCATGGAAGATACTCTCTCTCGTTCCAGTCGACGGGTCCCGGTGGCCAGCATGTCGCGCATGCGCCGGATGATGCTTCCCGCACGGAGCACCTGGCCCTTCGCCAGGTCCAGCGTCCGGGCGGCGCTCTGGCCCGGGACGCCGGCGCGCTCGATGTCGCGCTGACTGGCCTGCATATAGGTGGTCGCGGCGCTAAGCGGTTGATTCAGTTCGTGCGCCAGTGTCGCAGCCATCTCGCCGAGCGAGTTCAGGCGCCAGACCCGGTTCAGCTGGATATCCAGATCGCGGGCCCGTTCGGTGGCTGTTTCGGCCTCGGTGAGGTCGGTGACGCAGACCGCCGCATAGTCGTCTTCCGACGCTTCGGGCATCACGCCCATCTGCAGGCTCAGGATCAGGGGACGGCCGTCGGGGCGGCGGCCGATCCAGTGGCCGGTGGGCGCCTCCAGCGGCCCGTTCGAGGCCTTGCCGTCCAGCCTCTGCAGATCGAAGCCGTGGACCAGATCGCCGAAGGGACGCCCGGCGGTGGGGGCGCTGTCGACCCCGAACAGGCTGGCGGCGGCGGGGGTCAGGCGGCGAATCCGTCCCGCCCGATCCAGAATGACCACCGGCACCGTGGCCAGGACGGTGTCCAGCACCGCATTGCGTCCCGCCAGCGTCCGCGTCAGCTCCATCGAACGACGGTGCATCCGGCGCTGGGCCCAGCAGATTTCGGCCACCAGCCAGCCGACCACCACGAACAGTCCGGCGTTGACGGCGGTGTCCACCAACCCTTCACGGGCCACCAGGGCGACATTGCCCGCCACGCACAGGGCGATGGCCAGGGCGGTCGGCGCGCGACGCGCCAGCATGGCGGTGATCACCACCGCCGGCACCATCGGCAGGTAGTAGAAATGACCGAACAGTTCGAGCACGCCGCGCAGCGCGAAGCAGGCCAGGACCGAAGCGATCGCCAACAGGTAAGCGCGCCATCCGCGATAGGTTCGGGTGGTCGCCATGGCGAACAGCATTTCGGACGCCGAGCGTCTGCCAGTCACTTGTCTCAGGTCGATGCCGGTAATCGGATCGACTCCTCCATTTGCCGAGACTGTCGCCCCGCTGGAGTCAGGCATACCAATTATCCGTATAGGGGAAAATACGTATAAGCTCCGCCCGTGTGAAAAAACGTGACGCTTGCGGCGCCATTTTCATCCATGGCCAAATTTTTGCTGACGAATTTACAGCGCGAGCCCAAAACGACGACCCGTCACCACCTTTGAAGGCTCCGGACGGCATCCGCAAGCAGCCCGTAAGTGATTAGTTGTACGGGCTAAGTATGCCCTGATTACGTAATCATACTTATACGTAAGGTTTTGTACGTACCGCTCAGTTTACGAAGAATATTAGCGTTACCCCGAGTGTGGTGGAGTTCTCCAAGGGGTAAGAATGTCCTCCTCCAAACTTCAAGCAGCGCGTCGGAACGGCGCCTTCTTTATCGCGGCCGCCTCGGCCGTCCTGCTGATCGCGAGCCCTGCCGCGGCCAATCCTGATTTCGACTTCCAGGTCGGCGTGGCCAGCGAATATCTCGGCAAGGGTGTCGGCAAGAGCAACGGCGAGATCGCCTGGTCGGGCCAGGCCGAAGTCTCGCAAGGCGACTTCCACGCCGGCGTTTTCGTCTCGACCGCCGAATTGTCGCAGGGCTCGGATGCCGAGATTGTGACCACCATCGGCTGGGCTCCCGAGGCCTTCGGCTTCGAATTCGACTTCTCGGCCGTTAACCGAGACCTGCCCGGCACCCGCGCCGGCGTCGACGCCAACTACTGGGAATATCAGGCGGATGTGTCGCGCGCGATCGGTCCGGTCAGCGGCCGCCTCCGCGTGAACTACACCGCCGACGGCTTCGCCTCGACCGAGGAAGCCTGGTGGGTCGAAGCCCAGGGCGCCTACAAGATTTCCGCCAAGACCCGCGCTTCGGTCGCGGTCGGCTCGCGTCGCGCCCACGGCGGCGCCGACTACACCGCCTGGAACGTCGGCGTGAAGCAGAAGCTGACCGACGCCGTCTCGGCTGACCTGCGCTGGTACGACACCGACGAGCATGACCTGGGCGAGCCCTACGAGGGCCGACTGGTCGGCGCCCTCACCTACGCCTTCTGATTTCCATTTCCGAACGTTCGAGGCTTCACTGTGAATTTCCTGAACAACTTGCCCGTCGGCCGGAAGCTCTTCCTGGCCTTCGCCTGCGTCCTTACCGCCATCGCCGTGATGGGCGCGGTCGTCTTCCTGCAGATGATGGCCCTCGACAAGGCCGGCGTGGAGCGGTCCGCCGCCAACTCCATGGTCCGCTCGGCGTCCGCGGCCGAGTTCTATCTGGCTCGTCAGGAGAACAGCTTCCGCGGGTTCCTGCTGACCGGCGACGAGTACTACATCGAGCGCGCCGCCGCGCACCGCCAGTCCTTCCACAACGCGGTCAAGGAGATGGAGGAGATCGCTCCGGAGAACCTGAAGGCGGACATCGAGGCCCTGAAGAGCACGGCTGACGCCTGGTACGACCATGTCGTGACCCAGGGCGGCGCCTTGGCTAATGACCCGGCCACCCGCGCCCGCGCCGTGGCCATGGTGGGTCGCACCGGCAGCGCCGATCAGGTCATGGAGCCGGTCGAAGGCGCCCTCGACGCGATCAAGGAAAAGGACATGGCCGAACTGGAGCGCGTTCGCGCAGCCCAGGCCGCCGCGTCCACGACCGCCAAATGGACGCTGGGCATCGGTATTGCCGCCGCCATCATCCTGTCGCTGCTCGCTGGCCTGACCCTGTCGCGTGGCATCGGTGGTCCGGTCTTGCGCATGGTCGAACACATGAAGCGCCTGATCGGCGGCGACACCTCGCTGCAGGTGCCGGAAGCCACCCGCAAGGACGAGTTCGGCGCCATGGGCCAGGCGATCATCGCCTTCCGCGACGCCGCCATCGACAAGGTCCGCGTCGAGGCCGAAGCCGCTGACGCCCGTGAGAAGGCCGAGGCCGAGCGTCGCCGCAACCTGACCGCCACCGAGGCCGCGGCCGAGGAACAGGCCGCCGTCGTGACGGCCCTGGGCGAAGGTCTGGAGCGTCTGAGCGCCGGTGACCTGACCTACCGCCTGACCCAGACCTTCCCGTCCGACTATGTGAAGCTGCAGTCCGACTTCAACGCGGCCATCGGCCAGTTGAAGGACGCCATGTCGGTGGTCGTCTCCAACGTCTCGGCCATCCGGTCGGGTTCGGGCGAGATCAGCCACGCCGCCGACGATCTGTCGCGCCGCACCGAGCAGCAGGCCGCGTCGCTGGAGGAGACCGCCGCCGCGCTGGATCAGATCACCGCCACCGTCAACAAGACCGCTTCGGGCGCCCGTCAGGCCTCCAGCGTGGTCCAGGACGCGCGCGGCGACGCTGAAACCTCGGGCGCCGTCGTCCGTGACGCGGTCGCGGCCATGAGCGCCATCGAGCACTCGGCCCAGCAGATCAGCCAGATCATCGGCGTGATCGACGAAATCGCCTTCCAGACCAACCTGCTGGCCCTGAACGCCGGCGTCGAGGCCGCTCGCGCCGGTGACGCGGGCCGCGGCTTCGCGGTCGTCGCCTCGGAAGTTCGGGCCCTGGCCCAGCGTTCCGCCGAAGCCGCCAAGGAGATCAAGACCCTGATCTCGGCCTCGGGCGCCCAGGTCGCCACCGGCGTGCAATTGGTCGGCCAGACCGGCGAAGCCCTGCAACGCATCGTCGGCCGCGTCGCCGAGATCGACGGCCTGGTGTCGGAAATCTCCGCCTCGGCGCAGGAACAGGCCACCGGTCTGCAGCAGGTCAACACCGCTGTTAACCAGATGGACCAGGTCACGCAGCAGAATGCGGCCATGGTCGAGCAATCCACCGCCGCCAGCCACTCGCTGTCGCAGGAAGCCGAAAGCCTCGCTTCGTCGGTCGCCCGCTTCCGCATCGGCGACGGCAGCGTCCAGGCCCCGCGCGCCGCTCCGGCTCCGCGTCAGTCGCATGCTCCGGTTCCGCAGATGCGCGCCATCGGCCGCGGCGGCGCCGCCCTGAAACCGCAGGCCGTCGAGGACGGCTGGGAGGAGTTCTGATGGCCGCCGCTGTCGTCCTGCCCGCCGTGCTCGATATCCGCGCGGCGGACGCCCTGAAGACCGAGATCCTGGCCCAGCGCGGCCAGCCCCTGACCCTCGACGCCTCGGCGGTCGAGCGTCTGGGAGGGCTCTGCCTGCAGGTCCTGCTCTCGGCCCGCGCCACCTGGGATGCTGATGGTCAGCCCCTGACTGTGACGACCGGCGACTCCACCACCTTCTCCGACCAATGGGCGGCCTTCGGGGCCGCCCCCCTCGACACCGCTTCCGTGGGAGCTACCGCGTGACCAAGACTGTTCTGACCGTCGACGATTCCCGCACCATGCGCGATATGCTGCGCATGGCGCTGGAAGATGCCGGCTACAACGTCATCCAGGCCGTTGACGGCATCGATGGCCTCGAGGTGCTGGCCGCCAACGCCGCCGACATCATCATCACCGACATCAACATGCCCCGCATGGATGGCTTCGGCGTGATCGAGGGCGTGCGCGCCGATCCGAACCATCGCCATACGCCGGTGCTGGTCCTGACGACCGAGAGCGACGCCGAGAAGAAGGCCCGCGCCCGCGCCGCCGGCGCCACCGGCTGGATCGTCAAACCCTTCGACCCGGTGAAGCTGGTGGACGCCGTCCGCCGCGTCGCCGCCTGAGGACAGAGGTTCACGTGGACGCCTTCGAAGCGATCAAGGCCACCTTCTTCCAGGAATGCGCCGAACTGCTGGCGGACCTGGAGGCCAAGCTGCTGATACTCGAGTCGGGTCAGACCGATCTGGAGACCATCAACGCCGTCTTCCGGGCCGTTCACTCGGTCAAGGGCGGCGCGGGGGCTTTCGGCCTCGAGGCGCTGGTCCGCTTCGCCCACGTCTTCGAAACACTGATGGATGAGCTGCGCGCGGGCCGCAAGGAGTGTGACGATGTCACCGTCCGCACCCTGCTGCGCGCCTCCGACGTGCTGGCCGATCACATCGCCGCCGCCCAGGGCCTGATCCCCGATGTCGATGAAGCCCGCTCCGCCGGTCTGGTCGCCGAGATGGAGGTCCTGACCCACGGCGAGGCCTCGGCTCCCGCCGCCGTCGAGGAGGAGGAAGACGACTTCGGCTTCACCCCCCTGACCGTCGGCCTGGCTCCCCTGCCGTCGCTGGACCTGCCCCCGCTCGACCTGCCGCCGCTGGCGGCTCCCGCCGGTCCGGCCGGCTGGCGCGTGGTCTTCCGCCCGCACAACGCCATGTACGCCCACGCCAACGAGACCGGCCTGCTGCTGCGCGAGCTGGGCCGTCTCGGCCCCATGGAGGTCTCGCTGGACGACAGCGCCGTCCCGCCGCTGGATGCGCTGAACCCCGAAGAGAACCACCTGATCTGGACCATCGACCTGACCGCCGACGTCACCGAGGCGGCGGTGCGCGAGGTCTTCGACTTCGTCGAGAGCGACTGCGATCTGAACGTCTCCCCGCTGGGCGGCGCCCCGTTTTCGGCCGATCTGCCCGAGCGGCCGTCCCTGCCGGATCTGGCCGCCCCCGCGCCCGCCGGTGATCTGGACATCTCGGCCCTGCTGGCGGCCGCCGCCGCGCCGGCTCCGGTGATCGAGGCCGCGCCGGTCGCCGTTCCGGCTCCCGCCCCCGTAGTCGCCGCCGCTCCGGCCCCGTCGGCCCCGGCCGCTCCCGCCGCCGCCAACGCCCCCGCCGCGCCGCCGGCCGTGGCTCCGGTCACCATCCGCGTCGATCTCGACCGCGTCGACCGCCTGATCAACGCCGTCGGCGAACTGGTCATCCAGCAGGCCATGCTGGCCCAGCGCGTCGCCGAAAGCGGCATGGCCGCCCGCTCGTCGGCGGTGATGATGGGTCTGGAAGACCTGGAGCTGCTGACCCGCGAGATCCAGGACAGCGTCATGGCCATCCGGGCCCAGCCGGTGAAGTCGGTCTTCCAGCGCATGCCGCGTCTGGTTCGCGAAGTCGGCGACATGACCGGCAAGAAGGTCCGCCTGATCACGTCCGGCGAGGACACCGAGGTCGACAAGACCGTGGTCGAACGCCTGGCCGAGCCGATCACCCACATGCTGCGCAACGCCATCGACCACGGGCTGGAGAAGCCCGAGGACCGCGAGGCCGCCGGCAAGTCGCCCGAAGGCGCCGTCCACCTGGCCGCCCTGCACCGCTCGGGCCGCATCGTCATCGAGATCTCGGACGACGGGCGCGGCATCAACCGCGAAAGGGTCAAGGGCATCGCCATCTCGCGAGGCCTGATCACCGAGGACGCCGTCCTGACCGACGACGAGATCGACAACCTGATCTTCCTGCCGGGCTTCTCGACCGCCGAGACCATCACCGATGTCTCGGGCCGCGGCGTCGGCATGGATGTGGTCAAGCGCTCCATCCAGGCGCTGGGCGGCCGCATCTCGATCAGCTCGGTCCCCGGCAAGGGCTCGACCTTCACCCTCAGCCTGCCGCTGACCCTCGCCGTCCTGGACGGCATGGTCGTGGGCGCGGCCGAACAGACCCTGGTCGCCCCCCTGACCAACATCGTCGAAAGCCTGACCCCCCGCGCCGAGGACGTGCACTACGTCGGCGGCCGCGACGCGGTGATCCGCTTCCGCGACACCTACGTCCCCCTGGTGGACGTGGCCCAGACCATGGGCTTCCGCGACGCGCCGGTGGCCGCCGGACAGGGCGTGGCCGTGGTCGTTGAAACCGAATCCGGCGCCCGCGCCGCCCTGATGGTGGACGCCATCCAGGGGCAGCGTCAGGTCGTCATCAAGAGTCTCGAGACCAACTACCAGCAGGTCCCGGGAGTCGCCGCCGCCACCATCCTCGGCGACGGCCGGGTGGCCCTCATCCTCGATGTGGACGCCATCGTCGCCAACGCCCGCCGCCGTGCGTCGGGCCCTGAACTCAAGCTCGCGAGCTGATCCATGACCGAACCGCAAACCAACGCCGCTGTCCGTGAACTGATCGCCTTCCGTATTGGCGAGCAGGAGTTCTGCGTCGACATCATGTCGGTGCGAGAAATCCGGGGCTGGACCCCCGCGACCCCGCTGCCGCGTTCGCCCGGCTATATGAAGGGCGTGATCAACCTGCGCGGCGCCGTGCTGCCGATCGTCGATCTGGGCGCCCGCTTCGGCCTGCGCACCTCCGAGCCGACGGCCCGCCACGTCATCATGGTCGCCCACATCGGCGGCCGCACCGTGGGCCTTCTGGTTGACGCGGTGTCGGATATCATCCAGCTGACCGACGGCGCCGTTCAGGCCACCCCGGACGTCGCCAGCGACGAGGTCCGCACCTTCGTGAAGGGCATCTTCGCCCTCGACGGCCGCATGATCAGCCTCATCGAACTGGGCATGATCCTGCCGGAAGTGGAAGCCGAAGCCGCATGACCTCCGCCGCCGGGGCGTCGTCGATGGTGGAGGGCGAGTTCGTCCTCACGCCGGAAGACTTCCGCCACATCGCCCATACCCTGCACGCCTACGCCGGCATCGCGCTGGGCGAAGGCAAGGCCGCGCTGGTCTATTCGCGCCTGGCCAAGCGCCTGCGCGCGCTCGGCCTGCGCAGCTTCCGTGAGTACTGCGCCCTGATCGAGGGCGTCGAAGGCATCGACGAACGTCAGCTGATGACGGCGGCCCTGACCACCAACGTCACCCGCTTCTATCGCGAGCCGCACCATTTCGATCACCTGCGCGATCAGGTGATGCCCAAGCTGGCCGCCCGCGCCCGCGCCGGGGGCCGCGTCCGCCTGTGGTCCGCCGCCTGTTCGAACGGGCAGGAGCCCTATTCGATGGCCCTGACCGTGCTCCAGACCCTGCCCGAGGCGGCGGATCTGGACGTCAAGATCCTGGCCACGGACATCGACCCGAACATGGTCGCCCAGGGCCACGACGGCACCTATTCGGAAGAGGCTCTGGAGCCCGCGCCCGTCACCCTGTGGCGGAAGTATTTCGACCGCGCCGGGGGCGGCCAGTGGACCGCCGGGTCCCAGCTGAAGCGTCTGGTGTCGTTCAAGGAGCTTAACCTGATCGGCGACTGGCCGATGAAGGGCAAGTTCGACGTCATCTTCTGCCGCAACGTGGTCATCTATTTCGATGACGCCACGCAGGAGAAGGTCTGGAACCGCTTCACCCCGCTGATGAACCCGGGCGCGACCCTGTACATCGGCCACTCCGAGCGGGTCTCCGGCGGCGCCGCCAGCCGACTGATCACCAGCGGCCTGACCACCTACCAACTGGGGACCGGCGCATGAGCGGAGACGTGGTCACCGTCCTGGTCGTCGACGACAGCCCCACCATGCGGGGTCTGCTGACCGCCGCCCTGCGCCGCGATCCCGAGATCGAGGTGGTCGGCTCCGCCGCCGACCCGCTGGAGGCCCGCGAGGCCATCAAGCGGCTCAACCCCGACGTCATCACCCTCGACGTCGAGATGCCCAACATGAACGGGCTGGAGTTCCTCGAGAAGATCATGCGCCTGCGGCCGATGCCGGTGGTCATGGTCTCGACCCTGACCCAGAAGGGCGCCGAAACCACCGTCGCCGCGCTGGAAATGGGCGCCGTGGACGCCATCGGCAAACCCATGGACGGCACCCCGGCCTCCATCGCCTTCGCCGAACTGACCACCAAGGTGAAGGCCGCCGCCCGCTCGCGTCCGCGCGCCCGGGGCGACATCCCGCCGCCCGGACCCGCCGCGCCCGCAGACTATCGTCCGGACCCCAATCTGGTGCTGGCCATCGGCGCCTCCACCGGCGGGGTCGAGGCCCTGCTGACCATCCTGCAGGGCTTCCCGGCCAACTGCCCGGCCACGGTCATCACCCAGCACATGCCGGCGACCTTCACCAAGAGCTTCGCGGCGCGCCTGGACAAGGTCTGCGCCCCCACGGTCACCGAGGCCGAGGACGGCGCCCCGGTGAAGCCCGGCCACATCTACATCGCCCCCGGCGGCGAAGCCCACCTTGAGGTCTCGGGCGCCAGCCCGCGCTGCCGCCTGGTCCGCAGCGACACCGTCAACGGCCACCGGCCGTCGGTGGATGTGCTGTTCAATTCCGTCATCGGCCTGAAGCGCCCGATGGCCGGGGTCATCCTGACCGGCATGGGCAAGGACGGCGCCAGGGGCCTGTTGGCCATGCGCGAGGCCGGGGCCCGGACCCTCGGCCAGGACGAAGCCTCGTCCGTCGTCTACGGCATGCCCAAGGCCGCCCACGAACTCGGCGCCGTCGAGCGCCAGCTTCCGCTGCACCGACTGCGCCCCGCCATTCTCGATCTCTGCGCCGCCTCTCCCCGCGCAGCCGACACGACCGCCGCCTGAAGGATTACGCATGCCCGCCGCCGCCGCCCTGAATGTCCTTGTCGTTGATGATCAGCTGACCATGCGGTCGCTGGTCCGCAACAGCCTGCAGCAGCTGGGCGTCCGCGAAATCCGCGAGGCCGCCGACGGTGAGATCGCCCTGCGCGAGATCGTCACCAAGCCTGTGCACCTGGTCATCTCGGACTACAACATGCCGAACCTGGACGGCCTGGGCCTGCTGCGCGCCATCCGCGCCCACCCGCCGATCCAGACCACCGCCTTCATCATGCTGACTGGCCGCGCCGACCGCGAACTGGTCCAGCGCGCCGTCCAGTTCGGCGTGAACAACTATCTGGTCAAACCCTTCACCGTCGCCCAGCTGAAAGAGAAGCTGGAAGGCGTCTTTGGTCCGCTGACATGAGCCCCGCCCTGTCTTCAGACCGGGGCGAGATCCGCGTCCACGTCGGCCAGGGCGAGCACCACATCAGCGCTGACCCCAATGTCATGCTGACCACGGTGCTGGGCTCCTGCGTCGCCGCCTGCCTGACCGATCCCCTCGCCGGGGTCGGCGGCATGAACCACTTCCTGCTGCCGGACGGCGCGGGAGCGGGCACCGACGCGGGCCGCCGCTACGGCGCCTACGCCATGGAGCTGCTGATCAACGAACTGATCAAGGCCGGCGCCCGCCGCGAGCGTCTGGAAGCCAAGCTGTTTGGCGGCGGTCGCATGTTCGACAGCCTGCGCGACGTGGGCATGGCCAACGCCGACTTCGCCGAGCGCTTCCTGCGTGACGAAGGCATCCGCGTCGTGGGCGGCAGCCTGCGCGGCGCCGGCGGCCGTCGCCTGCACTATTGGCCCGTCAGCGGCCGCGCTCTCCAGCGCGGCGTGACCGACGCCGCCACACCGCCCGCTCGTCCCGTGGTCGCCCCCCCGCCCGTGGTCGACACCGGCGGCGAACTGGAGCTGTTCTGATGCCCGCGGACGCGCCCTCCCTGCTGGCCGCCCTGGCCGCCGAGATCGGCGACGTCCGCACGGGCGTGGAGCGTGTCTCGGGCCTGCTGACCGATCTGGTCCGCCGCCTGCCCGCCGAGCACAGGGCCGAGGCCCTGACCGATGCCCAGGCCCTGGACGTCCTGATCCAGCGGCTCGACGCCGTCGCGGGCGTCCTTCAGGGCCTGTCCGACGGTCGCACGTCGGCGGATGCCGTCTCGGCGGTCCTGCTGGCCGACGTCGCCGTCCGTCTGACGGGCGAAGCGTCGGCGCGCGCATCCGACCATCCGCCGGCCTCGTCCGGCGACCTGCTGCTGTTCGACTGACGCCATGGCCGCCTCGTCCAACAACCCCAACGCCCGCGTGAACCTCGAGCACTCCTCGGTGCTCCTCATCGACGACAATCCCAAGTCGCTCGACATGCTCAGCTCGATCTTCCAGGGCTTCGGGGTCAAGGAGCAGATCAAGTGCGAGAGCGCGGTCGAAGCGACCGAAATCCTCAAGCGCCGCGCCGTCGACCTGATCCTCGTCGATTGCTCGATGCCCGAGCTTGACGGCTATGACTTCACCCGCTGGCTGCGTCGCGAGACCCCCGCGCCGACCCGGCACATCCCGGTCATCATGCTGACCGGTCACGCGGCCCAGTCGGCCATCCACAAGAGCCGTGACTGCGGGGCCAGCTTCGTGGTGGCCAAGCCGCTGACGCCGACGGTGCTGTTGCGCCGCATCCTCTGGCTGGGCGGAGACGAGCGCGAGTTCATCGAGTGCGAGACCTACGTCGGCCCCGACCGCCGGGTCCGCAACTTCGGCCCGCCGCTGGGTCAGCCGGGCCGCCGCGCCGGCGACCTGTCCACCCACGTGGGCGAGCCCGCCGAGGCCAATATGGATCAGTCCGACATCGACATGCTGATGAAGCCCATGCGGGTGGCGCTGTGACCGAGGTTCGCGCGACCAAGATCAAGAGCACGCTCGCCACCCAGCTGGCGCGCCCCGGCGGCCGCACCATCGCCGACGCCAAGCGTCTGGCCGAGGCGGGTCTGCAGAGCCACAAGGCGGGGGTCATGGAAGACCTCGGTCGCTTGATCGGTCAGCTGGAAGACCTGTGCGTCGCCGCCGACGACACGCGTCAGGCGCGGGTCTACGCCCTGGCCTCGGGTCTGGTGGACATGGCCGGCTTCTTCGACACCGGCCCGCTCTACACCGCTGGCTACAGCCTGTGCGACCTCACCGAGCGCATGCAGGCCAACGGTATCTGGAGCTGGCCCGCGGTCGAGGTCCATGTGAAGGCCCTGCGCCTCATCCTCGCCGGCGGCTGCAAGGCCGGCGCCGAGGCCGACGTCCTGATGCAGGGCCTCAAGCGGGTGCAGTCGGCGTTCACCCCGGCGAACTGACCTGCACCGCCGTTTTCCCTCCCCGGGACGGGGAGGGAAAATTACGTCCCGAACCGCGCCTTCAGCTCGCTCTTCACCACCTTGCCCGCCGCATTCCGGGGCAGGGGCTCGTGGAGGATGTGCACCTCCACCGGGGTCTTGAACGCCGCCAGACGCGACGCCGTCAGGGCCTTCAGCGTGTCGGCGTCGACCGTCAGGCCGGGCGCCAGAGACACCACGGCGATCGGCGCCTCGCCCAGCACCGGATGCGGCTTGGCGATCAGCGCCGCCTCGGCCACCGCCGGGTGGTCGAACAGCACCGCCTCCACCTCCTGGCAGTAGATGTTCTCGCCGCCGCGAATGATGATGTCCTTCGCCCGGTCGACGATGAAGCAGAAGCCCTCCTCGTCGATCCGCGCCAGGTCGCCCGTTCGGACCCAGCCGTCCACGAAGGTGGCGGCCGTCTCCTCGGGCTTATTCCAGTAGCCTTTCACGATGTTCGGCCCATAGGCCAGCAGCTCGCCGACCTCGCCGGTCGGCAGTTCGGCGCCGTCCGGCCCCACCACCTTGATCGCGCTGACCGGCATGGCCGGGCCGCAGCTGTCCGGGCGGTTCACATAGTCCTCGCCGAAATGGTGCGTATGGGTGGCCGAGGTCTCGGTCATGCCCCAGCCCGAGCCGGGCCGCGCCGTCGTCCGGTCGTCGATCTGGCGCACCAGATCGGTCGGCGCCGCTGCTCCGCCGTAGGTCACGGTCTCCAGCGAGGACAGGTCGTACTTTTCCCGGTCCGGATGCTGCAGCAGCTGGATCGCCACCGTCGGCACCCCGCCGATCAGGTTCACCTTCTCCCGCTCGATCAGCATCAGGGCCTCGGTCGCATCGAAGCGGCGCTGGCAGACCAGCGTCTGCCCCGTCACCAGCGCGGGCAGCAGCAGGGCGTTGCAGCCGGTCGTGTGGAAGAAGGGGATCGACACCAGCCCGACCTTGGGCGGGGCGGTCGGGTCCAGCGCCGGCGGCGCCTCGCCCCGCCGCACGAAGGCGCGCACCAGCGAGTACAGCCCCGCCACCGCGCCGCATCCGGCGTTGCGATGGGTGCCCAGCGCGCCCTTGGGCGACCCCGTCGTGCCGGAGGTGTAGAAGATCGCCGCCGGGTCTTCCGGATCCAGCGGCACGTCCGGCATCTCGCCGGGCGGCAGGTCCGCCCAGGTCTCCGAACCGCCGATCACCGCCTCCAACTGTCCAACGCGCGGATCGCCGGACGCCTCCGTCCCCCGGCACACCAGCACATCGGTCAGGTCCGTCAGTTCGGCCAGATGCGGCGCGATCCGTTCCAGCCGCTCGCCGTCCACGATGGTGATGGTGCTGCCGGAGTCCTTCAGCCCATAGGCCAACTCCTCGCCCGCCCACCAGGCGTTCAGCGGCGTGGCGATGGCCCCCAGCAGGGTCGCGGCGAAGAAGCTCACCGGCCATTCCGGCAGGTTGCGCATGGCGATGGCGACCCGGTCGCCCTTCTTCACCCCGCGCGCCTTCAGGTCCGCAGCCAGCGCCAGCGTGGCCCGGGCGAAGGCGTCAAACGACACCCGCTCGTCGCCATAGACGATGAAGGTCCGCCCGCCCCACTGCCGCCCAGCCAGGAAGCTGTGCATCAGGGTAGGCGGCGCATTCTTCCAGATTTTCGTCGGCCGCCCCTCGATGGTCGTCTCGACCACCTCGAACGGCGATCCTGGCGCGGTCAGGGCGGCGGTGGCCTGGGCGAGGCTGAGCGCCGGCCATGCGGGCGCGGCGGGACGAACGGTGTCGGTCATCGGCGTTTCCTGGCGTTTCCTTGGGGGCCGCCGCTTTTCGCGGTCTGGTCTTGGCCCCACAGTGACCCGGTTCAGAGAAACTGATCAAGGATCAGTTTGACGCGGTCTCGCCGTCACGCCGCGATCTGATGATCCAGCAGGTTGCGCGCGGCCTCGACCGCCGCGCCGGGGTCCTCGTGACACCGGTCGATGACGGCGTCGATCTGCGCCTGGCGCATCGGCGTCACCCGCGCCGCGACCATGCCCCACTGCCCGAACAGTCGACCGCGAGCGGGGCCGCGGCTGACGATCTCGACGTCATGGTGGCGGGGGTCCAGCCGGATCCGGCTCATCGTGCGATCCAGATCCTGCGCCGCGCCCTCCAGCACCTGAAAGAAGCGGCCTCGGCTGATCAGCAGCACGCCGGTCAGGTTATCACGCCGGTTGTTGCGATCCGACACCGCCAGGATTTCCGCCAGGGACTGCAGCGCGACCTCCGGGCGACGCGCCTGGCTGCAATAGACGATCCGCTCAAGCTCAAGTCGGCCCGACATCAGGCAGCTTCGGCGCCGGCGCCCCGGTACGAGGCGCGGCAGAGATCGTTCAACTGGCGCGACAGGGAGGGAAGGGTGAGCTGTTCGCACTCACCGATGGTGAACCCCTCCTTGCTCATCGCCCGCGAAATCTCGCTGCGGGCGCGATAGTCGCCGCTTCGCGCCATCTGGAAGGCGCGTTCGATGGGGTGGGTCGAGGGTGTGGTCATGATCAGGTCTCCTGCTCCGCTAAACGCCCGCGCTTCCGGCGTCGTTCCTGTGTCGGAAAGCCGACGGAACACCAGCGGCCCCGGAAGATTTCATGCCCACGGAACAGGGAGATCTTTCGTGAAACACCTTCTCATCATGGGCGGCTGCTCGCTGGCCCTCGCCCTCGGCGCCTGCCAGCAGGAAACGGGCGGCGCGCCCGATCAACAAAACCAGCCGGCCAACGCCGTCCAGGACCATGCCGCCGGAGTCGTCGGCACGGTCGCCGGTCCCGCCGGCGCCGCCACCGCGGAAACCTTCGTCACCAACGCGGCCATTGGCGGCATTTACGAGGTCGAGGCGGGTCGCATCGCCGCCCAGCGCTCGACCAATCCCCGCATCAAAGCCCTGGGGGAGATGATGGTCACCGATCACAGCAAGGCCGGTGATGAGCTCGAGGCGGTGGCCCAGGCCGCCAACCTGACCGTTCCGACCGCGCTGGACCAGCGTCACCAAGGCCTGATCGACAACCTGCGCGGCGCCACCGATCAGGACTTCGACCGTGTCTACCTGCAGCAGCAGGAAGCCGCCCACAACGAGACCGCCGCCCTGCTGGAGACCTGGGGCCGCACCGGCGACAACGACGCCCTCAAGGCCTGGGCCGCCAAGACCCTGCCGGTCGTCCGCGCCCATCAGCGCATGGTCGATCAGCTGGACGAAGCCAACGCCGACACGCCGCGCTAGGGCGACGGTCAGGGATCAGTTGGCCGCAGACAAATCCGGCGCCCGTCCGGGGGGATGGACCGCGGCGCCGGATCGTTACGCACCGCGCGGAGCCTTTTCAGGAGACGCAAGGGCCTTCGCGTGGCGTGACGCCCTACCGTAGCCACGTGGTTCGGTACGACATCATTCGCATGCGCCCCCTCCATCGGGGCCGCCTGCAGTCCTGTTGTACGCCGGACCGGAGCCCGACGCAGCCCTAACTTTGGTTATAGAGAATGGCGCACCCGAGAGGATTCGAACCTCTGACCCCTGCCTTCGGAGGGCAGTACTCTATCCAGCTGAGCTACGGGTGCGTCTGGCGGCGAGAAAGCCGGGACGAAGGCCTCTACAGCACCAGCGGCCCGCCCTCAATCCCGAAAGCATGACGGCGCTTGGCCCAGGCGCGCTGACGGCCTAGCGTGCCGCCGATCTTCGCCGGAGGTTCCGATGCGCGCCCTTGTTCTCGCTCTGCTCTGTTTTGTCGGCGCCTGCGCCACACCGCCGGCTCCGGCCCCCGCCGTCGGTCCCGGCGGCGACAGCCTCGACGCCGTCGCCCGCGACTATGTCGCCCTGATCCTCGAAATCGGCGAGCGCGAGCCGGGCTATGTCGACGCCTATTACGGCCCCGCCGAATGGCAGGCCGCCGCCCACGCCAGTCCGCGCACCGTGCCCCAGCTGATCCAGGGCGCCGCCGGCCTGACCGACCGCCTCAACGCCATCCCGGTCGCCGGCGCCGAGCCCATGGTCGCCCAGCGCAAGGCCTACCTTCTGGCCCACGTCTCGGCCGCCTCGGCCCGCCTGCGCATGCTGTCGGGCGAGAAGATGAGCTTCGCCGACGAGGCCTACGCCCTGTTCGGCGTCCGCCCCGAGCTGAGGCCGCTGAGCGACTACGATCCGGTCCTGGACCAGATCGACGCCCTGATCCCCGGCTCCGGTTCCCTGACCGACCGGGTGACCGAGTTCCGCTCGCACTACGTCATTCCGAAAGAGCGGCTGCAGGCCGTCATGGACGCCGCCATCGCCGAGTGCCGCGCCCGCACCGCACGCCACATCCGCCTGCCCGCCAACGAGAATTTCACCCTCGCCTTCGTCGGCGACAAGCCGTGGTCGGGCTATAATTATTACCAGGGCAACGCCCAGTCGAAGATCGAGATCAACGCCGACTTCCCCATCTACACCGAGCGCGCCATCGACCTGGGTTGCCACGAGGGCTACCCCGGCCACCACGTCTACAACGCCCTGCTGGAACAGACCTTCGTGCGTGATCGCGGCTGGGTCGAGATGAGCGTCTACCCCCTGTTCAGCCCCATGAGCTTCGTGGCCGAGGGCAGCGCCAACTACGGCATCGACCTGGCCTTCCCGGGCGACGAGGGCACCCGGTTCGAACGTGAGGTGCTCTTCCCCCTGGCCGGTCTCGATCCGGCCACCGCCGAGAAGAAGGCCCAGCTCGGCGCCCTGACACGCCGGCTGGCTCGCGCGGAGTACACCATCGCCGACGACTATCTGGCCGGTCGCGTCTCGCGCGACGAGTCCATCGAACGGCTGATGAAATACACCCTCGCTGACCGGGCCAAGGCGACCCAGCGGCTGCGCTTCATCGACACCTACCGCAGCTACATCATCAACTACGGTCTGGGTCGTGACGTGGTTCAGGCCTGGGTCGAACGGCAGGGCTCGGACCACTGGCGGGGCATGGAGACCCTGCTCAGCAGCCAGATCCTGCCGGCCGACCTCGACTGAGGCCCGTCCGGACGGCCCCGAAGGCCGGCGTCAGTTGACGCTGGCCCGCGGGTCCTGGTCCAGCCGCCGCATGAAGGCGGTCAGCCGGGCCAGGGCCCCCAGATCCCGGTCGTCCGTCCGGCTCCCGGCGCGCAGGTTGTCCTGAAGGACCTCCAGCATCATCGCCGCGTGCTTGGGCGTCTCGGGCTTCTGGTCCAGGATCTGGGCTTCGGCGCGGGCGCGGCGAGCGTCGTCGCTGTCGTCAGGGCCGCTGGGTTGCGTCCAGATCGACCAGGCTTGATCGATGTTTGTCTTGGGCATGGTTTCCGCCCTCCAGGGCGAAGCGTCGCGCGGCCCAGGCTTCCCAGGCGCCGACGAAGAAAGTGATACAGATCAGCAGCCACACTTCCAGCCGGATGGTGACGGCGGTCCACACGAAGTACCGGCCCGCGGCCAGCAGAGGCATGACGTGGGTCAGGACCGAGATCAGCTGGAAACCGGCCAGTGCGGTCAGCCACCAGCGATCACGGGCGTAGGTGAGCCACAGGATCGCGATCAGGAAGGCGACTTCCAGTCCCGCGACCCCCACCCGCCAGGCGCCGATCTGGATCGGCTCCATCACGCGGACAAGGACCAGCAGGGCCAGCACCAACCCGCCGACGACGCGCTCTTCCCAGCCGCCGAAGCGGAACAGGGCCAGCACACCGGCGAGGGTGACGGCGATGATCGCGATGGTGACCACCCGGACCGGACCGTCAGACCGTAGCCAGTCGGCCGGTGGGTTTCGGGAACGGCGAGTCCTTGGTGCCGTCGTCGGGTTTGGTCTCACCCGGGATCAGCAGGGTGTGGTCCAGACCCATGCGACGGGCGTCGCGCAGGGCGTGGTTATGGGCTTCGACCAGTTCGCCGCGCGCTTCGGTCAGGGTGTACAGAGCCTTGGCCGCGGCGCTGAAGGCGCGGTGACCGGCGCTGGCCGCCAGGCCCGCGCCCATGCGGCCCGAGAGGGCGTGCGAAATGGTGTCGGCCAGCCGGGCGCCGGCGGCGTCCAGCAGGTGTTCGGTTTCACGCAGGTCGAGAGCGACGGCGCTGGCGAACTCGTCGGGTTTCCGGGCGATGTTCATGAGGTCCTTCAGGGTCAGGGATTTCCACCTGTCGGCGCGAAGGGCTCCGTTCCCCCGAGCACCAGCCCGACCAGCCCCGTGAGGATGGAGAGCAGGAACAGCCCCACCAGCGCCCATCCGAAGATGGCCATGGTGCGAACCCGCAGCGAGCCGGGGGTCCGCCACCGTCCCAGTCTGGCGTAGGCTCCGTAGAGGCTGCGATCGACCGGGGCGGCTGGGGCGAGGGGATCGGCGAACCGGTCCACGTCGACGCCCTGAACAGGCCCCGGTCCGGCGGCGGCGGGAATGGCGTCCGTCGCGTATGACGCGTCAGACGCCAGTAGCCTCAAGGCCGCCTTTCGGGTGTTCACCCCGAACTTTCTGAGTATCTCTCGGAAGTGCTTGTCGACCGTGTTTTCGGAGATGCCGAGCGCGCGCGATCTCCTTGTCGGTCATGGTCGCCGACAGGCGCAGGCATTCTTCTTGCCGTTTGGTCAACCTTTCCGGCATTCCGCAACCTCCCCTGGGAACAGCTAAGTCCGTTAGGTCGTGGTCGTCCAGAGCCTTGATTCTCCAAGAGCCTTCCGTGATGGGCGACCACGGTAACCATGAACGCGCTTAGGTAGTGTTCGGTCGCGGCCCCTGTGTTTGAGCGATTTCGCCCGCGGCGCGTTTGGACCGCGTCGCAGGAGGAGTCCGGGTGCGCGGAGAGCTCGAAACCTACAAGGCCAAGCGGGATTTCGGCGCTACGCCCGAGCCGAAGGGACACAAGCGTCGGTCGCGTAAAAAGACTCTGGGTTATCTGATCCAGCGCCATGCCGCGACGCGTCTGCACTACGACTTTCGCATCGAGGCGGACGGGGTGCTCAAGTCCTGGGCGGTCACCAAGGCGCCGTCGCGCGACCCTGCGGTGAAACGTCTTGCGGTCGAGGTCGAGGATCACCCGCTCGACTACGGCGGCTTCGAGGGGACCATCCCGTCCGGCAACTATGGCGCCGGAACGGTGCAGATGTGGGACCGCGGCACATGGGAGCCGCAGAGCCCCGACACGCTTGAGGCCGACTTCAAGAAGGGGTCGGTGAAGATGATCCTGCACGGCGAACGGCTGCAGGGCGGCTGGGCGCTGGTGCGGCTCAGGTCGGATCGGGGCAAGCCCCAGGGACGCGGAAAGCAGCGGTCGAACTGGCTCCTGATCAAGGAGAAGGACGCCTTCGCCGTCCCGGGCGAGGGCGACGCCAATATGGAGATCGACGCCTCGGTCGCGACCGGTCGCTCGCTGGCCGAGATCGCCGAGGGCCGCAAGCAGTGGACGTCGTCGAAGCCGGTGAAGAAGGCGGGGCCGCGCAAGCCCGAGCCCCAGGCGCGAGAGGCGGCGCTGAAAAAGCCCTCGGCCTTCCTGCCGATCCAGTTGTGCAAGGTCGCCGACCATCCGCCCCAGGGCTCCGGCTGGGCGCATGAGATCAAGTTCGACGGCTACCGCGTCCAGATCGCCACCGGCGGCGGCAAGGCCCGGCTCTACACCCGACGCGGCCATGACTGGTCCGACAGGTTTCCCGAGGTGGTAGCCGACGCGGCGCACTGGCCGGACGGGGTGGTGGACGGCGAACTCTGCGCCCTCAACGACGACCACACGCCCGACTTCTCGGCCCTGCAGGCGTCCATCTCCGAGGGGAAGACCGGCGGCCTGGTCTTCTTCGCCTTCGACCTCCTGACCGAGGGCGCGGACGACCTGCGCCAACTGCCCCTGTCCCATCGCAAGGCCCGACTCCAGGCCCACATCGACCGCATCCCGAAATCGGCGGGCAGGCGCATCCGCTACGTCGACCATTTCGCCACCACCGGCTCGGCCATCCTCGAAAGCGCGTGCCGGATGGATCTGGAAGGCGTCATCTCCAAGAAGCTGGACGCGCCCTACACCGACGGCCGCTCTTCCACCTGGCTCAAGTCCAAATGCCGGGGCCGGGACGAGGTGGTCATCGGCGGCTGGTCGTCCGAGGGCGGGGTTCGCTTCCGCTCCCTGCTGGTCGGGGTGCGCGAAGGCGACGGCCTGCGTTATCTCGGCCGCGTCGGCACCGGCTATTCCCAACCCCTGCTCAAGACCCTGCTGCCCGCGCTGAAGTCGGCGGCGGCGGAGCGCAGCCCCTTCGCGGGCAAGTCCGCTCCCCGCGGCGGGCGCGACATCCACTGGCTCAAACCCGTTCTGGTCGCCGAGCTGGAGCACGGCGGCTACACCGAGTCCGGCTCCCTGCGTCAGGCCGCCTTCAAGGGCCTGCGGGACGACAAGACCGCCGCCGAGGTCACCGACCGGCCCCAGGCGCCGAGCGCGAAGGCCACGCCGAAGTCCGTCTCAATGGCCAAGGGCAAGACGGTGGTGGCGGGCGTCACCCTGTCCAGTCCCGACAAGATCCTGTGGCCCGCCGCGAACGGTCGCCCGGCGGTCACCAAGGCCGACCTCGCCCGCTACTACGAACAGGTCGCCGATCGCCTGTTGCCCCATGTCGCCGACCGGCCCGTCTCCATCGTCCGCGCCCCGGACGGCATCGAGGGCCAGCGCTTCTTCCAGCGCCACGCCATGCCCGGCTCCAATCCCCGGCTCAAGCTGATCGATGTGAAGGAGCGCAAGCCCTACGTCGGCGTCACGGACGTCGGCGGCCTCGTCGCCCTCGCCCAGGCGGGCGGGCTGGAACTGCATCCCTGGGGCGCCCGTCCCGGCGATCCGGGGACGCCTGATCAGGTCACCATCGACCTCGACCCGGACGAAGGCCTCGACTTCGCCGATGTGCTGTCCGCCTCCAAGGTGGTGAAGCGGAAGCTGGAGGAGCTGGGCCTGACGCCCTTCGTCAAGACGACCGGCGGCAAGGGTCTGCACGTCGTCGTCCCGATCAAGTCTGATGCGCGCAGCCGCATCGACTGGGACCAGTGCAAGGCGTTCGCCCGGGCCGTGGCCGAGGCGATCCGCGCCGACCATCCCGACCGCTTCACCACGACGCTGGCCAAGAAGGCGCGGGGCGGGAAGATCTTCATCGACTATCTGCGCAACGGGCGGATGGCCACGGCGGTCGCGCCGTGGTCGCCGCGCGCCCGGCCCGGCGCGACCATCGCCCTGCCGTTGTCCTGGGGTCAGGTCCGCGCCGGTCTCGACCCGCGCGCCTTCACCATCGCCGAGGCCGCAGCCCTGCTGAAGAAACCCGATCCGTGGAAGGATTTCCGCACGTCGGAGGCCGGCCTCAAGCCCGCGCTCAAAAAGCTCGGCCTGTGACCGCGCGCGGGTCTAGGGTGGGGCGAACAGGGAGACGACCATGGCAGGCCTGAAGGACAAGCGCGGCTTCATCGACAAGGATCGGCTCGACCTGTCCGAGCGTCAGGCCGTCGAATACTGGATGAAGCGCTGGGGCGTCACCCGCGACCAGATCACCACGGCCCACCGCAAGGTCGGCCGGATGACCAAGGACATCGCCGCCGAGCTGGGCAAGAAGCGGTAAAAACAGCCCTTTTCCTTCTCCCGCAAGGGGAGAAGGGTATCTTGCTCTAGGCCGCCTTCTTTTTCGCCGGAGCCTTCTTCGCCGTCGTTTTCTTCTTCGCGGCCGTCTTCTTCGGCGCGGCCTTCTTCGCTCCCGAGGCCGAGCCCTTCAGGCTGCTCCGCAGCGCCGCCATCAGGTCGATGACATTGGTGTCCTCCGGCTGCGGCGCCTCGACCAGCCTCTTGCCGCCCTTCTGCTTGGCCTTGATCAGCGCCTTCAGCGCCTCGTCGTAACGGTCCTTGAATTTCGACGGATCGAATTTCGAGTCCTTCTGGCCGATGATCTTCTCGGCGATCTCGACCATCTCGCGGTCGGCCTTCACCGCCGGGATGTCATCGAAGAAGTCGTCCGCCGCCCGCACCTCGTCATGCGCCCGCAGGGAATAGGCGATCAGCCCCTTGCCGCAGACCTCCAGCGCCAGCTGCCGCTCGCGCCCGCGCATCACCACCGCGCCGATGGCCGTCTTGCCGGTCTCCTTCATCGCTTCGCGGATCACCGCGAAGGCCTCGGCCCCGACGCCTTTCTCCGGGACCAGATAGAAGGGGCTGTCATAGTAGCGGCGGTCGATGTCGGCGGCGTCCACGAACTGCTGGATGTCGATGGTCCGGGTCGAGTCCAGCTTCACCTTGTCGAAGTCGGCCTCGTCCATCAGCACATATTCGTCCTTCGACACCTCATAGCCCTTCACCAGATCCGACCGCTCCACCGGCCCCGCGTCGGGATCGGTCGGCACCATGCGGATGCGGTTGTTCGTCTCGGGATTGATCAGGTGGAAGCTGACGTGCGCCGTCGACGACGTCGCCGTGAACATGGCCACCGGGCAGGTGACCAGCGACAGCTTCAGATGCCCTTGCCATGTCGGACGCGCGACCATGGAAACCTCCGCGATTGAACGCGGAGTCGAACGCGGGGGCGTCGGCGCGGTTCACCGGGCCCCCGCATCCCCTCAGCGGCTGTCCGGATCGGCCGCCACGCCGAAGCCCTGCACCCGCCCCGACGGCGCCAGCGAGATGGTCAGCAGCCGGGTGTTCCCCTCCGGCCCGACGCGATAGCCGAACCGGCCGCCTCCGTCCGGTCGCGGGGTGTGCTGGACCAGCGTCATCGGCGCGTCGCGCCAGCCCGGGGGCAGGGCGCTCTGCAGCCCCTGCGCCAGCTCCGGGCTGTACTCATAGGGGCTGCCTTCGACGAAGTCGTCCTTCAGGTCGCCGCCGTCCTGCGCCTTGGCCACGAAGGCCCGGATCCGCTCGGCCCGCGCCGGATCGTCGGGCAGGGCGGGGAACTGACGCGGCATCACGACCGGATCGACCAGCCCGGCCACCACTCTGGCGACCAGAGCCGGGTTCGCCGTCCCGTCCAGATTGGCGAACACCACCACCGTCACCCCCCGGTCCGGATAGCGGGTCATGTTGCTGGTGAATCCCTGCCAGGCGCCGCTGTGGATGATCCGCCGGGTCCGCCCCATGGCGTCGATCTTCCAGCCGAAGCCGTAGTTGCCCGGGTTCGGCGTCCCGTCCGCCAGCGGGAAGACGGTCCACATCTTCTCCAGCGACGCCGCCGACAGCACCCGGCCCTCGACCAGGGCGTTCTCCCACCGGCCCATGTCCTCGACGGTGGTGTAGATCGTCCCGTCGGCGGTCGAGTTGAAGGTCGGCGACACCCACGCCTGGTTCCGCAGCCGCCCGGCCCGCATCTCATAGCCCGAGGCCCGGCGCGGGATCACGTCCGTGTCCGAGATCACCCGCGTCGCGCTCATCCCCAGCGGTGCGAAGAAGGCGTCGCGCAGATAGTCGCCGTACGCCTGCCCCGTCACCCGATGGATCAATATGCCCAGCAGCACATAGTTGGTGTTGTTGTAGCTCCACTGGGTCCCGACCTCGAACTCGTTCGGCAGGGCGGCGATGGCCGTGGCCAGTTCGTCTTCCGTATAGTCGCGGCGGATGTCGAACGGCCCGCCCGGCCCGATCAGGTCGGGATTGTCGTACGAGCCGATGCCCGAGGTGTGCGACAGCAGGTGCGCCACCGTCACCCCGGCCCAGCCCTCCGGCGCCTCGGGGAAGTACCGGCCCACCGGCGCGTCCAGCGCCACCTTGCCCTCCTCGACCAGCTTCAGGATCGCCGTGGCCACGAACTGCTTGCCCAGCGAGCCGGTCTGCATCCGCGTGTCCGGCCCCATCGGCGCCGCCCACTCCACATCGGCCAGCCCATAGCCCTTCAGATAGACCGGCTGCCCCTTCAGATAGACGCCGACCGCCAGCCCCGGCGCCCGCTGCCGCCCCATCTCGGCCAGCACATAGCGGTCGATCTCCGCCATCTGCGCGCTGCTCAGCCGCTCCACCATCGGCGCGACCGCCGCGGGCGCCGGCGCGGCCTGCTGCGCCATCGCGCTCCCCGCCCCCAGCGTCGCCGCCACCGCCAGGACGATCGCCGCCCCATTCCACCCCTGCCTCGACATCACCCACTCCTGTTTCGCTACAAATGTAGCGCTACATTTGTAGCGAATATGGTCAGGATTATGGCGTCACAGCTGTCGGATCCTCGGCCCGGCCGGGCGCGGCGTCGCCAGCTCGGTGATCGCCCAGACCAGCGCGTCCGCCCGGTCCGGCGAGCGCCCGCCCGCGTCGTCGGCGCTCTCCCGGACCCCATGCCCGGACACAATTATGCGCCGGCCCACAGCAGCCGCTGGAAGATCACCGAATCTTTTTGCCAACCCCCTGTTTTCAGGCTGTTTCGTCGCGCCAGCCTTGCTTGGAGTTCCTCCCCCTGCGGGGGTGGAGGAACGGTCGCCGGAGGCGACCGGACGACCGGACCCTGCGAAGCCGCGCAGCGGCGAAGCAGGGTGGAGGGGCGCCCACCCCACGCACACTCCCCATCTCCTCCCCACACCGTGGGGAGGACTACCCTGCGAAGCTCTCCGAGCGAAGCAGGGCGCCCCAAACTCAGTCCCCCGACGCCCCGCGCCAGTGCGGCCAGGTCACATAAGCCGTCACCGCCCCCTCGGCCCCCGCCCGGATCGTCACCGTCTCGCCCCTGGGCATATGGACGATATCCCCGATCCCGGCGTCCTCGATCCCGCCGCCGTCGCTCTCCACCGTTAGCCGCCCTTCCAGCACGACCAGGGTGTCATGCACCTTCATCGTCTCGGTCAGGCTCTGATCGGGACCATAGCGGCCATAGCCGACCGTCACCGGCCCGCCGTCCGAGGCTTCGATCCCATCGGCGGTGAAGATGTCGGCGTCCTGCCCCGGCGACCGCTCGAACACGGCCTCGCCCAGGCTCAACCGCCGCACCCTCAAGGCACGACGCTCGTCGTCGGCCCCACCCCGTCGTCCTCGTCTTCGTCCTTGGGCAGCGGTATCGCCCGCCCCGGCCGCTCCAGCGCCTCGGCGTCCTCGCGCAGGTCTTCCAGTTCTTCGTCGAGCGGGGGTTTGGGGTCGGTCATGGGGAGGCTCCGTTTGCTTACGGAGACGGAATGGGCGGGAAGCCAGCGGTGTTCCCGGTGCTCCCCCATCCTCCCCCACCGCGCAGCGGCGAAGGACGGTGGAAGGGGCACTCCACGCACCAAACCCCCTTCACCTGTCCGCTTCGCGGGGAAGGGGGCGACCGGGTGTAGCCGGTGGTTGAGGATTCTTAAGCTCATGCGTGTCCTTGAGGCGCACCGAAGCCAGTGGCCACACCTGGTCCCGCTCGACCTTGGTGTGCTGGCAGAGGGCGGACGATAACCTTGAGAGCCAGACGTGGAGTCTCGGGAGCAGAGAATCCCACATTTTACTATGCGGGATTCTAGGTCATACACGACGCAACTGCCGCGTGCGATCGGGAGCGCGGTACACCTACGAGGGGGGCGGCGAGTGAAGCTTGTTCAGCTGCGACTGTGCAATTTCAGGTGCTTCGGTCCGGAGCCGGTCGGCATCGATTTCGACGACACAACATTCGTGCTCGGTCCTAACGGTGCAGGCAAAACGACTGTTCTTCTCGCTTTGGTGCGGATGTTCGGACTTGATCCCGCTCAGAGGAAGGTGAGGGCTTCGGATTTCCATGTCGCCTTTGATGAGGTCGATACGCCCCCAGAGCGGAGCCTGTGGCTTGAAGCCGATTTTGAGTTTCCAGAGCTAAGCGCGGATCTGCAGAGTGGAGAACAACTCGCCGCGGTGCCCACCCATTTCGCCCACATGCGGATGGAGACCGACGATGAGACCGTTAGGGTGCGTTTCCGGCTCGATGCGAAGATTGACCAAGACGGCGATATTGAGGAGGCGTTCAATTCGGTCATCAGGGTCGAGGCGAACGGCAAACCGGTAGAGCTAAGTCGCGTCTCAAAACATGATCGCAACGCTGTGCAGGTTCACTACCTCCCGGCCCGCCGCAACCCCGGAGACCATATTTCCTACTCGACCAACGCACTATTGGGTCGAGCATTGCGCGCTGCGAATTGGAGTGTCGAGCGGGAGGCCATCGAGCAATTCGCCCAAGAGATTTCAAGCGCACTAAGCAGCAACGCAGCCGTTAAAGAAGTTAGTAGGGAAGTCGCGAAAGCGTGGTTGGACCTGCATAAGGGGAAATACTACGCCGACCCCTCGCTTTCGTTCGGCCACAGCGCGATGGAAACGCTTCTGCGGCACCTGACACTCGGCTTCACGCCCGGGCATGAGGCGCCAAACGTTGATTTCTCGAGGCTAAGCGATGGCCAGCAATCGCTTCTCTACATCGGCCTTGTGCTTGCGGTTCGTGAGATCGGTGAGCGAGCGATCACCGGCGAACTAAAAGCTTTCGATGTCGCCAAGCTCCGACCACCGCTCTTCACCTTGTTGGCCGTCGAGGAACCTGAAAACAGTCTTTCGCCGCATTATCTGGGACGAGTGGCCCGTACCCTAACCGCACTAGGCAAAGGCCGCGATGCTCAAAGCGTCATAGCCACACATGCACCATCTCTCCTTCGGCGGGTTGACCCCGAAGCGATCCGCTATCTACGCCTTAACGCCCAACGCTGTACGACGGTGGCGACCATCGCTTTGCCCGACGAGGCAGAGGCCGAGAAATACGTGCGCCAAGCGGTGCGTGCGTTTCCTGAACTCTATTTCGCACGGCTTGTAATCTTGGGAGAGGGCGACACCGAGGAGGTGGTCCTTCCGCGATTGCTCAGCGCCAAAGGAGTCCTCGCCGACGATGCCTCGGTTTCGGTGGTGCCGCTTGGCGGACGACACGTGAATCATTTCTGGCGGCTCCTGAACGGGTTGGGAATACCGCACGTCACCCTTTTGGACCTCGACCTTGGCCGCCATCAAGGGGGATGGGGGCGCGTAAAAACTGCCCTCCAGCAGTTACTCAATCACGGCGACCCCATCGGTTTGGACCAAGCCATGATCAATGGAGTTCCCGTATGGAACGGTACCAAACACTTGCTCGCGTCAACGGACGGCTGGCTCCCATGGTTAGAGCAACAGGGCGTGTTTTTCTCGACCCCATTGGACCTAGATTTCGTGATGGTCGAAGCCTTTCCCGATGCGTACGGGGTTATCGACATAATCGACCTCGACCCCCCCGACGCGCAGACGGCCGTTGCCGTGTTGGGCAAATCGCACGGCGATTTTGCCGCTCAGTACACGAAAGAGCAGCAGGAGCTGTTTGGCTTCTACCATCGAAGCTTCAAACTTGGCAGCAAACCTAGCCAGCACGTTAAGGCGCTCTCGAAGCTTAGCGACGCCGACCTGATTGCGCATATGCCGCTTGTGCTCAACCGCATGATCGCCGAGATCGAGACCAAACTTGAGGCGCTCCCCGAATGATCACGGTTGATCGATGGTCACCGTCAGACGGGCTTTCTTTAGAGCCCAATGCGCTGCGCGCCGCCCAAGAGATACAACGGAATCTCGCCCTGACCGCAGGCCCTGGTGCTGGCAAGACTGAAATGCTGGCCCAGCGGGCAGATTTTTTGCTTCGCTCAGGTGTGTGCCCCTATCCACGCCGCATTCTCGCGATTTCGTTCAAGGTTGATGCTGCACAAAACCTGAAAGCCCGCGTGCGGCGACGGTGCGGATCGGATCTCGCCGCGCGTCTTGACAGCGTCACCTTTCACGCCTTCGGCAAACGGCTGATTGACCGCTTCCGGCCCGCTCTGAAAGGCGCTGATGCACTGAACCCCGACTACGCTGTTGGCTCGGCGCGCATCCAACATCAGTCCATCATGTTCAGCGACATGGTGCCTTTGGCTCAAACAATCATCTCGAATAACCGGGTCGCTCGAAACGCAGTGCGTCAAACTTACAGTCACGTGTTCCTCGACGAATTCCAAGACTGCACGACCGATCAGTATGCCTTGGTCAAAGAATGCTTTTTGGGATCCCTTGCGGTTCTGACGGCAGTTGGTGACACCAAACAGAGCATCATGGGCTGGGCCGGTGCGTTAGAAGGCGTGTTCGAAACCTTCGCCAAAGATTTCGATGCCGTTCCTCTGAACCTTTATCAGAACTTCCGTTCAGAGCCGCGCCTACGGCGCATGCAAAACGCCATGGTGAAGTTTATGGATGCGCCAGCCGCCTTGGCGGACGATGCGATCGTTGGAGATGCTGGCGAGGTTCGTATCCTGGCTTTGGATGACGAAGCGGCGGAGGCCGCCGCCTTAGTCGACCTCATTCGTGAGCTCGTTGACACGCAATCCGTTCCTTTGTCGGAGATCGCCGTTCTCTACAGTCGCGAACAGAAGTTCTTTTCTCAAAGCCTGACCATCGCGTTTAATAAGGCAGGCATCCCGTACCGTGAGGAGGACGTTGCGCAGGATCTTGCCTCTGAACCCATCGCCAAACTGATCATAGACTTCTTGCTCGTTCTCACGAGCGACAGCCAAGCATCCGTGCACCGCCGCCTCCTCGACCAGGTAATGATCGACGAAGGCCAAAATGACGAACGGGACTATCGAAGACGTCTGGTCTGGAATCAGACGGTCCAAGCGCTACGGGCGCGCGTCCTCGCCAAGCAGATCGATCTGACGAACACGACCGACCTAAAGACGGTGGTTTCTGCACTCATGCAGACCGTTGGGCGCGCCGAGGTAGTGGCCATGTCGGCAGACTATGCGCACGGTAACCGGTTGGACCAACTGATCGATGACACGATTATCCGGGCTGGCACGTTGATTGGTCGGGGCGCTGATCCTGCCCAAGCGCTCGCTGCCTTCGGCGGAGATGACGCTGTGCGCATCATGTCCATGCACAAGAGTAAGGGCCTTGAATTTGAAGCCGTAATCCTGCCGGGTATCGAGGCGCAAACCTTCTGGGGAAAACCGGCCGCAGAGCGCTCGGTCTTCTTCGTCGGCATCTCCCGCGCAAAGCGGCTGTTGGTTCTCACGCGGTGCGACCGGCGTTCCCGTCCCGTAGGTTTTGCCAGCAATCGACCTTGGACGACAAGTCGGACTCCGCACGCGGAATTCTTGGCCTATGCGGACGCGGCGAAATGAATTGCGAAGTACACGAAGCGACCGAGCCAGAATTCCCTCTCGGTTAAGCGGGCTAAGGTCGGAGGGCGTTCCTTGGCAAGCAGAGGCGTTTCCCACGCCGCCAAAAAAGGCGCCCCGGTCTCCCGGGGCGCCTTCTTCGTTCTCAGCCTGTAACGACCGAGCGTTCCGGACCCCGGCCTTCGCCGGGGCGTCCCGAGGCGGGCTGGGCCCGCCTCGATCCGCTTAGAAGTCCATGCCGCCCATGCCGCCCATGCCGCCGCCCATGTCGGGGGCTGCGCCGCCCGACTTCTTGGGGGCGTCGGCGACGGCGGCTTCCGTCGTGATCAGGATGCCGGCCACGGAGGCGGCGTCCTGCAGGGCGGTGCGGACGACCTTGGCGGGGTCGATGACGCCCATCTTGACCAGGTCGCCGTACTCTTCGGTCTGGGCGTTGAAGCCGAACGAAGCGTCCGTGGACTCCAGCACCTTGCCGACGACGATCGAACCCTCGACGCCCGCGTTCTCCGAGATCTGACGGATCGGAGCCTGCAGGGCGCGACGGATGATGGCGATGCCGGCGTTCTGGTCGGCGTTGTCGCCCTTCAGGTCGGCCAGGATCTTGGAGGCCTTGAGCAGGGCGATGCCGCCGCCCGGGACGATGCCTTCGTCAGCCGCGGCGCGGGTGGCGTTCAGGGCGTCGTCGACGCGGTCCTTCTTCTCCTTGACCTCGACCTCGGTCGAGCCGCCGACGCGCAGGACGGCGACGCCGCCGGCCAGCTTGGCCAGACGTTCCTGCAGCTTCTCCTTGTCGTAGTCCGAGGTCGTGGCTTCGATCTGGGCCTTGATCTGGCCGATGCGGGCCTCGATCGCGTCCTTCTCGCCGACGCCTTCCACGATGGTGGTGTCGTCCTTGGTGATGGTGATCTTCTTGGAACGGCCCAGCATGTCGAGGGTGACGTTCTCAAGCTTGATGCCGAGGTCTTCCGAGATGACCTGGCCGCCGGTCAGGACGGCGATGTCCTCCAGCATGGCCTTGCGGCGGTCGCCGAAGCCCGGAGCCTTGACGGCGGCGACGCGCAGGCCGCCACGCAGCTTGTTGACGACCAGGGTGGCCAGGGCCTCGCCCTCGATGTCCTCGGCGATGATCACCAGCGGACGGCCCGACTGGACCACGGCTTCCAGGATCGGGAGCATGGTCTGCAGGCTGGTCAGCTTCTTCTCGTGGAGCAGGATGAGCGGCTCCTCGAGCTGGGCCTCCATCTTGTCCGCGTTGGTGATGAAGTAGGGGCTCAGGTAGCCGCGGTCGAACTGCATGCCCTCGACGATGTCGACGGTGGTTTCGGCGGTCTTGGCTTCCTCGACGGTGATGACGCCGTCGTTGCCGACCTTGGCCATGGCTTCGGCGATCAGGCCGCCGACTTCAGCGTCGCCGTTGGCCGAGATGGTGCCGACCTGGGCGATTTCCGAGTTGTTCGAAACGGGCTTGGAGCTGGCCTTGACCTCGGCCAGGACGGCGGTGACCGCCTTGTCGATGCCGCGCTTCAGGTCCATCGGGTTCATGCCCGCGGCGACGGCCTTGAGGCCTTCCTGCACGATGGCCTGGGCCAGGACGGTGGCGGTGGTGGTGCCGTCGCCCGCCTTGTCGTTCGTCTTGGACGCGACTTCGCGGATCATCTGGGCGCCCATGTTCTCGAAGGCGTCCTCCAGCTCGATTTCCTTGGCGACCGAAACGCCGTCCTTGGTCGAGCGCGGGGCGCCGAACGACTTCTGGATCACGACATTGCGGCCCTTCGGCCCCAGCGTGACCTTCACGGCGTTGGCCAGGACGTTGACGCCCCGGAGCATTTTGTCACGGGCATCCGTGTTGAATTGTACGATCTTGGCGGCCATTGGCGGCTGCTCCTGTCTGGTATGAATTTCTGGAGTTAGGCGATCAGACGCGGGTGCTTAGGACAGCACGCCCAACACGTCGGATTCCTTCATGATGATCAGGTCTTCACCGTCGATCTTGATCTCGGTGCCCGACCATTTGCCGAACAGGATGCGGTCGCCGGCTTTCAGTTCCAGGGCCTGGACGACGCCGCTGTCGTCACGGACGCCGGCGCCGACGGCGATGACTTCGCCTTCCTGCGGCTTTTCCTTGGCGGTGTCGGGGATGATGATCCCGCCCTTGGTCTTGGATTCTTCTTCCACGCGCTTCACGAGCACGCGATCGCCGAGCGGACGAAACGCCATTGAATGTCTCCTCTGAACCCCCTGAGCGGGGCGTTTCTGAAACGATGAGCGGCCCTGCCGCCCGCCGCCGCTTTGGCAGCCGACGGGCGAGAGTGCTAACGCGAGCGGCAGGTAGGCGGCAGGGTCCCGACCGTCAAGCGGTGCGTCGACAGATTTCGCCAGGTTTCAATCCGTAGCGGCGGCCAGGGTCCAGGCGGCTTCGACCTGTCGGGCGAACAGAGGGCGGGCGCCGCGCACGCGGGTGCGCCAGTCGCGGCCCCGGGCCTGCTGGCCCAGCAGGTCGCCCAGCCCGCCGCGCACCAGCACCAGCGCTTCGTCTGACCGCGCCCGGTGGATCAGGAAGCCCGCGTACTGTTCGGTTCCGGTCAGGGCGGTGGCGTGGGCGGGGGGCAGGCGGTCGGCGGCGATGGTCCGGGCGCGGCGGTACAGGCCCTCCGCCTCCTCGCCCCGGCCCAGCCGGTCCAGCACGGCGGCGTAGCCCATAAGGGTCTCCAGCAGGTCCGGGCTGTCCGGCCCCACGCCCGCCTCATAGGTCGCCAGCCCCTCGCGGAACGGCGTCTCGGCCTCGGTCCAGCGGCCCTGATCGGACAGGGCGAAGCCCAGATTGGCCCGGGCGTTGCCTGTGAACGGGTGATCCGGCCCGACGATATCCAGCGCCAGCTCCAGCGCCCGGCGGAAGGGGGCCTCTGCCCTGTCACCCTGCTTCGTCACATGGAGGAACCAGCCGTAGTTGGTCAGGCACTGGGCCAGCAGGACAGGATCATTGGCCCCCTCGGCGATGGTGACGGCCCGCACATAGAGCGGCTCGGCCTGATGCGCCCGCCCGGTGCGACGCAGGGAGTTGCCGAGGTTGGACAGCACGATGGCGACATGGAAGTCGTCCGGCCCGTACAGCACCTCATACATGCCCAGCACCTGCCGATAGAGCGGGTCGGCCTCGGCATGGCGACCCTGGGCGGTCAGGGCGTTGGCGACGAGGTTCAGGCTGTCGGCGGTCTTCTCATGCACCTCGCCCAGCTGGGCGCGACGGATCGTCAGGCTCTCGCGGGCCGAGGCCTCGGCCTCCTCATTGCGGCCCAGCAGGTCGAAGACCCGCGCCCGGTCATAGATCAGCGTCGCCCGCTCCAGCGGGTCGGAGGACGCCTCGTCCAGCAGCGACAGGGCCCGCTCGATATCGGCCAGGGCCCCCGGATAGTCGCCGTTCTCCAGCTTCAGCCGCGCCTGCACCGCCAGCGGATGGGCCACCGCCTTGGAGTCACGGCCCAACCGGGTCTCGAGCGTTTCGATGGCGGCCTTCAGCGCCACCGCCGCGCCGTCGGCGTCATTGGCGCCGTAGCGTTCGATGCCCAGCGCGACCAAGGCGTCGGCGGCCGCCTGCGGATCGGTTTCGCGCCGCAGGATGGCCTGAATGGGATCGACCTCGGTGGCGGCGGACAGGCGCACGTCATCGATCGGCGGCGGAGGAGGCGGGGGCGGCGGCGGAGGGGCGGTCGGGCGCGGCGGCGGTTCCTGCACCACGGGCGGAGTCTGGGCGAACGCCTGCGTCGCCGCCAGCGTCAGCGCCGCCCCAACAATCGCCATCCCCCACAGCCGTTTCACCCACGTCTCCCCGGTTTCTCCGGCATCAGCCGACATTACAGCGATTTATGCAAGGTGAACCGAACCTGAACGGTCCCCTCCCGGCCTGTTCAGGCTGGCCCCGTCATAACCGTCCTCACACCCCGGCGAAGAGCGCCGGACCGTTCTGAAAGGACCCGACCATGAAGACGCTTTCGAAAATCGCTTTCGCCACGCCGGCCCTGGTCGGCGCCCTGACCCTGATGGCCGCAGCCCCGGCGCAGGCCCAGAGCCGCGACCGTGACAACACCGGTCGAAACGCCGTGGTCGGCGCCGTCGTCGGCGGTCTGGCCGGCGCCCTGATCGGCAATGGCGACGGCACCTATATCGCCGGTGGCGCCCTGGCCGGCGCCGCGGTCGGCGCCGCCTCCAGCAATCGTGGCGACGACTGCGGCTACTACCGCGGCGGTCAGTGCTACCGGAACCAGGGCCACTGGGAACGCGAGCATGGCATCAACAGCCGCGACCCGCGCTGGGAACAACGCCGCGACTATCGCGAATGGCGTCGTGACCGCCGCGATGACCGTCGCGACTACCGCTACGACCGTCGCTGGTAATCAGCTGCGCTTCCGTTCGGTCGCTTGAGTTCAGGCCGGACGCGTGGGCGAGGAAGGCGGTTCCCAGGAAGCGGGGACCGCCTTTTTCTTGGGCGTGCTGGGTGTTCCGATCCTCGGCTTTTGACCCCGATCTCGATATGATTTATATTTCCTACGTTGTAGGAGATATGAAATGCCGAGAGACCAGCTAGGCGTTTTTGAGGAAGAGCTACTGAGGGCCCTGCTTCGAACTTCTAATGAAAATTATGCGCTAACGATTGCCCGCACAATTGAGGCCCAGACTGGCCGCCGTGCACCCAGTTTAGGTGCTGTCTACACCGCACTAGACCGTATGACCGACAAGGGACTCGTCACTTCAGGTTGGAGCGAGCCGGATAACAAGCGGGGGGGGCGCCGTAAGCGCATCTATCAGATTACTGCTCATGGTGCTTCCGTCTTGCAGGCTCAAGGAATTTTGGCCCCGAGCCATCAGAGCTGGCAAGGAGCACCGGCATGAGCACGGGTGAGGCCCCGGACGATCGTTTCCAGCGTTTCGTCGCCATCCACTGGCGGATTCATCATCAATGGAAGTCGCGTCCGGAAGGTACCCTAGGGGTGGGCTTGGCGGTGAAAAGCTTCAGCATGGCGTATTTGGTTATTGCCATAGGGTCCGCGATTCTTGGGATCGGAAAGCTGAAGCTCTTGATCGGAAGATTCAGGATTGTGCTGCTTCGGCGCCGTATAGCTTCGCTGGAAGCGAAGCTAAGGCGCGATCCCTATACCGCTCCTCGGGTTGGGCAGGCACTTGTGTGCTTCTTTACACCAGCAAAGCATCGCGAAACGGCCGTTCTCGAAATGCAGATCGGGTATGAATACAACGTTGATCGCATCGGGCTCTCTGCAGCTCGGCTCGCCTATTGGTGGGAGCTCATGCGCAACACTTACGCCTTCTGCGGAGGAACCAAGCTAGCGATAGGCGCAAGCGCGTTAGCTGTGACAGCGACGTCTCTCAGATTGCTGATCGGATAGCCAGCTTCACTCCTACACCATCAACCGCTTCATCAGCTCCGCCGTTGACGGGTCCAGCCCGGCGGACGGCTCGCCCGCCTCGACGTCCTTCAGGATGGCCCTGGCCAGCACCTTGCCCAGTTCGACGCCCCACTGGTCGAAGCTGTTGATGTCCCAGATCACGCCCTCGACGAAGGTCTTGTGTTCATAGAGGGCCAGCAGGGCGCCGACGGCTTCGGGGCTGAGGGCGTCCATCAGGATCGTCGAGGACGGGCGGTCGCCGGGGAAGGTCTTGTGCGGGGCCAGACGGTCGGCCTCGGCCTCATCGGCGCCCGCCGCGATCAGCTCGGCCCGCGCTTCCTTTTCGGTCTTGCCGACCATCAGGGCCTGCGCCTGCGCCAGCGCATTGGACCACAGGGGGGCGTCGCCCTCGCGGGCGTCCATGGCGGTCTCGGAGGTGTGGCCGACGACCACGAACTCGGCCGGAACCACCATCGGGCCCTGATGGATCTGCTGGAAGAAGGCGTGCTGACCGTTGGTGCCGGGCTCGCCGAAGACGACCGGGCCGGTCGAGGTGTCGACGGGGGCGCCGTCCCGCTTCACCCGCTTGCCGTTCGACTCCATCTCCAGCTGCTGCAGGAAGGCGGGCAGGCGGCGCAGGCCGTGGGCATAGGGGGCGACGGTGCGGGCGTGGCGATCCAGCCCCTCGACGTTGAAGATCTGCGCCAGCGCCAGCAGCACCGGGGCGTTCTTCTCCAGATCCGCCTGGGCGAAATGCTCGTCCATGGCGCGGGCGCCGTCCAGCACGCGCTCGAACACGTCCCAGCCCAGGGCGACGGCGACCGACAGGGACACCGCCGACCACAGCGAGTAACGACCGCCGACCCAGTCGCGGAAGCCGAAGGTGCGGCCACAGCCCCAGTCCTTCGCCTTCTCCGGCGCGGCGGTGACGCCGATCAGGTGGCGCACCATCCGGCGCGGCGACAGGCTCTCGGCCAGCCAGGCCTTGGCCAGCTCGGCATTGGCCAGGGTCTCCTGCGTGGTGAAGGTCTTGGACACGACCACGACCAGCGTCGTTTCCGGGTCCAGGCCGGCCAGGGCCTCGGCCATGTCGCGCGGGTCGATATTGGCGACGAAGCGCAGGTCGATGGTCGGCTCCAGCGGCTTCAGCGCATCCCACAGCAGGCGCGGGCCCAGGTCCGACCCGCCGATGCCGATGTGCACGATGGCGGTGAAGGGCTGTTTGGTGCCGCCCGTCTCGGCGCCCGAGCGAATGTCGGTGGCGAAGGCGGCCATGGCGTCGCGGGTCTCCTTGACCTCCTTCGACACGGCCTCGCCCAAGGCGTGGAAATCGGCGTCGTCGGCGGCGCGCAGGGCGGGGTGGAGGACCGCGCGGCCCTCGGTGTTGTTGACCGCCTCGCCGCCGAACAGGGCCGCCCGGCGACCCTCGACGTCACAGGCGCGGGCCAGATCCAGCGCGGCCTCGAAGCCTTCGGCGCTCCACGCCTGTTTCGACAGGTCCAGATACAGGCCCGCGGCATCCACACTCATCCGGTCCATCCGGCCCGGATCGGTGGCGAAGTGATGGACGATACGCGCGCCCGCATCCTTGCGCGCCACGGCGCGGAGCAGGTCCAGGGCTTGTTTGCGAGCGGTCATCTGCAGTCTCGAAGCGGGCGCGGCGTGGGGAGGGGTAAACCCTCGTTTACGGGTCGGGCGTAAGTCGGTTCAACGTCGAATCGGTGATTCGGCAAAACAATTGAGGTTGCCTGAGGAGGCTTTCATGTCCTGCGGCGTCGCCCTGGCTCTCTCCCTGCTCCTGACGGACCCGAATGTCGCCCTCGCGGCGGAACAGCCCCCGGCCCCCGCGGGCGCGCCGGTCTCGGTGGCGAGCGAGCCCCTGTTCGCCGACATCGTCACCCGCTCGGGCGATCTGCGCGGCGTGGTGCAGGGCTGGCTGGACGCCGGGATGGCCGACCAGCCCAACTTCCTGACCGGCGAGGCCTTCACCGGCTTCAAGGTCCGCGCCGCCCAACTGGCCGCGCTGGACATGCAGGGCCACCTGATCCTCAAGGAACGCGGCACCGACGGCGACCTGAAATGCATCCTGCGCGGCATCTCGGAAGACATGCCGAAAAAGGTCGAAGCCGTGGAAGCCGCCGCCAGCCCGGCCGAGCGCCGGGTGGCGCTGGACGAACTCCACTATCTGCTGAACGACAACGTCGAAGTCATCACGGCGCCGCCGCAGCCGGAAGTGTAGTCCCTCTCCCGCCGGGAGAGGGAGGAGTGCACCTACGCCTCCCCCGCGTACTTCACCGAACACCCGTAAGGCGTCGCAAACGTCGTCCGGACCGGCTTGCCGGACATCACGTCGTCCAGCGCCGCGCGGACGAAATTGGTGGCGCCCTGCAGGTCGGCGACGTCATTGGTCGGCTTGTCGTCGATGCCGCCGACGAAGACCAGACGGCCCTCGCGGTCGATGACGCGCATGTCGGGCGTGGTCCTGGCGCCGTACAGCTTGCCGACCTGACCGGTGGGATCCAGCAGCAGGTGGGTCGAGTGGGCGCCCATGCGGGTCTGCCAGTTGCGGGCGCTGTCGCCCTCGACATAGCCCTGTGTGCCGGGGGCCGAGGAGATGACGCTCAGCCAGACCACGCCGTCCTCGCCCGCCTCACGCTGCAGGGCCTGCATGGCCCCGGAATAGTGCTTCTTCACATAGGGGCAGCCTTCATTGGTCCACTCCAGCACCACGATCTTCCCACGGAAGTCGGCCAGCGAACGCGACGTCCCTTGGGCGTCGACCAGGATGAAGGCCGGGGCGGCCTGACCGGCCATCGGCATGGCGCCCGGCGCGGTCGCCGGGGGGGAGGCGGGCGCCCGGGCCTTCTCGGCGGGGGCGGCGGCCTGTTGCTGGCAGGCGGCGAGGGTCAGGGCGGCGAGGGCGATGGTCAGTGAACGGATCATGGCGATCTCCTTCGGGCGATCAGGGCTTCAGGGCCTCGATGACGACGCCTTCGGTCAGCAGTTGCGGCAAGACCTCGGGCTCGGCCTGCCCGGGGCGGTACAGCAGGTACAGGGGAACGCCCGAGCGGCCGTGGCGCTGCAGTTCGGCGGTGATCGCGTCATCACGCCGCGTCCAGTCGCCGACCAGATAGACGGCGTTCGACTGTTCAATCGCCCGTTTCACGCCGGGGGCGGTCAGGGAGGTGCGCTCGTTGATCTTGCAGGTTACGCACCAGTCGGCGGTGAAGTTGACCAGCACCGGACGGCCCTGCGCCAGCGCGCCCTGAACCGCCTGCGCCGACCAGGGCGAGGCGGTGGGACCGGCGGCTTCGGCTTCTCCTGAACGCGCCTCGACCGGCGCGCGCGCGGCCAGGGTCAGGGCGCCGCCCGCCAGCACCAGCAGCACCGCGCCCGCCGTCGTGTGGATCACACCCCGGCGGCCCAGTGTCCGCTGCGCCTGACCCGCGCCGACCAGCCACAGGCCCGCCGCCGCCGCCAGACCGGCCACGAACAGCAGGCCCAGCCCCTCGGCTCCGGTCTGGTTGCTGAACACCCAGGCCAGCCACAGGGCGGCGCCGTACATCGGGAAGGCCAGCAGGCTCTTCAGCCGGTCCATCCAGGCGCCCGGACGGGGCAGTTTCGACAGCAGGCGCGGGCTCAGGCTGACGGCGACATAGGGCAGGGCCAGGCCCAGCCCCAGCATCAGAAAAACCGCCAGCGCCATCGGCCAGGGCATCAGCAGGGCCGCGCCCAGGGCGAAGGCCATGAAGGGGGCGGTGCAGGGGGCGGCCACGATCACGGCCAGCGCCCCGGTGAAGAAGGCGCCCACGCCGCCGGGCAGGCGCGACAGCGGTCCCGAGCCCGCGCCCTGCAGGCCCGCGCCGACATGGAAGACGCCAGACAGGTTCAGCGCCACCGCCAGCATCAGCAGGGCCAGACCGGCGGTGACCGGCGGCGACTGCAGCTGGAAGCCCCAGCCCACCGCCTCGCCCGCCGCCCTCAGCCCCAGCAGGGCGACGGCCAGCAGCAGGAAGGTGACCAGAACCCCCGCGAGGAAGGCCAGCCCGTCGATCCGCGACCGGCGCGCGTCATGGGCCGAGGCGGCCAGCGCGGCGGCCTTCATCGCCAGAATGGGGAAGACGCAGGGCATCAGGTTCAGGATCAGCCCGCCCAGCAGGGCGAAGGCCATGGCCTGGGCGAAAACCATCCAGTCGCCCGCAGGGGCCTCGACCGCCGGGGCCGCGTCGGGCAGGGCGTCCAGCTCGCCCAAGCCGGTGGCGCCGGGCAGGACCGCGCCCGGCTCGGCGGTGATCTCGTATGCGCCCTTTGAGGTGGCCAGTACGCCCGTCACCGGGCCGGTCAGGTCGCCGGACAGCACCTTGCCGCCCGCGGTCAGCACCAGCGTCAGGCCGTTCGGTCCCCACGACCCGGTCTGGGCGGCGGCGTGGTCGACCGTCCCGCTCTCATAGGGGAAGAAATAGCTGGGGCCGGGGTCCTGTCCGGCCAGAGGACCGCCGGTGGCGGTCAGGGTCAGGACGCCGTTGTCCAGTGTGGCGCGGGCGGTGATCCCGGCGGGGCGGGGCGCCTGTTCCAGGATGCGGGCGATGGCCTCGCCATGGGCCGGATCATGTGGCGCCGCGCCCTCGCGGATCGGCAGGTCCAGCTTCAGGGTCAGCTCGTCCGGCACGCACATTTCGGCGCTGCAGACCAGGAACAGGGCCTTGACCGTCAGCGGCAGGAACGAGCCCGGCTTCGCCCAGGCGGGCACCTCAACGGGGACGGGCAGATAGACCTTGCCCTCATAGCCGTAGTTGACCAGCCCCTGCAGCCGCTGCCGCTCGGGCAGGGGCCAGACGATCTCGCCCGCGCGGACGCCGGTGGGCAGGGTCCAGGTCAGGGTCGTCGCGCCGCCGCTGTCGCCCGGATTGCGCCAGTAGGTGTGCCAGCCGGGCTGGATGTCCTGACGGATCGCCACCACGGCGGTCCCGCCCGGCACGGCCCAGCGGGTCATGGAGACCAGTTCGGCCTCGATCCGCTCGCTGCGTTGCGGGCCGGCTTGAGCCAGCGCCAGGCCGGGGGCCGCCAGCAGGCCGAGCAGGATCAGGATACGGAACAGAAGGCGGCGCACGCGATGGTCTCTCGCTGGGGAGGCGGGACCTTAGCCGCTCGCCCCCCTCTCCGTCACCGTCCGCTGATCGCGTCAGGTCGCCTCAGCGACGCGGAGCGGCGTCCACGACCACCTCGGTGCGGCGGCGCATGGGCTCGCTCGTCCCGGCGGCCGTGACCGCTCCGGCGTCCCCGACCGCGCCCAGCTCGAACGCCGGGGTCGGCCATCCGGCGGCGACCAGGGCCTCGGCGACCGCCACGGCGCGGCGCTCCGAAAGGTTCAGGTTGGACTCCACCCCGCCCGTGGCCGAGGCCAGGCCGGTGACCCGCACCCGACGAATGTCGCAGCCCTGCAACTGGGTCGCGGTCAGGCCGATGGCCTGCAGCGCCGGCGTCGTCAGCCGCGCCTCATTCTCAGCGAAATAAACTTCGAACCGCTTCGGCGCGCAGGACGAGGTCTCGGCGACCAGCGCGCTCCTGTCCCGCATCCCCGGTGTCCAGCCGCACCCGGCCACCGCCGCCGCGCCCAGCGCGATCATGATCAGCCGCGTCTTGTTCATGTGATCCCCTCTCCCCCGCCCAGCCCCGGGCGGCGCATGAAAAGGGGCGGCCCGTCACCGACGAACCGCCCCTTGAACTTCAGGCTTCCAGCCCGCGCGTCCTAGTAGCGGCGCTGACCGTTTTCCCAGTAACACTCGTCCTGACGACCGTCGTAGCAATAGTAGTACCGGCCCTGGTTGTCGGTGTAGCGACGCTGGTTCGCGCGGTCCTGCGAGGAGCCGCGGATCGCGCCGGCGGCGCCGCCGACGACTGCGCCGATGGCCGCGCCGGTGCCCGCGTTGCCGTTTCCGACATTGTTGCCGATGATGGCGCCGGCGACAGCGCCGATACCCGCACCGATAGCGCCCTGACGGACCGTTTCGTTCGGGCCGCCGTAGCCGTCGCTGGCGCAGGCCGAAGCCATCAGCCCCGCAGCCGCAATCGCGATGATCGCCTTCTTCATGGTGAGTTCCTTCATCCCTCGGGTTCGCCCCGTGGGGGAGAACGCTGGATAAGCTGTACGGTTCCCCGGCCTATATTCAAGATTAAGCCTGTATTAGGCTTGTTCCTGGCGGCGCGGAGGGCGTCTGCCGGGGTTTCCAGGTGCAGACGGGGGTTTTCGTATGCGTTTTTCTGAACCGGTCCGTATGGCGGACGATGGCGATCACAGCCCGGTGTGGGCGCGTAGCAAGCGCCGTCGCGGCTCCAACCCCGTGGTGGGCGTGATCGTGACCCTGCTGGCGGTGTTCGGGGTCCTGACGGCCGTTCTGGGCGTCAAGGAGCGTTCGCTGGCAGAAGGTGGCGCGATCATGGATGGCTGGATCTCCAGCCTGGTGGCAACGGTCAAGGGCGAGGCCCCAAAGGTCGCGGACGAAGCCGTCGACGCCGCCGGCGCCGCCGCGGACAAGGCCGGCGACGCCGCTCAGGCCGGAGCGGCCGCCGCCACGGACGAACTGAAGAGATAAGCCGCCAGGCGACGCGCGCGTCGCCGGAACATCCCGGGTCGCGGGGCGTTCGGGCGGAATGAGCGACCCAACGGCTACGGTTTCCGATCAGACGTCCGCGTCCAGCGATGCGGTGGTCGAAACGCGTCCGCTGACGCCGCATCTGGCGCTGTCGCGCGTGCTTATGCTGGTCAATCCGCTGTCCGGCAGCGTGGGGCCGCGCGCAGCCGGAGAGGCGGAGGCCATTCTGTCGGAATACGACTGCGAAGCCTCGGTGGTGTCGCTGGAGGGCGGGCAGTTCGATGAGCAGATCCAGGCCGCGCTGGACGCGAAGCCGGATGTCCTGTTCGTCCTGGCTGGAGACGGCACCGCGGGGACCATCGCCTCGCGCGCCGGGCCGGACGGGCCGCTGGTCGCGCCGCTGCCGGGCGGGACCATGAATATGCTGCCTCGCGCCCTGTACGGCACCGCCGACTGGAAGCTGGCCCTGCGTCGGGCGCTGGAAGAGGGCGCGCCGCAGGACGTGGCGGGCGGTGAGGTGACCGACGGCGAGGTGACCCAGTCCTTCTATTGCGCCGCCATCATGGGCTCTCCGGCCCTGTGGGCGCCCGCGCGCGAGGCGATGCGGACCGGCAAGGTGAAACTGGCCTGGCTACACGCCCGGCGGGCCCTGAAGCGGGCTTTCAGCGGGCGGCTGCGGTTCTCGCTGGACGGTCGCAAGGAACGACGCGCCGAGGCGCTGGTTCTGATCAGCCCAATGATCTCGCGCGCCATGGAAGAAAACACGGGGCTGGAGGCCGCCGCCATGAACCCCAGCGACGCCATGGAGGCCTTCCGGCTGGCGGCGCATGCGGTGATGGACGACTGGCGCCATGACCCCGCCGTCAGCACCCGCGCCACCCAGAAGGTGGCCGTTCGCGCCCGGTCGCGTATTCCGGCGGTGATCGATGGGGAACCGATCCAGCTTCGCCACGAGGCCAGCGTCCGCTTCATCCGGAAGGCCTTCAAGGCGCTGGCGCCGATCCCGCCCGCGGCGGAGGACGCCGTCTAGTGGGGCGTATTCTCCAGTTCTCGGACATCCATTTCGGCTGTGAGCACAAGCGGGCCTGCGCCGCGGCGCTGGACTACGCCCACGGCAATCCCGCCGATCTGATCCTGATCACCGGCGACATCACCCAGCAGGGCTTTCCCGATGAGTTCGCGGCGGCGGGCGAGTGGATCCGGCGCATGCCCGATCCGCGCTTCGTCATCGTGGGCAACCACGACGTTCCCTACTGGAGCCTGACCGCGCGCCTGTTCCGTCCGTGGAAGGCGTTCGAGCAGGCGACCGGCCACCCGGCCCATGATCACCAGTTCCTGAGCCCGAACCTGATGGTGCGCGGCGTCGTGACGGCGCGCGGATGGCAGGCGCGCCCCAACTGGTCCAAGGGGGTGATCGACCTGGCCCAGACGCGCAAGGCCGCTGAGGCCCTGCGTCAGGCGCCGGTCGGCGCGCTCAGGGTGTTGGCCTGTCACCATCCGCTGGTCGAGATGATCGGCACGCCGATGACCGGCGATGTGAAGCGGGGCGACGAGGCGGCGCTGATCTTCGCCGAGGCGGGGGTCGACATCATCACCACGGGCCACGTCCATGTGCCCTTCGCCCTGCCGATCAATCTGGGCGACCACTGCTCCTATGCGATCGGCTGCGGGACCCTGTCGCATCGCGAGCGGGGCGTTCCGGCGGGCTTCAACCAGATTGACTGGGACAAGCACGAGATCACGGTCAGCGCCATGAACTGGACCGGTGAGCGGTTCGAGGTCGGGCAGGTCTGGCGGCTGCCGCGCCGTCAGGACACCCGCAAGGCCGACACCGCGCCCGATCCCAACGTCCCCGGTGAACGCGAGGCCGCAGCGGTCTGAGGTTGCGCCGCCGCGCGAACCGCGCTTGAGGTCCACCGATGAAGACCGTCCATGTGATCGGGGCAGGCCCCGCGGGCCTTATGGCCGCCGAAAGGCTGGCGACCGCGGGCGTCCGCGTTGTGATGCACGAGGCCATGCCCTCAGTGGCGCGCAAATTCCTGATGGCGGGGCGCGGCGGGCTGAACCTGACCCATTCTGAGCCGCTGGACGGCTTTCTGGGCCGTTATCACGAGGCCGCGCCGGTGGTGGCGGGCTGGCTGGAGCGGTTCTCGCCGACCCGCCTGATCGGCTGGGTCGAGGGGCTGGGGCAGGCGACCTTCACGGGCTCCTCGGGCCGGGTCTTCCCCAGGGCGATGAAGGCGTCTCCCCTGCTGCGCGCCTGGCTGGGCCGGTTGTCCGACCTGGGCGTCGAGGTGCGGACCCGGTCGCGCTGGATCGGCCGCCGCGACGGCGGCTGGGTCTTCACAGGGCCGGAAGGCGAGACGGTCGAGCAGGCCGACGCCTTGGTCCTGGCACTGGGCGGCGCCAGCTGGCCGCGTCTGGGCTCGGACGGCGGCTGGGCGAGCGAGCTTCGGGCGGCGGGTGTGGAGGTCATGGACTTCCGACCGTCCAATGTCGGTTTCGATGTGGCCTGGAGCGAGGTCCTGATCGAACGCTTCGCCGGTCAGCCGCTGAAGACGGTTGGGCTCAGTCATGCCGGGCAGAGCGTTCGTGGCGAGGTGATGCTGAGCCGCTACGGGCTGGAAGGCGGCGCGATCTACGCCCTGTCGGCGGGCCTGCGCGACGCCATCGCGCGGAACGGCGCGGTCGAGCTGGTGGTGGATCTGCGTCCGGACCTGTCAGTCGAGGCGCTGGCGGCCCGGCTGGCCAAGCCGCGGGGCAAGGACAGCGTCAGCAACTGGCTGCGCAAGGCGGGCGGCCTGTCCCCGGCGGCGGTGGGCGTAATGCGGGAAATTCCTGGTCCGGTGCCCGAGGGGGCGGACAAGCTGGCGCGACGGATCAAGGCGGTGCGCCTGACCCTGACCGGGGTGCAGGGGCTGGAGCGCGCCATCTCCTCGGCGGGCGGGGTGCGGCTGGATCAGGTCACGGACGGGCTGATGCTGAAGGCTATGCCGGGCGTCTTTGTCGCGGGCGAGATGCTGGATTGGGAGGCGCCCACCGGCGGCTATCTACTACAGGCCAGCTTCGCCTCTGGCGTGGTGGCGGCGGACGGCGTGATGGACTGGCTGGGCGTCGCGGGGCAGGGTGCCGCTTCGTCCTGACCGCCCGGAGTAAACCATGCGCCTGAAATCGATTCTCGTTTCGACCACGGCGCTGCTCTGTCTGGCGGGCGCCGCTCACGCCCAGCAGGCCGATCCCGCCCGACTGAATGAACACACGCGGGTGTTGGCCTCGGATGAATTCGAGGGGCGGGGCGTCGCGACGCCGGGTGAGCAGAAGACTGTCGACTATGTCGTCAGCCAGTTTCAGGCCCTGGGGCTCGAACCCGGCGGCCCTGACGGCCAGTGGGTGCAGGTCGCCCGGTTGAGCCGCACCCAGCAGTCGGGCCCCGCGACCATCACCGCCACGGTGAACGGGCAGGTGCGGACGCTGGAGCGCGGACCGCAGATCCTCGTGGCCAGCGACCGACCGGTGGATCGCATCACCCTGACCGACGCGCCCGTGGTCTTCGCCGGCTATGGCGTCGAAGCGCCGGAGAAGGGCTGGGACGACTTCAAGGCCTTCGATGTGCGGGGCAAGATCATCCTCGTCATCGTCAATGATCCGGACTTCGGCGCGCCCGAGGGACACCCGGTCGCCGAGCGGTTCGACGGCAATGCGATGACCTTCTACGGCCGCTGGACCTACAAATTCGAAGAGGCGGCGCGGCAGGGCGCGGCGGGCGTGCTGGTCATCCATGACACGGCCGGGGCCGGCTACGGCTGGAGCGTGCTGGAGGGCTCATCGACGGCGCCGGACTTCGACATCGTGCGCGCCGACTGGGAAGCCGAGCGGGTCCCGGCCCAGGGCTGGATCCAGAGCGATGTGGCCGAACAGCTGATCCGCGACGCCAAGCTGGACTACGCCCAGCTTCGTTATCAGGCCCGCAGCGAGGCCTTCACGCCGGTGGAGCTGCCGGGCGTGACCATGTCGATCGACTTCGGCCAGACCCACGCCACCATCGAGAGCCGCAATATCCTGGCGCGTATTCCGGGTTCGGAGCATCCGGACGAGACGGTCCTCTACGGCGCCCACTGGGACGCCTATGGCCGCGCCAAGCCTCAGAACGGAGACGACATCTATAACGGCGCTGTGGACAATGCGACGGGCGTGGCGGCGATGATCGAGCTGGCCCGGATGTTCAAGGCGGGGCCGCCGCCGGAACGGTCGGTGGCCTTCGCCGCCTGGACAGCCGAGGAGGCGGGGCTGCTGGGCGCCGAATACTACGCCGCCAATCCGGTTTGGCCGCTGGAGACGACGGTCGCCAACATCAACATGGACAGCTTCCTTCCGGGCACGGACGTCTCGTCCGAGATCGTGGTCATCGGCGCGGGCAAGAGCGAGACGGACCGCTGGGTCGAGCGTCGCGCCACCGAACAGGGGCGCCGTCTGATCCCCGACCCGGCCCCGCAGGCGGGCGGCTTCTATCGCTCCGACCACTTCCCTCTGGCCCGGATGGGCGTGCCCGCCGTGTTCGCCGCCGCCGGTTTCACCGGTCATAACGAGGCCAGCCGTGACTACGTCCAGAACCGCTATCACAAGCCCTCGGACGAATGGACCCCGGACTGGGTGATGGACGCCGCCGCCGTGGACGTGAACCTACTCTATGCCGTCGGTCGCGATCTCGCCGACAGCCGCGAGTGGCCGCGCTGGAATGAGGGCGCGGAGTTCGAGGCGGCGCGGGAGGCGTCGGCGGATCGGCGGCGGTGACAGGGGCGGACGTCGGAGTTAGACCCCTCTCATGACCGATCTTCCCGACATCCACGGCGTCTGCCCGTCCGAGTTCGCCGCCGTGAAGGACGCCTTCGCGGCCAACTTCACCGATGCGCCGGAGGGGCTGAACGAGCAGGGGGCGCGGTTCAGCGTCCGAATAGGCGGCGAGACGGTCATCGACCTGTGGGGCGGCTCGGCTGACGCGGCCGGGACGATCCCGTTCGGCGAGCGGACCCTGACGCCGGTGTTCTCGACCGGCAAGGCGGTGATGGCCCTGCTGATCGCCACCTGCGTCGAGCGGGGGCTGCTGGACTATGAGGCGACGGTCGCCAGCTACTGGCCGGCGTTCGGGCGGGCGGGCAAGGACCAGATCACCGTCGCCCAGATGATGAGCCATCAGGCGGGCCTGCCGGGCTTCGACACGCCCGAAGACCCCGCCATCTGGTTTGATCGCGAGGCGACGCTGGCCCGGCTGTGCGCCCAGGCGCCGATGTGGGCGCCGGGCACCGCGTCAGGATACAGTCCGATCGTCATCGGCTATCTGGCGGGCGAACTATTCCGCCTCGTCGACGGGCGGACCATGGGGACGGCCCTGCGCGAGGACTTCCCCGGCCTCGACCTGTGGATCGGCCTGCCGGAGGCCGAGCACGACCGCGTGGCCCAGATGCGCAAGCCGACCAAGGCGACCAATCTCGGCGAGATCGATGCGATCAAGAAGGCGGCCTTCCTCGACAAGGGCTCCTCGCCCGGCGGGCGCGGCTCGGCGGAGTGGCGGATGATCGAGATTCCGTCGGCCAATCTCCATGGCACGGCGACGGACCTGGCCCGCATCGTCGGGGTGATCGCCAACGGCGGAGAACTGGATGGGCGTCAGGTGCTGTCGTCCGACGTTCTGGCCGCGGCCACGCGCGAACGCATCCACGGTCAGGATCGGGTGCTGCCTTATCAGATGAGCTGGGCCGCCGGCTTCACCCGCAACGCCGGGCTGAACATCTTCGGGACCAACCCGGACGCGGTGGGCCATTGCGGCTGGGGCGGCAGCTGCGCCTTCGCCGATCCGGCGCGCGGTCTGTCGGCGGCCTATGTGATGACCCGCCAGTCGCCGCACCTGATCGGCGACCCGCGCGCGCAGCGACTGATCAGCGCTCTCTACGACGCCCTCTAGCCGTTCACGACTTCGCTGGCGCTGTTCTTCAGCGCCAGCCGCGCCGCCCGTTGGCGCAGGAAGGCGGCGGCGGCGAAGACCCCCGCGCCGGTCCAGATGAAGGCGAAGGAGGCGATGCGCAGGCCGGTCAGCTGCTCGCCCGCCCAGACGCCGACCGCGAACTGGATGGTCGGGGCGAGGAACTGGATGAAGCCGATGGTCGACAGGGGCAGGCGCCGGGCCGACCAGGCGAACAGGGCCAGCGGCAGGACGGTCGCCGGACCGTTGGCCAGGGCCCACATCAGGTTGGTCGGGCTGTCGAACCCGTCGCTGGCGCCGGTGTGGACCAGCCACAGCACCCACAGCAGGCCGAGCGGGGCCAGCAGCAGGCATTCGATGAACAGACCCGCCTGCGCCTCGATGGGCACGCGCTTGCGGATCACGCCGTAGCTGGCGAACGAGATGGCCAGGGCTATGGAGATCCAGGGCGGGCGGCCCAGAGCCAGCGCCTGGAGAACGACACCGATAGCGGCCAGACCGATGGCGACCCAGCCCCATTTGTCGATCTTCTCGCGGAACAGCCACAGCCCCACGATCATGTTGAGCAGGGGGTTGATGTAGTAGCCGAGGCTGGCTTCCAGCGTGGCGTGGTGGGTGGTGGCCCAGACGTACAGGCCCCAGTTCACCGCGATCAAGACGGTGGACAGCATCAGCCATCCCAGGGTCTTCGGCGAGCGGAACACCGCGAGCACCTGCCCGCCCTGTTTCGCCAGCACGACCAGCAGCCCAGCCACCAGAACGGCCCAGAGGGCGCGGTGGGCCAGGATCTCGAACGCGTCGAAGCCGATGGCGTGCTGGCCCATGAACAACAGGGGCATCAGCCCCCACAGCACATAGCAGCCGAAAGCGGACAGCAGGGCGGGGCGGCTCGCGTCAGAGCCGGTGGCGGTGGTCATGGGCTTCTCCATCGCCGGGGGAGCGGCGAGACGGAAAGGGTCTTAGACGGTAAGGGTGCGGTAGCCGGAGGACGACTTGATCACGCCCGTCTCGTCCAGCAACTGGGCGATCTGGACGGCGTTCAGGGCGGCGCCCTTGCGCAGGTTGTCCGACACGACCCAGAACGACAGGCCGTTCTCGACCGTGTGGTCCTTCCGGATGCGGCTGACGTAGACGGCGTGCTCGCCCGCGGCGTCGACCGGGGTGATGTAGCCGTCGGCCTCCTGCTTATCGATCACCTGCACGCCGGGCGCGTCGCGCAGGATGGCGCGGGCTTCGTCGGGGCTGATCGATTTGTCGAACTCGACCGTCACGGCTTCCGAGTGGCCGACGAAGACCGGCACGCGAACGCAGGTGACCGTCAGCTTGATCGACGGGTCCAGCATCTTGTGGGTCTCGTCCCACATCTTGGCTTCCTCATCGGTGTAGCCGTCGTCGCGGAACGAGCCGATGAAGGGCAGGACGTTGAAGGCGATCTGCTTGGGGAAGACCTTGGGCGTGGCGTCGCCGAGGCCGTAGATGGCCTTGGTCTGGTTCCACAGCTCGTCCATGCCTTCCTTCCCGGCGCCCGACACCGACTGATAGGTCGAGACCACGACGCGCTTGATCCTGGCGGCGTCATGCAGGGGCTTCAGGGCGACGACCAACTGGGCGGTCGAGCAGTTGGGGTTGGCGATGATGTTCTTCCTGGTCGCCAGCTTGATGTCGTCCGGGTTCACTTCCGGCACGATCAGCGGCACGTCCGGGTCCATGCGGAAGGCGGACGAGTTGTCGATGACGATGGGACCGGCCTTGCCGATCTTCTCGGACCACTCCTTGGACACCTTGCCGCCAGCCGACATCAGGACCAGATCGACCTTGGAGAAGTCGAACTGTTCGAGGTCCTGGGCCTTCAGGGTGCGATCGCCGAAGGCGACCTCCATGCCCTTGGATTTTCGCGAGGCGATGGCGTGCATTTCATCGACGGGGAATTCCAGTTCCTCGAGGATGTTCATCATCTCCCGGCCGACATTGCCGGTGGCGCCTACGATGGCGACGCGATAGCCCATCTTGGTGTGTCCTTCGGACGCGCTGACATCAGCGCGTAAAGTGTGATCGTACGGGTCTGCATGTAGTCTTTCGCAGGCGCGAAGCAATCGGTTTCGCAGTGGGGCCTGGGTCAGCGAGCCCGAGAACCGCGTCCCGATCCATAGGCGTTGCTTATGCGCTGGGCCGGATCACGGCTTTTCTCGCGGTCGCAGCAAGGCTATGCCGGAGGGGATGACCTCCCGCATCCGCTCCGCCTATGACATCCGTATCCAGGAGGGGGTGCTGACTCCTGACCCGGCGCAGGAGCCGTTGATCACGGCGCTGGAGCGGCTCGAGATCGATCTGGCGAAGAAAGGGCTGTTCGGCAAACAGCCCGAGGTGCGCGGCCTCTACATCTGGGGACCGCCGGGGCGCGGCAAGTCCATGCTGATGGACCTGTTCGTCTCGTCGTCGCCCGAGCCGCGCAAGAGCCGGGCCCATTTCCACGCCTTCATGGCCCGGGTGCACAGGCTGGTCGACCAGTGGCGCAAGGGCGACAGGAAGGCCCGGCAGGCCGTCTTCGGCATGCACAAGGGCGACGACCCCATTGAGCCGATCGCCGAGCTGATCGCGTCAGAGGCGCGGCTGCTGTGCTTTGACGAGCTGCAGGTCACCGATATTGCCGACGCCATGATCCTGGGCCGGCTGTTCGAGGCCCTGTTCGAGCGCCGGGTGGTGCTGGCGGTGACCTCGAACCGCGCGCCGACCGACCTCTATAAGAACGGCCTGAACCGCCAGCTCTTCCTGCCCTTCATCGCCGAGATCGAGAAGCGGTGCGTGGTGGTCGAGATCGACGGCGCCCGCGACTGGCGATTGGACCGGTTGATGGGCTCGCCGGTCTGGTTCACCCCGGACCAGCGGACAGCCTTCGAGACCCTGTGGTTCGAACTTCGCGGCGGCGAGCCGGAGGAGCCGGTTCATCTGACGGTGCTGGGTCGCGATGTGGCAGTCGAACGGACGGCGGGCGGCATGGCCCGCGCCACCTTCGAAGAACTCTGCACCCGCCCGCTGGGGCCGCAGGACTATCTGGCCATCGCCTCGCGCTTCCACACGATTTTCATCGAGGATGTGCCGGTGCTGGGTCCCGCCAACCACCATGAGGCGCGCCGCTTCGTGACCCTGATCGACGCCATGTACGAGGCCAGGACCCGGCTGGTGGCCCTGGCCGCCGCCCGACCCGAGGCGCTCTATACCGAGGGTGTCGGGGCCTTCGAGTTCGAGCGCACAGTCTCGCGTCTGAACGAAATGGCCTCGGCGGACTGGCTCGCCCACGAAAGAGCGGTTTAGGTAGCGGCCACAATTTCGCTGCGGCGATCCGGCTGGATCGCGCACCCACGGAGATGTTCATGCGCCGCCTGACTGTTCTCACCGCCGCCCTCAGCCTCACATTCGGCGCCGTCGCCCTGCCCGCCATGGCACAGACGCCGGCCCCGGCCGCCGCCCCCGAGCGGGGCGTGGCGCCCGCCGATGTGAAGACCTGGCTGACCGGTCTGGGCGGCACGGTCGCCGATCCGGCGCCCATCGATGGCGGCTTCCAACTGCGCGTGGCCGACGAGCCCCTGCCGTGGAGCCTGAACATGTTCGGCTGTCAGACCCGTTGCGATGACATCCAGTACAACGCCGTCTTCACCGGCCCGATCACCGAGGCCCAGGTCAGCGCCTGGAACCGCGACAACCGCTATCTGAAGGCGGTCTGGATTGCTCCTGCGACGCCGGGCGCCGACGCGACCATTCTCGCGCAGTATGATGTCCTGCTGCTGGCCGACGGCGCGACCCAACTGCAGGAGCCGACCTATATCTGGCTGCAGATGCTGACCCAATTCGCCCGCGCCCTGTTCCAGAGCGTGGCGCCCGCCGTGCCCGCGGCCGCGCCCTCCGGGCAGTAGGCGTCAGTCCTCTTCCGGGCCGAAGCTGTTCACCTCGGTGAACAGCGGCGCCGAGCATCCGTTGATGCGCCGTTCCAGCGTCAGATAGAGACGGACGGTCTCGCCCTGCCGATAGAGAAGATCGCCGGTGCGGGTCGGCGGGCTCTCCGGGCGAATTACGACTGCGGTCTGAAGCGCTGACGACGTGGATGTCGTTGCGGGAGCGGGTATGATGTTCGCCTGTTGCAGGACGCTACCCTGACAGCGGGCCTGCCAGTCCTCCATCTGTTCGGCGGACGGCAGGGTGACCAGCGGACCGGGTTCGGTGGTCGGGTCGGCGATCAGCGCAAGCATGAGCATAAGCATGGGGCGTCTCCCGTGATGACGGTCACGGTATGCGCATCCGAAGGTTAGGTCGAGCGACAACTCATGCGTCTCCAGACAAGAAAAAGGGCCGTGGATCGCTCCACGGCCCCATTCTTTTTGCCCTATCGCGAGCCGCGCGGCGGCTCGCTGCTTGAGGGCGATCAGTCTGCGCCCAAGCAACCCGGCTCCTCGAGCGGGGCGTTAGCGCCCGCTGGCATTATGCCAGCGAGGGCTCGATGTCCTTACAGGCCTGGATGAGGCCCTGGACCGACTCCACCGACTTGGCGAACATCGCCTTCTCATCGTCGTTGGTGGTGAACTCGACGATCTTCTCGACGCCGGCGGCGCCGATCAGGGCCGGAACGCCGACGTAGAGGTCCGACAGGCCGTATTCGCCCGACAGCCACACGGCGCAGGGCAGGACGCGCTTCTGGTCCAGCAGATAGGACTTGGCCATGGCGATGGCCGATTCCGCCGGGGCGTAGAAGGCCGAGCCGGTCTTCAGCAGGGCGACGATCTCGCCGCCGCCCTTGCGGGTGCGCTCGACGATGGCGTCCAGTTCCGCTTGCGACAGGAAGCCGGCGGCGACGGCGTCCGGCAGCGGCAGGCCGCCGACGGTCGAGTGACGGACCATCGGGACCATGTCGTCGCCGTGGCCGCCCAGGGTCCAGGCGTGGATGTCCTGCACCGACACGCCGGTCTTTTCAGCCAGGAAGTAGGCGAAGCGGGCTGAGTCCAGCACGCCGGCCATGCCGACGACCTTCTCCTTGGGCAGGCCCGAGAACTTCTGCAGGGCCCAGACCATCGCGTCGAGCGGGTTGGTGATGCAGATGACGAAGGCGTTCGGGGCGTGGGCCTTGATGCCTTCGCCGACGGCCTTCATGACCTTGAGGTTGATGCCGATCAGGTCGTCGCGGCTCATGCCCGGCTTGCGCGGCACGCCGGCGGTGACGATGCAGATGTCGGCGCCGGCGATGTCGGCGTAATCGTTCGCGCCCTTCAGGGCGACGTCCTGGCCGAAGACGGCCGAGGCTTCGGCGATATCCAGCGCCTTGCCCTGCGGCGTGCCCTCGGCGATGTCGAACAGGATCACGTCGCCCAGCGCTTCGCGCGCCGCAACGTGGGCCAGGGTGCCGCCGATCATGCCGGCGCCGATAAGGGCGATCTTCGCGCGAGCCATACTGTCAGTCTCCGAGGGGTTTGCTGCGGTGCGATACCGCCGTCGCGCGGCGGTCTAGACCCGTGAGCCGCGACCTGCAACCGTGACGCCGCGTGAGGCCTTAACGACCATGACCCGATCCCCCCAGACCCTGCCCGAGTTCATCGCCCCCGATGAGGTGCCGACCGGCCTTGTCCCGATCACCAACGCGCGGGCGATCCGGGCCGAGATGGAGGTCTGGCGGGAGAAGGTGCTGAGGCGGCCGGGCCTGTGGGACAAGGCCACGCGCGGAACCCAAGACCGGATCAACCGCATCATTCCAGAGCGGGTCCACGCCATCATCACCACGGGCGTGGAGGCGATGACCAAGGGCATCCTGTTCGGCTCGGACCTGCTGAAGGCCAAACCGGTCCGGGACGGCTCGCTTGCCGCGCGGGAGGAAAAGGCGCGGGTCGCCATTCGCGCCTATCGCAACACCGCCAGTGTCGAGGGTGGAGTGGCGGGGGCGGGCGGCTTCGTTCTGGCCGCCGCCGACTTTCCGGCCCTGATGGCGATCAAGGTGCGGATGCTGGGCGACATTGTCGCGGCCTATGGCTGGGGCGGCGGTTCGGTGCGCGAGCGGTTGTTCGTGCTGCACATCTTCCATCTGGCTTTCGCCAGCGCTCGGCGACGGCCCGAGGCCCTGGCCGATCTGGAGCGATGGATCGCCGACGTCAACCAGCCCGAGGTCCTGACCGACTATGATTGGCGCACCTTCCAGATCGAGTACCGGGATTACATCGACCTGGCCAAGATGGCCCAACTGCTGCCGCTGGTCGGCGCGCCCGTAGGGGCGGTGGTCAACTGGCGGCTGGTCGAACGGCTGGGCGAGACCGCCATCATGGCCTGCCGGATGCGGTGGTTCGCCGAGACGAGCCTCAGCCTCGAACGACCGGAATGAGCATTTCGATAGAGCCGTCCGCCTGACGCCTGAACCGGCTCTCCAGCGGGCGTTTCAGGACCGTCCCGTCCGCGAACCTGCCTTGCACGTCGAAGGTGCAACGGGCGTCGCCCTCGACAGCGGCGCAGTCGACGTTGGTCACCGACACAAGAACGGCCGACTGGTCCCGGCGCTCGCTCACGAAGGCGAACTGTCCCTCGTAAATCGCCCAGTTCGTCTGGACATAGGCGGCCACTTCCCGGTCGGACGGGATGGACGACGGGCTCGCGGGTGCTGTTGCGCATCCTGCGGCGGCGAGGATGGAGAGCGGGGCCAGCAGGTGAAGGGCGCGGATCATGGAGAGAGGCTAACCCAACCGGGGAGACCTGTCCCGTCTCCCATGCCAGAGGCTGAAGGTCGTGGTCTTCGATCGCCCGAGCTGAGCTTCAGCTTATCTTGGCGACAAAGTTTATTGATTTTCCCTGTCGATAGTGTGGGCATAGGCTCCTTCCACAACATCAGGGAGACGACACCATGGACGGCAACGCAGGCGGGCCCTCGCCCCTCAATGACCCCAAGAAGGAACCGGCGGCGCTGCGCAGCCTGCTGGGTCGCACCAATCGCGACTGGTGGCCGAACCAGCTGACGATGGACATCCTGCACCAGCAGGGAAAGTCGGGCGACCCGATGGGCGACGAGTTCAACTATGCCGAGGCCTTCAAGACGCTGGACCTGGAGGCGGTGAAGCGGGACCTGACCGCCCTGATGACCGACAGCCAGCCGTGGTGGCCGGCGGACTACGGCCACTATGGCCCCTTCTTCATCCGCATGGCCTGGCACTCGGCGGGCACCTATCGCACCGGTGACGGGCGCGGCGGCGCGGGTGCGGGCCAGCAGCGCTTCGCCCCGCTGAACTCCTGGCCGGACAACGGCAACCTGGACAAGGCGCGCCGTCTGCTGTGGCCGATCAAGCAGAAGTACGGAGCCAAGCTGAGCTGGGCCGACCTGATGATCTTGGCGGGCAACGTCGCCATCGAGAGCATGGGCGGGCCGGTCTTCGGCTTCGGCGGCGGCCGGGCTGACGTCTGGGAGCCCGAAAAGGATGTCTACTGGGGCACCGAGGAGAACTGGGTCGGGGACGAGGGCAACCAGACCCGCATCCGTCCCGATGACGGCGCCGCGCTGGAAGCTCCGCTGGCGGCCATCCAGATGGGTCTGATCTATGTGAACCCGGAAGGTCCCGGCGGCGTGCCGGAGGCCCTGCAGTCGGCGCGCGACATCCGCGAGACCTTCGCCCGCATGGGCATGAACGACGTCGAGACAGCGGCCCTGACCGCGGGCGGTCACACCTTCGGCAAGGCTCACGGCGCGGGTGACGCCTCCAAGGTCGGCGCCTCTCCGGAAGGCGCGGACATCGCCCAGCAGGGCCTGGGCTGGCAGTCGGGCCACGAGAGCGGCATCGGCGACCACACCATCACCTCGGGCATCGAGGGGGCCTGGACCCCGACCCCGATCACCTGGGACATGACCTATTTCGACATGCTGCTGGACCACGACTACGAGCTGGTCCGCTCGCCCGCCGGGGCCAAGCAGTGGCAGCCGGTCGGCAACCCGGAAGAGACCCTCGCTCCGGCCGCTCACACGCCGGGCAAGAAGGTCCCGACGATGATGACCACGGCCGACATGGCCTTCAAGGTCGACCCGGCCTACCGCGTGATCATGGAGAAGTTCCGGTCTGACCCGGCCTACTTCGCCGACCAGTTCGCCCGCGCCTGGTTCAAGCTGTGCCACCGCGACATGGGGCCGAAGGTCCGCTACCTCGGTCCGGACGTCCCGGCGGAAGACCTGATCTGGCAGGATCCGATCCCGGCGGCGACCGGCCCGGCGCTAACGGCCTCCGACGTGTCAGCTCTGAAGCAGAAGATCGCGGCTTCGGGCCTGTCGGTGAGCGAGCTGGTCTCGACCGCCTGGGCCTCGGCGGCGACCTACCGCGGCTCGGACCATCGCGGCGGCGCCAACGGCGGCCGTCTGCGTCTGGCGCCCCAGAAAGACTGGGAGGTCAACGAACCGGCGAAGCTGGCCAAGGTCCTCAAGGTCTATGAGGGTCTCGCCGCGAGCGCGAACGTCTCCATCGCCGATCTGATCGTGCTGGGCGGCTCCGTCGGGATCGAGCAGGCGGCCAAGGCGGCCGGCGCGTCGGTTGAGGTCCCCTTCACCCCAGGCCGCACCGACGCCTCCGCCGAGCAGACGGACGTCGAGGGCTTCGCGGTGCTGGAGCCACGCGCCGACGGCTTCCGCAACTATCTGCAGGTTCGCTTCAGCGTGCCGACAGAGGAGCTGCTGATCGACCGCGCCCAGCTGCTGGGCCTGACCGCGCCGGAGATGACGGTTCTGGTCGGCGGCCTGCGGGTGCTGGGCGCCAACCACGGCGGCTCGACCCACGGTGTCTTCACGGATCGTCCGGGCCAGCTGACCAACGACTTCTTCGTCAACCTGCTGGACATGAAGACCGGCTGGAAGAAGGTTGATGGCGAGGGGGACGAGACCTTCGTCGCCACCGACCGCGAGACCGGCGAAGAGCTGTGGACCGCCACCCGCACCGATCTGGTGTTCGGCTCCAACTCCCAGCTGCGCGCCCTGTCGGAGGTCTACGCCTCCGCGGATGCGGGGCCGAAGTTCGTCAAGGACTTCGTCGCCGCCTGGGTGAAGGTGATGAACGCGGATCGGTATGATCTGAAGGCCTGATCAGGCTCGTTTCCTCCCCGTTTCGAGGCGACGGGGAGGGGGACCGCGAAGCGGTGGAGGGGCTCGTTCCGAGTGCTCGGTCAACAACCCCTCCGGCTCCTCGCGAGGCTCGGAGCCACCTCCCCATTGCTGCGCAACAGGGAGGAGACGTGAAAGCGTTCTTCATAGACTTTGCCATGTCGATAACGACGCCTTATGTGGCGCGGATGCTTCCCACGCTCCGTCAGCTTCAGTACCTGCGTCTGCTCGCCGAGCACGCTTCCTTCAGCCGCGCCGCCGAGGCCGCGCATGTCAGCCAGCCCGCCCTGTCGGCGGGGGTTCAGGAGCTGGAGAAGATCCTCGGCGCGCCGGTGGTCGAGCGGACGCGGGGCAATGTGCAACTGACTGCCGTCGGGGCCGAGGCTGTGCGCCGGGCCGAGGATGTGCTGGCCCGCACCGAGGATCTGGTCGAGGCAGCGCGCAACGCGGGCAAGCCCTTGTCGGGCCGGTTCCGGCTGGGGGTCATCCCGACCGTCGCGCCCTTCCTGCTTCCGGCGCGTCTGCCGGACATCAAGGTCGAATACCCGAACCTGCGCCTGTTCATCCGCGAGGATCTGACGCCCCGGCTGGTCACGGCCCTGAAGAGCGGCCATCTCGACGCCGCCGTCATCGCCCTGCCCTACACCGCGTCCGGGGTCGATCACGCCCGCATCGGGGATGACGAAATCCTCGCCGCCGCCCCGGTCGGTCATGCGCTGGCGGGCGCCGGGCCGATCCCGCCCGGCTCGCTGAAGGCCGAGGACCTGATCCTGCTGGAGGATGGCCACTGCCTGCGAGATCAGGCGCTGGCGGCCTTCGACATCGAGGCGCCCAAGGGCGATGACGTCTTCGCGGCCACCAGCCTGCACACCCTGGTCCAGATGGTGTCGTCCGGGCTGGGGGTCAGCTTCCTGCCCGAGATGGCCGTGCGGGCCGGGCTGGCTGATATGCCGGGCGTCGTCGTCCGTCCGATCGCCGCCAAGGCCCCGCGTCGTGAGATCGTGGTCGCTTGGCGCACCGGCTCCAGCCGCGCCGCCGAGGCCCGCCTGCTGGCCGAGGCCCTGACCCTCGACTGAGGTTCATTACGAGTCTGTAAGGTGCGCCCCGGTTCGGCGCTGATAGGGTCGCCTCCGCCCGTTGTCCGGGCGTCCGGAGCCCGCTCATGAAGACCCGCCTGATCCTCACCGTCGCCGCCTCGACGCTTCTGTTCGGCCTGCCAGCCGCGGCGCCCGCCCTGGCCCAGACCGCCGCCGCGCCCGCCGCGGGCTCGGTCGTCGTGCCGCCGCTGGGCTTCCAGGAACGCACCCTGCCGAACGGGCTGAAGGTCTACACCTCGCGCGACACCTCGACCTCGAACGTCACCGTGCAGGTCTGGTACCGCGTCGGTTCCAAGGATGACCCTGAGGATCGCTCGGGCTTCGCCCACCTGTTTGAACATCTGATGTTCAAGGCGACGCAGAACTTCCCGGACGAGACCTTCGACCGTCTGACCGAGGACGTGGGCGGAAACAACAACGCCTTCACCTCGGACGACGTGACGGCCTATCACGAGACCGTTCCGGCCAATCACCTGCAGCGCCTGATCTTCGCCGAGGCCGACCGTCTGGGCTCGCTGGTGGTCAATGAATCCGTCTTCGCCAGCGAGCGGGACGTGGTGAAGGAGGAATACCGTCAGGGCGTGCTGGCCAGCCCCTATGGCCGCCTGTTCAGCCTGTTCGTTCCGGCGACCATCTATCAGGACCACCCCTATCGTCGCTCGACCATCGGTTCGATCGAGAACCTGGACGCCGCGACCATCGAGGACGTGCGCCGCTTCCACGCCACCTTCTATCGCCCGGACAATGCCTATCTGATCGTGGCGGGCAATTTCGATCAGGCCCAGCTGGACGGCTGGATCGACCGGTATTTCGGCCCGCTGACCAATCCGGATCGCCCGCTGCCGGTCAACAATGTGCGTGAGCCCGAACCGACTGGCCCGCGCGAGGCGACCTTCTACGCCCCGAACGTGCCGCTGCCCGCGGTGGTCCTGGCCTGGCCGGGCGTTCGCTATGACGACCCGGACCGCGCGGCCCTGACCGTGCTGGACGGCATCCTGTCCACGGGCGAGAGCTCGCGCCTGTATCGCTCGCTGGTCTACGATCAGAAGATCGCCACCCAGACCAGCTCGAGCGTTGACGCCAGCCAGCAGGCCGGCGCGGTCATCACCTACGCCATCATGGCCGAGGGCGAGACGCCGGAGGCCGGCCTGGCCTCGCTCCGCGCCGAGGCCGCCCGTCTGCGCGACGCGCCGGTCACCGCCGCCGAACTGACGGAAGCCAAGAACGAACTGGTCGCCGGCGCCCTGCGCGAGCGCGAGACGGTCGAGGATCGCGCCAATGTGCTCGGCTGGTCGCTGATCAACACCGGCGGCGCCGCCGCCGCCGACGCCGAGATCGCCGCCCTGCAGGCCGTCACCGCCGCTGACATCCAGCGCGTCGCTCGCCGCTATCTGACCGACCAGCGCAGCATCAGCATTCGCTATCTGAACGCTGACGACCAGAACCCGGTCACGGCCCAGTCGGTGGACGTCGACGCTCCGGTGAAGGTGGCCGATCTCGCCCCCGTCGGCCGCGTGTTCGAACTGCTGCCCGAGAGCCAGCGCACCCCGATCCCGGCTGCCGGTCCGGCGGTCGATCTGGTCACCCCGGCGGTGGAGACCTTCACCCTGGCCAACGGGCTGGAAGTCTATGTCGCCCGCAAGCCGGGCCTGCCGCTGATTTCGGCCCGTCTGGGTCTGGCCGCCGGTTCGGCGGATGATGGCGCCAAGACCGGCCTGTCGGTCCTGACCGCCGGTCTGCTGACCCAGGGGTCGAGCGGCCGCTCGGCGCCGGAAATCGCCGCCGAGATCGAACAGCTGGGCGCCCAGCTCGGCGCCTCGTCCGGCGCGGACTTCTCGAACGTCTCGGTCAACGCCCCGGCCAACGTCTTCCCGCAGGCCCTGTCCCTGATGGCCGATGTGGTCCGTCGTCCGGACTTCGCGGCTGAAGAAGTCGAACGGCAGCGGGATCAGTCGCTGGACGGCCTGCGCGTCTCGCTCAGCTCGCCCGGCCCGGTCGCCAGCATGGCCGCCGGTCGTCTGGTGTACGGGAACGCCGCCTATGGCGCGCCGGGTGGCGGCACGCCTGACTCCCTGCCGGGCCTGACCCGCGAGGATGTCTCCGCCTTCCACGCCTCGCGTTATCGGCCGGAAACCGCGCGCCTGATCTTCTCCGGCGACATCACTGTGGCCCAGGCCCGCGCCCTGGCCGAACAGGCCTTCGGCGACTGGCGCGCCACGGGCCCGGTTCCGGCGCCGCGCGCCAATCCGGCGGGCGCGGCGGTGGCTCCGCGCGTCGTGGTTATCGATCAGCCCGGCGCCGGTCAGGCGGCGGTCTATGTGGCCATGCGCAGCATCGCCCGGACGGATGCGGACTTCTTCCCGTTGACCCTGGGCAACACCCTGCTGGGCGGCAGCTTCACCTCGCGCCTGAACCAGGAGATCCGCATCAAGCGCGGCCTCAGCTACGGCACCCGCTCGAACCTCGGCGTGCGCCAGGGCGAGGGCGCCTTCGTCGCTTCGGCCCAGACCCGCAACGACGCCGCCGTCGAGGTGGCCGACCTGATCCTGGGCGAGGTGAACCGCCTGTCGACTAGCCAGCCGACCGCCAGCGAAATGACCACCCGTCAGGCCATCGTCACCGGCGCCTTCGGCAGTTCGCTGGAGACCGTCGATGGTCTGGGCGGCGCGGTGGCCAGCCTGGCCCTCTATGATCTGCCGATGAGCGACCTGGCCGCCTATGTCGGTCGCGTCGAGGCGATCACGCCGGAACAGGTTCAGGCCGCCTTCGCCGAACACCTGCCGGTCGCCAACGCCAGCCTGGTGATCGTCGGGGATGCGTCGAAATTCATCGACGGTCTGCGCGCCAAATATCCGAACGTCGAAGTCCTGCCGCTGACCGCGCTGGATCTGGATACGGCGGCTCTGAAGTAGGGCGTCATCCCGGGCCGGATGGGGCGCGTTCGCCCCATCCGAACGCCGGAGAGTTCGACGACAGATCTCGTGTGATTTCGACGACGGCGAGTTGATACGCCGACGATGATGCCGACGGCTTACGCCGACAGGCACACCACCCGGGCGACGCGCAGGTCGCGGCGCAGATCGTCGGCGACGAGGCCGTAGTTGTCGACCGTGACGACGCGTCCGGTCACCGGTTCGTCCGCGCCCTGAACCTCGCGCACCGTCGGCTGGAAGGTGTCGGGCGAGGTCGTGTAGATGCGGCCCCGGCGGGGGCTTTCGGCGATGGTCACGCCGACGACGCGGCCCTGACGGTCTATCACCGGGGCGCCCGACAGGCCCGCGAGCGTGCCGCCCAGTCCATCGGTGCGACCGACCTCGGCCCAGGCCAGCACCGGCTCGTCCCGTTCGCCCCGGCCCCGGATGTTCAGGGTCTCGCGACCGAGAAGGCGGCTGGTCACCTCGCCCGCGCGGGCTTGCGGGTAGCCAAGATGGAAGCCGCGCTGGCCTTGTCTCAGACTGCCCTGCGGGGCCAGCGGCAGGGCGGGCGGACCGCCCACGGTCTCCAGCACGGCGATGTCGGCGCGAGGGGCCAGCCGGACGTCGGCGGCCACGGCCCGTCCGCCGCCGACCAGGATGGCGGGGCGGCGGCAGCCTTCGACCACGTGCCGCGCGGTGACCCATCGGCCGGTCCGGGCGATGGAGAAGGCGGTGCCCGTGCTGGGCTGGAACGGAATGTCCGGGGCGTTGACGGTCACCGCCGGATCGAACGGGGTGACAGGGCCCAGCAGGGCGCCCTCGACATCATCGGGCGCGGGCGGGGCCGGGGGCGCGTCGGCGTTCTCGCGGTGGTTCAGTGAAGCGAACAGCAGCGCGCCCAGCACCGATGAGTAGATCAACCAGTCGGGCGGCCGCATCGGCTCAGCCCGTCAGAGCCGCCGCCAGGATCAGGGCGGTGGACAGCTTGGCGCCGACCAGAAGGACGGCAGCGGAGACCTCGCCCTCGCGGATGCGCTGGGGCAGACCGGTCAGGAACAGCTCGACCAGACGGAAGGCCAGAAGCTGCAGCGCCAGGGTGGCGATGCCCCACAGGACGATGTCCTTGATCGAGGTCGAGACGCTGAGGCTGACGGCCAGCGGAATGGCCAGGCCGACCAGCACCCCGGCGAAGGCGACCGCGGCGGCGGCGTTGCCCTCGCGGATCAGCGCGATCTCTTTCCACGGCGTGAACAGGGCATAGATGATCGCGCCCACCATCAGCAGACCCAGGGTCACGGCCAGATGGGCCAAGGTCGTGGGGAAGCCGGTGGCGAAGGCTTGCACCTCGGCGCTGTCGAGCACTCTGGAAAGGGACGTGGAGTCCATGGGAATCCGGTGGGTCAGGGGGTCTGGAACGATTGCCCGTTTTTCGCCCCAATCCGCAAGCGCGCGGATGCCACAGGTGGTCAAGATTGGTGACGGCGTGTGTCGCCGTCAGGCGGCTTCCGCCTCGTCCACCGCCGCCTTGCGCGCCGCCGACGCTCGAATCTTTTCGCTCTCGGACTTCAGCTGACCGCAGGCGGCCAGGATGTCGCGACCGCGCGGTGTACGGATCGGGCTGGCGTAGCCGGCCTTGTTCAGGATGGCGGCGAAGCGCTCGATCGTCTTCCAGTCCGAGCACTGGTAGTCGGCGCCGGGCCAGGGGTTGAACGGGATCAGGTTGATCTTGGCCGGAATGCCCTCGATCAGCTTCATCAGGGCGCGGGCTTCCTCGGGGCTGTCGTTGACGCCCTTCAGCATGACGTATTCGAAGGTCACGCGGCGCGCGTTCGACAGACCCGGATAAGCCCGGATCGCCGCCATCAGCTGTTCCAGCGGGTATTTCTTGTTCAGCGGCACCAGGACGTCGCGCAGCGGGTCGTTGGTGGCGTGCAGGCTGATGGCCAGCATCGTCTGGGTCTTCTCGCCCAGCTCGGCGATCTTCGGCACCACGCCCGAGGTCGACACCGTGATCCGGCGGCGCGAGATGGCGATGCCCTCGTTGTCCGAGATGATGTCGATGGCGTTGGAGACGTGGTCCAGATTGTAGAGCGGCTCGCCCATGCCCATGAACACGATGTTCGACAGGCGGCGGTCTTCCTTGGGCGACGGCCATTCGCCGAGGTCGTCACGGGCGACCTGAACCTGGGCCACGATCTCGGCGGCGGTCAGGTTGCGGACCAGCTTCTGGGTGCCGGTGTGGCAGAAGGTGCAGTTCAGGGTGCAGCCGACCTGCGACGACACGCACAGGGCGCCCGCGCGGCCCACGTCGGGAATGTAGACGGTCTCGATCTCGATGCCCGGCGCGGTGCGGATCAGCCATTTGCGGGTGCCGTCCTTGGACACCTGACGCTCGACGATCTCGGGGCGGGCCAGGGTGAAGGCCTCGGCCAGCTTGGCCTGCATGTCCTTGGCGACATTGCTCATCGCCGCGAAGTCGGTGACGCCGTAGTGGTGGATCCAGCTCCACACCTGCGACGCTCGCATCTTGGCCTTCTCGGGCGGACAGACCCCGGCGTCGATCAGCGCCTGCCGCAGCTCCGCGCGCGTCAGACCGGACAGGTTGACGGGGGCTTGGACAGCGGGAGCGGTCGTGCGCGAAAGGTCGAGCGTCAGGCTCAAGGCGGCATCCTTCGAGGTCGGGAGAACGGGCTTATACCACAGATCGCGCTGGATTTAAGGCGGGGTGGCGGTAGGCTGATTTCATGGAACGCCCCGTGGCTGCGACTAACCCCACCGACGAACAATCCAAGGGCCGTATTGCGCTCTGGCTCGATCCATCTGACCTCGAGTGGCTAGCGAGCAGGTGCGATTGTCCTCCGGATGCGGAGGCAGAGGTCACAGACCGTTGCGCTCGCTTACGGTTCCGAGCCAGTGCGGCATTGCACAAGGCTGGTGTCAGGGACTGACGCTTTTCAGTCCGCCTCATCCTCAATGTGATGGATCTGGTCGTCGTCGAGCCCGAAGTGATGGCCGATTTCGTGGATCAGGACGTGGGCGATGATCTCACTGAGGCCCACGTCCCCGCGCTCGCACCATTCGTCGAGGATCGGGCGGCGATACAGGAAGATGCGCGAGGGCTCGGCGGCCGGCCCCATGCTGTCGCGCAGGCCGATATCGACGCCGTGATACAGACCGGTCAGCTCGAACGGGTCCTCCATGCCGAAGCTCGCCAGAACCTCATCATCGGCGAAGTCGTCTATGCGGATGACGACATCTCCCGCCAGCCCCTTGAACGGTTCGGGCAGGGCGTCGAACGCCTCCTGCGCCAGCCGGGCGAAGTCCTCGAGGGACGGGGCGAGTTGGTCTTTCCACATAGGGATTAGGGATTAGGGACTGGGGATCAGGTTGGGAAGGCTCGAAGCCCGCGACCGATGGCCCTCAGTCATTTCCTCAGCGCCCTTAATCCCTAGTCCCGAATCCCTCTTCAGGTATGGTTACCGAATCAAGCTGCGGGAGCTGAACGACACCACATGGCCGAGGCGGACATCGCCTATGTCGCGACCGCGGGCGCCGCGGGTCTCGCCCTGGCGCTCAGCGCCTGGGCCGCGCGGCTGCGTGGGCGGCTGGCGGACCGCAATCGCGCGCTGGAAGCCGCCATGGGGCAGGCCCACGCCGATCTCTCAGCCCGTGACGGCGCCCTGGCCGCTTTCGAGGATGTGCGGGTCGCCCTGACCCCCGGCGGAGGCGCGAACCGACTGGGTTCGCCCGCGACCTGGGACATCATCGTCCGTGATCTGACGAACGGCGCCGACGTCTTCCCGTCTGACCCCGTCATGGTGGTGCTGGACGCTGTGCGCGACGTGGCGGGGCCGCGCCTGGACGGGCTGATCGACCGGGGCGAAGCGTTCGACGCCGTGCTGGAGGGTCAGTCGGGCGCCTGGGCGGTCGAGGGTCGATCCGCCGCCGGCGCCGCCTGGCTGCGCGTGTCGCGTCTGGGCCTGATGGGCGCCGCCGCCGAGAGCGGGCTGGGCCTGCTGGCCGACTATTATCCGGCCCCGACATGGGTGGTCGATGCGGGCGGACGCCTCGCCTGGGCCAACCGCGCCTGGCTGGCCGAGATGAAGGTCGAGACCGCCGAGGCCGCGCGCGACAAGGGCCTGACCTTCGACCGCGGCGCCGACGCCATCGTGGCCGAGGCGGGCCGCCTGCATCAGCGCCAGGAAGGCTTCCGCTGGACGACCGGCGGCGGTCGCCGTCGCGCCTGGCGGATCGTGGCCGAACCCGCGCCCGGCGGTGGCGTCCTGGCCTTCGCCCTGGACATGACCGACGCCGAAGAGACGCGCGACACCCTGCGTCGTCACGTCGAGGCCCATGACGAGACTCTGAACCACATCGCCGACGCGGTCGCCATCTTCGGCCCGTCCAAGCGGCTGGCCTTCCACAACACCGCCTTCCAGCAGATGTTCAGCGTCGATCCCGGCTATCTGGACGAGCGCCCGACGCACGCCGAACTGCTGGACCGCCTGCGCCAGCGCCGCCTGCTGCCGGAAGTGATCGACTATGCGGGCTGGAAGGCGCGCGAACTGGACTTCTACGGCGCCTCGGCCGCCGCGCCGGACGATAGCTGGTCGCTGCCGGACGGGCGCACCCTGCGTGTCGTGCGGCAGCCGCACCCGCTGGGCGGCGTCCTGTTGCTGTTCTCGGACATCACCGATGAGCTGAAGCTGCGCAGCCGCTTCAACGCCCAGCTCCAGGTCCAGACGGCCACCCTAGACAAGCTGAACGACGCCGTGGCCGTGTTCGGCTCGGACGGCCGCATCCGCCTGCACAACGAGGCCTTCGAGACCTTCTGGAACGTGTCGAGCGAGCAGTTGCGCGCCGCCGGGGACTTCGACGCCGTCGCCGCCCTGTGCCAAGCGACCATGCCCGATCCGAGTCTTTGGCTGGGCCTGAAGGCTCGGGTGGCCGATCCGGACCCGGAAAGCCGCGTGCCGATCTCGGGCGAGGGGCGCACCGCCGACGGTCGCGTCGCCGCCTGGCAGACCCGGCCGCTGCCGGACGGCGCCACCCTGGTCGCCTTCTCGGACGTCACCGCCCGCCGGGATCTGGAGCAGGCCCTGGCCGCCAAGGCCCAGGCTCTGGAGGAGGCCACCGCCCTGAAGCGCGAGTTCGTGGGCAGCGTTTCGTATGAACTGCGCACCCCGCTGACGACCATCGTCGGCTATTCCGAACTGCTGGAGCTTCAGGGCGAACTGCCCGAGCGCAGCCGCCAGCACGCGGGCGCCATCCGTGTCGCGGCCAGCCAGCTGGCCACCTCCATCGACGATGTCCTGGACATGGCCCAGATCGACGCCGGCGAGATGGAGCTGACCCTGGGCGACGTGCGGGTCTGCGATCTTCTGGACGCCGCCGCCGACAAGGTCCGTGCACGGATCGAGGGGCGTGGAGCGGCCCTGACCGTCGCCTGTCCGACCGGCCTGCGCCCGATCCGCGCCGACGCCCAGCGGGTGGGTCAGGCGCTGGAGCACCTGCTGGACAACGCCGCCCGGGCGGTGGGGGAGGGCGGCGAGGTCAATCTGATCGCCGAAGGCGCGCCGTCAGAAGTGCGCATCCGGGTCGAGGACACCGGGCGGGGCATTCCCTACCACCTGCAGGCCCACGTCTTTGACCGCTTCGTCCGGCGCGAGCGCGGCGGGCCGGGGGTCGGTCTGGCGCTGGTCAAGGCGCTGGTCGAACTGCACGGCGGCTGGGCCGAGGTGGAGAGCGAACCGGGCAAGGGCGCGGCCTTCATCCTCCACCTGCCGCTTGAGGCCGCAGGCGCGGCGGTCGCCCCGGAGTTGCGGCTCGGCTAGTTTGGTATAGAGCGGCGGAGAACTTCAGGATCCGCCCTATGGCCAAGCTGCTCAAGACCGCCCTCATCTACGACTTCGATGGCACCCTCGCCCGGGGGAATATGCAGGAAGTCAGCTTCATTCCGTCCGTCGGCATGGGCATCGGCGACTTCTGGGGCGAGGCCGAAACCCTGACCCGCGAGGCCGACGGGGACGGCATCCTGATGTACATGCAACTGATGCTGCAGCACGCCCGCCAGAACGGGGCGCCGATCACCCGCGAGGGGCTGCGCGAGCACGGCCAGGACGTGAAGCTGTTCGACGGGCTGAAGAACGACCTGACCGGCAAGGGCTGGTTCGAGCGCATCAACGAAAAGGGCCGCGAGTACGGCCTCGATATCGAGCACTACATCATCTCCGCCGGGCTGGAGGAGATGATCGACGGCTGCCCGATCCGCGAGGAGTTCCACCACGTCTTCGCATCGAAATTCGTTTACGACCGGAACGGCGTGGCGATCTGGCCGGCGGTGGGGGTGAACTACACCACCAAGACCCAGTACCTGTTCCGCATCAACAAGGGCGTGCTGAACCACTGGGAGCACGACAAGATCAACAAATTCATGCCGGACGACGCTCGCCCGATCCCGTTCGAACGGATGATCTTCCTGGGCGACGGGGACACCGACGTTCCGACCATGAAGATGATGCACACCAAGGGCGGCTTCTCGATCGCGGTCTATGACCCGCGCAACTCCGAGAAGGACCAGAAGAAAATCTACTCCCTGATCTCCGAGGACCGGGTCAACTTCGTCGCCGCCGCCGACTATCGTGAAGGCTCGCCGCTGGACCTGATCGTGAAGGGTCTGATCGGCCGCATCGCCATCAACGCCGGAACCATGCCCGACGGGGTTTGAACTTCCGGCCGCATCCAATCCCGGTTCGCGCGGCGACTACCTTCATGAAGGCGGATGATCCGCCGCGGGAGTTCTCCATGCTGAACCGACTAACCGGCCTGCTGACCCTGATCGCCGCCCTCCTCTTCGGAGGCGCGGCGACGGCGCAGGATGTAACGCAGCGCCCGATCGCGGGCTTCCCGCACGCCGTCCTCTACACCGTGGGCGACCAACCCAAGCCGGTGGTGGTCATCCTCCACGGCGCCGACGGCAATGACGAGGCCAGCACGCGCTTCGGCCCGATCCTGGCGCGGATGGGTTACGCCGCCGTGGGCCTGCCCTACTATTCGCCGAACTGGGGCGAATACGGCCCGCCGCCGAAATTCCCCGATCTGCCCGGCAGCTTCATCGACATCCGTGTCGATCAGATCGCCGAACTGCGCGAGGCCCTGCGCGGCATGCCCGGCGCCGACGTCGAGCGTTTCGGCCTGTTCGGCGCTTCCAAGGGGGCCGAGTTCGCCCTGATCGCGGGCAGCCGCTATCCGTGGATCGACAGCATCGTCGCCTACGCCCCGACCGACGTGGTCTGGGAAGGCTGGGGGTTGGAGATGGTCGAGGCCGAGGGCACCCGATCGTCCTTCTCGTTCGGCGGCCAGCCCCTGCCCTTCACGCCCTATCGCGGCTTCGTCGAAGGCCTGCTGGCCGGTCCGGCGGCGGATCTGCGCGCCATCCATGAGAACGGCCGCGCCGACCATCCGGACAAGGCCGCGGCTGCCCGCATCCCGGTCGAAAACTATCCCGGCGCCCTGCTGCTGATCGCGGGCGGCAAGGATGCCCAGTGGAACTCGGCCCAGGCGGTGCGGGAGATCTTCACGGATCGGGCCGCGGCGGGGCTGCAAACCGAGACCGCGGTCTATCCGGACGCTGGTCACGATCTGGTCGGTGATGGCGGATGGCGTCAGGTGGAGCGCAGCGGCGGCACGCCCCAGGCCGATGCGGCGGCGCGCGCCGACGCCTGGCCCAAGGTCGTGGCCTTTATGGCGCGGACGCTGAACTAGCGCCCGCCGGCCCGGACATAGGCCGCCCGGGCGGCGGCGAGACGGGAGGGGGTCAGGCCGCGCAGATTGGCCTGGCCCTTTCGCTTGAGGCCCGCTTCCTGCCCTTTCGACCAAGCGACGTCGGCGTCGATGACGACGCCCTGGGCGATGTCGACCACCTGCACCTGCGGCGGCAGGGCCAGCTTGCGGTCCAGCTTCACCTTCAGCCCGGCGGTGGAGACGTCCGCGATCACGCAGGGCATCTCCAGCCCGGGCGCGACGACGACTCCGCGCGCATTGGCGGGCGAGCGCGGTTCAAAGCGACGGTCCTGGGAACTCATGAGGTGATACTGACCGGCAATCGGTTTCGATCCAGTTGCACGACGACGTCCATGCGCACGCCGCCATCGATCATCCTGCGGGTCAGGCGCTCGAAATACTGGATGAAATCGGCGATGGCGTGACGCTCTTTGGCGGTCAGGTCGTGGCCCCGCAGCCCTTCCTCCTGCTCACATCGCCAGTCCAGAACGGCGTCGAAATCCGGGGCGCGCAGGAACAGCCGGGCGTCCAGTTGCTCGGCCAGGGCCAGATAGTCGCCGCCGGTGAAGGCGTTGACGGCTTTGCGCCACACGCCGTCCGGATCGCGCTCCGTCTCCAGTCGGTTCAGGGGATGAGTGAGCGCATCGGGCGCTTCGGGCAGGGCGCCCAGACACCAGCCGTCGATCAGGATGGCGCGAGGGCGGCCCCGGAAGCGCGGCCAGTCGATCTCGGGCAGTCGCCCATCGGTCAGCTTGTTGAAGACGGGCAGCGGCGTCTTGTCTTGCGGTCCCGCCACGGACAGGGCCGAGATCTTCCGCTCCAGCAGAGCCAGATCATGGGTGCCGGGCGGCCCACGGGTGGCGAACAGGGGATGGACGTCCCGCGCCATCGCCGCCCGCTGGGTCTGGGTCAGATAGACATCGTCCAGCGACAGCTGCGCCGCCCCGAAGGCCTCCGCCGCCGCGCGGGCGAGGGTGGTCTTGCCCGAGCCCTGCGATCCGGCGATGCCGATGACCGGCGGGCGATCCGTCGGGCCGGCCTGGATCAGGCGACCGATCAGGGCGATCAGTTCGGGTGTCAGTGCTGGCTTTCCGGCAGGCGGACGATCAGGCCGTCCAGATCGTCCGAGACGCGGATCTGGCAGGACAGGCGGCTGTTCGGCTGAACGTTCTCGGCGAAGTCCAGCATGGACTCTTCCATGGCCGAGGCGCGGCCGGTCTCGGCCTGGAAGGCCTCATCCACATAGACGTGGCAGGTGGCGCAGGCGCAGGCGCCGCCGCAGTCGGCGTCGATGCCCGGGACATTGTTCCGGATCGCGCCTTCCATGACGCTGAGGCCGTTCTTGACCTCGACCGTATGCTCGCGGCCGTCGTGCTCGATGTAGGTGATCTTCGCCATGAGAGGGCTGCTATCAGACTATGGCCGGGCGACATAGACCCAGGCGTCCTGCCCGGATTCCAGCGTCACGCGGATGCGGTGGTAGTCGTTGACCTCGTAGTCGTCGGCGGCGCGAAGCTCGGCTTCGGTGATGCGGAAGACCGTGCCGTCGATCCGGCCCGAGCCGTCCGCCGTCGGGCGGACGATCGGGTGGTGGGCCAGGCCGCTTTCGGCGAGAACCTCCGGATCAGTGATCTCGACCAGGGTCCGGCCATAGCCGGACAGGGCGTCCGCCGAACCGTCCAGCCGGCGTCCGAAGTTCGCCTCCTGCACCCGCGGATCCTGGAGGGTGCCGTAGGAGAAGAGGAGAACTTCGGTCATCGGGATCAGGCCGAAGCCTTTTCCTTCTTGCGGCTGGGCGCGACCATCAGCTTCTTGGTCTCGGCGATGGCCTTGGCCGGGTTCAGCCCCTTCGGGCAAACCTGGGCGCAGTTCATGATCGTGTGGCAGCGGTAGAGCTTGAACGGGTCCTCAAGGTCGTCGAGGCGCTTGTCCGTCGCGTCGTCACGGCTGTCGGCGATCCAGCGGTAGGACTGCAGCAGGGCCGCCGGGCCGAGGTACTCTTCCTGGTTCCACCAGTAGCTCGGGCACGAGGTCGAACAGCAGGCGCAAAGGATGCACTCGTACAGGCCGTCCAGCTTGGCGCGGTCTTCCGGCGACTGCAGACGTTCCGTGGTCGGATCGGGCTCGTCCGACTGAAGATACGGCTGGATCGAGTCGTACTGGGCGTAGAACAGGCTCAGGTCGGTCACCAGATCCTTGACTACCGGCTGATGCGGCAGCGGCCCGATCGAGATGGTGTCCGAGGCGCACTCATCCATGCCCTTGGTGCAGGCCAGCGTGTTGCGCCCGTCGATGGTCATCGAGCAGGAGCCGCAGATACCCTCGCGGCACGACCGGCGGAAGGCCAGGGTCGGGTCGATCTCGTTCTTGATATGGATCAGGGCGTCCAGCAGCATCGGACCGTGATCGTCGGCCGAGACCTCGAAGGTGTCCCAGCGCGGATCGGCGTCGACCTCGGGGTCGTACCGATAGACCTTGTAGGTCTTGACGTTCTTGGCGCCGGCGGGGGCCTTGTGAACCTTGCCGGTGGTGGGCTTGGAGCCCCGGGGAAGAGCCAGCTGGACCATTAGTACACCCGCGCCTTGGGTTCGATGTACGAGACCTCGTCGGACATCGTGTAATTATGCACCGGACGATAGTCGATCTTCACCGCGTCGCCGGGGGTCTTCCAGGCGAGGGTGTGCTTCATCCAGTTCGTGTCGTCGCGATCCGGATAGTCCTCGCGGGCGTGGGCGCCGCGCGATTCCGTCCGGTTGAGCGCGCCCTCGATGGTGACGAGCGCCTGGTCGATCAGGTTGTCGTACTCGAGGGTCTCGACCAGATCGGTGTTCCAGATCAGGCCGCGATCGGTGGTCTTGATGTCGTCGCCGGCGGCGTGGATGGCGCGCAGCTTCTGGACGCCTTCCTCCAGCGTCTTGCCGGTGCGGAACACCGCGGCGTCCGACTGCATGGCGCGTTGCATCTCAATGCGCAGCTTGGCGGTCGGGGTCGAGCCGTCGGCGAAGCGGAAGCGATCCAGACGGGCCAGGTGGCTGTCGGTGGTCGCGGCCGGAGCGTCTGGAACAGCGCTGTTCTTGTCGACGACCTCGCCGGTGCGCAGACCGGCGGCGCGACCGAACACGACCAGGTCGGTCAGCGAGTTCGAGCCCAGGCGGTTGGCGCCGTGCACCGAGACGCAGGCGGCCTCGCCCACGGCCATCAGGCCCGGAACCACGCTGTCCGGGTTGCCGTCGCGCAGCGTCAGCACCTCGCCGTGATAGTTCGTCGGGATGCCGCCCATGTTGTAGTGGACGGTTGGCAGGACCGGGATCGGCGCCTTGGTGACGTCGACGCCGGCGAAGATCTTGGCGCTTTCCGAGATGCCCGGCAGGCGCTGATGCAGGATCGCCGGATCGAGGTGATCCAGGTGCAGGAAGATGTGGTCCTTGTTCGGGCCCACGCCACGACCTTCGCGGATCTCGATGGTCATGGAGCGGCTGACCATGTCGCGCGGGGCCAGGTCCTTCACGGTCGGCGCATAGCGCTCCATGAAGCGCTCGCCTTCCGAGTTGGTCAGATAGCCGCCCTCACCGCGAGCGCCCTCGGTGATCAGGCAACCGGCGCCGTAGATGCCGGTCGGGTGGAACTGCACGAACTCCATGTCCTGGCAGGGCAGGCCGGCGCGCAGCACCATGGCATTGCCGTCGCCGGTGCAGGTGTGGGCCGAGGTGGCCGAGAAGTAGGCGCGGCCGTAACCGCCGGTGGCCAGGATGACCATCTTGGCGCGGAAGCGGTGCAGGGTGCCGTCGTCCAGCTTCAGCGCGGTCAGGCCGGTGCAGACGCCGTCCTGCATGATCAGGTCCAGGCCGAAATACTCGACGAAGAACTCGACCTCGCGACGGACCGACTGGCCGTAGAGGGTGTGCAGGATGGCGTGGCCGGTGCGGTCGGCGGCGGCGCAGGTGCGTTGCACCGGGCCTTCGCCATAGTTGCGGGTCATGCCGCCGAAGGCGCGCTGGTAGATCTTGCCTTCATCGGTGCGCGAGAAGGGCACGCCCCAGTGTTCCAGCTCGTAGACGGCCTTGGGCGCCTCGCGGACCAGGTACTCGATGGCGTCCTGGTCGCCCAGCCAGTCCGACCCCTTCACGGTGTCGTACATGTGCCATTTCCACGAGTCCTCGCCCATGTTGCCGAGCGAGGCGGAGATGCCGCCCTGCGCCGCGACGGTGTGCGAGCGGGTCGGGAAGACCTTGGTCACGCAGGCGACCTTCAGGCCCTGCTGGGCGGCGCCCAGGGCGGCGCGGAGGCCCGAGCCCCCGGCGCCGAGGACCACGACGTCATAGGCGTGATCGACGAATTCGTAAGCAGCCACCGATCAGGCTCCGATACCAGCCGGCAGCGGGGCCGAACCCAGCGCCAGACGCACGATGAAGAAGACGCTGACAGCCGCCAGCGCCAGGAAGACGAGGTTCAGGGCGCCCAGCGCCAAGGTCTTGGAGAACGGCTTGTGGACGTAGTCCTCGACGATCACCTTCCAGGCCAGGCTGACGAAGGTGAACAGGGCCAGGACCGTGACGATCAGCAGGCCGGCGTTCAGCGGGCTGGCGAACCAGGTCAGCAGGGCGTCATAGCCGGAACCGGCCAGGCTGAAGGCGCTGGCCAGGACCCACAGGCCCAGCGGGATCAGCAGGGCCAGTGCGACGCGTTCGATCAGCCATTCGCCCGAGCCGTGGCGCTCGGAAATCTTGACGTTGTTCTTGAACTTGGCCCCGTTTTTGGTGTTTTGGCCGCTCACAGCGAGACCCTCCCGGTGGCGAACAGCAGGACCCAGAACAGCACGCCCAGCGGGATCGGCGCCCAGACGGCGACGTTGGACAGCAGGTTGGCCGAGTTCAGCGTCAGGCCCCGGCCCGTGTCGTTGAAGAGGTGGCGGGCGCCGTTCAGGATGAAGGAGAACAGCACCACCGTCAGGCCGAAGGCGATGAACAGGCCGAACGGCGAGCCCAGGCAGGCGGAGACCTTGGCGTAGGACTCCGGCCCGAAGGCCAGGGCGGCCAGCCAGCCCACGGCGATCGCCGAGGCGACGCTCATCGCGCCGATGGTGACCCGGAACAGGATCGAGGCCGCCATGGTGACGTGCCAGCGCCAGATCTGGAGGTGGGGAGACAGCGGCCGGATGCGGCCATTGGGCTGACGCACGAAGCGACCGGTGCGATCGGCCGACTGTTCGTTGGAGGCGTCGCCCGGCAGAGGGGAGCTCGACATATTGCGAATGGTTCTCAAAAACCTGAGCGAAATCAGGCGCTCGAAATCGGTGAACAGGCTTTAGTCAGCCGGGACCGGGGGGTCAACGCGGCCAAGGTCGTTGATCGTCTCGCAGACGCGTGATCGGGGTGTGCGGGGCACATCACGATTTCGCGTGTGGCACGTCTGCACTAGCTTCGGGCGCGACCAGAGGTCAGCTTGGATCTCATGTCGGGGTTCATCCTTCTCGCCTTCGCGGGCGCGCTGTTGCAACAGGCCGCGCCCCATCCCTCTACGCAGACGCTGTACGCGGCGCCGGCGATCCGCCCGTTCGAGCCGCCGTCCGACTTCGGGCGCGAGCGGGCGCAGGGTGATGGAGAGACCGACGCGCACCGCCGTCCGCTGGAGGCCCCGGTCTCGGTCGAGGCCTATGTCCGCTCCTATGAGTTTTCGCCGGGCGACACCGAGACGGCTTACGATCAGGGCGTGGCCTCGGCGGAAATCCGCGTCGATCAGAGCGCCGGGCCTATGGATGGCCAGTGGCGGGTGACCGACGAACACGGTCGCGTCCTGTTCGGCCTGGTGATGAACGACAACGGGCGCGGCCCGGTCGAAGGCGGCTGGCGTGGAACCGCCGGCGCGGGCGTGGCGACCTCTGACGGCGCCGTGCTGACGCTCGAGGGTCTGGGCGTGCTGGCGCTGGAACCCGCCGGGCGCGATTGGCGCGGGAACCTGACCGAGGGCGGGCGCAGCCGCGCGGTGACGGTCAGTCGGCCTCGCTGAGCCTGAGCCGCGACACGGCGGCCTGAAGACCTGAGGCGCCGTAGGGGATCGCCGGGCCCTTTCCCCAGACCGGATCGGGCCACAGGGCGTCGTCATGGCGACGGCCCACCACATGCACATGCAACTGGGCGGTGACATTCCCGATGGCGCCGACGTTCAGCTTCTGCACCGGACGGCCCGCTGCCTCGCCGAGCAGCCGCACCGCATCCCCGGCCTTCAGCACCTCCTCCATCAGCACGGCCCGCTCTGACGGATCGAGATCCTCGAGTTCATGCAGCCCGGCCCGGCGCGGGATCAGGATCAGCCACGGAAAACGGGTGTCGTCCTGCAAGCGCACCTGACACAGGGGCCAGTCCAGGGCGATGACGGAACCGGCGTCGAAGGCGGGGTCTGCCTTGAAGGAAATGCTCATCCGCCTTCGGTCGCGCGGCGTGGGCGGGGCGTCAACCCGCCCGGTCAGTTCAGCGCGTAGACCACGCAGGCCTGATCCGTGAGTTCGCGGAGCGGCGGCTGGAGCGCCAGGCGCGCGGCCTCGATCTGAGCCTCGGTCGGCGCGGCTCCCGCCGGAGCAGGCGGCGGAGGAGGCGGTGGAGGGGGCGGTGCATAGGCTTCCATCCGGTTGCCAGTCACCACGATGTCCGACACATCGGTCGCCTGTCCCCCTCCGCCGCCATAGGACGGCCAGCCCGCCAGCACGTCGGTTTCACAGGCGCGGCCGGTCGGGTCGATCACCTGCACCCGGCCCAGGGTGGCTCCGGCGTTCTCCGCGGCGGCGCGGGCGCGGCGGGCCGCGTCCTTCACGGCCTCGCCCTGCAGCGCGGTCTTCAGGGCGTTGTCAGGCTGAAGCTGGAACGACACGCCGCTGACGGCGGTCGGTTGCGAGGCGGTGACGGTGGCGTAGACCCGCTCCAGCACCGAGACGTCCCGGATGGTGACGCTGACGGTCGCGTCGGACTGATAACGGGCGATCCGGTCGGCGCGGACGTTGTCGCGCATGACGCCGTTCTCGTCGCGATACTGATCATAGATCGGGCGGGTGGTGATGGTGGTTTCGACCCGGACCACATCCACGCCGTAGGCGCCGAGCGCCTGGCTGAGGGCGCGGACCTGATCGCCGGCCTTCCTCGCTGCCTCGGCCGCCGACCGGTCGATGGACTGGAAACTGGCGGCGAAGGAGGCGCGATTGGCGGTCACCTCCGCGCGGACATAGCCGATGGAGGCGATGACCGGCGAGCGCATCCACCAGGGCGCGGGGACATATCGGTCGCCGATGCTGGCGGGCGGAGTTTGGGCGAGAACGGCGGAGGGGGCGACGACCGGCACAGCGGTCGCCAGGGTCAGCAGGACGGCGGTGAGACGGCGCATTCTGGAACTCCCTGTTACGGGCTGAGCCTGCGTCTGCGCGCGCCTCGGGTAAAGGGGGCGGAGGGGATCGTCAGAACCCGTCAGGCCTATGGAGGTCATAAAAAAAATCGATCATCCTTTCCGATCTCCAATGATTGACTTTGTGCATCGCACGCGCCATTTCGCGGCTGCGGCGCCGCTCCCCCGGCGCTCCGGATTTCCATCTTTCAAGCTCATCCAGGAGAACAGCAATGCTGGGCGTCGGTCAAAAACTGCCGGAATTCAAGATTATCGGCGTGAAGCCGGGCTTCAACAGCCACGAAGAAGGCGGCGTCTCGGCCTTCGAGCCGATCACCGGCGAGAGCTTCGAAGGCAAGTGGAAGGTCATCTTCTTCTATCCGAAGGACTTCACCTTCGTCTGCCCGACCGAGATCGCCGAATTCGCCAAGCTCGGTAAGGACTTCGAGGACCGCGACACCGTCGTCCTCGGCGGTTCGACCGACAACGAGTTCGTCAAGCTTGCCTGGCGCCGTGACCACGCCGACCTGAACGCCCTGCCGATCTGGCAGTTCGCCGACAACGGCGGCAAGTTCGCCCGCGATCTGGGCGTCCTGAACGAAGAAGAGGGCGTCGCCCTGCGCGCCACCTTCGTGGTCGACCCGCACAACGTCGTCCAGCACGTCTACGTCACCAACCTGAACGTGGGCCGCGCCCCGGCCGACACCCTGCGCGTCGTTGACGCCCTGCAGACCGACGAGCTGTGCGCCTGCAACCGCCCGGTGGGCGGCGAGACCCTGGCCGCTTAATTACTGGCCCAGGCGAGGTCCGGACCGCGTGAGTAGGGTCCGGGCCGTCCCTAAAGAGGGCGGCGTCGGGAGACCGTCGCCGCCTTTTCTTTTTCCGCGCTAACGCCCGCGACGCGGTCGCTCGCGGCTTGAGCGCGATCCCTGTTTCTCTCGACGGAGTTTTCCCATGTCCATCGACGCCTTGCGTGACCTGATCCCGGCCTACGCCAAGGACATTTCCCTGAACCTGTCGTCGCTGGCCGGCGAAACGGTTCTGAACGACCAGCAGAAGTGGGGCTGCTTCCTGGCCTCGGCCCACGCCATCGGCGTTGCTCCCGTGGTCAGGGCCATCGAGGCCCAGGCCGCGACCATCCTGTCGCCGGAAGCCATGAACGCCGCCAAGTCGGCCGCCGCCATCATGGGCATGAACAACATCTACTACCGCGCCCTGCACCTGATGAAGAACCAGGAGTACACGACGCTCCCGGCCAAGCTGCGCATGAACGTCATCGCCAACCCCGGCGTCGACAAGATGGACTTCGAGCTGTGGTCGACCGCTGTCTCGGCCATCAACGGCTGCGGCGCCTGCATGGACGCCCACGAGAGCGAGCTGCGCAAGCACGGCGTCCCCAACACCCAGGTCCAGGCCGCCCTGCGCATCGGCGCGGTTGTCCACGCCGCCAGCCGTATCGTGGCTTCGGAAACGGCCCTGGCGAACTGATCGGGTTCAGGACGAGGCGTCGGTGGAAGCCGGCGCCTCGCCATAGTGCAGGAAGTAAGTGAAGCGGCCGTACTGGGTGCGCATCACCCCGTCCACGCCGTCGGCCCAGGCGCCGACGCCCTCGCCCCGCACCACATAGGTGATGACCAGCCGCCAGCCGCCGCCGCCGGGCGCGCCGATCCAGCCGATGCTCCAGCGCGCCATCGTGGTCTTGCCCTTCAGCGGTCCCAGCGGCGCGTCCAGCAGGACGCCGGTTTCCGGATCAGCCTCCACGACCCGGCCGTGCTCGAACTCGGTCCCGTCGGCCAGTTTCTCGCACAGGCAACCGCCGGGCGTGAGCGCCAGCGTCATGTTCGAGGCGTCGCCGCTGTAGGTGTGGGCGCTGTCCCACCATTGGCCGATCTCGCCCAACGAGACCCACATGTCCTCGGGCGGGGATTCCAGATCCATCTCGTAGCGCAGGACGAAATGGTCCGCGTCGCGCTCGATCACCTGGGCCGAGGCGGGCAGGGCGATGAGCGAGGCCGCGAAGGCGCAGGCCGCCAGTACTGATTTCAACATGGTCCTTCCTCCCGACGGCAGTGGCCGCCGATCAGGAGGCGGCGTCAAGTCAGGCCGACTGGAAGCTCAACGGCGCGCCCCAGAACTGGCTGACCCGTTCCGACTGCGGGCCTGGGGCGCCGGTGGTCAGGAAGTCGCGACGGCCCAAGCCGCCGAGCGCATACTCCGGGTGACGCTCGAAATAGCGTTCGAGCGCGTCGGCCACGGCGGCGGGCTGGTGGATGATGGCGGTCTCAGGCGGCAGGGCCGCGGCGAAGATGTCAGCCACGATCTCATAGTGGGTGCAGCCCAGGATGGCCTTGTCCGGGTGACGGCCGATGCGGCGGCGCAGGGCGTCGACGTGGTCGCGGACCACGACTTCCAGTTCCTCGGTCGGGGCGCCCAGCTCGATCAGACCGGCCAGGCCCGGGCAGGGTTCGGAGAAGACGGCCAGATCCTCGCGCCGCTTGTCGATCTCGATCTCATAGACCCGGCTCATAGCCGTGGCGGCGGTGCAGAAGACGCCGTTGACGGTGATGGCCTCGACCTTCTCGCCCTCGGCCCGCTGCTCGGCCTCATAGGTCCAGGGCAGGCCGGTCGCGGCTTCGATGGTCGGGACGATGATGCCCAGAACATTGACCGGGCGACCATGGCGCGCCCGCGCCTCGGGCACCCAGGTCTGCTGCAGGCGGCGCAGGGCGATGGCGCTGGCGGTGTTGCAGGCCAGCACGATGACATTGGCCCCGGCCTCGAACAGGCGCTCGCAGCCCGCGCGGGTCAGCTCGACGATCTCCTCGCCGCCGCGACCGCCGTAGGGGGCGTTGGCCTGATCGGCCAGATAGACGAAATCCCGCTCGGGGAAGCGTCGGGTCAGTTCGCGGTGAACGGTCAGCCCGCCCACGCCGGAGTCAAAAACGCCAATGGCCATGGGGGGCGATTTAGCCGCGCCGCCTCCCGCCGTCCATGGCTGGAGGTTACACGGCGTTCATGTGACAGTTCGCCAGCCCCGGGCCTAGGGTCCGGGGAAACGAAGCGACGCTACGGAGTTCCCATGCACAGACGCCATCTTCTCATCGCCGGAGGCAGCCTCATGGCCCTTTCCGCCACCGCAGGCTGCGCCACCGTCGGTGGTTCCGGCTCGTCGGCCGCGAGCTATGCGGAAGATGCGCGCATCGCCCGCGCCGTGCTGCCGACCCAGACCCCGCGCGCCGAGCTGCTGCAGGTCTGGACCGGTCCGTATGAGGGCGTGCCCCCGTGGGACAAGGTCACCGCGCCCAAGCTGCGCGAAGCCATTCTGGAAGGCATCGAACTGCGTCGCGCCGAGATCAATGCGATCGCCAACAACCCCGACGCCCCGACCTTCGCCAACACCTCGGTCGCCATGCAGATGGCGGGCGAGCCGCTGGGCCGGGCGATGTCGCTGTTCGGCGTCATGACCTCGAACATCGGCTCGGCCGACTATCAGGCGCTGGACCGCGAGGTCTCGCCCCTGCTGTCCGCCGCGGGTGACGAGATCACCTTCAATGAGAAGCTGTTCAACCGCATCAAGACGGTCGCCGACAACGCGCAATCGGCCGGTCTGACCGCCGAACAGACCCGCATCATCACCCGCAGCCGCGACGCCTACATCCGCGGCGGCGCCGCGCTGGACGCGTCGAAGAAGGCCGAGCTGGGTCGCATCAACACCGCCCTGTCCAACGCCTTCACCAGCTTCGGCCAGAAGGTCGTCGCGGACGAGAACACCTGGACGGTCATCGCGACCGAAGCCGGCGTGGCCGGTCTGCCCGCCTCGAACAAGGCCGCCGCCGCCGCCGCCGCGCGCAGCCGCAATGTTCAGGGCTGGGCCATCGTCAACACCCGCTCCAGCGTCGATCCCTTCCTGACCTTCGGCGACGACCGCGCCCAGCGCGAGATCGTGTGGCGCAAGTTCGTGAACCGTGGCGACAACGGCGACGCCAACGACACCAATGCGACCATCGCCGAGATCGTCCGCCTCCGCGACCAGCGCGCCAAGCTGCTGGGCTATCGCAACCACGCTGAACTGCGCATGCAGGACACCATGGCCAAGACCCCGGCCGCGGCCAGCGACCTGATGAACCGCGTCTGGGCGCCGGCCAAGGCCCGCGTGGCCGAGGAAGTGGCGGACATGCGCGCCATCGCCGGCCACGACATCGAGCCGTGGGACTATCTGTACTACGCCGAGAAGGTGAAGAAGCAGAAGTACGACCTCGATCAGAACGAACTGAAGCCCTACTTCGAGCTGGGCGCGGTCAAGCGCGGCGCCTTCTACATGGCCGAGCGTCTGTACGGTCTGGAGTTCAAGGCCCTGCCCAAGGGCACGGTCCCGGGCTTCACCCCGGACGTTGAGGTGTTCGAGGTCAACGACAAGGCGACCGGTCGCAACGTGGGCCTGTTCTACTCGGACGACTTCGCTCGCGCCGGCAAGCGTTCGGGCGCCTGGGCGACCAGCTACCGCTCGCACTCGACCTACGACGGCCGCAAGAACGTCCTGTCGTCGAACAACAACAACTTCACCAAGCCGGGTGAAGGCGAGCCCCTGCTGATCTCGCTGGATGACGCCGAGACCCTGTTCCACGAGTTCGGTCACGCCCTGCACGCGTTGAACTCGACGGTGAACTACCCGGCCCTGGGCGGCACGCCGCGCGACTTCGTGGAATATCCGTCGCAGGTGCACGAGCACTGGGTGCTGTCGCGCCCGATCCTCGACGGCTTCATGAAGCACTACCAGACCGGCGAGCCCATGCCGCAGGCGCTGGTGGACAAGGTCGAGCGCGCTTCCACCTTCAACCAGGGCTATGCGACGGTCAGCTATCTGTCCTCGGCCCTGGTCGACATGGATCTGCACACCCAGGCCACGCCGCCGACCGACATCGACGCCTTCGAGCGCGACAGCCTGGCGCGCTACGGCATGCCCAAGGAGATCGTGATGCGGCACCGCCTGCCGCAGTTCAATCACCTGTTCACGTCCGACGCCTACTCGGCCGGGTACTATTCGTACCTGTGGTCGGAAGTGATGGACGCCGACACCTGGGCCTACTTCGAGGAGTCGGGGGACGTCTTCAATCCGGAGATCGGCCGTCGCTACAAGGAGATCATCCTGGCGCCGGGCAACACCACGGATCGCGCCGACGCCTATCGCGCCTTCCGCGGTCGCGATCCGGACGTCAGCGCCCTGCTGAAGGTCCGGGGCTTCCCGACCAACTGAGACGCCTGAAAGACAAGGGCCCCGCGGAGCGATCCGCGGGGCCCTTTTTCGTTTTCGGCCAGGGCCTAGTAGGCGACGGCGCGGCGGCTGGAGGCGTAGTCGACCTGGGCGGCGGCGGGCAGCTGGCGCAGGGCTTCGCGGCGCACCGCGGCCTGGCAGAAGGCGCGGTCGCTCTGGCGGCTGCCGGGACGGCGGGCGTCGCGGCACAGAGTGCGGGCGGCGGCCTCGACGCGCTGGTCGAAGGCGTCGCCTCCGGCCACGGTGGAGAGATTCAGATCGGACCAGCCGATGCGGGCGTCGGCGGCCGAGGCCGAACCGGCGGCGGCGAGAGCGAGGACGGCGGACAGGGAAGCGAGGATCTTCATGGCGGTCTCCTGAGGAGCGCTGCGTCGCTCGGGGGCGGCGACCCTGGCCGTATGAGCCGCCCCTGTTTCAGGCCCGTGTGACTTCAGCGGCGAAATCGCGACGCCGCATTAAATCGCGGAAAACTGACCGCTGATCAGCCGCTGTTGCGCAGCCCCGCCGCCACCCCGTTGAGGGCCAGCAGAATGCCCTCGCGCACCCGGGGGTCGTCGTCCCCGGCCCGGCGGCGGCGGATCAGTTCGATCTGCACGTGGTTGAGCGGCTCGACATAGGGCATGCGCAGCCGGATCAGCCGATCCAGCTCAGGCTGACCGCCGAGCAGGGAGTCCTGTCCGGTGATCGACAGCACGGCGGCCTCGGTCCGGTCCCACTCGGCCTTGATCGCCGAAAACACCCGATCCGCCAGCGCGGTGTCGGGCACGAGGGTCGCGTACCGCCGGGCGATGGTCATGTCGGCCTTGGCCATGACCATTTCCATGTTCTGGATCAGGGTGCGGAAGAAGGGCCAGTCGCGATGCATCTCGCGCAACTGGTCGGGGTCCACGCCCTCAATCGCCGAGCCGAAGCCGAACCAGCCCGGCAGCATGACCCGGCTCTGGCTCCAGCTGAACACCCACGGGATGGCCCGCAGGTCCTCGATGGCGGTGGAGGCGGTGCGCGAGGCCGGACGCGAGCCGATCTTCAGGTCGGCGATCTCGGCGATGGGGGTCGCGGCGCGGAAATAGTCGACGAAGCCCTCGGTCTCATAGACCAGCGCGCGATAGGCGCTCATCGAGGCCTGCGACAGCTTCGATAGGGTGGCGCCGTGTTTGGCGGTCAGTTCCGCATCGGGCGGCGGGGCCAGCGAGGCCAGCAGCACGCCGCAGGTCAGGGCGTCGAGGTTCCGGCGCGCCACCTCGGGTTCGCCGTACTTGTTGGCGATGACCTCGCCCTGTTCCGTCACCCGGATGCGTCCGGCGACCGTACCTTGGGGCTGGCCTAGGACGGCGGCGAAGCTGGAGCCGCCGCCGCGACCCACCGCCCCGCCGCGGCCGTGGAACAGCTGCAGCCGCAGGCCTGCCTTGTCCGTGACCTTCAGCAGGGCGCGCGAGGCCTCGTGCAGCTCCCAGGTCGAGGTCAGGTAGGAGCCGTCCTTATTGGAGTCGGAATAGCCGATCATGACCTCCTGCACCCCGCGCGCCTTGGCGACGGCGCGGGCGGAGGGTTCCTTCAACAGACGTTCCAGCGTGTGCCTGGCGGCGCGCAGGTCGCCGATGGTCTCGAACAGGGGCGCGGCCTGCACCGGGCAGGCGGCCGGGTCCTCGGGCCGGAACAGGCCGACCTCCTTGAGCAGCAGATAGACCTCCAGCAGGTCGGAGGCCGCGTCAGTCTTGGAGACGATATGGGTGCGGATCGCCTGCGGCCCGAACAGGCGTAGCGCCTTCGCCGCCGCCTGCAGGATGCCCCGCTCTTTAAGCGTCTCGTCGGCATAGGTCTCATAGGGATTGAACAGCAGGCGGCCCGAGGCCAGTTCGGCGGCCAGCACCGAAAGTCGCGCCTCCTCGTCGAGCGCCGAATAGTCCTCGGCCACGCCCGCGACCTTCAGGAGGTCGGCGACCACCCGCTCGTGCACATCGGAGTTCTGGCGCAGGTCCAGTGTCGCCATGTGGAAGCCGAACACGTCGGCGGCGGTGATCAGCCGGGCCAGTCGGTCGTCGGCGAAGACCGCGCCGTGGTTGGCCACCAGACTGTCCTGCAACACGGCCAGATCGGCGCGGAAGGCGTCGGGCCCGTCATAGGGCTCGGCGGCGAAGGCGGCGGCGCGCGGGGCGGGCTGGCCAGTCAAAACGGGGTGGGTCGCCGCCAAACGGGCGTAGATCTGGCTCAGCACCCGACGGTAGGGCTCGTCGGCCCGATGGGAGGAGTGATCCCCCGAGGCTTCCGCCAGCGCGGCCAGTTCGGGCGAGATGACGCTCATCGAACCGGACAGGCTGAGCTCGGCGCCCAGGGCGTTCACCTCGTCCAGATAGAAGCGGAGCACCGAGCGGGCCTGCGTCCGGAAGGCGGCGGTCAGAACCGCGCCGTCAACGTTCGGATTGCCGTCCCGGTCGCCGCCGACCCAGGTGCCGATGCGGATGAAGGGCTGAAGGTCAGGCGCATCCAGCCGCTTGCGCCAGTCTGCCAACTGGGCCGGGGCGACGTGCAGGAAGACGCGGTCGAGGAACGAGACGACGGTGTCGATCTCGTCCTGCACCACCAGTCCGGCCTGCCGCACCAGCCGGGTCGCCCACAGGATGGTGGTCTGGCGACGCAGGCCCGCGGTCAGGATGTCCGGCGCGCAGGCCAGCCCGTTCTGGTCGCAGGCGTCCAGCAGGTCGGAGACGGCGGCGATCCGGTCGATCACGCTCTTGCGCCGCACCTCGGACGGGTGGGCCGTCAGGACCGGCGAGATCAGGGCTGAGGCCAGCAGGTCGCGGGCCTCCTCGGGTGAGCGCCCGGCGGCTTTCAGTCGCTCCAGCGCGCCCTCGGGCGTGTCGGGCCGGGCGCCGGCGGCGGTCTGTTCCTTGGCGCGCCGCTTGCCCGCCCGGTCTTCGGCGACATTGGCCAGCAGGGAGAAAACGGCAAAGCCGTGGGCCAGTCCGACCGCCTGGTCGAGCGACAGGTCGCCCAGCAGATGCTCCAGCCGCTGGGCGTCGGCGGCGCCCGCGTCGCGGTGCCAGGCGACCGACGCCTGCCGCACCGCCTCGATCCGGTCGTAGAGCTCTTTGCCGCCCTCGGCGAGGATGACCTCGCCCAGCAGACCGCCCAGCAGGCGGACTTCTTCTCTCAACCGGTCGTCGGCGGCCTGGATCATCTTGAGGTCTCTCAGCGGGGAGGCTGTGACCTTCACCGTATCAGGGGTTTTCAGACTGGCCATGCCTGACCGCAACGCCGAAACCCAAAGTGCGTTCGGTCCGCCGATTGCAAGTTTCGCCCTGACAGCAAACGCCCGCCCCTGACGCGGAAAGGGAAAGTCATGGCTATTTCGTTGATTAACGGCTTCCTCGGTGGTCTCGCCGGGCTGATGGGGTCCAATGAGACCCCGCAGATTTCGCCCGCCTCGATAAGTGCCGCCCGGTCGGAGCGGGAAGAGATCCGCGAGAAGGGGCTCACCGAATGGGCGCGCGAGCAGAAGATGGAGGCCCTGAAGGCCAAGATCCGCGCCGAGGTCCTGTCCGAGAACAAGCTGACCGAACAGGGCGTCGCCGGCATGTCGGTCGAGCAGCGCAACTCGGTGGAAGACGAGATCGCCCGCCTCATCCAGCAGAAGATGGAAGATACCATGCAGCGCTCGATGGAAGACGCCGCCCGCTCCGGCAAGACCGAGGCGGTCCTGCTGGACATCATGGTCTGAGCCGATCCTGAGTCGACAAACCCTCGACTTTCCGCCATAAGCCGCCGCTTCCGACGCAAGTGAACCTCGCGTCTCCACCGGGACGACCCCATCTTCGGATGGACGAGCTCGGCGAGAACCCTCTGCCGACGTGATCGTCGCCAGAGGCCGTTTTCGTATGGAGCCGCCTCGCCTGCGCCAAATGAGGTAGTTGATGTTCGAGGCTCTGAACGAGCGGCTTACAGGCGTTTTCGACCGGATCACCGGTCGCGGCGCCCTGTCCGAAAAGGACGTGCAGGAGGCGATGCGCGAGGTGCGCGTGGCCCTGCTCGAGGCCGACGTCGCCCTGCCCGTCGTCAAGGACTTCATCGCCTTCGCCACTGAGCGCGCCACCGGCGAAGAAGTCATCCGCTCGGTCAAGCCCGCCGATCAGGTCATCAAGATCGTCTATGACGGCCTGGTCGAGATGCTGGGCGGTGATGAGCCGGTTCCGCTGAACCTGAACGCCACCCCGCCCGCCGTCTTCCTGATGGCCGGCCTGCAGGGCTCCGGCAAGACGACGACCTCGGCCAAGCTGGCGCTGCGTCTGACCAAGTTCGACCGTAAGAAGGTCATGCTTGCGTCCCTGGATACGCGTCGTCCGGCGGCCATGGAGCAGCTCGAAACCCTCGGCAAGCAGATCGAGGTCGCCACCCTTCCGATCGTCAAGGGCGAGAGCGCGGTCCAGATCACCCGCCGCGCGCTGCAGTCGGCCAAGCTTCAGGGCTTCGACGTCCTGATCCTCGACACCGCCGGTCGCATCACCCTGGACGAGGCCCTGATGGCCGAGGTGGCGGAAGTCGCCTCCATCGCCAAGCCGGTTGAGACCCTGCTGGTCGCCGACAGCCTGACCGGTCAGGACGCCGTCCGCACCGCCAAGGCCTTCCACGAGCGCCTGCCGCTGACGGGTCTGGTGCTGACCCGCGCCGACGGCGACGGCCGCGGCGGCGCCATGCTGTCGATGCGGGCCGTCACCGGCCTGCCGATCAAATATATGGGCGCCGGTGAAAAGGTCGACCAGCTGGACGTCTTCGACGCCCGCCGCGTCGCCGGTCGCATCCTGGGGCAGGGCGATATCGTCGCCTTGGTCGAGAAGGCGTCGCAGGAGCTGGACGCCTCCAAGGCCGAGGCCATGGCCCGCAAGCTGGCCAAGGGGCAGTTCGACCTGAACGACCTTGCCGCCCAGCTGCAGCAGATGAAGAAGATGGGCGGTCTTCAGGGCATCATGGGCATGCTGCCCGGTGTCGCGAAGATGAAGGCCCAGATGGCCGACGCCAACATCGACGACCGCATGATCGCCCGCCAGGAAGCGATCATCTCCTCGATGACCAAGGCCGAGCGCAAGAAGCCCGACCTGCTGAACGCCAGCCGCAAGAAGCGCGTGGCTGCCGGCGCCGGGGTCGAGGTTCAGGAGATCAACCGCCTGCTCAAGCAGCACCGGCAGATGGCCGACATGGTCAAGTCGCTGTCCAAGGGCGGTCCGAAGAAGATGCAGCAGATGGCCGCCATGCTGGGCGGCCTCGGCGGCGGTGGTATGGGCGGCCCAGACATGGCCCGTCTGAAGGCGATGGGCGGGGGCAAGATGCCCGAGCCGAGCGCCGACGAAATGAAAGCCCTTCAGGACCGGCTCGCCGGGCTTGGAAACCCCCTCGGGGGCGGCGGACAACTTCCGGGAGGCCTTCCGGGTCTGCCGGGCTTCCCTCCCAAGAAATAACGACTTCCAAGAAAAGAGACCGAAATGCTGAAGATCCGTCTGGCCCGTGGTGGCGCCAAGAAACGCCCGTACTACTATATCGTCGTTGCTGACTCGCACGCTCCGCGCGACGGCAAGTTCATCGAGCGCGTGGGTTCGTACAACCCGATGCTGCCGCGCGACGGTGAGCAGAAGCGCGTCGTGCTGAAGGCCGACCGCATCTCGGAATGGCTGGCCAAGGGCGCCCAGCCGACCGACCGCGTCGCTCGCTTCCTGTCGCAGGACGAAGCGCTGGCCGGCAAGGTGAAGTGGGCCCAGGGCAACAACCCGAACAAGGCCCAGCCGGGCAAGAAGGCGCAAGAGCGCGCCGCCGAACGCGCCCAGCGCGAAGCTGACCGCGCCGAAGCTGAAGCCGCCGCCAAGGTGGAAGCCGCTGAAGCCGCCCAGCGCGCCAAGGAAGAAGCCGCTGCCGCTGCCGCCGCCGCCGCTGCTGCTCCGGCCGTTGAAGAAACTCCGGCTGAAGAAGCCCCGGCCGCTGAAGCCGCTGCTGAAGAAGCTCCGGCTGCCGAAGCGACCGAAGAGCAAGCCTGATTGCTTCCGGTTCGCCGGATTTGATCTGAAGGGAGGCGGCGTCCGATGGGCGTCGCCTTTCGTCTTTTTAGAAGGCGCCTGCCGCGCTTCGCGCGAGTTGAGGCGTAAATCCAAGCGAGGTCGCCCGTGGCGCAGGACAAGCTCATTCTGGTCGGACAGGTCGCCGGCGGCTTCGGCGTGAGGGGCGAGGTGCGGGTGACCGCCTACACCGCCGATCCGATGGCCCTTCTGGCCTATCGCGACCTGCTGCGGGCCGATGGCTCGGTCGGATTGACCCTGGCCTCGGCGCGGCCGGACAAGAACGGCGTGGTCGGGCGGGCGAAGGAGATCGCCACCAAGGAGCAGGCCGACGCCATGCGCGGCCTCAAGCTGTTCATCCCGCGTGACCGCCTGCCCGAGCCGGACGAGGACGAGTTCTATCTGACCGATCTGGTCGGCGTTGAAGGGCGGGAGCCGGACGGGACCGTGCTGGGCACGGTCAAGTCGGTGCAGAATTTCGGCGCCTCCGACATGCTGGAGATCGCCCCGGCCGCCGGTGGCCCGACCTGGTATCTGCCGTTCACCCGCGACGCCGTGCCCGAACTGCATCTGGCCGACGGCTGGGTGCTGGTGGTGCGGCCCAATGAGGTCGGCGAGCGCGAGCCGGACTAGGCATTTCGCCTCCAGCGCAGGGCGGCCAGCGCCACGAAGCCCGCCAGCAGGCCCCAGAAGGCAGAGCCGATGCCGAACAGGGCGACGCCCGAGGCGGTGGCGGCGAAGGCGATGACGGCGGCCTCCCGGTGGTCCGGCTCGGCCATGGCGCCGGACAGGGCCCCGGTCAGCGGGCCGATCAGGGCCAGGCCGGTCAGGACGGCGAGGGCGGCGGGCGGCATGGCGATGAACAGGCCCGCCAGCGGCGCGGCGAACAGGGCCACGACCAGATAGAGGCCGCCGTAGATCACGCCGACGATCCAGCGGCGCTGCGGGTCCGGATGGGCGTCCGGGCCGGTGCAGATGGCCGCGACGATGGCCGCCATGTTGATTCCGTAGGCGCCGAAGGGGGCGAGGACGACGGTCGCCAGACCGGTCGAGAGCAGCAGCGGCCCCGGCGGCGGCTCATAGCCGGCGGCCTTGAGCACCACGAGGCCGGGCAGGTTCTGCGAGACGAGGGTGACGAGGAACAGCGGCAGGGCGAGGCTGACCGCCACCTTCAGATCGAAGACCGGGACGACCGGCGACAGCTGGCCGAACAGGCCGGTGCCGGGCGGCAGGGTCACCTGACCGCGCAGGGCCAGGACGGCGAAGGCGCCGACGAGGACGGCGGGGAGAGCCCAGGTCGGGGCCAGCCGCCGCATGATCAGGAAGACGGCGAACAGACCGGCGGCGAGGGCCAGATCGGTTGGAAAGACGAGGAACAGCCTCAGGCAGAAGGGCAGTAGCACGCCCGCCAGCATGGCCGAGGCGATGCCGCCGTGGATGCGGGCCGCCAGCCGCCCCAGCGCGGGGACGAGGCCGGTGACGACCATCAGGGCGCCGGCGATCACGAAGGCGCCGACGGCGGTGGGCCAGCCGACTCCGAGGGTCGAGGCCGCCAGCAGGGCCGCGCCGGGGGTGGACCAGGCGAGGATGACCGGGACCTTCATCCGCCAGCTGAGCAGCAGGCCGGGCAGGCCGATGCCGAGGCAGAGCGCCGTCACCATCGACACGATCTGGTCGGGCGAGGCGCCGAGCACATGGCCCGCCTGCACCACCAGCGCGACGGTGCCGCCGAAGCCGATCACGGTTCCGACGGCGGCCGCCGACAGGGCGGAGATGGGCAGGCGGGGGGCGGTCATTCCTTGCGTGTAACGGGTCGGTGATCTCGAGAAAAGAACCGCCGTCAGCCTGCTTCAGGTCTCCAACAACTCGCCAGATTGTCCCTTGCTGCGCGTCCGAACTGTGCGACCAGCCCCCCGTTACTTTCAATCTCCACGCGGGTGTTGGCGATGTGGTCAGGCTGAGTGCCTCGCCCCCAAACCAAGGTCTGCAGCCCGTCCTCTACAACGGTTCTGGGCCGCCGGCCGTCGGGAGAGCTTTCACTCGGCGAGATGCCCGGTATCTCAATCCGAGGCGCGACCAGGGTTGTGAGCCAAATGAGAGTGTTCCGCAGGGCCGGGCAATCTTGGGAGTTCGCCCAAGTCGTCTCTTCGCCACTATCACCGACGACGTTGCGACGTGCTACGAACTCGATCCAAGGTGAGCCGTTCGGTAGGCGTATCTCTTGGCGCGGACGGATGAATATCTCGACGCTCTCTTGGACGTTGGAGTGTGTATCGCGGACTAAGTAGCCCGCGACCGCCGTCAACCCATTCACGCGCGTAGGTGGCGGTTCTTGTGGCTGCAAGGCGAAAGCCGGTGAGGCCAATCCAACCAAAACCGCGACAGTGGTCCAGGGGATGACAGCTTTAGTTGGGGCAGGGTTCCGCATTCGGGTTTACCTCCGGGCCAGGATTATTTTCGTCGCCCTCTAGATTGCTCTGATCGTAGACACGAATTTGCAAGCGCGCTTGTCCGCCCGGGTCAGTCCTTGTGCCCACCAAGTATAACCGGAACGCCGATGGGTCTCCGCCATTTGCGGCAATTTCCGGCTGCCAGAATTCCGTAAAATTAGTTCTATCGGGACCTGAGGGATAAGGTCCGCTTCCAGGGTGAGAGTGAATCAACCCAATGATATCGCCGCGGTTGATCCCGGTATCATCAGGTTGTACTTCGCCGCCCCTGTTTGGGCCGACAGCGATGTTGCCGAGCTGAATTCGCCCTGTGAGCGGGTTTCGGTAGATGACGAACGAGCGTTCGCGACCGTCCAGTAGCGGGTCGTCGGCGTCCTCCTGCATTCTCCTTAACGCTTCAGCCGCCGCCGCATCGGCATTCCAATCCAGCGCCGTTTCCGGATCGCTGCAAGGGTGAAGTGGGAGTTCTCCGCCGTTGGGATCGCCCTCTTCTGTCTCCAGAGGCTCGTCTGGCGGGATGTCGCTGTTGCCGCCCGAGCCGCCGCCACCTCCAGTGGGGAAACTACCTCCCGGGCGGCGTCGCTGGCCCACCGAGTAAATGTCGCCGAGGTCAAAAGGAGGGCCGGTGTCGGTCATCGCAAACTCCAGACGAAGGAGTGTTCGTCTGGATATGTGCAACCTATCCCTCTTGTTTCAAGCCCTTTAGGCGAGTGTTTTCGCCTTAGCCCTCGATGTCTTCCGGGAGACCAACCGCGTGGAAGCCGGCGTCGACGTGGACGACTTCACCGGTGGTGGAGCGGCCGAGGTCCGAGCAGAGCCACAGGGCGGCGCCGGCGACGCCTTCCATCGAGGTCTCTTCCTTGATCAGCGAGAACTGCGCCGACTTGGAGTGCAGGCCGCGGCCGCCCGAGATGCCGGCCAGCGACAGGGTGCGCATGGCGCCGGCCGAGATGGCGTTGACGCGGATGTTCTTGGGACCGAGGTCGCGGGCGATGTAGCGGGTCGCCGCTTCCAGCGCAGCCTTGGCCACGCCCATGGTGTTGTAGTTCGGGATGACCCGCTCGGACCCGAGGTAGGTCAGGGTGATCAGGCTGCCGCCGTTCGGCATCAGCTTGGCGGAGCGACGCGAGACGTCGACGAAGCTGAAGGCCGAGATGTTCATGGCCAGCAGGAAGCTGTCGCGGGTGGTGTTGTCGACGAAGGAGCCCTTGAGCTCGTCCTTGTTGGCGAAGGCCACCGAGTGGACGACGAAGTCGATGGTGCCGAAGGTCTTTTCCAGCTCGGCGAAGGCGGCGTCCATCGAGGCGTCGTCGGTGACGTCGGCCGGGATCAGCAGCTTGGCGCCGACGCTTTCGGCCAGCGGGCGCACGCGGCGCTCAAGGCTTTCGCCGAGATAGGTGAAGGCCAGTTCGGCGCCCTGGGCGGCCAGCTGGGAGGCGATGCCCCAGGCGATGGAGCTGGAGTTCGCGACCCCCATGATCAGGCCCTTCTTGCCCTTCATGAGGTCGCCCTTGGGCATGTCCCAGGTGGATTCGGCGGCCATTGGAGTCTTCCTTCTTGGGTGGCCTAACGCTCGCGACGCGGTCGCTCGCTGCTTGAGGCCAGGCGTTTCTTGATCAGGCTTCGAGTTTCGACAGGATCAGCGTGCCGTTGGTGCCGCCGAAGCCGAAGCTGTTGGACATGACGTGCTTCAGCGGGCCGTCGTGGCGCGCGCGGAGGATCGGCATGCCCTCGAACTCGGGGTCGAGGTTTTCGATGTGGGCGCTTTCGGCGGCGAAGTCGTTGTCCATCATCAGCAGACAGTAGATGGCCTCCTGCACGCCCGCGGCGCCGAGCGAGTGGCCCGTCAGCGACTTGGTCGAGGAGATCATCGGCAGGTTGTCGCCGAACACGTTGCGGACGGCGCCCATTTCCTTGCTGTCGCCGACCGGCGTCGAGGTGCCGTGCGGGTTCAGATAGTCGATCTTCGGATTGCCGGCCATTTCCAGCGCGATCTTCATGCAGCGCTCGGCGCCCTCGCCCGAGGGGGCGACCATGTCATAGCCGTCCGAGTTGGCGCCGTAGCCGGTGACTTCGGCGTAGATCTTGGCGCCGCGCGCCACGGCGCGTTCGTACTCTTCCAGCACCACGATGCCCGCGCCGCCGGCGATGACGAAGCCGTCGCGGTCCTTGTCATAGGCGCGGCTGGCCTTCGACGGGGTTTCGTTGAAGTTCGACGACATGGCGCCCATGGCGTCGAACATGTTCGACATGGACCAGTCGATGTCCTCGCAACCGCCGGCGAAGACGACGTCCTGCTTGCCCCAGGCGATCTGCTCGGCGGCCGCGCCGATGCAGTGGGCGCTGGTCGCGCAGGCCGAGCTGATCGAATAGTTGATGCCCTTGAGCTCGAACCAGGTGGCCAGAACGGCCGACGGGCCGGAGGCCATGGCTTTCGGAACGGCGAACGGCCCGATGCGCTTGGGCGAGCCCTTTTCCATCGTGGTCTGGGCGGCCTGCAGGATGACCTGGGTCGAGGGGCCGCCTTCACCGACGATCAGGCCGATGCGCGGGTCCTTGATCTCTTCCGGATCGAGGCCGGAATCCTTCAGCGCCTGTTCGAAGGCGATGTGACCCCAGGCGGTGCCGTTGGCGAGGAATCGGGCGGCGCGACGGTCGACGTGCGGCGCCCAGTCCTCGGCGGTGTGGCCCAGGGCGGGCGGGGCCCAGACCTGCGAGCGGAAGCCGTGGGTGGCGTGGTCGGCGGCGTGCTGGACGCCCGACTTCGCGTCGCGCAGCGATGCGGTGACTTCATCGGCTCCGGTGCCGATGGAGGAGACAATGCCCAGGCCGGTGACGACAACACGCCGCATGGCGGATTCCTTCCAAGTCTTTTTCAGGCGCCGCGTAGGCCGCGGTCTGGAGAATATAGGGGGCTTAGCCGGCGGCCGCTTCAGTGGTCGCGCCGAACAGGCCCACGCGCATGTCGTTGCAGGTGTAGATCACCTCGCCGTCGGCCTCGAGCACGCCGTCGGCGATGCCCATGACCAGCTTGCGATTGATCACCCGCTTCAGGTCGATCTTGTAGACGACCTTCTTGACGGTCGGCAGGACCTGACCGGTGAACTTGACCTCGCCGACGCCGAGCGCGCGACCCTTGCCGGGACCGCCGATCCAGCCGAGGTAGAAGCCGACCAGCTGCCACATGGCGTCCAGGCCCAGGCAGCCCGGCATGACCGGGTCGCCGATGAAGTGGCACTGGAAGAACCAGAGGTCGGGGTGGATATCGAGCTCGGCCTCGACATAGCCCTTTCCGTGGGCGCCGCCGTCGGCGTTGATGGCGACGATCCGGTCGAACATCAGCATCGGCGGGGCCGGCAGCTGGGCGTTGCCCGGCCCGAACAGCTCGCCCCGGCCCGAGGCCAGCAGGGCTTCGTAATCGAACGACGACGGATATTTCAGTTCGGACAAAGTCGATCTCTTCGCGGCGGGACGCGAAGCGCGCCCCGAATGTTGCCGTGGGGTTACACGAGCGGGCCGAAACGCTCAACTTTTTAACGGGGGGCGGAGGGTTCGGGGGGTGGCGTCCCTCTCCCCTGGGGAGAGGGTGGGGCCCGCCAACGCAGTCGGTGGGAGGGTGTGGGGCTTGGGTGGTGGGAGGCTGGGCGTGGGGTGATTTGAGTCAGGCGGGGCTGACTGCGTAACCCCACTCCCTCCCTCTCCCCATGGGAGAGGGTTGCGAGCTAGTTCCCGTTCCGGCCCGTCCCGGCGGGGCGGTCGGGGTTGCAGAGGGTGTGAGTCTGGGCGCCGAAGACGGCGCGTTGGGGGACCCAGCCGCGCATGCGGCGGACGCGGACCTCGCACCATTCGTCGACGCATTCGCTCAGCGAGACCAGCGAGCGGGGCGACAGGCGGGCGCGCATGGGGGAGGTGTCGGAGCGGCCGGCGCGGATCGGAATCTCGCGGTCCGAGATATTCATGACGCTGCGGCGGCTGGAGACGACGCTGCGGTGGACCCAGGCGACGCCGCCTTCGGGGTCGCAGATCTTTCGCCAGCCCTCGGTCTCGGCGATGACCTGAACCGGCAGGTTGGAAACCCCGTATTGCCACAGGATCGGATAGTCGAGGCCCGGACCCTGACGGGCGAAGACCTTGTCCGACTTGAGCGAAAGCCAGCGCGGGACGGGCTGGCCGCTGGGGGTCGGGCGACCGTCCGGCATCTGGCTCCCGGCGCCGGTCAGCACCGCGCAGCCGATCAGACCGACGATGGCCGCGAGGCGGTTCAGACGAGGAACTTTGCCAGACACCGGGAGGACCATTAAAGCCGGAGACGTGAAATCGAAGGCTCCGAATGTCCGCTCCCAGGCTTAAGGTCGTATTAACCAGACGCTTGCCCGACGCCGTGGAAACGCGGATGCGCGAGCTGTTCGACGCCGAGCTGAACCTGACGGATCGGCCGATGACGCGCGCCGAGCTGGAAGCCGCCGTGCAGCGGGCCGATGTGCTGTCGCCGACGATCACCGATGTGATCGACGCCGACCTCATTGCGAAGGCCGGGCCGCAGCTGAAGATGATCGCCAATTTCGGCGCGGGCGTGGACCATATCGACATCGACGCGGCGGTCGGGCGCGGCCTGATCGTGACCAATACGCCGGGCGTCCTGACCGAGGACACGGCGGATCTGGCTATGACCCTGATCCTCGCGGTGAGCCGCCGGATCGTGGAGGGCGCGCAGGTGATGCAGGAGGGCCGGTTCGAGGGCTGGAGCCCGACCTGGATGACCGGGCGCAAGCTGTGGGGCAAGCGGCTGGGCATCGTCGGCATGGGCCGCATCGGACAGGCGTTGGCCCGCCGGGCCAGGGCCTTCGGCATGCAGGTCCACTATCATAACCGCAAGCCGGTCTCGCCGATGATCGCCGAGGAGCTGGGGGCCACCTATTGGGACGATCTGGACCAGATGCTGGGGCGGATGGACCTGATCTCGCTGAACAGCCCGGCGACGAAGGAGACCCATCACCTGCTGTCGGCGCGGCGTCTGGCCCTGCTGCGGCCCGAGGCCATTCTGGTCAATACGGCGCGGGGCGAGCTTATCGACGAGGCGGCCCTGGCCGAGGCGGTGGCCCAGCGGCGGATCGCGGGCGTCGGGCTGGATGTGTTCGAGCAGGAGCCGAAGGTGCATCCGGGCCTGCTGGGGCATCCGAACGTGGTGCTGCTGCCGCATCTGGGCTCGGCGACGATCGAGGCGCGGCAGGACATGGGCGACCGCGTGATCGCCAATATCCAGACCTTCGCCAACGGCCACCGGCCGCCGGATCGTGTCATCCCCGCGATGTTCTGACCCGGTTCGACGAACCGCGCGCCATGTCCTCTTGACCGAACCGCCCCGCTTGGGTTGGGTGCCGCCGCTGGTTGTGGGGGATTACAGTGAAAACGGGTTTGAGCGAGGCGGCCCAGGCCGTGCTGTCGCGGCGCGGGCTGATGATGGGTGCGGGCGCCCTGGGGGCGGCGGCGCTGCTGCCGGCGCATCTGGCTTCGGCGCAGGAGGCGATCTCGCCCTACGCCATGGCCGACTTCTTCGGCGAGGCGGGCACGCGGGGCGTGGTCCTGTCGCCGTCGGGCAACCGCATCGCGGTGCTGGAGCAATTAGGCACCAAGGACGAGCCCAAGGGCGCCATCGACATCATCCAGGCGGATGCGCCGGAAGGCCTGCGCCGTCGGCTGGACCTGGGGCCGGTCGAGGTCAGCTATGTCGAATGGGCCAATGACGACCGGCTGCTGGTCGGCATCCTGATCCGCCGCGAGACCGGCCGCCGGTCGCAGGCGGGCACCAATTTCACCTCGGACAGCGTCGAGTTCGTGATGCGCCGGACCCTGTCTGTGCACGCCGGGACGGGCGCCATCGTGGTGCTGTTCAACGACCAGCGCACGCGGATGCGCAACACCTCCGACATGGGGCGGATCGTCGACCTGCTGCCGTCGGACCCGGACAACATCATGATGGCGGCCTGGGAGCCGGACGGGATCATGGCGCTGCACCGCGTCGACGTGAACACCGGCCGCGCCACCCTGATCGAGAAGGGCGTGGCGGGCACCTTCCAGTGGCGCACCGTCAACGGCGTGCCGGTCATGCGGCATGACATCAACCTGCACGGCACGATGGAGAGCATCCAGGTGCGGGCGCCGGGCGAGACCCAGTGGAAGCTGGCCCGCCGGTCGCGCTTCCGCGATGCGCCGGACTTTTACTGGGTGAGCGGCACGGACCGGCCCGGCACGGTGCTGGTGGCCGCGCGGCTGGAGAGCGAGGACGTGATGTCCGTCCGCGAGATGGACCTGGCCAGTCTGGCGGTCGGTCCGGCCATGAACGGGCGCGCGGGCAAGGATGTGCTGGGCGGGCTGACCGACTCCGCGGACAACTATCTGGGCGCGGCCTATTTCGGCGAGCGGCTGGAGTATGAGTTCGCCGATCCGGCGCTGATCCCGCACCACCGCGCCCTGAACCGCTTCTTCGACAACCAGTGCAACGTGGCCCTGACGGACGTGGACGCCGCGCGGAACCGCTTCATCGCCCGGGTGACGGCGGGCAATGAGCCGAGCAGCTGGTATTTCTACGATAAGACGGCGCGGGCCATCGTCAATATCGGCCAGTCAACGGCCCTATATCCGGACCGTCTGGGCGCGACCGACATCCTGCAGATCCCGACGCGGGACGGGGCGAGCGTCGAGGCCTATCTGACCGCGCCTCCGGGCGGGGCGCCGGGGCCGCTGATCGTGCTGCCGCACGGCGGGCCGGAAGCGCGCGACGAGCCGGGCTGGAACCGGCAGGTGCAGGTGCTGGCGGCGCAGGGCTGGTGGGTGCTGCGGCCGAACTTCCGCGGTTCGGGCGGCTACGGCATGGCCTTCGCGCGCGAGGGCTGGACCCGCTGGGGCGCCCGCATGCAGGAGGACATCGAGGACTCCGTCGCCCACGTCGTGGCCCTGAAGGGGCTGGATGCGACCAAGGTCGCCATCATGGGCACCAGCTACGGCGGCTATGCGGCCCTGATGAGCGCTCTGAAGCGGCCGGACCTGTACAAGGCGGCCATCGGCATCTGCGGCGTCTATGACCTGCCGGACATGCTGGGCTGGGTCGAGCGCGAGGACGATCTGGCGGGCAAGCCGATCTATGAGTTCTGGACCAAGCGGATCGGCGACCGCCGCACCGACGGTCCGGCGCTGGAGGCCGCCTCGCCGCGCCGCCGCGCCGCCGAGATCACCTGCCCGGTGCTGCTGGTGCACGGGGTGGAGGACACGGTGGTGCCGATCATCCAGTCCCGCCGGATGCGTGACGCCTTCCGTTCGGCCGGTCGCCCGGTCGAGTTGATCGAGGTCGCGGACTTCGGCCACGCGGACTGGGAGAACGACAAGGAGCAGGAGCTGATGACCCGCTACATCGCCCTGTTCCGTCAGGCCTTCGCCTAGGGCGCGGCGCACACCGGACAGTCGGGATCGGGGGCGACGCGGACCGTGCGCGCCGTCCCCGCCAGACCGTCGTAGAGCAGCAGGCGGCCCAACAGGGGCTGGCCCGCGCCGGCGATCAGCTTGATGGCTTCCAGCGCGGCCATGGCGCCGACCACGCCGGCCAGGGCGCCGATGACGCCGACGCGGCTGCAGGTCTCGGCGTCCGGCGGGCTGTCGGGGACCATGCAGCGATAGCAGGGCTTGCCGCTGAAGACGCCGACCTGACCGCTCCAGCGACCGAGCGCGCCGGAGACCAGAGGGAGGCCGTGGGCCACGCAGGCGGCGTTGACGCAGAAGCGGGTGGCGAAATCGTCCGTGCCGTCGATGATCACGTCGCAGCCCTCGATCAGGGCGGCGGCGTTGGCCTCGGTCAGGCGCTCGGGGCGGAGTTCCAGCGCGACATGGGGGTTTAGCGCGGCCAGGGCCTCGGCGCCGGCGACGACCTTGGCGCGGCCGATGTCGGCGCTGTCGAAGGCGATCTGGCGCTGGAGATTGGACAGGCCGACGGTGTCGTCGTCGATCAGACGCAGGGTCCCGACCCCGGCGGCGGCCAGATAGAGGGCGGCGGGGGCGCCGACGCCGCCCAAGCCGATCAGGCCGACGCGCGCGGCCTTCACCCGCTGCTGGCCGGGGCCGCCCACTTCGGACAGCACCAGATGGCGGGCGTAGCGCTCGATTTCGTCGTCAGAGAAGGTCACCCGCCCCAGTTAGGGGCTGTGGCGACGAAGGTCACGCCCTCAGGCGGCCTTGCGGACTTCGAGGATGGCCGAGGCCTCATGGGCGGTGAGGCGCGAGATCTCGCCGACGCCGATCCTGTGCAGCAGGGCCGAGGGGTCCGGGCAGACGCTGATCGGCTCGCGCAGGAGGCGCTGCGAGATCGGCGTATCCAGCAGGATTCGCAGGCCCGTGTGGCGGCGATCCGCCAGCAGGCGGCGCATCAGCCGGTCCAGGTCGGCGCGGCGGCCTTCCATGGCCTGAACGATATGGCCTCGGTGGAACATCAGCCCGGAGGTGATGTCGTCACGGCGATTGTTCATCTCCGATGCGCCCAGAATCTGGGCGATGGAGAGGGTGGAGACACCGGTAGCACCAACGGCTTCGCTGGCGTAGATCACGCGATGAAGCACGTCGCTTCCCTCATCCTGGATTTTCACGGGTACAATCGACCCTTATAACGGCGCAGGTTGGTCATAATATGGCTCTGCCGTACCATTGATTTCTCGCGCTTTTCGGCTTGCCGCGCCGCATTTCGGTCTCCATCTGCAACGGATGACGAACAACGCATCCTCATTCCCCGACTGGCACGGCACAACCATCCTTGCGGTGCGTAAGGGTGGCCGGACGGTCATCGCCGGCGACGGCCAGGTCTCGATGGGCCCGACCATCGTCAAGGGCGCGGCGCGCAAGGTGCGCGTGCTGGCCGGCGGCAGGGTTCTGGCGGGTTTCGCTGGGGCGACGGCCGACGCCTTCACCCTGATCGAGCGGCTGGAGGCCAAGCTGGAGCAGTACCCGGACCAACTCGCCCGCGCCTGCGTCGACCTGGCCAAGGACTGGCGGACGGACCGCTACCTGCGGCGGCTGGAGGCGATGCTGCTGGTCGCGGACCGGAACTCGATCTTCACCGTGACCGGCGTCGGCGACGTGCTCGAGCCTGAGCATGGGGTGGCGGCGGTCGGCTCGGGCGGCAACTACGCCCTGTCAGCGGCCCGCGCCCTGATCGAGAACACCGACCTGGATGCGGAGACCATCGCCCGCCGGTCGATGGCGCTGGCGGCGGAGATCTGCGTCTACACGAACGGGAACCTGACGGTGGAGATGCTGGAGTAGGGTGAGGGATTAGGGACCAGGGAGTAGGGATTAGAGCTGCGACGGAAACGCCTATCGCGAAGCGTCGCCTCTGTGCCCACATCTCTGTCCGGCCCCCGTGAACCCGATCCGCCTAATCCCCAGTCCCTAATCCCTAGTCCCTGAAATGACCGACCTCTCCCCCCGCGAAATCGTTTCCGAACTCGACCGCTTCATCGTTGGCCAGGACGACGCCAAGCGCGCTGTCGCCGTGGCCCTGCGCAATCGCTGGCGGCGCAAGCGCGTCTCCTACGACCTGCGCGATGAGGTGACGCCGAAGAACATCCTGATGATAGGGCCGACGGGCGTCGGGAAGACCGAGATCGCGCGGCGGCTGGCCAAGCTGGCCGGGTCGCCCTTCCTGAAGGTCGAGGCGACCAAATTCACCGAGGTCGGCTACGTCGGCCGGGACGTGGACCAGATCCTGCGCGACCTGGTCGAAGCGGCGCTGGTCATGGTGCGCGACAAGCGCCGGGCGGGGGTGAAGGCCAAGGCCGAGGGCGCCGCCGAGGATCGGATCCTTGATGCGCTGGTCGGGCCGGGCTCGCAGCCGGCGACCCGCGACGCCTTCCGCAAGAAGCTGCGGGCGGGCGAGCTGGACGACAAGGAGATCGAGCTGGAACTGGCCGATACGGCCTCGGCGATGCAGGGCATGGACCTGCCGGGCGGCGGCAATGTCGGGATGATCAACCTGTCCGAAATGCTGGGCAAGCTGGGCGGTGCGCGGACCAAGAAGGTCAAGCTGACGGTCAAGGACGCGGTCGCGCCGCTGACGACCGAAGAGAGCGACAAGCTGCTGGATCAGGAGAGCCTGACCGCTGAGGCCCTGTCGCTGGCCGAGAACGAGGGCATCGTCTTCATCGACGAGATCGACAAGGTGGCGGTGCGGTCGGAAGGCCGCGGCGCCGATGTCAGCCGCGAGGGCGTGCAGCGCGACCTGCTGCCGCTGATCGAAGGCACGACGGTGTCGACCAAATACGGGCCGGTGAAGTCGGATCATGTGCTGTTCATCGCCTCGGGCGCCTTCCATGTCGCCAAGCCAAGCGACCTGCTGCCCGAACTGCAGGGCCGTCTGCCGATCCGGGTGGAGCTGAAGGCCCTGACCCGCGACGACTTCAAGCGCATCCTGACCGAGCCGGAAGCCAATCTGATCCGCCAGAACCAGGCCCTGCTGGCGACCGAAGACGTGACGCTTGTCTTCACCGACGAGGCGGTCGAGGCCATGGCCGATGCGGCGGTGGCGGCGAACTCGGCGGTCGAGAACATCGGCGCCCGTCGCCTGCAGACCGTGCTGGAGCGGGTGCTGGAGGAGACCAGCTTCAAGGCCTCCGATCTGGCGGGCCAGACGGTGACCTTTGACGGCGATCAGGTGCGCGAGCGCATCGGCGAGCTGGCCAGGAACGCCGACCTGAGCCGCTACATCCTGTAGGGCGGGCGCATCCGTTTCCGGTCCCGGCGCGTAGGAGTGACGTCGGGGTCACAGGAGACGTTTCGCTATGGGTTCCCGTTCACTCGTTGTCGCCCTGATCACCGCCTGGGTGTTCTCAGCCGGGAGCGCCGCCGCGCAGGCGGTGGACATGGACCGTTTCGATGGGCGCTGGTTCGAAATCGCCCGCAGTCCCAACGATGTGCAGAAGGACTGCCGCCGGGCCCAGATCGACTTTACGGCGCAGGCGCGGGCGGACCGTTACGGAATCGTGGTGACCTGCACCCGCCGCGCTGATGGGGAGGTGGAGACCTTGCGCGCCAACGCCCGGGTGACCGATCCGGGCACCAACCGGAATTTCCGCTTCAGCCTGACCGGCCTGCTGAGTTTCGGCGGGCTGGCGGGGCAGAACTATCGGGTGCAGGCCCACGCCGACGACTACAGCTGGGCCATCCTGTCGCTGCCGAACCGGTCGGACTGGTGGATCTGGCATCGCAGCCAGAGCCCGTCGGCGGCGGTGCGGGCGGATCTGGTGCGGCGGGCGGCGGCGCTGGGACTGGAAACCGGTCAGGTGGTGCAGACGGGTCAGTAGCCGTCGCGGGTCGCCGCCATGGCCCGCGAGGGACCGATGTGGTCGGGCAGGGTCTCGACCGCCTGCAGGGCCGCGCCCGCGTCGGCGCGGGTTTCGGGCGCGCGGAAGACGTAGAGGCTGAGCAGGGCGACGAGCACCGAGAGCAGGGCGTTGATCAGCCAAACGCCGCCCTCGTTGCGATTCCGCTTGGCGCCCCGGTCCTCGACCATTCCTGCTCGCCCTCCCGGCGCGTCGTTCAGAATGGTTAATAAGACGTTGTTATGTCACCGGCAACGGCGAAGCCTGACTCCCGGTGGGCGAATTGGTGGATGATTTTTCTTGCGGCGCGGTCGCGGCGGCTTCGGTCTCTATCCGGGCGCGCTGGCGTTCGGCGCCGGCCTTGAGCACGACGGCGAACACCAGAAGGCCCGCCACAAGGGTCAGGGCCGCCAATAGCCACAGGCCGTTGGCGTTTCCACGGTTCCGTCGGGCGATCCGATCCTCGGCCATCGCCTTACCCCCTTGAAGAGGGCCCCCCGTCGGAGATCATAGCACAGGTCGTCTGTCGGCGCCCCGCCTCTTGAGTTGAGAACAGAGCCGGAACATAAAGGCTCCATGGCCGCCGCCGTCCTGCAGATCGATCTGGTTTTCAGCCGTCCCGACACGACGCTGGCGGTGACGCGCGGCGCGGCGCGGGTGATGCTGGATCTGGGCTATGCGCCGCTGCTGGAGGTCGGGCTGCCGAACGGGCGGCGGGCCGATGTGATGGCGCTGGGACCGCGCGGGGACATCATCATCGTGGAGGTGAAGTCCGGCCTGGAGGACTATCGCGTCGACCGCAAATGGCACGAGTACGGGCCGTTCTGCGACGCCTTCTATTTCGCCGTGGCGCCCGAGTTTCCCGAAGGCGTCCTGCCGGAAGAACCGGGGCTGATCGTGGCGGACGGCTTCGGCGGGGCTGTGGTGCGGGCGGCGCCGTCCAGTCCGCTGGCCCCCGCTCGGCGTAAGGCCTTGACCATCGCCTTCGGGCGGCTGGGGGCGATGCGGACGCTGAGGGAGCCGGTCGGAGGCTAGACGACCGGGCCGCTCTCGCCTGCGCGGGCCAAGGCGGCGGCGGAGGCTGCGCAGCCCATCAGGGTCTCGTCGCCGACCTTGACCAGGGCGGTCAGGGGATAGGTGCGGTCGCTCATGCCGTCGCTGCACTCGGTGGCGGTCAGGGTGACGTCGAAGGTCGTGCCCGCGCTGGATGCGGTCTGGAAGGTGGCGACGGTGCCCTGGATGCTGATCTCGGGACGCGGGGCGCGCTGCTCGGGGCGGTCAACGCCGCTGTAGACCAGTTCGTCCGCCGTCAGCTGGATGCCCCAGAAGGGCTCGGTGCCGGTCAGGCTGACCGGCTCGGCCAGATTGACCCCGGCCAGCACGGCGGCGGGCGCCGTTGGTTCGGCGGGCGCGGCGGGCGTCTCGCCGCCCTGCGAACAGGCCGACAGGATCAGGACGGAGGCGGCGAGGGCGAGCAGACGCATGGAGGACTCCGGCGAGGGGCGGGCAGAAGGCCCCGCCAGCCCGACGGGGTCAAGCGTCGCTTTTACAGCCAACCCTTATGCCGGAACCACAGGAGCGGCAGGATGGCCGAGATGACCATGGCCGCGAGGGCCAGCGGATAGCCGCCCATCCAGTGCAGTTCGGGCATGTGGTCGAAATTCGTGCCGTAGATCGAGGCGATCAGGGTCGGCGGCAGGAAGGCGACGGCGGCGACCGAGAAAATCTTGATGATCGACGACTGCTCGATGTTGATCAGGCCCAGGGCGGCGGAGAGCTGGAAATTGATCGAGGCGGCGACCGACTGGTTGTGGGCGGTCAGGCTTTCGACGTCGCGGCTGAGCGAGCGCAGGTGGGCGCGGGCCTCGCCGCTGTCGATCCGCTCGTCGATGGCGACGAAGGCGAAGACGCGGGTCAGGCCGGCGAGACTCTGCTCGATGCGGGCGTTGGCGATCTGAGCGCGGCCCAGCTTGGTGATCAGCTTCTCGAAGCCGACCGTCTTGCCGCCTGAGAAGACGTGGTTGGCGATGGCCTCCACCCGGGTGACGGTCTTGGACAGGATGTCCGAGGCGCGGTCGACCACCACCTCCATCAGGTGCAGGAACAGGTCGGGGCCGGAGCCGCACAGGCCGGGCTCGCGCTGCAGCTTGTCCAGCAGCAGGGCGAAGGGCTTGGGCTCGACATAGCGGACGGTGATCAGCGGGCCGGGCGTCAGGACGAAGGTGACGGGCTCTACGCCGGGGATTTCCTCATCGCCGCGCACGATGATGTCGGCGGTCAGATAGGTGGCGCCGTTCTCGCGATAGACGCGGCTGGAGGCCTCCAGCTCCTGCATCTCCTCACGGGTGGGAACGGCGACGCCCAGCGCCTTCTCGACGGCGGCGTCTTCCTCGCGGGTCGGATTGACCAGATCGATCCAGAGCACATCGGGGCCGATGACCAGCCCGGCGGGCTCCAGCACGGCGTCCTCGCAGGCCGTGCCTGTCGAGCGATAGAGGCGGATCATGGGTGCGGCCCCGTCAGAGGGGCCGGGGTGTCAGTTCTGACCGGCGGCGTGGGCCGGAGCCGACGCCATCTGGACGCCTTCAGCGGCGACGGGCGCCTGCTGATAGATGAAGCCGTTGGTCGGATAGACGGTCGTGCCCAGATCATTGATCGGGTTGTACCAGACCTTGACCGCCGTCCAATCATTACCGTCCGAGACGTCAACGACGGTGACGTTCTCCTCGACCTTGCCGCGGCTGCCGCCCCAGTTGGCGTGGGTGATGCGGATGACGCGATCGGTCAGCACTTCGGACACCACGGCGACGTGGCCGCGGCTCATGCGGCCGTTGGCCTCGAAGGACAGGACGGAGCCGGTGCGAGGGGTGTTGCCGGTCTGGAAGCGCCCTTGCGCCTGACGCCACCAGGTCAGGGCGTCGCCGAAGATCTGGATGCCCGAGAACATCCGGGCGAAGGTCACGCACTGCCAATAGGGCTCACCGGCATTCGCGGGGGCGGAGAAGCCCAGCGCAAACATTCCGAGGGTCGTCGCAACCGCGACGGCTTTGAGCCGTTTGAACATGCTGTGACTTTATCCCGCCGACGATGAAACAACCCGTAACGGATCGTGGCGGCGGTTTGAACCCCTGTCAGGCGAGTTCGGTGCGGGTTTCTGTCGTGGCTTGACCTTTGCCGTTGCGCTTCGCCAACCCGCGCAAAGCCTTGCGGGCCGGGCGTTCGACGAGGTGGTAGGTCAGCATGGCGGCGACCGGTATGGCGGCGACAATTCCCAACCACACAATGATGTGAAACCGCTTGTCCTCGGCCCCGGTGAGGCGCGCGGCGACGTTGGTCATGACCAGCAGGACCGGGGCGCAGACCATGTAGATCGAGTAGGAAATCTCGCCCAGATAGACGCCGAAGGGCGAGGCGAGGACGCCCGCCTGGGTGTTGCTCAGCGAGCCGAGGGCGAGGATCAGACCGCCCGCGAACAGGACGGTGATCGGGTCCCAAACGCCCAGCGAGGCGCTGGCGAGGATGCCGGCGCCGCTCACGAGGGCGACCAGACTGGCGTGCGGAATGGGGGCGCGGCGGTAGATCAGATACAGGGCGCAGCCCAGCAGGAAGCAGGGAACGATGCGCAGCGCGCCCCAGCGGAAGGTGGCCTCGGTCAGGGAGAAGCCCGCCAGCGGCTGGAAGGCGGCGTAGATGCCCAGAGCCACGGCGGCGGCCAGAACGGTGGCCAGCACGGGCCGGTTCCGCAGCCGCCAGGCCACGAAGGCGAAGGCCGGGAAGGTCAGATAGGCGAACCACTCCGCCGAGATCGACCATGAGGGGTGGTTGAAGGCCGACGACGGGGCCAGGCCCCAGGCGTGGGTCAGGGTGATGTGGGCCGGAAGCGCCCGCCAGTCGGTCAGGCTGTCGCTGACGGACAGGCCCGCGACCACGGCGCCGACGCCCAGCACGGCCATGCCCGCGAGCGTCACCAGATGCAGCGGATAGACCCGCGCGATCCGCGCCCAGAGGAAGCCCTTGTGCGAATAGCGATTCGTACCCGCCGCCTCGAGATAGACGTGGCTGAGGATGAATCCAGACAGGACGAAGAAGACCTCGACCCCCAGATAGCCCTTGGTGATCGCCACGGGCGTGAAGCCGACGTTGAGGTGCGGCCAGGCTGTGTAGAGCACCACCCAGGCCGCCGCGAGGAAGCGCAGGGTGGTCAGGGCGCGGAGATCAGCGGGTGTGGCGACGGGTGTCATGCCCGTGACCGTACACTCGCTTAAGTCGCGAAACCGTTAAGCGGTGCATTCCGCCGGTTTGGTCTCACCCGGCTTGTACAAGGCGCAGGAGCGGTCGATCTCGTCCTGGATCAGCTTGCAGGGGTTTTCGGGGTTGCACGGCGGGTGCGAGGCCGGGCTGACGGCCATGCAGCGGCGGACCAGCTCCATGGCGCCGTCCGAGCCCTGATCGAGTGTGCAGGACATGGAGGACGCCTCGGTCGGAGCGATGGCCTCTTCCTGCGGCGGGGCGTCGGCGGGCATGACCGGCTCGGGCGCGGCCTCGGCGGCCGGAGCGGGCGCCTCGGCGGTCTTTGAGCCCGTCTGTTCGCCACAGGCGGCCAGCAGCAGGACAGCGGCGGTCAGCAGGATCGGCAGGCGCATCGTCATCTCCCCATGACGTGGAGAAACGACGATGCCGCGTTTTGGTTACCGATAAAAGACCGCACGCCTTAATGGCGAAGCTTTAGCGGCCCAGCGCCGCCCGCTGCAGGGCGAACAGTTCGCCACAGCCGATCTCGGCCAGTTCGAACAGCCGATTGAACTCGGCGCGGGAGAAACCGCGCTTCTCGCCGGTGGCCTGGATCTCGACGATGGTCCCCGAGCCGGTCAGGACGAAATTGCTGTCGGCCTCGGCGGAGGAATCCTCTTCATAGTCGAGGTCCAGCACCGGCTGGTCATTGCAGACGCCGCAGGAGACGGCGGCGACCTGATCGAGGATCGGGTCGGTCTTCATCACGCCCTCGGCGCGCAGGTAGTCGAAGGCCGAGGCCATGGCGACCCAGGCGCCGGTGATGGCGGCGGTGCGGGTGCCGCCGTCGGCCTGGATGACGTCGCAGTCCAGCACCACCTGACGCTCGCCCAGCGCCTTCAGATCGACGACGGCGCGCAGGCTGCGGCCGATCAAGCGCTGGATTTCCTGCGTCCGGCCGGTCTGCTTGCCGGCGGCGGCTTCACGACGGCCCCGGGTGTGGGTGGCGCGGGGCAGCATGCCGTATTCGGCGGTGACCCAGCCCTGACCCTTGCCGCGCATCCAGCCGGGGACGTTCTCTTCCACCGTGGCGGTGACCAGCACCTTGGTATTGCCGAAGGTGACCAGGCAGGAACCCTCGGCGTAACGGTTCACGCCGGTTTCCAGCGTCACCTTGCGGAGTTGTTCGGGGGTGCGGTGGGAATGGCGGGGCGTGGTCATGACGGGAGTCCTTGGAAGCGGTCGCGCCGGTGATTATCCTGAAACCGTGAGCCTGTATGCCCCCGCCACCCGCTGGATCTTCCACCGCGCCCTCGCGGGCGCTCACGCATGACTTTCCTCAACCCCTCGCCCGGCCTGCCCGCGCTCGACCAGCGCGCCCGCGACATCTTCCGGCGCATCGTCGAGAGCTATCTGCAGACCGGCGAACCCGTCGGGTCGCGGACCCTGGCGATGAGCGGGGTCAGCCTGTCGCCGGCGTCGATCCGCAACACCATGCAGGACCTGACCATGGCCGGGCTGCTGGCGTCGCCGCACACCTCGGCGGGGCGGATCCCGACCCATGCGGGGCTCCGGCTGTTCGTCGACGGCCTGCTGGAGGTCGGGGACATCTCGACCGAGGAACGGCGCGAGATCGACGGGCGGCTGGCCGGGCGCGGGCGTAGCTTCGACGAGGCGCTGAACGAGGCGTCGTCCCTGCTGTCCGGTCTGGCGGGCGGAGCGTCGATCGTGGCCAGCCCGGTGCGCGACGCGGGCGTGAAGCATGTGGAGTTCGTGGCCCTGGGCCATGATCAGGCGCTGGCTGTGCTGGTCGGCGACGACGGCTCGGTCGAGAACCGGCTGATGCCGCTGAAGGCGGGGGTGACGCCCTCGACCCTGCAGGAGGCGTCGAACTTCCTGAACGCCCGGCTGCGGGGGCGCCCGCTGCATGAGGCCCGCACCGAGATGCGCACCGAGCTGGACGCCGCTCGCCGCGATCTGGACGAGACGGCGGCGCGACTGGTCGAGGACGGTCTGGCCGCCTGGTCGGGTGGAGTCGAGCGCGAGCGGGCACTGATCGTGCGGGGGCGCGCCAATCTGCTGCAGGACGCGGGCGCGATGGAGGATCTGGAGAAGGTCCGCGTGCTGTTCGACGATCTGGAGCAGAAGGAACAGCTGATCGGTCTGCTGGACGGGGTGTCCTCAGCCCAGGGCGTGCGCATCTTTATCGGCGCGGAAACGCGACTGTTTTCACTTTCGGGTTCCGCCGTCATCGCGGCGCCCTATATGAGCGGCCGACAGCGGGTGTTGGGCGCCATCGGCGTGATCGGACCCGCGCGACTGAACTACGCCCGTGTCATCCCGTTGGTGGACTATACCGCCCGGGTGCTGGGCCGGATGCTGGACGGACAAGAGACGTGAACGACACCCCCGACTACGAACCGGAAACCGAACTGGACGCCGCCATCGCCGCGGCCGAGGGCCTTGCGGGCGAGGATGATCTGGCTCCGCTGGACGCCGTGATCGCCGAGCGCGATCAGTGGAAGGATCGCGCCCTGCGCGCCGTGGCCGAGTCCGAGAACATCAAGCGCCGGGCCGAGACCCAGAACAACGACGCTCGTGCCTACGCCATCCAGAAATTCGCCCGCGACCTGCTGGTGGTGGCCGACAATCTGGAGCGCGCCATCCAGGCCGCGCCGAAGGACGCCGACGGCGCCGCCGCCGGTCTGGTCTCCGGCCTAGAGCTGACCCAGAAGGCCCTGTTCTCGGCCTTCGAGGCCAACAATCTGAAGCGCGTCGCGCCCGAGCCGGGCGAGATATTCGACCCGCACCTGCATCAGGCGATGATGGAGCAACCGTCCGACACGGTTCAGGGCGGTCAGGTGATCCAGACCCTGCAGGCCGGTTATGCCCTGTTTGGCCGCACTGTGCGCCCGGCCATGGTGGTGGTCGCCGCCAAGGGCTCCGGCGCGGCGGCGGGCAATGCGGCCTATGCGGCGACGGTCCAGACCGGCGGGAATTTCGACGGACAAGCTTAATCCCGAATTGGGGGAAGGGTCATTCCTGCCCCTTCCCCCCGGTTAGTCAGATCAGATCGAAATAGACCCTGAGCGACCGGTGGGTCGTGTCAGTTACCGCATAGCGACCTACGCCATCTTCCGCTTGGTTCCAGTCGTCCCAAGTGAACAAGAAGGCGTGTCGATCGCCTGTAACCGTACGCGTACGTTTTGTGACGCGGCCTTGGAAGTGGCCGTAGTTTTCAATGCCTGCTTGCTGCAGCAGGGTCGCATGAATCACCGGGCCATTTTCCGCGATGACTCTCAGGCCGGCGATGGTCTCGGGTGCGCAGCCTTCCATGAAAAGCTCCACTTCTCCAGGCGTCAGATCGACGACGTCGGACCAGTCGAACTCGCCGTTACCGGCGGATGCTTCCGTTCGTGGAAAGAGGGTCGACAGAATGTCGGCTCGAGTTGAGGGCTTGAGTCTGCTAAGATCGTTTTCGGTCAGCACGATGTGCATTGGTCGCTCCAATGTGGTTGTTGACGGGCCAGCCGGCTGCAACCGGCTGGCCCATTTCTTGGCTAGCGCGCAGTTGCGAGACTGTCAACTCAGCACGCGAGCTGTGGCTTGATCTGGTCAAATGGGATTTGGATTGGCCAAATCCGATTTCAAGTCCGATGACGTTTTCGTCAAGACCTACATCTTCACCCGCGCCTCGAAGAAGGCCAGCAGCTTCGACCAGCCGTCGGCGGCGTCGGCGGCGCGATAGCTGTCGCGGTAGTCGGCGTGGAAGCCGTGCGGGGCGCCCGGATAGACCAAGATCTCGCTGGAGGTCTGACCCGCGCGGGCCAGGGCGCTGCGCATGGCCTCGACGCTGGGCAGGGGGATGCCCCGGTCTTCCGCGCCGTAGAGGCCCAGAACCGGGCATTTCAGATCATCGGCCAGATCGACCGGCCACGGCTGGCCGCCGCTGATCTGGGCGGGGGTGGCGTCGGCGGCGGGGGCCAAGCGGCCGTACCAGGCGACTCCGGCGTCGATGACGGCGAAGCGGGCGCAGGCCTGCCAGACCACCTTGCCGCCCCAGCACCAGCCGGTGATGCCGACCTTGTCGCCATTGGCCCACAACTGCTGACTGACCCAGTCCAGCGTCGCCGAGACATCGCCCATCACCTGCTCATAATCGGCGGCGCCGACGATCTGCATGATGCGGGTCATGTCCGACAGGGGCGCCGGGTCCTCGACCCGGTTGAAGAAGCTGGGGGCGACGGCGGCGTAGCCGGCCTTGGCAAGGCGGCGGCAGATGTCGCGGATGTATTCGTGCACGCCGAAGATTTCGGACACCACGATGACGACCGGGAAGGGCCCCTCGCCGTCCGGGCGGGCGACGAAGGCGGGCAGGTCGAAACCGTCCGGTGCGGGGAAGGAGACGTCGCCTTGGGTCAGGCCCGCGCCGTCGGTCGTGACCGGGCTGGCCTGGGCCGCCAGCGCGGCGGGGGCGTAGCCAGCGAAGAACAGGCCCCCGACGGCGCCCGCGCCCAGGGTGCGGCGGCTCAGGACCAGGTCTTCGGCCTGCGGACCTTCGGGACGGATCAGCGACATGGGCGGGCTCCGGTCTATGGTGGGCGTGACAGTGGCGGTGAGGCCTGCCGGGGTCGAGTCACGATTGCCGTGAAGAGGGGCCCGCCCGGCGCAGGGTCAGATTGATCCGCCCGCCGCCCGGGATCAGGCCGGAGGAGCCGGGCAGCAGCCGGTCGATCCCGTGCCGCGCCAGCCGCGCCGGACCGGTCAGGGCGCAGACGTCGCCGGAGGCCAGACGGATGCTCTTCGTCGGTCCGCCCGCCGCCGGACCGACCCGGAAGATCGCCGTATCGCCCAGCGAGACCGACAGGACCGGGGCATTGAGGTCTGCTTCGTCCCGATCCTGATGCAGGCCCATCTTCGCCGCCTCGCGATAGAGGTTGACCAGACAGGCGTCCGGCGGCTCGGGCCAGCCGGTCAGGTCGCGCCAGAGGTCCAGCAGGGTCTCGGGGATGGGCGGCCAGGGCGCGTCGGTTTCGGGATGGGTCGGCTGGTAGCGATAGCCGTCGCGGTCCGACACCCAGCCGAGCGGGCCGAGATTGGTCATCCGCACCGAAAAGGGTCGTCCGCCGGGGGTGACCGGGCGATAGAAGGGGCTGAGTTCGACCGCCCGGAGCACCTCGGCCAACAGGGCCGCCTGGGCGGCGGCGTCCAGCGCGCCGGGCCACCAGCGGAAGCCGTCCAGTCCGGTGTCGATCTCGCGCGGGGCCGTCATGAGGGGTTTGTAGGAAGCCGGTCGAGGGAGGGAAAGCGCCGCTGATGACGAGGGGCGAAGTCCAAGCTAAGCCTTTCGGATGAAGCGCGTCCTGATCCCGTCGATCCTGCTGATGCTGGCCGCCTGCGCGGGCGGGGATGCGGCTGTTCCGGCGCCGCCCCAGCCCTCCGAACTGACCCTGCTGGAGGCCGGGCGGGAGACGGTGGTTCTCGCGCCTAACGGCTCCATGCGGCTGGTGTCCAAGGGGGACGGCGAGGTGCTGATCAGCGCGGGCCTGTTCAACCGCGATCCCGTCGCGCGGATCGAGCTGACGTCGCGGGCCTCGTGGGCGCCGGATTCGAAGCATCTGTTCATCAACGATTCCGGCAGCGCGGCGTGGAGCCGGTTCCGCCTGTTCGAGGTCGGGCCGAACGGCGCCGCCCGTGAACACGCCGAGATCCATCGCGCCGCGATCGCCGAGCTGGGACGGCTGAACGGCTGCGCGTCTGTTCCCGATCCTGACGCCACGACCTGGGGCATGGCGTGGGCGGCGGACGGCAAGCAGATCTATGTGCTGGCCCAGGCGCGGCGCGAGACCGGCGCCTGCCGCTGGGGCGCGGTTGAAACCGTCGTGGTGGTCGCGGACGTGAAGACGGGGCGGCTGCTGGAGACGGTTCCGGGCGCGGAGGCGCGTCGGCGCTTCCCGACCCTGCCGTGGGACGGCGCGCTGTAACGCGACCTTAAAGCGCCTTGCGCTAAGGCGGTCGCATGGATCGTCGCGCTCTTCTCGGCCTCGCCGCCGTCGCCACCGCTTCCGCCGCCGCGGCCACGCCCGCCGCCGCGTCTTCGGGCGGGGGTGGAGGCGGGACGCAGGCCAGCTACCTCGGCCTGCCCACGGTGACCGGCAATGTCCGCCGTCCGGGTGGGGCGCTGGGCGTCATGACGGTCGAGGTCGGTGTGGATACGCCCGACGCGGCCCTGCGCGCCCGGGTGGCCCAGTCGGCGCCGCGCCTGCGCGCCGCCTACGCCCAAGTCGTCCAGCAACAGGCCGGCATGCTGCTGCCCGGCGCCGCGCCCGACGTGGAACGCTTGGTCGCCGCGCTTCAGGGCGCGACGAATACGGTGATGGGGCGAGCCGGTGCGCGGCTGCTGATCGGGACGGTGATGGTGGTTTGAGGAGGGAGTAGGGCTTAGGAATTAGGAATTAGATGGCCCGGTGCGCGCCACGAGAGCCGCTCCGCGGATTCCTAAATTCCTAAACCCTACTCCCTTCCGATCAGTCCTTCGTCGGACTCACCTGCGACGCATCCCCATAGGTTAGGGCCAGGAAGACGTCTTCCAGGTCGGGGTCCTCGGTGGAGATGTCGGCGATGGTGACGCCGGCGGCGCGGACGGCGGCGAGGACGTGCTCGACCGACGACTGGCCCTTCTTGTAGCTGATGGCGAAGGCGCCGTTGGGACGGGCGACGACGTCGAAGCCCTGGACCGTCGGCAGGCCGTCCAGTTCGCCCTCGGGCGTGACCACGACGTTGCGGGTGTCCAGACGGCGCAGCAGTTGCGGCGTCGGCTCGCAGGCCACGACCGCGCCCCGGTTCATGATGGCGATGGTGTCGCAGAGCTCCTGCGCTTCCTCGAGGTAGTGGGTGGTCAGCAGGATGGTCACGCCCTCGGCGTTGATCTTGCGGACGTACTCCCAGAGCTGGCGGCGCAGCTCGACATCGACCCCGGCGGTCGGCTCGTCGAGGATCAGGATGGGCGGATTGTGGACCAGGGCCTTGGCCACCATCAGGCGGCGCTTCATGCCGCCCGAGAGGGCGCGGACGTAGGCGTTGGCCTTGTCCGACAGGCCCAGTGCGGCCAGCAGTTCGTCGGAGCGGCGCTCATTGGCCGGCACGCCGTAGAAGCCGGCCTGCACCTCCAGCGCCTCGCGCGGGGTGAAGAAGACGTCGGCGACGATCTCCTGCGGCACGACGCCGAGGGCGGCAGCGGCGTCGCGGGGGGCCTTGTCGATGTCGCGGCCCCAGATCGAGACCGTGCCGCCGGTCTTGTTGACGATGCCCGACAGGATGTTGATCAGGGTCGACTTGCCCGCCCCGTTCGGCCCCAGCAGGCCGAACATGGAGCCACGCGGGATGACCAGATCGACGCCGCGCAGGGCGGTCTTGGCGGGGGACTTCTTGGTCCCGGCATAGGTCTTTTCCAGCCCCCGAACCTCAATGGCGTTCACGGGCAGGGCGTCGGTCTCGGTCATTCGGGCGCTTTCGGGTGTTTCGGGCGCATCCGTTTGACGGTAAGGAGCGCGGGCGCATACCTAGGCGCCCTCGTCTCAATCGCCAAGTCAGAGCCGTCCGAATGTCCTCGCGCCCCACCTCCGTGATCATCCCCCCGCCGGAAGAGATCGTGGTGACCTCGAAGCGCGTGGCCTGTGACGGCGGCGGCGGGGCCCTCGGCCACCCGCTGGTCTATATGGACATGGGCGAGGACGACTTCGTCGAGTGCGGCTACTGCGACCGCAAATTCGTGCTCGGTGGAAAGAAGAAGACCGAGAGCGAATACCATAGCCCGGCCGCCCGCCCGCCGGAAGCGCACTAACCGCCTACGCGATCGGCGCGCCCCCGCCCGCCGCGATCCAGCTGTCGACCTGATCCTCCAGCACGTCCAGCGGCACCGAGCCCGAGCCCAGCACGACCGCGTGGAAGTCACGGATGTCGAAGCGGTCGCCCAGCGCCGCCTGTGCGCGCTGGCGCAGCTCCATGATCTTCAGCTCGCCGACCTTGTAGCTGGTCGCCTGACCAGGGCTGGTGATGTAGCGCTCGACCTCCTTCTGGATGTCGCGCTCGCTGAGCAGGGAGTTCTGGCGGAAATAGTCCATCGCCTGTTCGCGGGTCCAGCGCTTGGCGTGCAGGCCGGTGTCGGTGACCAGACGCACCGCCCGCCACAGCTCGGTCGAGAGGCGGCCGAAGTCCGAATAGGGGTCTTGGTAGAAGCCCATCTCCTTGCCCAGACGCTCGGCGTACAGGCCCCAGCCCTCGGCATAGGCGCCGTAGCCGCCGAAGCGACGGAAGGACGGCAGGCCCTGCATCTCCTGCGCATAGGCGATCTGGAAGTGATGGCCCGGCGCGCCCTCATGGTAGCTGATGCCCTCGATCTGGGGCTTCAGGACCTGGGTCATGTCCGACAGGTTCACATAATAGATGCCGGGGCGTGAGCCGTCCGGGGCGGGGGCGTTGTAGAAGGCGATGCTGGCGGTGGACTCGCGCCACGCCTCGACCGCCCGGACCTCCAGCGCGGCCTCCGGCAGGTCGCTGAACCAGCGCGGGGCGGCCTCCATCACCTGGGCGATGAAGGCGCGGGCGTCGGTCAGATACTGCTCCTTGCCCTCCGGCGTGTTCGGATACTGGAAGCGCGGATCGGTCTTCAGATAGGCGAACATCTCCTGCAGGGAGCCGGTGAAGCCGACCTGGGTCATGATGGTCTGCATTTCGCCCTGCAGGCGGGCGACTTCACGCAGGCCGATCTCGTGGATCTGGTCGGCGGTCAGGTCGGTGGTGGTCGAGAGGCGCAGGCGGGCGTTGTAGTAGGCCTCGCCGTCCGGGAGCCGCCAGACGCCGCCGTCGCGGTCGGGCATGACCGCTGCCTGCTGCTGGACCTCGGCGAGGGCCGCGAGCACGCCCTCATAGCCACGTTTCCACTCGCCGGTCAGGGCCGCGCGGCCCTCGGCCAGCAGGCGGTCCTTGGTGGCCTGATCGGTCTCCAGCGCGCCGATCTTGCGCTGGAAGTCGGCCCAGACCGGATTGTCGGCCGCGCCGTCGAAGGGGGCGCCGGTGATGATGTTGCGGGTGTTGGCGATGGAGGGCTCGAACACGAAATTGGGCGAGATGATCCCTTTGGACGCCCGGTCGCGCAACTCGGCGGCGATCTCGCCCATCACCCGCTCGGATTCGCGCAGGCGGGAGACGTAGGCCTCGGCGTCCGAGACGCTGGTGACGCGGTGGTTGTTGATCAGGAAGACCGGCAGACTGGTGGTCGGATTGCCGTTGGCGGCGAATTGATAGCCCCAGTCCCGCCAGCGGTTGGACAGCCGGGCCTGTTCGACCCCGTATTCGAACAGCCGCATCGACATCCGGCTGTCGGCGCTGAGGTGGGCCGGGTCGAACCCGGCTTTCATCCGCGCCAGCTGGCTTTCGGCCAGAGCCAGCGACCGGTCGGCGGCGGCGTCGGTGGTGTCGTCCAGCTTGTCGTAGTCGGTCTTGAGGCCCAGCGAGGTCATGCTCTGCGGCGACAGGGCGATCCGCTCCTGCCACGCCGTCTCGAAGAAGGCGGCCAGGCGGGCGTCCTCGGTCTGGATCGACGCCGCGGCCGTCGGGGCGGCGGTCTGGGCCAGGGCCATGGCGGGCGCGCCGGCCAGCACGGCCATGGCGCAGGCGGTGGAGATCAGAAGACGACGCATGGAACCCTCCCGGAAACTGAGGGCGCGACCTTTCCCGCTCGCGCGGTCGGGCGCAAGTCGGCGCGTCAGTCCTTGCGGGTCTTGGCGATCTCGGCGCTCTCGGCCTTCAGCGGTTTGGAGACCGGGCAGACCTCCTGCGCGTAGCTGTGCAGGGTATTGGCCAGATGGTCCGGGACCAGGCTGTAGTGGACGTACTGGCCCTTCTTCTCGCTGGTCACGAGGCCAGCGTTCTCCAGCACGGTCAGATGCTGGCTGACCGCGGGCTTGGAGATCTCGAACCGCGCGGCGATCTCGCCCGCCGTCAGGTCGGTGTGGGCGAGGTAGGCCAGGATCTTGCGACGGATCTGGGAGGAGAGGGCTTCGAACACGCGCTGCATACTGCGACATTTAAGCGATTTGCGAACCACTTGCCAGCGGATCGATTTGGTATTTAGGTAATGTCTTAAATATAGAAGGGGCGATCATGTCCGTTGCAGCCGACAGCAGACGATCTCTGGCGCGGGCCGGACTGGGGGCTATCGCCCTGTTCGTCGCGGGTGTGGTGGGGTGTGGCGCAGCGACGGGGATGATGGCGGTGATCGGCCTGTTCGGAGGCGTGCCCGGCGTCATGTTCGGGGCTCTGATCGGGACGGCGACCCTGCCGTTCTGGGTCGGCGGCCTGTTTGTCGTGGGAGGCCCTGTCTGGGCCGTTCTGCACCGGATGGGGTATCGCGACCGCCGAAGCGCGATCGTGGCGGGGGCGGTCGTCGCCGGAGCCGCGACGCCCCTGATCCTGTGGGGAATGGCTTCGGACGGGCGTTTCACCGTCGACATGAGCGGGGCGTCCCATGTTCTGATCAGCATGCTTCCGGGGGCGGTCGGAGGTACGGCGGCCGGCTATGCCGCTTGGCGGATGGGGTACGACGGGGCGCGGGGCGCATGAGCGGCGATCATCACGACCCCTGCGCGGTCAACAGCCTGATCGAGACGCCGAGCTGTTCCCCGGTGGAGGGGCGGGTGGTGTGGGATCCGGCGCACTCGCTGTGGAACGGCGGCATGCTGGCCGGCGCGCTCGTGCTGGGCCCGCTGACAATCAGTCCGGGCGCGGTGGCGGTGTTCGTGGCGACGACCGGCGGCGCCATCCTGCTCGGGCATTCGGTCGGGTTTCACCGGCGGCTGATTCACGGCAGCTTCAAATGTCCGCTGTGGCTGGAGCATGTACTGGTATGGATCGGGACCGTCGTGGGGATGAGCGGGCCGTTCTGGATGATCCGCACCCACGATCTGCGCGACTGGGCGCAACGCCAGTCCGACTGTCACGACTACCTGGCCCATCGGCGGCCCATACTGATCGACGCCGTCTGGCAGATGCATTGTCGGCTGGAGCTGACGCATCCACCGGGTTTTGATCTGGGCAAGATCGGGCGCGACCGCTTCTACCGCTTCCTGGAGCGCACCTGGATGCTGCAGCAGGTTCCGATCGCGGGCGGGCTGTATCTGATGGGCGGCTGGGGCTTCGTGATCTGGGGCGTCTGCGCGCGGGTGTCAGCCTCGGTGATCGGGCACTGGTTCGTCGGCCATCTGGCGCACCGGCGCGGGCCGCAGAGCTGGCTGGTCGAAGGCGCGGGAGTGCAGGCGCACGACGTGCCGTGGGCGGCGCTCCCGACCATGGGCGAGGCCTGGCACAACAATCACCACGCCTTCCCCGGCTCGGCCCGCATCGGCCTGTATCCCGGTCAGAGCGACTGGGGCTGGCGCTTCATCCAGTTGCTGGAGACGGCCGGGCTGGCGTGGGATGTGCGGACGCCCGAGACGATGGGGGCGCGGAAGGTGCTGACGCCCGCGAAGCCTTAGAACTGCCGCCAGCTGTCGCCCGGATCGCGTTCGCCGGGGTCGACGCTCTGCTGGCCCCAGGCGACGATCATCAGCAGCTTGTGGCTGCGGATGCGGAACTGGCCGGTCATGGGCATGACGGCGCCCAGCGGCGCCCCGGTCTTGGGCTCGTAGAGGAAGCCCGAGAACTCGGCCACGCCGACCCGGTCCCGGCGGCTGTAGACCGACAGTTCGGGGATGGAGACGACGTTGAAGCTCTCGTTGATCGGCACCCGCATGTCCGGCAGGCCGAAGACGCGGCGCATCTGCTCCAGCGACAGGGCCCCGGCGCGCAGTTCGAACACGGCGTCGGCCTCGCCCTTGTTGGGGGCCAGGGCGTAGCCGGCGTCAGACAGGGCGTTGCGGATGGCGCTGACGGCGTAGGGGCCATTCTCAGCGCGGAAATAGGCGTCGTCCACGAAGACGCGCGAGCCCGCCGGGATCGGCAGGGTCAGGCCCTCGACCGCGCGGTCGGCGGCGCGCGAAATCAGCAGCTGCTCGGTCGCGGTGCGCGAGGGATAGGTTTCGGACGTCGAGGCGCAGGCCGCGAGGCCCAGAAGGGCCAGGGGAAGGACGACGAGGGCTTTCAAATTCACCAGCTCCCGGTGTTGGGCATTGAGACCCAGGGTTCGGCGGGGGCGAGCGGTTCGCCCTCCTGAAGAAGTTCGATCGAGATGCCGTCCGGCGAGCGGACGAAGGCCATGTTGCCGTCGCGAGGAGGCCGATTGATGACCACGCCGCCGTCGGCCAGCCGCCGGCAGGCGGCGTAGATGTCGTCGACCTTGTAGGCGAGGTGCCCGAAGTTGCGGCCGCCGGTGTAGGTCTCGGGGTCCCAGTTGTAGGTCAGCTCGACCTCTGGGGCGCGTTCGGCCTGCGAGCGCGCCGTGTCTTTCGGCGCGGCGAGGAAGATCAGGGTGAAGCGCCCGGCCTCGTTCTCCATGCGGCGCATCTCCTGCAGACCCAGCAGGTCGCACCAGAAGCGCAGGGAGGCGTCGATGTCCGTCACGCGGACCATGGTGTGCAGATAGCGCATGGTGTTCGGCCTGAAGGAGAAAGGGAGGCGGGCCTTATAGCGGCGGATCGCCGCGACGGCGACTCAACAGGCGTTTCGGCGGATGCGCGCGGTCGCCGGGCCTGCTAGACGCGTCCGTTCGGCTCGTCGCCGGAGGATCGATGCTTCGCAAGCTTTACGACTGGGTCTTTTCGCTGGCCCGCAGCAAGCACGCCACCAAGGCGTTGGCGGCGGTCTCCTTCGCCGAGAGCTCTGTCTTCCCGATTCCGCCGGACGTGATGCTGGCGCCGATGGTGCTGACCCGCCCGGACCGGGCCTATTTCTACGCCACCATCTGCACCGTGGCCTCGGTGCTGGGCGGCATCCTCGGCTATGCCATCGGCTATTTCCTGACCGGCGTGGGCGAGGCGATCCTGAGCTTCATCGGCAGCGCCGACGCCCAATCGCAGTTCCAGCACTGGTATGACCGGTTCGGCCTGTGGGTGATCCTGATCAAGGGGCTGACGCCCTTCCCCTACAAGCTGGTGACCATCGCCTCGGGCCTTGCGCAGTTCAGCTTCCCCATCTTCCTGATCGCCTCGGTGATCACGCGCGGCGGCCGCTTCTTCGCGGTGGCCTATGTGATCAAGCGCTGGGGCCCCGCGGTGTGGGAGCGGGTGGAGAAGCGGCTGGCGCTGTGGACCATGATCGGTCTGGCGGTTCTGATCGGCGCCATCGTCCTGCTGAAGGTCGTGCTGCACTAACGGTCGCGGCGTGACGCGGATCAAGCCGCAAGCCAATCGACGGACGCGCCAAGCCCGGCTATGAACATCGTCCGATGAGAGGCCTTTATCGACTCCTGACGCGGTGGTGGACCGCTTTCGCGCTCGTGGCGTCGCTGGCGCTGCTGGGCTTCGCCCATCTGTCAGAGATGATCTGGGATATCGCGCCCTGCAATCTCTGCCTGAAGGCGCGCGAGGTTTACTGGGGCGCGGTGGTCGTGGCCTTGCTGGCCACTGTCTGGCACCTGTTCAGCCGCGGCAGCCGGGGCACCCCGCGCATCGCCGCCTTCCTGCTGGCCGTGATCTTCGCCACCGGCGCCATCACCTCCTTCTACCACATGGGCGGCGAGCTGAAGTGGTGGGCCCTGCCCGCCACCTGCATGGGCGGCGGCTCGGTCGACCTGGCCAGCATGGCCTCGCTGGCGCTGGGCACCGGCCCGGTCCAGCGCGTGGCCATGTGCGACGCAGTGGCGTGGAGCTTCCTCGGCCTGAGCATGGCAGGATGGAACGCCCTGATCGCGGCGGCCCTCGCCGTGTTCAGCCTTCTCGCCGCCAAGAGGCCCAAGGATGCCCGCGCACCGCGCTCCTGAACCGATGACCGACCCCCGCCCCGCCGACACGACCGGCGAACGCCGCATTCCCCTGCCCCGTCCCGGTCGTGGCGCCAGCCAGCGCCGCCGTGGTGAAATCCTGCGGGTGGATCATGCGGGCGAGTACGCCGCCGTCCATATCTACCGCGCCCAGCAGGCCGTGTTCGCGGGCCGCAAGGGCAAGGAAGCCATCACCGCCGATATGGAGGAGATGGGGCGTCAGGAGCAGGTGCATCTGGCGCGCTTCAACGCCCTGCTGAACGCCGAGGGCGTGCGGCCGACGGTGATGACCCCGATCTGGCGCCTGGCCGCCCTGACCCTGGGCGCCGGCACGGCCCTGATCAGCGAGAAGGCGGCCCACGCCTGCACTGAGGCGGTCGAGGCGGTGATCGAGGAACACTACGCCGAACAGATCGCCGAAATTCAGGATCAGGACCCGGCCCTGGCCGCCGAACTGACGGTCTTCCGCGAGGAAGAGCTGGCCCACCACGACCACGCTGTTGAACACGGCAGCCGCGACGCGCCCGGCTATCAGCTGCTCAGCGCCGTCATCAAGGCGGGCTGCAAAGTGGCGATCAAGGTGTCGGAGAGGGTCTGAATCGGGAGGAAATAGGAATTAGGGAAGGCCGTTCGGGCGCGATCCCACCAATTCCCAGGCCCTGATTCCTACTCCCTGTGCCTCACATCAAACGCCAGCAGCAGCGTGCGCTGTTTCTTCGAGGCGTTGTCGTCGGACAGGATGTAGAGGCGGGCGCCCCCGTTGTGGGCGACGGCGGCCAGACCTTCGAAATTGTCGGTCGTGCCGGGGAATTTGAGCTCGACCAGCACCGGGCCGAGGGTTCCGTCCATAGCCATGTGGCGGACTTGGGCGCGGACATCCGCCGGTTCGCGGAACAGGCGCTGCAGCACATAATAGCCGGGGCCGGACGGGTCGCGATCCAGGCCGGTGGTGCGAAAGTCGGCGTCGGTGGCGGGAACCGCCGGGACGGGGGTGACGACCACGCAGGCGGCCGGGCGGCAGTCCCAGACCCCGCCATTCTCACCCGTGACGCGCCAGCCGCCGGCCTGACCGGTGGAGATGCCCTCCATGCCGTCGTTCAGCGGGAACTCGACGTCGGGATGGCGCACCGGCGTCGGCCGGGCGTGCGGGGCGTCCGGCGCGCCGTAGTTCCAGATCCGGTGGCGGCGCTCGAAGCTGATATACAGCTCGCCGTCGGTGGAGATCAGCAGCCCCTCGGCGTCGCCGTCGACCTTCTCGGTGATGGGGGCTCCGTCCAGCAGGGTCAGGCGGCGGTACTGCAGGTCGGCGACGCCGGTGAGCCGGTCGCGGCTGCTCAGCACAAGCCGTCCACGCACCAGATCGCCCGCGTCGGTGACGCTGATGAAGCCGCCGCCGTCGCCGGTCAGCTTGAAGTCCGACAGGCTGTGCAGGGGCGAGGCCTCATCCAGCACGATCTCGACGCCGCCCGCGAACCGGACGCTGCGATCCAGCGCGGCGCCGAAGGGCAGGCCGAGGCCGACCGGGCGGGTTGCCGCCGCCGCCACCGTCCAGCCGGGCAGCGGCGCTGAAGGGGGCGGGGCCGCCGAGACCGTCGCGCAGGCTGACAGGGCCAGGAAGGCGAGGGCGACAAGACCGCGGCGCAGGGTCATCAGGCGGCTCTCCGGCGGCGCGACGGCCGTTCCGCCGCGGGCTTGGCGTCGAACAGTTCGGCCAGCTTCTCGATCATGGCGCCGCCCAGCTGCTCGACATCGACGATGGTCAGGGCGCGGCGATACCAGCGGGTCACGTCGTGGCCGATGCCGATGGCCAGCAGTTCGACGGACGACTTCGTCTCCAGCTGCTCGATCACCTGCCGCAGGTGCTTGTCCAGATAGAGGGCCGCATTGGCCGACTGGGTCGAGTCATCGACCGGCGAGCCGTCGGAAATGACCATCAGGATGCGGCGCTGCTCGGGCCGGGCCATCAGCCGGTCGTGCGCCCACAGCAGGGCCTCGCCGTCGATGTTCTCCTTCAGCAGTCCCTCACGCATCATCAGGCCGAGGTTCTTCTTGGCCCGGCGCCAGGGCGCGTCGGCGGCCTTGTAGATGATATGGCGCAGATCGTTCAGGCGGCCCGGATTGGCGGGCTTGCCGGCGGTAATCCAGCTTTCGCGCGCCAGGCCGCCTTTCCAGGCCCGGGTGGTGAAGCCGAGGATCTCGACCTTGACCCCGCAGCGCTCCAGCGTCCGCGCCAGGATGTCGGCGCAGACGGCGGCGACCATGATCGGCCGCCCGCGCATGGAGCCGGAGTTATCCAGCAGCAGGGTGACGACCGTGTCGCGGAACGGGCTCTCGCTCTCGGCCTTGAAGCTGAGCGGGCTCGTCGGGTCGGTGATGATCCGGGTCAGGCGGGCGGTATCGAGGACGCCTTCTTCCAGATCGAAATGCCAGCTGCGGTTCTGCTGGGCCATCAGGCGGCGCTGCAGCTTGTTGGCCAGTCGGGCGACGACCGACGACAGGGCGGTCAACTGCTGATCCAGCAGGCCGCGCAGCCGCTCCAGCTCATTGGGGTCGCACAGCTCCGACGCCTCGACGATCTCGTCATAGGCGGTGGTGAAAACGCGGTAGGCGTCGATGGCGCGGCCGTCGTCCATGGTCTGCTGGCGGTTGGGCAGGGCGCCCTCGTTCAGCTCGGGGCCGTCCTCGGAGGCCTCGCCGTCCGGGTCGGCGGGGGCCCCGTCGGGGCGGGCGTCGCGCTCGTCGCTGGCGGTCTGGTCGTCGCTGGTGCCATCCATGGACTGGCCTTCGCCACCCCCGGCGTCGTCCTCTTCCTCGTCCTCGGGATCAGCGGCGTCCGGGTCCTGGGGATCGGGCTCTTCCTCGCCGGGGTCTTCGGAGACGTCGTCGCCGCGCCCGTCGCCGGGATCCATGTCCAGCGCCTTGAGCACGTCGCGCAGCCGCTCGCCGAAGGCGGTCTGGTCGCCGGAGACCTCGGTCAGGGCGTCGATCTTGCGACCCGCCTTGTTCTCCAGTTCGGTCCGCACGAGGTCCAGCAGGGCGCCGGCGCCGTCCGGCGCGCGCTGGCCGGTCAGGCGTTCGCGCACCAGCAGGGCCACGGCTTCGGCCACCGGCACGCGCTCGGCGTCAGTGACCCGCAGGGCGCCGGTCTTCTCCAGCCGGGTCAGCAGGGCCGAGTTCATATTGGCGCGCACGCCCGCCAGCGACTGCGAGCCCACGGCTTCGACCCGAGCCTGCTCCACGGCCTCGAACACCTCGGCGGCGCGGCTGTCGGCGGGGCGCAGGCGGGCGTGGACGGCGTCGTCGTGATTGGCCAGCCGCAGGGCCAGCCGGTCGGCCTGACCGCGCAGGGCGGCGCTCTCGGGCGCGCCGGGGTCGCGGGGCGGATGCGGCAAGGTCAGGACGCCGTTGGACAGCTTGGGCCCATCCGAGCCGAAGACGACCTCCAGCTCCGATTGCTCGGCCAGGGCCCGCGCGGCGTGGGCAAGGGCGCGTTTGAACAGGTCTGTCGGGGTCTCGGCGGCGGCCATGAGGGACATCTAGCGGACAGGGCGCGAAGGGGAAGGGGCGTTATCGAACTGACAACCGGATCAGCGGATTCTGTGGGGTCTTCGGAGATGGAGTGCGTCCATGAAAACCGCGATCCTGAAAGGCGCCGCCCTGCTGTTCGTCATGGTCGGTTGCGAGGCCGAGGCCCCGGCCATCAGCCGGGAGGCGCGCACCGAGCTGACCGAAACCGCCCTGCGGGCTGAAAAGGCGCTGGAGCGCAGTGGCGACGGGGCTGAGGCCCCCGCCTGCCGGCGCAGCGAGAGGGTCATCTACGCCTGCAATTTCGGCGATCGGAAGGTGGCGGTCTGCGCCAACGACAATCGCCTGAGCTATCGTTTCGGCGATGCGCGTCGGACCGATCTGGAGATCGATTCCCGCGCGGGCCATGTGCGCGCCCATACCGGCGGCGTGGTCGGGGGCGGTGGCGGGCGTCAGGAGCACATCCGCTTCAGCAACAACGGCTACCAGTACATCGTGCACAGTATGGTGGCGGGGAACCTGACGGACGTCCCGGGCAAGCGCATCTCGGGCGTCACCGTGGTGCACGGCGAGACCGGCGCCTCGCCCATCGTGCGAACGCTGGATTGTCCGCAGACAGGGGCGCACCAATCGATGGACGCCTTCAACACCCTGCCCGCCGGGACTTTCACGCCTGAAACGGACGAGACCTGGCAAGCCTGGTGGTGAAGGGCTGAAACGCGAAAGGCCCCGGCGTTTCCGCCGGGGCCTTTCTGAAACTCTGATCCGAGAGATCAGGCCGCGTTGGCGGCCTTGGCCTTCTTCTTCTCGTCGGCGGCCTTGATGCCGATGGCGATCAGTTCGGCGGCCTCGCCGGCGTCGCCCCAGCCCTTGACTGTGACCGACTTGCCCTTCTCCAGGTCCTTGTAGCGGGTGAAGAAGTGCTCGATCTGCTCGACCAGGATGGCGGGCAGCTGACGGTAGCTGGCGATGTCCGTGTAGTACGGGTTCAGCTTGTCGACCGGCACGGCCAGGATCTTTTCGTCGCCGCCAGCTTCATCGACCATCTTCAGCACGCCGATCGGGCGGCAGCGGATGACGCAGCCAGGCACGACCGGGGTCGGGTTCAGCACGATCACGTCGCAGGGATCGCCGTCGTCCGACAGGGTGTGCGGGATGAAGCCGTAGTTGCCCGGATAGTACATGGCGGTATGCAGGAAGCGGTCGACGAACAGCGCGCCCGAGTCCTTGTCCATTTCGTACTTCACCGGCAGGCCGCCCTGCGGGATTTCGATGACGACGTTGACGTCCCAGGGCGGGTTCGGGCCGACGGGGATGGCGTCGAGGTTCATGACGGACTCGTCTATGTTGCAACTGCGAACGGGAAAGGCCGGGGTGATAGGCCTCCACGGCGCCCGAAGCAAGGCGAAGGCGTCGTTAAGGGCGGCGGTTTTCACCGTCGCGGCTTGAGCCGGGGAGCGATGCGGGCGAGCATGGCGCACCGCCCGGGGGTTCGGGCCGAGGACACTGAATGACCACCCTGGACTATCTGGCGCTGGGCCTCTTCTTCGTGTGCTGGCTGGGCTACGGCCCGCTGCTGAAGCTGCTGGCGCATCGCACGGGGACGCTGAACGACGATATGAGCATCGTCCGCCGGGTCTGGATGACGGCCATGACGCACCGGGAGATCCGCCTGGTCGACAGCCAGTTGATGGGCCATTCGATCAACTCGGCCAGCTTCTTCGCCTCGACCAACCTGCTGCTGATCGCGGCAGTCGGAGGGATTCTGTTCGGCGGGCAGGCGGCGCTGGACGGCTTCGCCTCGGTCGGCGCCGAGGCTGTGCCGACGCGGGTGCTGGAGGCCAAGCTGGCGCTGATCCTGATCTGTCTGGTGCGGGGGCTGCTCGATTTTATCTGGGCCCTGCGCCAGATGAACTACACCCTGGCCCTGATCGGCGCCGCGCCGGAAATCCACACCGAGGCGGACCGGGTGGCGCTGGGCGAGGCGGCGACCAATCTGCTCAATCCGGCGCTGGGCGCCTTCAGCCAGGGCGTGCGGGGTTATTATTTCGCCCTGGCCGCCGCCGCGTGGCTGTTCGGTTCCGTCTGGCTGGCGGCGGGGGTGGCCGCGGCTTTCTGTCTGCTGGTCTGGCGGCAGTCCGGGTCGCCCGCGGCCCGCGCCATTCGCAGCGCCCGTCGACTGCTGGAGCGCTGAGTCCGGGCCAAACGGCCATGCTCGTTCGCATGCGCCTAGCTTGTCAGGTGAAATTTTCCGATGAAATCGGTTACGGGCCGAAAATGCGACAGAAGGATGCCGTTACATCGTGTGAACGCAGGTGCGAAATACCCGCTTGACCATTTGTGCACTGCACACTAGCTTCATTTTCGACGCCGCGAGGCGTCATGCCCTTCCTGGGCGTTTCCTCCCTATAGACTTTTCATGCCGCGCCTTCGGGCGCGGCTTTTTTTATGTCCCGAGGCCTGTCGCGCCGATGGTCTGGCCGAGGGCGGCGATGACGCGGCCCACGCCCTTGGCGGTGCGGGACCAGCCCAGACCGGGGCGGCGTTCGATCTCGTCGAAATAGAGGGCGCGGTTCAGTTCGATCTGGATGGCGTGGAAGCCCTCGTCGGGCCTGCCCCAGCTCTGGGTCGTCCAGCCGCCCGCATAGGGATGGTTCAGGGCCACCCGCCAGCCCAGCGCCTCGAAGGCGGCTCTCAGCTGTCGCGTCAGTTCCGCCGAACAGGATGAGCCGTGACGGTCGCCCAGCACCACGTCCGGTCCGCGCGGGCCGCCGGGCGCCCGCGTCGCGCGCTCGGGCATGGAATGCCAGTCGATCAGCACGGCCTCGCCATATCGGTCGCGCGCGGCGTGCATTTCGACCGTCAGGGCCGCATGCCAGGGGGCGTGGGCGGTTTCCAGCCTCTGCTGAGCTTCTTCCAACGTCAGGCGGCGCGTGTAGAGCGGGCGTCCGTCGCCGGTCAGTCGGGGAATGACGCCATAGCCCGCCGCCGACCGGGGCGAGGCCAGGTGATCCAGCCCCTCGATCAACTGCGGGTCCAGATCCGCCGGATCCCGGTTCAGATCGACATAGGCTCGCCCCAGCCGCGCCAGCACCAGGGTCGCGCCATGATCCGTTCCGGGGGCGATCAGCCGGTCCACCAGCGCATCCTCGGCGCTGCGCAGACTGGGCCCGGACAGGGCCGGGTCGGCGTTCAGGTCCGCCGGGTACAGGTCGCCGGAATGGGGGGAGGCGAAGATCAGCCGGCCGGGCGCGGCGGGGCGCACGACGGTGACCGTCGCCTGCTCCTCCCGCCTCTGGTTCGCGCCCGTTTCGGTCATCGCAGACCGCATAGCCTGTTTCGCCGCATCATCCACAGGCCGGGTTGATCCCTGCGGCTCGCCCTTACGGCGTTTTTCATGGCGGATTTACCAGTCGGGGCGTAGCGTTCGGGTTCAAGACGATCCGGGGCGGACGACGAAACACCTATGGCGCGCATCCTTCTGGCTGAAGACGACAATTCGCTGCGTGGCTTCCTGACCCGTGCGCTGGAGCGCGCCGGTCACGACGTCATCGATTGCGAGAACGGCGACGACGCGATCGACGCCCTCGACCAAGGCCCCTGGGACCTGCTGCTGACCGACATCGTCATGCCCGGCGCCGACGGCATCGAGGTGGCCCGCGTGGCCGCCGCCCGCCAGCCCGGCATCCGCATCATGTTCATCACCGGCTTCGCCGCCGTAGCCCTGTCGGCCGCCCAGGCCAGCCCGCAGGCCAAGGTCCTGTCCAAGCCTGTCCACCTGCGTGACCTGGTGGGCGAGGTCGAGCGGATGGTCGCCGCCTGATAAACGGCCAAGCTTTTCGACGACTCGTCGAAGCTGGATAGCCGTTCGTCGAAAACGGATGCCGCAGGGATGACGGCATCGCCAGGGGACGCACCGCGCGGCCCTCCTGTGATCTGCTGAGTGAGACCGCGTTCGCTTTCAACCGAACACGGACACTCTTTCATGCGACGCACCTCCCCCCGCCGCCGTTCTGCCGAGCTGATCGCCGGCACCGCCCTGGGCTGCACCCTGATGGTGCTGGCCGCCGCGCCCGCCCTCGCCGAGGAACCGGCCGGCCCCGGCATCCGGATTGAATCCGACGCACCCATCAATATCGACGCGGGCGTGATCTCCACCACCGCCGATGACGAGTTCGGGGTTCTAGCCATTCTGGACGGCGACGGTTCGGCGGGCCTGAACGTCACCATCACCGGAGCCTCGATCTCGACCAGCGGTGAAAGCGCCACCGCCGTCGCGGGCGTGAACAACAGCGGCGACGTCACCATCGATCTGGGTCAGGTCACGACCACCGGCGGCAGCGCCACCGGCATCTTCGCCAACGCCAGCGGGATCGGGACGGTCCGCGCCGATGTGGTCTCCACGACCGGCGACGGCGCGACGGGCGTGGCGGTCAATGCTGACGGCGGCGCGGTGGTCGAGGTCGGCGAGATCTCGACCATGGGAGGGAACGCCAACGGGCTGGTCATCTACAGCGACGAGGGCGGCGCGGTGATCGCCGATGTGGGCCAGATCCGCACCGAGGGCGACGGCGCCATGGGGGTCCAGGTCGAGGCCATGCTGGGCGCGCCCATCACCCTCACCGGCGGGACGGTGTCGACCAAGGGCTATTCGGCCGTTGGGGTCTCGATCTACCAGTCTGACGAGGGCTACCCCGACCTGATGACCGATATCGGCGCCGTGACGGTCGATCTCGACGCCGTGGAGACCGGAGTCGAGGGCGATCCGGACGCCGGCGCCTATTCCGATGCGGTGCGCATCGATGTGCACGGTCCCGTCAACGTCGATATCGACAAGGTCACCACCCACGGCGAGATGTCGCGCGGCGTGGCGGTGGTGGGCCGCGACGCCGTCACCGTCCAGGTCGGCGAGGTGAGCACGTCGGGCGGCTATGCGATGGGCGTGGACGTCTTCAGCCAAGGCGATGTCCGGGTCGAGGCCGGGACCGTCACGACGCGCGGGAGCTCGGCCTTCGGGATCATCGCGGATTCGGCAACCGGTTCGGCCAAGGTCAGCGTGGACTCCCTGCTGACCGGGGGCGATCACGCCACGGGCATTGTCGCGCACAGCCAGGGTGGAGACGTGGTCGTCGCCGTGGGCGCGCTGAAGACGCTGGGTCTGCAGGCGGTCGGCGTGCGCGCCGTGGCCGAGGCGGGCGGCAGCGGTCGGGTGCTGGTCCAGGCGGGAAGCATCGCCACCGAGGGCGATGAGGCGATCGGCGTGGTCGCTCACAATGCAGGGGCCGGGACCACGACCGTGACGGCGGACTCGATCTCGACCAAGGGCGACAACGCCCGCGCCATCGACATGATCGTGTCCGGCGACAGCCGGATCACGGTCGGCGGCCTGTCGACCGAAGGCGACGCCTCCGACGCCATTCTGGTGGAAAGCCAGGGCCCCGGTGACGTCACCATCGAGACAGGTCTGATCACCACCGCCGGGCGGTCCTCGGCGGGTGTGGTCGTCTATGGGGTCGGTGACGTGACCATCAAGACCGGCGACATCCGCGCGACCGGCGCCGCCGATGACGGCGAGTCGGACGGGGTGCACGTCGAGATGGGCGCCCCCGATGGCGTGCTGAGCCTCGACCTCGGCTCCGTGACGACCACGGGCCTGTCCAGCGGCGTGGAGGCGTGGAACGCCGGACGCTCGGACATCCGTCTGGCTTCGGCCTCGGCGGAAGCGGCTTCTGCGGTGTACGTGCACGGGATGGACCTGGGCGTCGTCGGCGTCCGGGTGACCGGCGAGGCGAAGACGACCGGCGCGGCCGCTCACGCCATCCATGTGGTCGATGCGGCTGAGGTGACGGTCGTCGCCGACACGGTCAGCACCCTGGGCGACAACGCCGACGGCGTGAAGGTCGGCCCCAGCGTCGAGCCGAACCCGCTGCTGGCGGGCGGCGTGGGTCAGGTCCGCGTCGAGGCGCGCGACATCACCACGCGCGGCGCCTCGGCGGACGGCGTCGATGTCGAGGCCACCGGCCCGGTGGCGATGGCCGCCAACCGCATCGCGGCCTTCGGCGCCGAGGCTCGGGGCATCCGCGTCTCGACCCAGGGCGCCGCGACGGCGGCCGTGGGCGAGGTCGCCTCCATCGGTGAAGGCGGCGTGGGCGTCGAGATGGCTGGCGCCACCACGGCGTTGACGGTCAACGGCGTGCTGCGCGGCGCGGACACCGGCGCCCTCCTGACAGCGGTGGATACGGCGACGGTGACCGTGGCCGGCGGCGCCCGTGTCAGCGGCGGCCATGACGGTCTACGCCTCGCCTCCGGCAGCGGGACCTCCGTGACCAATGCGGGGACGATCGAGGCCGACTCCGGCCTGGCCCTGGACATCAAGGGCGGCGCGGCGACGATCAACAACCGCGGCCTTCTGGTCGGTCGCGTGGACCTGACCGCCGGTGCGGACGTGCTGGCCAACGAGGGGACCCTGCGTCTGCGCGGCGACAGCAACTTCGGCGCGGGCGCCGATGTGCTGGGCAATCTGGGGACCCTGACCTTCGTCGAATCCGCCACGCCGACCTCGGTGCGCCTGCGCGGGCTGGAGCGTCTGAACAACACTGGGACGATCAACCTCGCCAACGGCGTGGCTGGAGACGTCCTGACCCTGGACGGCGTGCTGAATGGCGGGCTCGGAAACCTGGTGCGGATGGACCTCGACACCCGGGGCGCGACCACCCTGGCGGACCGGCTGGTGGTCGGCGGGCTTGAGGGCGTCAGCAACCTGCGTCTGGACATCCTCGGCGCCGGGGTCCTGGGAGACACCGGGGTGACGCTGGTGACCTCGGGTGCGGCGCAGACCGGGACGGAACTGTCGATCACCACGTCGGGCGGCTTCCTCGACTACGACGCCGTCTTCGACCCCGCCACGCGAGAGTATCGCATCGTCAGCGCCGTGGACGAGCAGCGGGCCTGGGAGCCGACCAAGGTCGCCTCGGGCGCCCAGATGCAGTGGCGTCGCGCCGCCGACGTGATTTCGGCCCGGTTCGATGAACTGCGCGATGGCGAGGCCCTCGGCTTGCGGCGCGGTGAGCGGGCGCAGGGTTGGGTCCAGGCCTATGGCGGCTCGGGCGAGGTCGATGGGCGTCGCACGCTGGACGACGAGAGCGTCGATCTGAGCCACGACGTCGATGTGGCCGGGGTGCAGATGGGGCTTGACGTGGTGCGAGGCTTCGCCGGCGGCAACCTGATTCTGGGCGGCGCGGCGGGCTACGGCGAGACCGAGCTGACCTTCGCCTCGAACGGCGACCGGGCGGACTTCTCCGGCTGGGGTCTGTCGGCCTACGCCCAATGGACCAAGGGGCCGTTGGCCCTTGGCCTCACGGCGCGCGGCGACGTTTATGAGCTCGACTATGACTGGGGCTCGGTGGACCTGCAGGACACCGCCGACGGCCAGACGATCGGGGTGCGCCTCGACGCCGCCTGGCGCATCGATCTCGGCTCCCAATGGCGGGTGGAGCCGCGGGCGTCGCTGTCCTGGACCGAGACCGATCTGGATTCGATCGAGGCCGAGGCTGGAAAGGTCGAGTTCGGCGACACCGTCAGCGTCCTTGGCAATGCCGGGGTGCGGGTGGCGCGTGACTTCACCCTGTCCGACGGCGGCCGCCTGCAGCCCTATGTCGGCCTGTACGCCTTCAATGAGTTCGACGGCGACAATGCCTCCAGGATCCATCTGGCCTCGGATGTGATCGAGGTCGCCGACGTGGCGGCGGACCAGTGGGGTGAGGTGGTGCTGGGCGCCAACCTGGTGCGGGGGCCGATCCAGGTCTTCGTCCAGGGCGAGTCGTCCTTCGGCCAGATCGAGGGCTTCACCGCCCGCGTCGGTGCCCGCTTCAACTGGTGATCAACCGACGACGGGGCGGCTGCGCGGTCGCCGTCCCGTCGCTTCCTGCATTTAGTGTCACAAGGCCCTTGCGGTCTCCGACACGAGCGGGTTATAGACCGCGCCTTCCCGCCCGGGGGCTTGTCTCCAGGGCCGCCAAGGCGGACGCGTAGCTCAGCGGGAGAGCACTACGTTGACATCGTAGGGGTCACAGGTTCAATCCCTGTCGCGTCCACCATTTCCCTCCTGACAATCCAGAGTGAAGACGCCGCCACGCGGCGCGTCGCGATCTTCTGGCCTTCGCCCAAACAAAAACGGCGGCTCGCAGGGAGCCGCCGTTTTCGCTTTTGGTAGAGCTGAGCGCCGCGAGGAGAGGTTCAGCTCTCCTTGCGGGACCAGTCGCGGTTGATGGCGAGGGCGGCGAGGGTGCAGACCACGCCGGACAGCAGGTAGACGCCCACCGACCACAGGCCAAAGCGGCTGGCCACGAACAGGGCGACCAGAGGGGCGAAGCCGGCGCCGACCAGCCAGGCCGAGTTGGCGACGATGGCCGCGCCCGTATAGCGGTGATGGGGCGGGAAGCGGTCGTTGACCAGGCCGGACGCCTGACCGAAGGCCAGACCGAGCAGCACGAAGCCGGTGATCATATAGGCGGTTTCGCCAACCGGACCGGCGTTCAGCAGTTGCGGGGCGAAGCCGCTGTAGGCGCCGATCAGGATGGCCGAGACGGCGAGCACCAGGCGGCGGCCGATACGGTCGGCCAGGATGCCCGAGGCCAGCATGGCCAGAACGCCGACGACCGCGCCCGCGATCTCGATCATGAGGAAGCGGATGGGCTGTTCACGGGCGTACAGGGTCACCCACGACAGCGGGAAGACGGTGACGATGTGGAACAGGGCGAAGCTGGCCAGCGGGGCCAGGGCGCCCAGGGCGATGGTGCGCCATTCCTTGAACAGGGTGGCGAAGGCGGGCGACGGCTGCAGCTCGCGGCTTTCGAACAGGCGCTCGAACTCCGGCGTGGCGACCAGGCGCAGGCGGGCGAACAGGGCGACCACGTTGATCGCCAGCGCCACGAAGAAGGGATAGCGCCAGCCCCAGGACAGGAAGTCCTCGGGCGACAGGACGTGCAGGAAGTAGGCGAACAGCGCGGCGGCGACGAGCAGGCCAAGCGGCGCGCCCAGCTGCGGGATCATGGCGTACCAGCCGCGCTTGCCGCGCGGGGCGTTCAGCGCCAGCAGGGACGGCATGCCGTCCCAGGCGCCGCCCAGGGCCACGCCCTGACCGACGCGGAAGACGGCCAGCAGACCGGCGGACAGGGCGCCGACCTGCGCGTGGCTGGGCAGAAGGGCGATGGCCATGGTCGAACCGCCCAGCAGGAAGAGGGCCAGGGTCAGCTTGACCCCACGACCGTGATTCCGGTCGATCCACATGAACAGGAGCGTGCCGAACGGTCGCGCCACGAAGGCGAGGGCGAACAGGGCGAAGGAATAGAGGGTGGCGGTGACCGGGTCCGTATAGGGGAAGACCAGGGCCGGGAAGACCAGCACCGACGCCAGGGCGTAGACGAAGAAGTCGAAGAATTCGCTGGTTCGACCGAGGATTACGCCGATGGCGATCTCGCTGGGCTTCACCTGATGATCGTCCGCCGTGACCAGACGGGCGTCCCGTTCGAGAGGCGTCGAGGTCGACGCGCCGTTCGGTGCGCTCATGGATCGTGCTCCTGAATTCAGCCGTGAAGGCCCTGACCCGGAGACCGCCCGAGTCTGACTTCCTCCTTGACGTCATAGGCCAAACGAAAGCATTGGACAAAATGTCCAATGTAGCCACAGCCGGGTGCGGCCTACCGCCATAGACATGCGTGCACATCTGTCCTTCGCCAGACGTCTGGCCGGCATCGCCCTGCTTCCGATCATCGGATTGCTCCAGGGTTGCGAGAGGGCTGTGCTGAATCCCGCCGGCGACATCGCGTTGCAACAACGCGACCTGATCTACGCCTCTACGGCGCTGATGCTGCTGATTATCGTCCCGGTACTGATCCTCATCGTGGTCTTCGCCTGGCGCTATCGGGCCAGCAACCGAAAGGCCACCTACGATCCAAATTTCCACCATTCGACCGCGCTTGAGCTGGTCATCTGGTCCGGGCCCCTGCTGATCATCATCTGCCTGGGCGCCCTGACCTGGTCGAGCACCCACCTGCTGGATCCGTTCCGCCGTCTGGACCGCATTGCCGAGGGGCGTCCGGTGGACCGGACCGAAGAGCCGCTGCGGGTGCAGGTCGTGGCGATGGACTGGAAATGGCTGTTCATCTACCCGGACCAGAACGTCGCCACGGTGAACGAGCTGGTGCTGCCAGTGGACCGCGAGGTGCGGTTCGACATCACCTCCACCAACGGGATGAACACCTTCTACGCCCCGACGCTGGCGGGCATGATCTATGCCATGCCGGGCATGCAGAGCTCGCTGCACGCGGTGCTAAACCGCACGGGCGAGTATGGAGGCTTCTCGGCCAACTACAGCGGCGCCGGCTTCTCGGGCATGCGCTTCCGCCTGCAGGGCGTGAAGCAGGACGCCTTCGAACAGTGGGTCCGCCAGACCCAGGCGACGGGCACGCCCCTGACCACCGCCGACTATATGGCGCTCGAGCATCCGACCGAGAAACACCCGATCACCCTGTACAGCGCCGCGCCGTCGGGCCTGTTCGACCGGGTCGTGAACCGCTGCGTCGCGCCGGGCACGCCCTGTATCGCGGATCAGATGAAGCACCGCGGCTCCGGCCACCCGGCGGAATCCGGCGAGCGCGGCCCGCAAGGCCCGGCGCACGCCCCGGCCCCATCCTCCCACCAGGCGCCGGTGACCGGCCATACCGCCCACGGCCAGGCCGACGGAGAGTAAGATGTCCCATACGACCCCGTCCTTCAGCCCGCTGTTCGGCCGGCTGAGCCTTGAGTCCTTCCCGATCCATGAGCCGATTCTGGTGGGCACCTTCGCCGTCGTGGTGGTGCTGGGTCTCGGCATTCTGGCGCTGGTCACCCGCTTCAAGCTTTGGGGCTGGCTGTGGCGCGAATGGCTGACCACGGTCGACCACAAGAAGATCGGGATCATGTACATGATCCTGGGCATCATCATGTTGCTGCGCGGCTTCGCCGACGCCCTGATGATGCGCCTGCAGCAGGCCATCGCCTTCGGCGGCAGCGAGGGCTACCTCAACGCCCACCACTATGATCAGGTCTTCACCGCCCACGGGACGATCATGATCTTCTTCGTGGCGATCCCGCTGGTCGTCGGCCTCATCAACTATGTGATGCCGCTGCAGATCGGCGCGCGCGACGTGGCCTTCCCCTTCCTGAACAGCCTCAGCCTGTGGCTGACGGTGGCCGGCGCCGCGCTGGTCATGGCTTCGCTGTTCATCGGCGAGTTCTCGACCGCCGGCTGGCTGAACTATGTGCCGGTGGCCAATATCGAGAACAGTCCGGGCACCGGGCCTGACTACTATCTATGGGCGCTCCAGATCGCCGGGGTGGGGACCACCCTATCCGCGATCAACATGGTCACCACCATCATCAAGATGCGCGCTCCGGGCATGACGATGATGAAGATGCCGGTCTTCGTCTGGACGGCGCTGTGCTCGAACGTGCTGGCCATCGCCATCTTCCCGGTGCTGACCGCCGCCTTCGCCCTGCTGATGCTGGACCGCTACCTAGGCTTCAACTTCTTCACCAACGATCTTGGCGGCAATGCCATGATGTACTGGAACCTGGTGTGGATCTGGGGTCACCCGGAGGTCTACGTGCTGATCCTGCCGATCTTCGGCGTCTATTCCGAGATCACCTCGACCTTCACCGGCAAGCGTCTGTTCGGCTATTCGTCGATGGTCTACGCGACGGTGGTCATCACCATCCTGTCGTACCTGGTGTGGCTGCACCACTTCTTCACCATGGGCTCGGGCGCCAGCGTCAACTCGTTCTTCGGCATCGCCACCATGGTGATCTCGATCCCGACGGGCGCGAAGATCTTCAACTGGCTCTTCACCATGTACCGCGGCCGCATCCGGTTCGAGCTGCCGATGGCCTGGGTCGTCGCCTTCATGATCACGTTCGTGGTTGGGGGCATGACCGGGGTGCTGCTGGCCGTGCCGCCCGCGGACTTCGTGCTGCACAACTCGCTGTTCCTGGTGGCGCACTTCCACAACGTCATCATCGGCGGCGTCGTATTCGGCCTGTTCGCCGGCATGACCTACTGGTTCCCCAAGGCGTTCGGCTTCAAGCTGGACGGGTTCTGGGGCTGGGTCAGCTTCTGGGGCTGGGTCATCGGCTACTGGGTCGCCTGGACCCCGATCTACATCGTCGGCCTGATGGGCACGACGCGCCGCGTTCGCTACTTCGAGGACCCGACCCTGCAGCCGTGGTTCATCGTCGCCGGCATCGGCGCCCTGATCATCCTCGTCGGCATCCTGGCCTTCGTCATCCAGATCGCGGTCAGCATCAAGAACCGCGACAAGCTGAAGGACACCACGGGCGATCCGTGGGACGGCCGGACCCTGGAATGGTCCACGACCTCGCCGCCCCCGGCCTACAATTTCGCCTTCACGCCGGTCGTGCACGATCTGGACGCCTGGTACGACATGAAGGATCGCGGGCATCAGCGGCCCAAGGCCGGCTTCAAGCCGATCCACATGCCGCGCAGCACCGGGGCGGGGGTGATCATCTCTGCACTGGCCCTGGTCCTGGGCTTCGCCATGATCTGGTACATCTGGTGGTTGGCGGCGATCAGCTTCGTGGCCCTGCTCGGCTACTCGATCGCCCACACCTTCAACTACGACCGCGAGTACTACATCCCCGCCGAGGAAGTGGCGGAAGATGAGAAGGCGCGGACCGCCCTGGAGGCCGGCGCATGAGCGCGAAGACCGAAACCAACGCCAGCCCGACCTTCTACCTGGTAGAGGAAGAGGCTCACGACCACGGGGACGCACACGCCAGCCCGACCCCGCTGGGCTTCTGGATCTATCTGATGAGCGATGCGCTCATCTTCGCCACCCTGTTCGCCACCTACGGCGTGCTGGCCGCGGGCTATGCGGGCGGACCGACCCAGTCGGAGCTGTTCCAGCTGCCGCTGGTGGCGGTGAACACCGGCCTGCTGCTGCTGTCGTCGATCACCTTCGGCATGTCGATGCTGGAGATGCAGGCGGGCAAGGCGGGCGCCGTGAAGCTGTGGCTGGCCTTGACCGGCCTGCTGGGCGCGGCCTTCGTCGGCGTCGAGCTGTATGAGTTCTCGCACCTGATCGCCGAGGGCGCGACGCCGGAGCGCAGCGCCTTCCTGTCGGCCTTCTTCACCCTGGTGGGGACCCACGGCCTGCACGTGACCTTCGGCCTGATCTGGATCGTGGTCATGCTGGTTCAGCTGAACCAGCGCGGCCTGAGCGTCGAGAACCAGCGCCGCATGACCTGCCTGGGCATGTTCTGGCACCTGCTGGACGTGGTCTGGATCGGCGTCTTCACCTTTGTCTATCTGCTGGGAGCGCTGCAGTGACGGCTCACCATGACGCCCCCGACGGGCACGCTGATGCGCACGCCGATGATCACGGCTCCAAGCGCAGCTATCTGATCGGCTTCCTGCTGTCGGTGATCCTGACCGCCATTCCGTTCTGGCTGGTCATGAGCGGGGCCCTTCCGGGTCCGGCGACCGCCATCATCGTGGTCCTGCTGGCCCTGGTTCAGATCGGCGTCCACACCTACTACTTCCTGCACGTCAACACGCGCTCGGAAGGCGGCTGGACCCTGCTGGCCTTCGTGTTCACCGCCATTCTGGTGGTCATCGTGATCGCCGGCTCGCTGTGGATCATGTACCACCTGCACGGCAACATGATGCCGATGGCGCCCCAGCCGGTGGTCGATCCGTCGGGCATCACCGCGCCGCCGATGCCGGCAGCGAGGTGATCCGGGGGCTCTTCCTTGTTCTCTGTCTGACGCTCGCCGCGGGCTTCGCCGCGCTGGGCGTCTGGCAGGTCGAGCGCCTGCAATGGAAGGAGGCGCTGATCGCCCGGGTCGAGGCGCGGCTGACCGCCGCGCCCGTCACCCCGCCGACCGCCGGTGACTGGAGCCCCGAGGCCGTCTACACCCGCGTCGCCGTTTCCGGTGTCTTCGAACATGACCGCGAGACCCTGGTCCAGGCCGTCACCGAACAGGGGCCGGGCTGGTGGGTCGTCACCCCGCTGCGCACCGGCGGGGGCATAATCCTGATCAACCGCGGCTTCGTGCCGGACGACCGCCGTCGGCCGGACAGCCGGCCGGGCGGACAGGCGCCGGGTCCGGTCAGCCTGACCGGGCTGCTGCGCGAGAGCGAGCCCCGGGGCGGTTTCCTGCGGTCCAATGCGCCCGAGGCCGGACGCTGGTACTCCCGCGACGTCGAGGCCATCGCCCGGGCGCGCGGCCTGACCGAGCCGGTCGCCCCCTATTTCATCGATGCGGACGCCACGCCCAATCCCGGTGGCTTTCCCATTGGCGGCCTGACGGTGGTCAAATTCCCGAACAGCCACCTGATCTACGCCCTGACCTGGCTCGGCCTGTGCGGCTTGTCGCTGGCGGGGGCCTGGCTGGTCTTCCGGCAAGGAAGGCGCAAGTGATGGAACGCCCGATTCTGGCCCTGACCCGGGTGGGCGAGGAGAACGGCGTCTCGCCCGCCAGCGTGTCCGGCTACAATATGCGGCTGCTGGTGCAGCTGCGCTGGATCGCCGTGGGCGGCCAATTGCTGACCATTCTGGGCGTGCATTTCGGCCTCGGCGTGCCCCTGCCGCTGGCGCCCATGCTGGCGGTGGTGGCGGCGCTGGCGCTGGCCAACCATTTCGCCCGGGTGGTGCTGTACCGCCGTCCCATCGGCCAGCCCGCCATCCTGCTGGCCCTGGTGTTCGATGTCGTGGCCCTGACCCTGCAGCTGAGCTTCAGCGGCGGGGCGTCCAATCCCTTTATCTCGCTCTTCCTGCTGCAGCTGGTGCTGGGCGCCATCCTCTTGGAGGCGGGGATGGTGGCGCTGCTGATGGCGGTGACGGCGACCGCCTATGGCCTGCTGGGGGTCTACTATCTGCCGCTGCAATATCCCGAGGTGATCCAGCCCATCGCCCCGTTGCTGGAGAAGTTCGGCGCCTGGGTCAGCTTCGCCCTGACCGGCGGCCTGCTGGTGGTCTTCATCACCCGGGTGATCCGCAACCTGCGCGCCCGCGACGTCTATCTGGCCGAGCTGAGGCAGGCGGCGATCGAGGAGGATGGCCTGCTGCGCATGGGGCTGCTGGCCTCGGGGGCCGCGCATGAGCTGGGCACGCCGCTGTCGTCCCTGTCGGTTGTCCTGAACGACTGGAGCCGCATGCCGCAGGTGGCCCGCGATCCAGAGCTGATGGCCGACGTCAACGAGATGCAGATCGACATCGGGCGCTGCAAGGCCATCGTCAGCGACATGCTGCACTCGGCCGGAACGCCCCGCGGCGAGGGCGCCGAGCGCGGCGCCGCCGAGATGCTGCTGCGGACGGTCACCAAGGCCTGGCGCGAAACCCATCCGAACGTGCGCCTGGATGTGACCCTTGAGGCCGGGCTGGATCAGGCCATGCTGGTGGTCGAGCCCGCCCTGCGCCAGGTGCTGGCCAGCCTGCTGGACAACGCCGCCGAGGCCTCGCCGGTCGAGGTGGCGATCAGCGCCTGGCGCGAGCCCGACGGTCTGGTGGTCTCGATCACGGACCGTGGCCCAGGCTTCAGCGAGGAGCAGCTGGCGGTCATCGGCAAGCCCTACCGGTCCAGCAAGGGCGCCGGCCGGGGGCTGGGCCTGTTCCTGGCCGCGACCCTGGCGCGCCGGCTGGGCGGCCGGCTGACGGCGGCGAACCGCGTTGACGGAGGCGCGGATGTGCGGCTGATCGTGCCGTTGCTGTCGACGCCCGAACCGGCGAGCCCCCGTTCGCTTCCGGAGACCTGATCCTGATGTCCGAGCCCCGCCGCCTGCTGATCGTCGAGGACGATGTCCGGTTCGCCGCCACCCTGCGTCGCTCGTTCGAACGGCGTGGCTATGAGGTGTGGGTGGCCGGCAGCGTGGAAGAGCTGGACGAACGGCTGGAGGAGGCCCGGCCGCAATACGCCGTGGTCGATCTGAAGCTGGCGGCGGCGTCGGGCCTGACCTGTATTCCCCGGCTGCATGAGTACGATCCGGACATGCGGATCGTGGTCCTGACCGGCTTCGCCAGCATCGCCACGGCGGTCGAGGCGATCAAGCTGGGCGCGGGCCACTATCTGGCCAAGCCGTCCAACACCGACGAGATCGAGGCCGCCTTCCATCGCTCCGAGGGCGATGTAAATACCCGCCTGTCCGTCCGTCCGACCTCGCTGAAGACGCTGGAGTGGGAACGGATCAACGAGACCCTGGCCGAGACGAATTTCAACATCTCGGAAACGGCTCGCCGCCTGGGCATGCACCGTCGGACCCTGGCGCGGAAGCTGGCCAAGCGCCCGGTGACCTAGTCCGGTCGATGCACGGCGACCGGGTCGCTGGCCGGGAAGCTTTCCTCGAGCGCCTCGTCCAGACGGTCATCCAGATCCTCGTTCTCGACGGCGTCGGTGTCCGGGGTGTCGGGGCGGATGCTCATGGCGGCCTCTTCGAGTTGATCCGCCCAGTCGATGCAGGCGGAGGCGACCGTCTCCCACCCTGGCTCGGCGAGCAGCAGGTGGGAGCGGTCCGGGAAGGCGATGAAGTCGGTGCGCGCGGGCGAGCGCGACTGGATGCGGTAGGCGGCCCGCGACAGGTAGGGGGTCACCAGCCGGTCGCGGTCGCCGGAGGTGATCAGCAGCGGCTGCGTCCGGCGGCGCGGGTCAATCCGCGTGCCCAGCCAGAGGGCGGCCTGATAGAAGACACGGCCCGGAGTCGGGATCACATAGGCGTCGTAGGAACTGTTCTGGATCGCGGGCGGGGCGCCGGTGGCGAAGCGGTCGGCCCAGCGCTGGCGGCTCATGGCGTAGGGCCGGTTCCAGCCGTTCCAGCGCAGGATGGGGGGCAGGGCCGCGGTCAGGGTCCACCAGTCGGGGACGACTCCGCCGATGGGGGCGGGATTGATGGCGATCCCCGCGCGGCCGACGCCCCGGTCCAGCAGCATCTGGATGAACAGGCCGCCGAAGGAGTGGCCGACCAGCAGAGGTTTCTCCGGCAGGGCCTCGATGAAGGCCTGCAGGCCGCCGACGATCCGGCCCACCGTCAGCCCGCCCAGTTCAATGGGCGGAGAGGCGTTCAGCGATGCCGCCGAACGCCCCTCTAGAACGGACCATGTGGGGGTGAGCACGGTCCATCCGGCCTCTTCCCACGGCTTGCGGAAATCCGCCCAGGAGTCCGTCATGACCCAGAGACCGTGGATCAGGACGACCGTCTTTCCGACCCCATCCCTGACCTTGGCCATGACGGACTCCCTTCGGGGATCAACTGCGGATGAATTCCAGCAGATCGGCGTTCAGGCGGTCCGCTTCAGTCGTCGCCAGACCGTGCGGGCTGCCTTCGTAGACCTTCAGGATCGAGCCCTTGACGATCTCGTGCGACTTGCGGCCCGCGGCGTCGATGGGGACGATCTGGTCATCGCTGCCGTGGATGATCAGGGTCGGCTTGTCGAACTTTTCGAGGTCCGGGGTGTAGTCGACCTCCGAGAACTCGTGGATGCAGTCCAGCTGGCCCTTGATGCCGCCCATCATGCCCTGCAGCCAGAAGGAGTCGCGGACGCCTTCCGAGACCTTCGCGCCCGGCCGGTTGTAGCCGTAGAAGGGGATGGTCAAGTCCTTGTAGAACTGGCTGCGGTCCGCATAGGTCCCGGCGCGGATGCCGTCGAAGACCTCAATCGGCAGGCCGCCCGGATTGGCTTCGGTCTTCAGCATCAGCGGCGGCACGGCGCCGATCAGCACGATCTTGGCGACGCGGCTGGAGCCGTGACGGCCGACGTAGTGGGTGATCTCGCCGCCGCCGGTCGAGTGGCCGACCAGGACGATGTCCTTCAGGTCCAGCTTCTCGATCAGGGCATGCAGGTCGTCGGCGTACTGATCCATGTGGTTGCCGTCCCAGGTCTGGTCCGAGCGACCATGGCTGCGGCGGTCATGGGCGATGACGCGATAGCCATTCGTGCCGAGGAATTGCATCTGGGCATCCCAGGCGTCGCCGCTCAGCGGCCAGCCGTGGCTGAACAGGACCGGCTGTCCCTTGCCCCAGTCCTTGTAGAAGATCTGGGCGCCGTCGTTCGCGGTGATGAAGGCCATCTTGGTTTCTCCTGAGGGTCCGGCGGGGCCGGTTGCTTGTGTTTGACGAGGTGATCATCGTCCCGGATCGTTCGGACGAAAACCGAAACGATTGAAACTCATTCTTTCCAAAACTGACCCGGAGCCTGATCGGTGGAGATAAATCGCTTTGCGATCCATCGATGCCGTGAATCAGGCTCCAGAATTATGCTGGAGCGAAATCTGAGTTCGGATGCGAAGGCATCCGAACCGATTTCGCTCTGGATCAGCGGGCGATCTGGTGTTCTGCGGCCCAGTCGAGAGCGTAGTCGGCGACCGACTCCCAGCCCGCGTCCAGACAGGTCCAGTGCGAGCGACCGTCGAACTGCTTGAAGTCCGTGCGGCTGGGGGCCTTGCGCTGCTGCTTGTAGATGCCGCGCACCATGCTGGCGTCGGCGATAAGGTCGATCTCCCCGGCGATCAGCAGCAGGGGCGCGCGGTTGGGGTTCTTCCAGCTGATCTTGCCCGAGGCGCCGGTGACGCCGTCCCAGTAGACCTTGCCCGGCGTCGGCACGATGTAGGCGTCGTAGAGCTCGGTGACCCTGTCGCGCGGCGCCGTCTGGGCGAAGCGCTCGGCGAAGAATTTGCGCGACATCGTCTTCACCTTCCCCCAGCTGAACAGGTCCAGGAAGACCGGCAGGGCCGAGACGATCGCGTGGCCACCCAGCGGGACGCCGGGGGTTGGGGCCGGGTTGATCGCCACCCCGGCGACGCCCAGACCGCGATCCAGCAGGTGCTGCACGCAGACCCCGCCCAGCGAGTGGCCGATCAGGATCGGGCTCTCGGGCAGGCTGCGGATCACCCTTTCATAGTGGTCGAACAGATCGACCTGACCGACCTTGGCCAGGGCCTTGTCGGGGAAGTCGCGCAGCTCGGCGGGGGTGCGGTCGTCGTGCGGCCAGTCCGGCGCCACGACGGTGTAGCCCTTGGCCTCATAGCGGGCCTTGAAACCGGCCCAGCTGGCCGAGTTCAGCCAGGCGCCGTGGATCAGCAGGATGGTCTTGGTCACGGTCGGTCTCCTCGGTCCCCCGACGCCCCCACGGGCGTCCTCGATGAGCTGAACAATGATACCGTTATCAGGGCGGGCCTATTCTCCATCCGGTCAGGCGGTCTCACACCTTGGTATGAGTGTCCTCGCGCCTCAGTCGGCGGTGATCACCGGGAGGGTCAGGGTGAACAGGGCGCCGCCTTCGGGCGCATTGGCCGCCGTGATGGTCCCGCCGTGCGCCTCGACGATGGAGCGGCAGATGGCCAGCCCCATCCCCATGCCGGACGCCTTGGTGGTGAAGAAGCTGCGGAACAGCTGATCCATCTGGTCAGGTTCGAGGCCCAGTCCGGTGTCGCGCAGGGTGATGCGCAGCTGGCCAGCCTCGGCGCGACCGGAGCGAAGATGCAGTTCGCGCACCTCGGAGCCCGCGGCGGCCATCGCCTGCATGGCGTTGACGGTCAGGTTGACCAGCACCTGCTGGAGCTGGGTCCGGTCGGCCAGCACCGGCGGCAGATCCGGCTCCAGCACGAGCACCGGGGTCACCCTCTGACCCTGCAACTCATGCTTCAGGAACAGGGCCCCTTCCTGGATCAGGGCATTGACCGACACCGGCTCGGGTGGTCGGCGGCGGTCGGCGGCCATCTCCCGGATGCGGGCGATGATGTCGCCGGCGCGTTGGGCGTCATCGGCGATCCGCCGGGTCAGCCGTAGCCCCTGCTCCAGATTGGGTTCGTCCCGTTCCAGCCAGCGCAGACTGGCTGCGGCGTTGGTGGCGATGGCGGCCAGCGGCTGGTTGACCTCATGGGCGATGGAGGCGGTCAGTTCGCCCAACATCGAGACGCGCGCGGCGTGGGCGAACTCGGCTTGGACCCGGCTCAGGGCGGTCTGGGCGCGGATGCGCTCGGAGATGTCGACCACGCCGACCAGCAAGGTCCCGCGCGCCACACTCTCATCAGGGAAGGAAGCGGTGAACAGGGCGTCGAAATCCGTCCCGTCCTGTCGGCGCAGCCGCGTTTCGGTCTTCAGATAGGGCTTGCCGCTGACGGCGGCCATGACGGCGGCGGCGAACACGGGGGAGCTCGCTTCCGGCCAGTAGGGCTCGACAGAGGCGTGGAGCACCGACCGGTCGGCGGCCCCGAACATCTGCAGGGTGGTCTCGTTGACATCGACCACCCGGGTCTCTGCCATCATCCGGCGTACGAAGGCCGGATTGTCTCGGAAATAGGCGGCGAAGTCCGTCACACCCGCTGTCTTCAACTCACGCAGCATGCCGCCCACCGGGCTGAAATCCAGCTCCCAGAAAGCCGCCGCCATGGCCTGGAAAAGGCTGGAGTAGCGCCGCTCGCTCCTATGCAAGGCGGCCTCGGCGGCGCGGCGGCGGCTGATGTCCCGCCCGATCTCGATGATCTCGACCGGCTGGCCCTCCGCGTCGAGACGCAGGGACCAGCGGGCCTCGATGCTGCGCGGGGTGCCGCAGGCGGCGGTGCGGGTCAGCTCCCCGTCCCAGCGTCCGGTCTCCATCAGCCGCGCCATGGCGGTCTCCACCGGCTCGGCGTGAACGGCGCCCAGCAGGGCGTCCATGTCCTGTCCGACGGCCTGTTCGGCGGTCCAACCGTAGAGGTCGGTCGAGGCGCGGTTCCACGAGCGGATGCGGCCGTCGAGATCGCGGGTCACGATGCTCTCGTGGACCAGCTCGAACAGAGGCTCACGCGAAATGCCGGTCATCGCCCCTGGTCCCCGCGATATGGCCTGCCGCGGTCGCGCCGCGATCCGTTGACGCTAAGGTCTGGCGCGGTCCGGCTCAAGGTCCGCCCCTACAGCGCCAGAGCGCGCTCGAGGCAGTCGATCAGGGCGGCGGGGGTGAAGGGCTTGCGCAGGACGCAAAGGGCGCCGCTGGCCTTCGCCTTCTCCAGCACCGCCTCTTCCAACCGGGCGGTGATGATGATCACCGGAACCGTCCCGCCTGCCGCGTCCAGCGCCTGTTTCAGCTCGATGCCGCTGAGGCCCGGCAGGGTGATGTCAGTGATGATGCAGGCGGGGTTGATCCCGGCCTCCAGAAAGGCCTCGGCCGAGGCGAAGCCGACGGCCTCATGCCCCATGGACTCGGCCAGTCCGGCGACGGCCTCCCGTAGGGAGTCGTCGTCCTCGACGATGGCGATGAGGGGAGGGTTGGGCACGCTGACACTTTCAGAACCGGATCAGGTCCCTGCTTCGCACCCCGGCCAAGGGTTTGAAATCATACGCTGGTGTTAGTGGATTTTACCTGTTCGGGCGGGATCAGGCGCGCAGGCCCAGCGCCGTCGCCATGCGCACCAGATCGGCCAGCGACCGGGCGCCCATCTTCCGCATGGCCGAGCCGCGGTGGATCTTCACCGTCACCTCGCTGAGGTTCAGGTCGCCCGCCACCTGCTTGTTCATCTTGCCGGCGGTGACCAGGGTCATGACCTGCCGCTCGCGGGGCGACAGGGTCTCGAACAGCTCGCGCAGGCGGTCGCTGTCGCCCTCGGCCTCGCGTCGCGCCCGGTCACGGGCGATGGCGGCGGTGGCGGCGTCCAGCATGTCCTGATCGCGGAAGGGCTTGGCCAGGAAGTCCACGGCCCCGGCCTTCATGCCGCGCACGCTCATCGGGATGTCGCCGTGGCCGGTCATCAGCACGACCGGCAGGCGGACGCCCAGGCCCTCCATCTGGCTCTGGAAATCCAGGCCGCTGACGCCCGGCAGGCGCACGTCCAGCACCAGACAGCCGGGGGCCTCGGGCCTGTGCGCTTCGAGGAAGGCGGCGGTGGAGCCGTACTCGCGGGTTTCCAGCTCGACAGACTGGAACAGGCTGGCCAGCGCCTCGCGCAGCGAGACGTCGTCTTCCACGATATGGATGACCGGCGTCGCCTGCATGTCCCCTCGCGGTCGGTTGAAGCGGGCGAGACCCTGCCACAGGGCGAACCCGACCGCCTATCATACCATCAGATTAGGCTTGGCGCCTGCCGACCGTGTCGCCGGGCCAGAGCGGACCCGAGAATTTGGCGGCCAGATAGTCCATCAGCGCCGTGACCCGGGCGGGGCGCGGACCGCCGCCGGGCGCCACCAGATGCAGGCTGATGGGCGGCAGGCTCCAGTCCGTCATCACCGTTTCCAGCTTTCCGGCCGCCAGATCGCGCCAGTAGATGAAGTCGGGCTGCGGGGCGACGCCCAGACCGGCGCACAGGGCATAGGTCAGGGCGTCGGCGTTGTTGGCGCGGAAGGGCCCGTGCGGGCGCACCGTCGCCTCCTCGCCCTTGCCATTCACGAACCTCCACAGCTCGGCGTTCGGCAGATAGGCGTAGCTGAGGCAGGCATGGCGGACGAGGTCCGACGGATGCTGCGGTCGCCCACGCTGGGCCAGATAGTCGGGCGCCGCCACCAGATAGCGCTGGATCGGCCTCAGCCGCCGCGCCGTCATCGAGGAGTCCGCCAAGGCCGCGATCCTCAGAGCGCAGTCAAAGCCGCCGCCGACCAGATCGATCACCTCATCGGACAGGTGCAGGTCCACGGACACGTCCGGATGGGTGGCCAGGAACTCGGGCAGGGCCGGGGCCACATAGGCCATGCCGAACGACATGGGCGCGGCCAGCCGCACCAGACCGCGCGGACGGACCGCCTGATCCAGCATCTCGCCCTCGGCGGCCTCGGCCTCGGACAGCATCTGGGAGGCGCGTCCCGCCAGCGTTCGGCCAGCATCGGTCAGGGAGAAGCGGCGCGAGGTCCGGTGCAGCAGGGTCGTGCCCAGCCGCAGCTCCAGACGGCTGACCGCCTTGGACACCGTGGCCTTGGACAGGGCCAGGGCCTCCGCCGCGCGCGAGAAGGACTGGGTCTCGGCGACCTTGGAGAAGATGGCCAGGGCCTCAAGGTCCGGCAGTTTCGACATGCACGCTCCGCGAAACGATGTGTTTCAGGTGTTTCTATTTCTGATCCCAAGCGGATCGCTATCTTGGCGTCAAGCAACAGCGGCCCCCGACGGCGGGGGCGCGGAGACAAGACCATGATCGAGCTGCGTCCGTTCGAGAGCCTGGGTGGCGCCAACCACGGCTGGCTCAACGCCAAACACCATTTCTCCTTCGCCAACTACTATGATCCGAAGCGGATGAGCTGGGGCAATCTGCGCGTCTGGAACGACGACGAGATCGCCGCCGGCACGGGCTTCCCGCCCCACCCGCACGCAGACATGGAGATCATCACCTACGTCCGCGAAGGGGCCATCACCCACGAAGACAGCCTGGGCAACAAGGGCCGCACCGAGGCCGGCGACGTCCAGGTGATGAGCGCGGGCACGGGCATCCGTCACGCCGAGTACAACGCCGAGCCGGAACTGACCCGGATTTTCCAGATATGGATCGAGCCGACCCGTCGCGGCGAGAAGCCGTCGTGGGGTTCGCGTCCCTTCCCCAAGGGTGACCGCGCCGGTCAGTTCGTGGTCCTCGCCTCGGGCTTCGAAGGCGACGGCGACGCCCTGCCGATCCGCACCGAAGGTCGGGTCGTCGCGGCGACGCTGAAGGCCGGTGAGACCGCCGAGTACCCCTTGGGCGCGACCCGTCGCGGCTATCTGGTTCCGGCGTTCGGCGAGATCGAGGTCAACGGCGTCAAGGCCAAGGCCCGCGATGGCGTGGCCATCTCCGAGGTCGAGACGCTCACGGTGACGGCCCTGACCGACGCCGAACTGGTCCTGGTCGACGCGGCGTAAGTAGCCTCCGGCCGGAGCGGGCCCGCGGTTCCCTGTCAGCCCCCCGACACCGCGGGCCCGCACGATATCCAGAGAAAAGGGGACGACCGCGAGGCCGTCCCCTTTTTGCTGTTCGGTGGTCGGCTCCGCAATCAGGGGCGGGCCGGAATCTCCAGCCCGCGCTGCACCGCCGGGCGGGCCAGGCCGCGCTTCTGCCAGGCCGGGACGTTCTTCAGTTCGTCGTACTTCACCAGATCGGCGGCCTCGTAGAAGCCGATCAGGTTGCGGACCCAGCCCAGGGTGGCGACGTCGGCGATGGAATAGTCGCCCATGATCCAGTCGCGGCCTTCCAGCCGGGTCTCCAGAACCCGCAGCAGGCGGCTGGCCTCGGCCACGTAACGCTCCAGCGGACGCTTGTCCTCATAGGCCTTGCCCGCGAATTTATTGAAGAAGCCGACCTGTCCGAACATCGGGCCGATGGCCGCCATCTGGAACATGACCCACTGCAGCGTCTCGTAGCGCAGGGCCGGGTCGGCGGGGATCAGCTTGCCGGTCTTCTCGGCCAGATAGACCAGGATGGCGCCCGACTCGAACAGGGCCAGCGGCTTCCCGCCCGGACCGTTCGGATCAATGATGGCCGGGATCTTCCCGTTCGGGTTCAGCGATAGATATTCCGGGATCCAGGTCTCGTTCTGGCCGATGTCGATGAAGTGCGGCTCGTACGGCAGGCCGATCTCCTCCAGCATGATGGAGACCTTCACCCCGTTGGGCGTGTTCAGCGAATAGAGCTGCAGCAGGTCCGGGTTCTGCGCGGGCCAGCGGGTCGTGATCGGGAAGGCGGACAAATCAGCCATGGGAAGCTCCTGAAGAGGCGATGGACCCATGTTGGGGGCCCACCGTCAAACGGCAACACTCCAAGCGACGGATCTGCCCGCCCTATCGCGTCAGGGACGGTGAGCGCTCGGCAGGGCGGCGACCTCTTCGGCCGTCAGCTTGCGGCTGATGCGGACGCGGCAGACCTCGGTGGGGGAGGCGGAGCCGGGCACAACGACGCGAGCCCAGTCGCTCGTGCACAGGCGCGAACTGCTGCCGAAGTCGGGCAGGATGGCCAGACGGTTGGCGAAATCCAGATCCCGGCAGGCGGCGCCGTTCATCTCATAGACCTCGTTGCGGCCCACGCGCAGGAAAACCTGATCGGTCCGACCCTGACGGAAGTTGTTGACCTGCTGGACGTTGAAGCACTGGCGGGCCAGCGGCGCGTCGTCGGCGCTTTCGCCGCCGGTGGTGGTCGGCGCGCAGGATACGGTCAGCAGGGCGGCGGCGGTGAGGCCCAAACAGGCCAGGATGGAAGAACGCATGGAAGGCTTCCTCTTGTCGTCCCCCGACAAGCTCAACCGTCTGCCGATCCATCGGGTTGCACAAGCCCCCTCGCGGTCAGAAACCGTGACGGTGCGACGCGGGCGGCCAGATCGCGGGCCAGGGGCGACGGTGCGCCGACGGCCGAGGCGGCGATGTGCTCGGCCAGCAGGGGGGCGACGCAGAAACCGCGCGAGCCCATGCCGCCGAGGATGAACAGTCCGGCCTCGAGTGCGCCCGCCAGCGGCAGGCGATCTGGCGTCGTGGCGCGCACCGCTGTCCGGGCGGTGGAGGGAAGGGCGGCCTCGATCCGGGCGGCCAGGCTGGGCAGACGCGTTGCGACGGTCGCCAGATTGCGGGCGCTGTCGCCTGGATTGGCGTCTGGCGTCGTGACGCCCCGGTCGTGGGTGGCGCCGAACAGCAGGCCCTCGCCGGTCGGGATGGCGTAGCCGCCCCAGGCGATGGCCGTCGGGCTGTCGATCCCGGCCACGACCTCGGCCTGCCCGGCGACGGGCGACAACGGCAGGTCGGGCGCCAGGGCTGCATTCCCCCACCCGGCGGCCAGAACGACGATGTCCGCCTCCAGAAGAGTCTGGCCGTCCGCGCTGAGAATCCGCCAGCCGTCCTCGCCGCGTTCGACGCGGGCCACGGCGGCGGTCAGGCGGTCCGCCTCCGCCAGCCAGACCGGCAGCACCGTCGCGGCGCGGATGGCCATGGCGTCGCGCATCCACAGGCCGCCGGTGTCCACGGGCTCGCTCAGTCGGTCGGTGCAGGCGGCGGCGTCCAGAACCGTCATGGCGCCCTCGGGCCACAAATCCTGCGCCGCGACCTTGGCGTGGCGGCCTGCATCGCGCGGCGCCTGTTCCAACTGCAGCACGCCTCGGGCCAACACCGCGCCGGGAACGGCGGCGTACAGGGTTCCGGCCCGCTCCAGCGCAGCGGCGTGCAGGGCGGCGATGACCCGGTCTCCGGCGTCCAGCCGTGGCGTGACGAGTGAGGCGGCGAAGCCTGACGCGCCTGCGCCGGGTCGGTCCGCCTCGATCACCTTCGGGCGCAGGCCCAGATCGACGAAGGCCCGGCTCAGGGCCGCGCCCGCGATGCCCGCCCCGATGATCGCCACGCGAGGCGGCGCGACTTCCGGCGCGCCGCCGGGCAGGACCGCCTCCAGCCGTTCGCGCTTGCGCCCGTGGCCGGGTCGCTTCTCGACGGTGAATCCCCGCTGGGACAGGCCTCGGCGCACGACCCCCGCGACGGTGAAGGTGGCGACGCGGGCGCCGGGGGCGGACCGGGCGGCGATCAGGTCCATCACCGCATCCGACCACATGCCGGGATTGGTCGAGGGGGCGAAGCCGTCCAGAAACCAGGCGTCGGCCTTGCCGGACCACTGGGTGAGCGCATCCTCGACCTCGCCGATGGCCAGGTCGAGGGTGGCGTTGAAGCCGGGTAGATCCAGTCGGTGCAGGCCGGGCGTCGGCGCGGGCCAGGCGGCCAGCAGGGCCTCCGCGGCGTCGGCGGTGTCGCGCCAGTTGGACAGGGCGCGAGCCGCCTCGTCCCGGCTCAGGGGGAAGCCCTCGACCGAGAAGATGTGCAGGCGTCCGGCCGCCGGTCCCTCGCGCCGCCACAGGTCCAGAAGCGCGGCGATGTTTAGTCCCGTACCGAAGCCCAACTCGGCAACGGTGAACTGGCGTCGTCCGCCCCAGGTCTCTGGCAGGCCGCAGCCGGTCAGGAAGACCGCGCGGGTTTCGGCCAGACCGTCTTCACGCGAGAAATAGACATCGCCGAACCGGCCGGACTGCGGCGCGCCATCTTCGGTCCACAGCAGTCGGGGCGAGCGGTCGTCAGTCATGGTCCCGCACCTACACGGGCGGGCGGCAACGAAAAAGGGCCGCCCGCGAGGGCGACCCTTCGATCGACGTGGACCCGAAGGTCCCTGTCCTGTCGCTCTTAGTGAGCGGCGGCCGGAGCGGCCGGAGCCGGCGCAGCCGGGGCGGGGGCGGCGGCGCCGTCAGCGGCCGGAGCGGCGGTCGCGGCGGCGGCAGCGTCGCCAGCGGCGGCGGCGGCGTCGGTCGCGGCTTGGTCAGCGGTCGCAGCGGCGTCCGTGGCGGTTTCGGCGGCGGCGGCGGCGTCCGTGGCGGCGTCAGCGGCCTTCTCTTCAGCGGCCGGTTGGCAGGCGGCCAGGGCCAGAGCGGCGGCCGAGGCGGCGATCAGAGCAGTGATGCGCATTTGGTTTCATCCTTCAGAAGGTTCACGAGGCGATGAGTCCCCGCAAAAGGGAGGCTATTCCGATGGTCACGCAGCGCAAGTCAATTTCTCACGGCTTCGTGAACGCTTGTAACAAAACCGGTCTTCGCCGGCGTCAGGCCGGAGGTTGGGTGGCCGGCATATCGGGCGTCGTGCCGGGCTCAACGGGCAAGGTCGGCGGGGGCTGAGGCGTGCCTGCCGGATCATCGGTGGGCGGAACGGTCGCGGGCGGCGGCGTGGTGGGCGCGGGGGTGGTGACGCCGCCCCTCGGCGTTCCTGTCATGGGCGTCTCGGGGCCCGGGGCCGGATCGGTCTTGGCGTCATCCTGTCCGGAGCAGGCGGCCAGAGTGAGGGCCGCGACGCCGGCGAGCAGGGGGATGGAGGCTTTCATGACGCGTTCTCCAACGGCTGCGGCGCCGCGCGGAGCGGCCGCCTTCACAGCCCGTCAGAAAGACAACCGGCGAGCGCCTGGGGTGTTCCCGCGTCCGTGATTGACCTTGAGGCGTCGTGAGCGGCCCGTGAGTTACTCGGTCGGGGCCGCCGACAGAGTCTCTTCCATCTCGGCGAACGAGGGCTGCGCCGGAGAGGGGATGTCGCCACGGCCGATCTCGACCGAAATCTGGGCGGCGTTGCCGTGCAGGTGGGCGACCAGCACCGACTGGATGATCTTGTAGTAGGCGCCTTCCTCCTCGACGATCGACTTCAGGCGCGCGGCGATCGGGCCGACCAGGCCGTAGGCCAGGAACACGCCCATGAAGGTGCCGACCAGGGCGCCGCCGATCATGCCGCCCAGAACTTCCGGCGGCTCGGTGATCGAGCCCATGGTCTTGATGACGCCCAGCACGGCCGCGACGATGCCCAGGGCGGGCAGGGCGTCGGCGAGGTTCTGCAGCGCGCCCGGAGCGCCCAGCGCCTCGTGGTGGTGCTTCTCGAGCTGCTTCTCCATGGCGTCCTCGATCTGGTGAGGATCTTCCAGGTTCATCGTCATCATCCGCAGGGTGTCGCAGATGAAGTCCGTGGCGAAATGGTCCTTCAGCACCTTGGGGTACTTCTGGAAAATGGTGCTCTCGGACGGCTTCTCGATATGGCTTTCAAGGGCGATGACGCCCTTGGACTTCATCGTCTTGGTCAGTTGGAACAGCAGCGACAGGAGGTCCTTGTAGTCCTGCTTCTTCCATTTGGGTCCGGCGAAGGCCTTGCCCAGACCGCCCAGCGACGACTTCAGCACCGGCACGCTGTTGGAGATCAGGAAGGCCGCGACGCCCGCGCCGCCGATGGCCATCAGCTCGTGCGGGGCGGCGTGCAGGATCACCTCGAACTTGCCGCCCGAGATGGCGTAGCTGCCGAACACGAGGGCGAACAGCAGAACGATGCCGATAATCTGGAACATGGAAGACGGGAGGCCCCAACGCGCGCGAGAGGCCCCGACCTTCGTCGTTAATGATTAACCGGCGATTGCCGAACCGCTCCGCATTTATGCGGGGGCGGGATCAGAGACGGGTTTCGCCACTCAGAATCGCCGCGCGCGCCGCGTCGGTCAGCTTGGCGTAACCGCTCTTGCCGCCCCGGACGTAGAGCGCGCCCTCGACCTTGTCCGGATCGAAGCCGTCGGCGACCAGATCGACCTTGCGGTATTTGAAGGTGCCGGTGGTCTCGGCTTCCTTGATCAGGCGCACGAAGGCCGGACGGGCGTAGGAGGGCAACTCCTGATCGACCCACTCTGCGAAGGCCTTGGCCGAGAAGCGGCCATCGACCACCAGGGCGACCATGCCCGCCTTGCCTTCCTGGCCCGGCACCGGAACGCCGTAGGCCACGACCTCCTTGATGCCCGGCGCATCGGCCAGCCGCTGCTCGACCTCGGCGGTCGAGACGTTCTCGCCCTTCCAGCGGTAGGTGTCGCCGATCCGGTCGATGAAATAGAGGTAGCCTTCGGAGTCCTGCTTCATCAGGTCGCCGGTGCGGAACCAGCGGTCGCCCTTGGTGAAGACGTCGCGCAGGATCTTCTTCTCGGATGCGGCCTTGTCGGCATAGCCGGAGAAGGCGTGGCGGGTGTCGTCACCGATCATGCCGATCGCCTCGCCGACCTCGCCGGGCTTGGCGAGTTCGCACAGGCCATTGGCGCCGCGGACCGGCAGCTCCGTGTCGATGTCGAAGCGGACCAGACGGCAGTTGATCTGCTTTTTCAGGAAGCCCGGCACGCGACCGATGGCGCCCGCCTTGCCGTCGAAGTTGAACAGCGAGACGTTGCCCTCGGTCGAGCCGTAGAACTCCATGATGTTCGGCACGGCGAAGCGCTTCTGGAAATCTTCCCAGACATCGGGGCGCAGGCCGTTGCCGAAGGCGAGGCGCAGCTTGTGGGCGCGCTCGTCCGGGTTCTCGGGGCAGTTGACCAGATAGCGGCACAGCTCGCCGATGTAGACGAACAGGGTCGCGCCCGAGGCCTTCACGTCCGGCCAGAAGCTGGAGGCCGAGAAGCGCTTGCGCAGAACCAGCTTGCCGCCGTTCAGCAGGGCCGGGCCGATGCCGACCAGACCGCCGGTCGAGTGATACAGCGGCAGGACGTTGAAGGTGACGTCCTTGTCGGTGCCCGCCGTGGCTCCGGCGAACGCGCGCATATAGGTGCGGGCGCGGGCGTGGGTGATCTTGGCCGCCTTGGGCAGGCCGGTCGTGCCCGAGGTGTAGATGTACAGGGCCGTGTCCCGGTTAGTCAGACCGGCGCGGATCGAGCGGGCCGGGCGAACCGAGGAGCCGCTGCGGACCGGCTTGTCGAGGCCGCGCCGTTCATCGGCCTCATCCGCCTCACCCAGGCCCAGCACCCACAGCATCATGTTGCGGTCGATCAGGCCGCGCGCGTCCTCGATCTGGCGCCAGCACTCCTCGTCGGTGACGATCTGCGAGGCGTTGGAGATGGTCAAGCAGTGGGCCAGGGCATGGCCGGTCAGGTTGGTGTTGATCAGCGCCGTTCCGACCCCGACCTTGGCGAAGCCCATCCAGGCGGCGATGTATTCGGCGCGGTTCTGCATCACCAGGGCGACGGTGTCGCCGCGCTTCAGCCGGCGGCTGACGGCCCAGTGGCCGAAGCGGTTGGCCATGGCGTCCAGGTCGCGATAGCTGATGCTGCGACGGTCGTCCTGGATGGCGATGTGGTCGGCGAATTTGTCGACCGCCTCTTCCCAGTCGTCACAGACCAGGTCCGGGCTGTCCATGGTGATCGGCTTGATGCGGCCCAGCAGGCGGCGCAGCCCCTTCACGAACCGCATGTCACGCCGGATGTTCGCCACCAAACCCATAGTCACGTCCACTCGTCTAAAGCCCCTCCTCTGGTGATGAACAAGCGCACCCCCCGGGTCAACCGGTGGGGGAATCGACAGGGCGTTTTTGATCGATTGAGAACCGTTTGCGTACGGTTTGGTCTGATGGCGTGGCGCCGAAGCGGCGGTGACGTTGCGTCACTTCGCGGCCCCGCGATGGTCGCGGTCCGGACGGTTGTCGCCTCACATGTGACCGCAAGGGTGTTTCTTAAGGGCATTCAAACTGTTCGCGGAACCGCGATCATCGGGGAGGGGTTTGGGACCCACGCTCAAGGAGGAGACAGACAATGTCCGTGACCTATACCGACGATCATGCCGAGACCGTGCGCGAGGACGCCTTCGTTCCGGTCTACGCCCGCACCAAGAGCCGCAGCGCCCGCAAGGGCGGCGTGCGCAGCTGGATGATCCTGGCCCCGATCGGGGTTCTGGTGATCGGCGGCGCCGGCGCGATGATGCTGATGAACGGCGGCGATGTCGCCGAGGCCCCGCTGGTCGAGCCCGCCGCCACGGCGCCGGTGCTGCCCGCGACCCCGGCGCCCCTGACCTCGCCGATGGCGGTTGAGCCCGCGCCGGTGGACGCCACCCCGGCCCCGGTGGCGCGTGAAGCCGCGCCTGCCCCGGCTCGTCGCGAGGCTCCGGTCGCCCGCCGCGCCGCGCCGGCGCGTGTCGAGGCCCCGGCCGCCGCGCCCACTCCGGCCCCGCGGGTCGTGACGCCCGAGCCGTCGCCGATGACCTCGACGCTGAACAGCGCCCCGGCCACGCCGACCCTCGCGCCGTCCACTCCGGCTCCGACGGCGACCCCGACGCCGCCCCCGGCCATCGTGGTCGAGCCGCTGGGCTGAACCGGGTCCGATAAGTGAAATGACAAGGCCCCGGCGGAGCGATCCGCCGGGGCCTTAGTCTGTCAGGCGGCGGGTGAAACCCGCCAGATCACATTGCCCACGTCGTCCGCGACCAGAAGGGCGCCGGTCCGATCGAACTGAACGCCGACCGGGCGGCCCATGGCCTGATCGTCCTCGTTCAGAAAGCCGGTCAGGATATCCTCGGGCGGCCCGGCGGGCGCGCCGTTGATGAAGGGGACGAACAGGACGCGGTAGCCGTTGCGCGGCTTGCGGTTCCACGACCCATGCTGGCCGACGAAGGCGCCGCCGCGATAGCGGGCCGGGAACAGCGTCCCCTCGCCGAAGGTCAGCCCCAGCGAGGCGGTGTGGGCGCCCAGCGCATAGTCGGGCCGCAGGGCGCGGGCGACAAGGGCGGGGTTCTGCGGCTGAACCCGCTCATCCACGATCTGGCCGTAATAGCTGTAGGGCCAGCCATAGAATCCGCCGGGGGTGACCGACGTCATGTAGTCGGGCACCAGATCGTTGCCGAGTTCGTCCCGCTCATTGACCGAGGTCCACAGCCTGCCGCTGTCCGGCTGCCAGGCCAGCCCCACCGGATTGCGCAGACCCGAGGCGTAGACCCGCCGTGCGCCCGTCGCGGGATCGATCTCGAGGATGGCGGCGCGATCCGTCTCCTCCTTCATCCCGTTCTCGCCGATGTTCGAGTTGGACCCGACGCCGACATAGAGGCGCGAACCGTCCGCGCTTGAGACCAGGCTCTTGGTCCAGTGGTGGTTGCGGCCCGCGGGTAGGTCGGCCACCTTGCGCGCGGGAACCTCGATCCGCGTTTGGCCGGTCTGGTAGGGGAAGGCCACCACGGCGTCGGCGTTGGCGACGTATAGGGTGTCTCCGACCAGCGCCATGCCGAACGGCGACATCAGGTTTTCGAGGAAGACCGTCCGGGTCTCCGCCACGCCGTCGCCGTCTGCGTCGCGCAGCAGTGTGATGCGATTGGCGCTGGGTGTGACGGCTCCGGCCTTTTTCATCACCAGACCCTGAGCCCAGGCCCGGAAACCGCCCCGGTGTTCCTCAGGCTTGGGCGGCGCATTGGTCTCCGCCACCAAGATGTCGCCGTTGGGCAGGCGATAAATCCAGCGCGGGTGGTTCAGCCCGGAAGCGAAGGCCTGCACCCGGAAGCCCTGCGCCGGAACCGGCGTCCGGCCCTCGGGCCAGCCTCTGGCGTCGGCGACATTGACTGTCGGCAGCAGGCTTCGGCTCGGTTCGGGCAGGGTGGGATTGGGCCCGTAGCCGGCGGCGGGGTCCAGCGTCGATTCCGTGCCGCAGGCCGCGAGCGTCAGCGCGGCGACCGAGACGGCGAGCAGTGGTGACAGGCGCATGGCGACTTCCTTCAACGCGCCGGCAGGGGGGGAAACTCGAGCCGGCTAACATCGTAGCCCAGCGCGCGGGCGCGTTCGGTCAGTCGATCCCGTTGGGCCGCCGTCGGGATTTCCCGTGTGTAGATGAAGAGCCGCTCGAAGGTCGGATCGGCCGAGATGAACCAGGTGTAGGCCTCGTCATGGTCCAGCACCCAGTAATCCCAGGTCACGAACCCGCCGAGATACCGCACCCGCAGTTTCGCATTGGTGCCGGGGTCGAGGATTTCGCCGCGCCCGCCGATCGACTTTTCGCGCCCGCCCGGCTGACCCTGCTCACAGGTGTCCCGGACATCCACGCGGGTCGGGGACACCAGGACATAGTTCGACGCCCCGGCGACGCAGCCGTCTGTAAGCCGGTCGGGCAGGCGGGCGACCTCGATCCAGCGACCCGACCACAGGCGCTCCGCATCCACCGAACGGGCGGGTTGCGGGGCCCGATACTCGGACGGCGAGGGGGCGGTGACGCAGGCTGAAAGTGCGCCCGTCAGGGCAAGGGCGGCGAGGATGCGCGGGGTCATAAGGCGATCTCCGGATCGGGAATACCCGGCCGCGAACGGGGTTCCGCGACCTCAGACTGGTACGATCTCGCGCGGCGGGCGGATGCGACGGAAACGCGCCTCAATGAAGGAGAATACGCCGAAGCCGATAAAGCCCAGCGCCGCGGCGGCCAGCAGCACGACCCCGCCCGGCTGACGTCCCAGTGCGTCCAGCGCCGCGTCGAAACTGGTCACGTCGGAGGCGCGCGACCGGATCCCCGCGAGGAAGATCAGGGCCGCCAGCGGAAGCCAGGCAATCCCCCGCGCCATGTAACCGGCGCGGGCCAGGGGCACGACCCGACGGCACAGCTCAACCGAGCAGGACAGATGGGCGGCGAAGTCGTCGCGCCAGGCCTTGACGATGTTGGAGACGCCGACCCCCGCGATGCACAGGCCCAGACCGGCCAGAAGCAGATTGCCGAAGGGCAGGGACAGCATCCGCGCGGCCTCGCGGTGACCTGCGGCGACATCGGCGGCGCCCGGGTCGGCAGGGGTGTGGAACAGCAGGCTGAAGGCGCTGAACGCCAGCAGGGCGTAGCCGGTCGCGCTGAAGCCCTGGCTGACGCGGGTGCTTATCCCCTGCCGGTCCGTACCCTCGTTGTCGGCGTCCGAGATCGCCTGCAGCAGCCGCCAGCTGACGATGGCCAGCAGGCCGAGGCCCAGCAGCAGCACCCACGCCCGGCCGAAGGGCTGCAGCGCCAGCCAACTGATGGCGCCGCGCGTTCCCGCCGCGCCATCGATCAGGCCGGGAATGGCCAGCAGGGTCAGGGCGCCGCCGGACAGATAGACGAAGCCGCGCGCGCCGTAGCCGATGCGGGCGATCAGCTCGAGGCTGTTCAGCACGACCGCGCGCTTGCGCCGCCGGGCGGGCGTCAGTCGGCGCAGGCCGGATTTGAGAGCGGCGGAGAGGCGGGACACCCCACCCCAACACGCGGGAAAAGATATGGCTCCGCTGCTGCCAAAGCGGTCTTGTGGCGCGCGCGGGCGACACATATCTGCGTGCGCCCAGGGAGAGGGACCCCATGCCGTCCGCCATTGTCATCGAAGGTCTGACCAAGACCTACAAATCCGGGCTGCAAGCCCTCAAGCCGGTCGATCTGACCATCGCCAAGGGCGAGATCTTCGCCCTGCTGGGCCCGAACGGGGCCGGCAAGACGACGATGATCTCGATCATCTGCGGCATCGTCACCGCCTCCAGCGGCACGGTCACCGCCGACGGCCACGACATCCGCAAGGATTATCGCAAGGCGCGTCAGGCCATCGGCCTGGTGCCGCAGGAGCTGACCACCGACGCCTTCGAGACGGTGTGGGCCACGGTCACCCTCAGCCGCGGCCTGTTCGGCAAGGCGCCGAACCCGGCCTATATCGAGCAGATCCTTCGCGACCTCAGCCTGTGGGACAAGAAGGACGCCAAGATCATGACCCTCTCCGGCGGCATGAAGCGCCGGGTCATGATCGCCAAGGCCCTGAGCCACGAGCCCGACATCCTGTTCCTCGACGAGCCCACGGCGGGCGTCGACGTCGAGCTGCGCAAGGACATGTGGGAGATGGTCCGCAAGCTGCGTGAGCGCGGCGTGACCATCATCCTGACCACCCACTACATCGAGGAGGCCGAGGAGATGGCCGACCGGGTGGGCGTGATCCTGAAGGGCCAGCTGATCCTCGTCGAGGAAAAGACCGCCCTGATGAAGAAGCTGGGCAAGAAGACCCTGACCCTGCAGCTGCAGGAGCCGCTGACCACGCTCCCCGCCGAACTGGCGGAGTGGAAGGTCGAGCTGAAGAGCGACGGCGCCGAACTGGAATACGTCTTTGACGCCAACGCCGACGACACCGGCGTGCCCGGCCTGCTGCGCCGGATCGAGGCGCTGGGCGTGGGCTTCAAGGATCTGTCGACCCGGCAGAGCTCGCTGGAAGACATCTTCGTGGACCTGGTCCACCAGTCGAAGACGGAGGCGGCGTGATGGCGTTCAACGGTTACGGCGTCTGGGCCATCTACCGCTTCGAGATGGCGCGCGCCCTGCGCACCCTGTGGCAGTCCATCGTGACGCCGGTGATCACCACGGCCCTGTATTTCGTCGTCTTCGGTTCGGCCATCGGCAGCCGCATGACCGAGGTGTCGGACGTGCCCTACGGCGCCTTCATCGTGCCCGGCCTGATCATGCTGAGCCTGTTCACCAACTCGATCTTCAACGGCAGCTTCGGCATCTATTTCCCGAAGTTCACGGGGACGATCTATGAGCTGCTGTCCGCGCCGGTCTCGCCGTTCGAGACGGTGCTGGGCTATGTCGGGGCGGCGGCGACCAAGTCGGTCATCCTCGGCCTGATCATCCTGGCCACGGCGGCGCTGTTCGTGCCGCTGCAGATCCTGCACCCGGTCTGGATGATCGCCTTCCTGATCCTGATCTCCGCGACCTTCAGCCTGTTTGGTTTCATCATCGGCATCTGGGCCCAGAGCTTCGAACAGCTGAACTTCATTCCCATGCTGATCGTGACGCCGCTGACCTTCCTCGGCGGGGCCTTCTATTCGATCGACATGCTGCCCGAGGGCTGGCGCATGGTCAGCCTGTTCAACCCGGTGGTCTATCTGATCTCCGGCTTCCGCTGGGCGTTCTTTGGCGTGGGCGATGTGTCGGTGGGCGTCAGCCTGATCGCGACGCTGGGCTTCTTCCTGGCCTGTCTGGCCGTCGTCGGCTGGATGTTCCGCACGGGCTACCGCCTCAAGAACTGAGCGGTCACGAAAGCGGCCAGATCGGTCGCCACCTTCGGGCTCAGTTCGCGTTTGAGAAACGCGCCGTACACGGCGCGGGAGCCTGCATGTCCGACCAGAACGACGCCAAGCCGACCGGTTCGCCCGTCAATGGCCAGCCCCAGCCTTTTCGTCGCCAGGTGAACTGGGGCCGTCCGCCCCAGGCGGTGTTCCGCGCCGGTCCCCTGCCGCGCGGCGGAACGCTGGCGCCCCTGCCTGAGCCGCCCAAGCCCCGGCCCGTGGCGGCGCCCTCGGCGGGCATTCTGAGCGGGTCGCTGATCCCGCGCGCCGCGACGCCCGCGCCCGTCGCGCCCACTCCTGTCGCGCCGCCGGTTGAACGGCCCGCGCCCGAGGCGGCGCCGGTTGCCGCGCCGGATCTGACTGTGCGCCCTCTGCCCGAGCCCGAGCCCGAGCCCGAGCCCGAGCCCGAGCCCGAGCCGGAACCCACGCCCGTTGCGGCGCCGGTCGCGGCGGCTGAAGTCCATGTTCTGCCGGACGTCGTGGTCGCCGCCCCGGCGCCGGTCAAGGGCGTGCTGGAAGCCGCCAGCGCGCGGGGCAAGTCCTCCGGTCGTCTGCCGCTCTATGCGGGTGGCGCGGTGGTGGTGCTGGCGGCGGTCGCCGTCGGCGGCTGGATGCTGACGCGGGCTCCGGCGGAAACGCCCGTGTCGCCGGTCGCCCCGGCGACCGTCGCGCCCCTGACCCCGCCTGCTGCTGAACCGGGGGAGGCCGCGACAGTCGAAGCCCCGCCCGCCGCTGAGCCCGAGCCTGTGACGCCTACCCCGGCTCCCGCCGCTGTCGCTCCGGCCGCGACTTCGGCACGGACCACGGCCGCGCCTGTTGTGACCCCCGCGCCGGCGCGTCCGGCGACCACCACGACAGCCCAGCCCGCGCCGCGTCCGGTCGAGGCTCCGCCGCCCGCCATCGTCACCCAGCCGTTGCCGGAGCCCGCGCCCTCGGCGCCGCCGCCGACCGCGGCCGAGCGTCCGCCGTCGGATCCGGATGCGCCGATTCTGACGCGCCCCCAGCCGCAGGACTGATCCGCCTCAGCGCAGGGTGATGTAGCCCCGCTCGACCATGCGCCGCAGGCCCTCATAGACCTCGGCCAGTTCCTCATAGGCCGCCCGCGCGGCGGTCAGGCGGGCAATCTGGTCGGGCGTCGCGGGGGCGCCGGATTCCGACTGGCGCAGGCCCTCGGACACCCATTTGCCGCGCGCCGTGGCCGTCATGACCGCCAGCCGCTGGAAGGCGGAAGGGTCCAGCCCCGGCACCATCTGGGCCAGCACCTCGCGGTTGGCGATGAAGGCCGAATAGTCGATCTGCTCAAGCAGGCCGCGCAGCCGTCGCTGCTCCTGCGGATCGATATCCTGCGGCTCGAAATGGTCGCGCTGACGCCGGTAACTGCCGGTCTGCATGGTCGACATCCCGTCTCTCCCAACACGATTTTTGGGAAGCGTGCGCCGCGTCGATTAACGGCGCGTTGCCGTGGCCTCAGCCGCCGCTTGCCGTTCTCGCCCCAAGTTGATACTTAAGCGAATGCTTCAGTATCAGGAACCGCTCGATCTCGCCTTCCAGGCCCTGTCGGACCCGACCCGGCGGCGCATGGTCGAGCGGCTGTCGGCGGGGCCGGTCTCGGTCAGCCAACTGGCCGAGCCCCTGCCGATGTCGATGTCGGCGGTGATGCAGCATCTGAAGATTCTGGAGGCGGCGGGTCTGGTGCGCTCGGAGAAGGTTGGCCGCGTCCGGACCTGCCGGGTCGAGCCCGAGGCTCTGACCGCCGCCGAACGCTGGCTGAACGCCCGGCGTCTGTCGGTCGAACGCAGCCTCGACCGGCTGGGCGCCTTTCTGGACGAGACGAAACCCGAGGAGGAGAAGTGATGACCGCCGCAACCCCGACCGTCGCCCACGGGACCTTCACCGTCGAGCGGCGCTACGACGCCTCGCCCGAGCGCGTGTTCCGGGCCTATTCCGATCCCGCCGCCTTCCGCCGCTGGTTCGCCGAAGGCGACCAGTGGACCGTCCATCACTGGGACCTGGATTTCCGCGTCGGCGGTCGCTTCAGTGGCACCTTTCGCTTCGGCGGGCCGGAGAACGACACCTGGTTCAACGACACCGAATACCTCGATATCGTCGACAACCGTCGGATCATCATCAGCTACGTCATGGGCCGGCTGATCGGGGGCGAGAAGGAAAGGGCCTCGGCCTCGCTGGCGACGACCGAACTGGTCGCGGACGGCTCCGGCACGCGGCTGATCCACACCGAACAGGGCGCCTTCTTCGGCGAGGACGGTGCGGCGCATATTCCGATGCGGGAACAGGGCTGCGCCGAGATGCTGGGCGCGCTCGCTCGCGAACTCGGGGAGGCCGCGTGATGGCCGGCAAGGTTCGCGTCAGCAGCTATGCGATCTCGCTGGACGGCTTCGGCGCCGGGCCGGACCAGAGCCTCGAAGCGCCGCTGGGCGTCGGCGGCGAGCGGCTGCACCAGTGGTTCTTCCCAACGAGGACCTTCCAGAGAATGTACGGCGACGGCCAGGGCGAGACTGGTGTCGACAACGACTTCGCCGAGCGGGGCATGGCCGGGATCGGCGCCTGGATCCTGGGCCGCAACATGTTCGGTCCGATCCGGGGCGACTGGCCGGACGAGGCGTGGAAGGGCTGGTGGGGCGATACCCCGCCGTATCGGGTTCCCGTCTATCTCCTGACCCATCACCCGCGCGCGTCGTTCGAGATGGACGGCGGCACGGTCTTCCATTTCGAAACCGAGGGGCCCGAGGCGGCGCTGGAGAAGGCGCGGGCGGCGGCGGGCGATCTGGATATCCGTATCGGCGGCGGGGCCGACACCATCCGCCAGTATCTGCGTGCGGGCCTGATCGACGAGATGCACATCGCCGTCTCGCCGGTGCTTCTGGGCGAAGGCGAGCCGTTCTGGGCCGGGCTGGACCTGCCGACGCTCGGCTATGAGGTGGCCGAGACTACGGCGGGCGAGCGGGCGACCCACCTCCGCATCGTCCGGAAGGGCGGGTGATGGCCGCGCGCGACATCGTCTTCGGCGGCTTTGCGATCGAGCGGCGCTATGACGCTCGACCCGCCCGCGTCTTCGCCGCCTTCGCCGACCGTGAGATCAAACAGGCGTGGATGGGTTGCGAGCACGTCGCTTCGCCGGTGATCGAGCAACTCGATTTCCGGGTGGGCGGCAAGGAGATCAGTCGGGGCGGCGGCGAGGACGGCGAGCACCTGTTCGAGGGGACCTATCTCGACATCGTCGAGGGGCGCCGGTTCATCTTCGCCTTCGTCATGCATGTGGGCGGGCGCAAGCTGTCGGCCTCCATCGCCTCGGTCGAGATCCTGCCGGATGGCGACGGGGCGCGGCTGATCTTCAATGAGCAGGGCGTCTATTTCGGCGAGGACGGCTGGGCCGACCGCCGGGAAGGCACCGCTGTCGGAATGCAACAGATGGCCGACTGGCTGGCCGCGAACGAGGAAGCCGCTTGATGTCCCTGATCCTGTGGTCCCATCCCTATTCCGGCTACGGCCAGAAAGCGGCCGTCGCCCTGTACGAACTGGACCTGCCGTATGAGGTGAAGCTGGTCGATGGTTCGCCCGAGGCGATGGAAGGCTTCCTGGCCGTATCGCCCTTCGCCAAGATGCCGACGCTGATCGATACGGCGGCGGGCCGGACGGTGATCGAGTCCAGCATCGTCATCGAATATCTGGACCGGCTGGCGGGCGGCGGGCGCCTGATCCCGGCCGATCCGGAGGCCGCGCTGGAGGCCCGGTTCGTCGACCGGATCCTCGACATCTACGTCGGCGGCAACATGAACCGGATCGTCTTCAACCGGCTGGGCCGCGCGGGCACGCCGAACGAGACGGCGATGGCCCAGGACGCCAAGGAACTGGAGACCGCCTGGGACATGCTGGAGGCCCGGCTGGCGGACGGCCGGACCTGGGGCGCGGGCGAAACCTTCACCCTGGCCGACTGCGCGGCGGCGCCGCTGATGACATACGCACGCCGCCTGGTTCCGTTCGGCGACCGGCCCCGGCTGCGCGCCTGGCATGCAAGGCTGATGGCCCGCCCGTCCTTTGTGCGCGCGCTGGAAGACGCCGCGCCCTTCGGCAACCTGATGCCTGCGCCGCTGCCGGAAGACTAGCCGCGCGGCTGCAGCACCATGATCGTCGACTGGCCGTGGGCCAGCAGGCGGCCCGTGCTGTCCTTGATCGTCGCCTCGGCGGTGATGATCTGGCGTCCGACGTTGATGACCCGTCCTTCGCAGACGACCTTGCCGGTGTTGGCGGTGATCGGGCGGGTGAAGTTGGTCTGGGTCGAGATCGAGGTGTAGCCGACGCCCGCGGGCAGGGTGGAATGGGCCGCGCAGCCTGTGGCGCTGTCGATCAGCGTCAGGGCCCAGCCGCCGTGCACCATGCCCTGCGGGTTCAGGATATGCGGACCCGTCACACCCTCGAAGATCGCCACGCCGTCGCCGACTTCGGCCAAGGCGAAAGACATGGTCTCGCCGATGGTGGCGGGCGGGATGCGGCCGTCGATAACGGCCTGCAGCAGGTCGCGGCCCGGCATGCGGCCCATGGCTTCGGCGGTAGAGGCGGGAAGGTCGGTCATGGCGTGACATTGGGGAGCGTCGCTGCGCCTCGCAAGCGCGCGGCGGATCGCCGCGTGGGGGTTACCGTAACGGCGCCGTGGACGTAGCTGTTGGGAAACGCGAGGAGACCCGCATGCCGCTCTTGATGTGCCCCAACGACAACGCCGCCATGCAGACGCTGGAGCGCGGCGGCGTCCAGTTCGACATGTGTCCGACCTGCCGGGGCGTCTGGCTGGATCGTGGCGAACTGGAAAAGCTGATGGACTCGGCCACCGCCGAAGGCCGCGCCTCGGCCCCGCAGGCCGCGCCGGCGCCGCAGCCGCAGGCCCCCTATCCGCCGCAGCAGGCCCAACAGCCGTGGGGCGGTCAGCCGGGCTATCGCGACGACCGCCGCTACGACGACCGCTACCGCCGCGACGACGAGTACAAATACAAAAAGAAGAAGCGCGACAGCATCTTCGATATCTTCGACTAGGCCGCGTCGGGTCGACCCGAAGGGCGGCGCGTAGCAGTCAGAAGGCGGAGCCTTCTGACCGCGGCCCAGCAAACAGGCCCCCTGATCAGGCCGCCAGACCGGCGGCCTTCATCAGCGTCTTGAGCGGGGCCAGCACCTCGGGCGCGGCCACAAGTGCAGCACGGGCCTCGGGGGCGCGGAACAGCTTGATGGCCTCGGCCTTGGCGCGATCCGCCGCCGGGCCCAGCGGCGCCGTTTCGCCCGCCGCCAGACGCAGCAGGACCGCCAGCTTCTGCGGCGCCGGAGCGGGAGATCGAGCCAACAGGGGCACGATCCGGGCCTCGCCCTCCACCGCGCCGCCGACCGTGCCGATCGAAGTGCAAATGTCCGTCTCGTCCCGCTCCGAAAGGCCGCAGGCGCGCACCGCCCGTTGCAGTCCGGCCAGAACGCCCAGCTTCTGGGCCGCGGTCTGACCGCTCGACTGCCGCATCTCGGTTTCGAAGCGCAGGGAGCCGACACAGGCCGATAGCCAGCGCGCGGCCGAGCGCTTGTTCGCCACGCCAGTGACGTTCTCGCACAGTCGGGTCAGGGCCTCTGCCTCGCAAAGCACGGTGCTGCAGCCCTTGACGTAGGCGGCCACGAAATCAGCGGTGACCAGCGCCTTGGAGCGTTCGTTGAAGGCGTTCTGGACCTCCTCCAGCGTCAGCAGACGGCCCGCGGTGGCGGTCAGGCTGGTCGCCAGAGCGCGCAGGATGTCGATTTCCCCGGCGGCGTCGGCGGGACGCAGGCGGCGGGGGCTCATCAGTTCACGCAGCACCATCCGGGCCAGGGCCGCGGACAGCAGGGGGAACTCGGCGATCTCGATACGCGCGCCCAGCCGGGCGGCGGGGCCTTCGACGGCGGGCACCTGCAGGGCCATGCGCGGGTCCTGATGGACCAGCAGGCCGACCTCACGCGGCGCGACCATGCGGACCACGGCGGCAAGGGCGGCGCCCTGATCCAGCGACGGGCCGAGAATGTCGGCCAGTCCGCTGCGCGACCCCAGCATCTCGCACAGGATCTGTTCGATCGGCACCAGCACCATGGCGCGGGGCTGCCCATCCATCGGCGCCCGTTCGGCCAGGTCCATCAGCTTGTCCAGCCGGGACCGGTCGTTCTTCAGTCCGACCAGGGCTCCGGCGATCACGCCGCCCATGATGAAGGCGCGCTCGGGCTGGCCCTCCAGTCTGTGGGCGAGATCGGCCAGCGAGTGATGCTCGAGGCTGGGGAAGCGATTCTTGCGCCCGGCCGTGACCAGCCGCTCGATCGCCGCGTCTGAGAGCTTCTGATAGTGGCGCACCAGATCGTGCACCGGCTTGCCGTCGGCCTGGGCCTCCGGCACGGCGACCTTCTGGATGGCGTGTTGCAGTTCCACGCCTGTGGCGTCCAGCCGCTCGGCCAGATCAGGGCGGTGGAGGAGCTCGAAGGCGGTCACGCCCTGCCGACGCAGCCAGTCTTCCAGCACCCGCCCGATCAGTTCGCGCGCCATCGGGGCATAGAGATCATAGGCGGTGCTGCAGCGCGGGCCGGATGCGTCCTCGACCGGCGCCTTGCTCTGCCGCACCTCCGGAGCGCCCCGGCTGAATACGGTCACGCTGTTGAATTCCATGGTGTCCGGGTCGAGCGTCTCCTTCGTCACCCGGACTGCGGCGGCGCGTCCGTCGCGCAACAGATCCTCGGCGGTGTCGATCGCGTGGGTCCGGTCCTCGGTCGCGATCTGGAGGCTCCACGACGAGGGGGCGGTCTTGCGGATGTAGACTTCGTAGTGGACGGGGCCGGCCATGGAGCACTCTTTGGATAGCCCCTGATCCTGCCTGACAGACTTTAAGGTCAGGTTTCGTTGCGGATTCAGGCGACGCGGCCCATCTTTTCCGCCGTAATGTAACCGCGATGACGTAGAACGGTTACGCTTGCCATGCGTTGATGACGCACACGACGAGCCTGCAAGGAGAAGCCGATTTGGCCAACATCACCCTGGTCGACGACGACGAGAACATCGTTGCGTCCGTGTCGCTGGCCCTCGAAAGCCACGGCCACAAGATCACGGCCTACCACGACGGCGCGTCCGGACTGGAGGCGCTGGAGACCTCGCCGCCCGATCTGGCCATCCTCGATGTGAAGATGCCCCGCATGGACGGCATGGAGGTCCTGCGCCGCCTGCGTCAGACCTCGCAGATCCCGGTCATCATGCTGACCTCGAAGGACGAGGAGATCGATGAGATACTCGGCTTCAACCTCGGCGCCGACGACTACATCCACAAGCCGTTCAGCCAGCGCCTGCTGATCGAGCGGGTGAAGGCCCTGCTGCGCCGCACCGGCGCCGACGGCGGCGAGCCCGAGCCGAACGCCGAGAATTCGAACAAGGCCATCAAGCGCGGCAAGCTGACCATGGATCCGGCGCGCCACGAGAGCACCTGGGACGGTCGTCCGGTCAAGCTGACCGTCACCGAGTTCCTGCTGCTGCAGGCCCTGGCCCAGCGTCCCGGCTTCGTAAAGAGCCGCGACAACCTGATGGACGCCGCCTACGACGATCAGGTCTATGTCGATGACCGCACCATCGACAGCCACGTGAAGCGCATGCGCAAGAAGTTCCGGGTCGTCGATCCCGAGTTCGACGCGATCGAGACCCTGTATGGCGTCGGATACCGTTACCGCGAGAGCTGATCCGGCCAAGGCCGGGGAGGACCGCCCCCGCCGACCCAAACGGTTCGGCGGGTCGCGCCTTGGCGGCCTGATTCTCGCGCTCAACCTGCTCAGCCTGCTGATCCTGTTCGTGGGCGCCCTGCTGCTGAACGAATGGCAGAGGGGGCTGATCGAGTCGCGGCAGGAGACGCTGGCGGCCCAGGCCGAGCTGCTGGTCCGGGTGCTGGGCGAGCCCCAGATCGGGGTCACGCGCGGCGAGCCCATTCCCTCGCTGGATCCCATCGAGGCCAGCCGCTGGCTGCGCGACAACTTCATTCCGGCGGGCCAGCGCGCCCGCCTGTTCGACGTGGACGGCATTCTGGTGGCCGACAGCTACTGGGTGACCGAGGCCATTCCCGGCGAACCCCTGCCCGCCGCGCGCCCCGCCGGCTCGCCCGTGCCGACGCCGGACGAGGCCGAGACCGCCGGCGACGCCCAGAAGGTTGAACGCGCCCGCATCGCCCTGGCCGCTGAGGTCGAGGGCGCGCTGGAAGGCGTCCCGCAGGCCGATATCCGCACCAACGAGACCGGCGACCGCGTGGTCTCGGTCTCCATTCCCGTGCGCCACGTGCAGATGGTGCTGGGCGTGCTGACGCTGGAAGCCGGGGACGTCGACGAGACCATCGGCGCCCAGCGCCGCGCCCTCATGCCCTTCGCCCTGGTGGCGCTGGCGGTGAACCTGCTGGGCTCGCTGCTGCTGCACCTGTTCGTCGCCCGCCCGGTGATGCGCCTGTCGGCCGCCGCCGACGAGGTCCGCCTGCAGCGCGCACGCGCCATCTCCCTGCCCGACCTTGAAGGCCGCAAGGACGAGATCGGCGATCTCGCCCGCTCGCTGGAGTCGATGACCGAGACGCTTTCGGCCCGAATGGACGCCATCGAGGCCTTCGCCGCCGACGTGTCGCACGAGATCAAGAACCCCCTGACCTCGATCCGCTCTGCGCTGGAGACACTGCCGCTGGTCAAGACCGAGGCCCAGCGCGAGAAGCTCACCGCCTTGCTCCAGCAGGACGTGCGGCGTCTGGACCGGCTGATCACTGACATCTCCAACGCCTCGCGCCTGGACGCCGAACTGAACCGAGACCGGCCGCGCACCATCGATCTGACCACCCTGCTGGCCGATATCGTCAGCGTCTATGACGCCGGACGGAAGCCGGGCGAGGCGCGGGTGGTCTTCACCCCGCCCGAGGGGGATCACGCCTTCGTCGTCGGCCGTGACGGTCCGCTGGGGCAGGTGTTCCGCAACCTGATCGACAACGCCCGCTCATTCAGCCCGCCGGATGGCGAGGTCCGCCTGACCCTGCTGCGCGACGACATCGACGAGCGCGCGGTCCACGTCCGCATCGAGGACGACGGTCCGGGCATCCCGCCGGAAAACCTCGAGACGGTGTTCGAGCGGTTCTACACCTCGCGTCCGCGTGGCACGGCCTTTGGGGCCAACTCGGGCCTCGGCCTGTCCATCGTGCGTCAGATCGTCGAGGCGCACGGTGGCACGGTCCGCGCCGAGAACTGTCCGGGCGAGGCGGGTCCCGCCGGGGCCCGGTTCGAGGTGGCCCTGCCCGCCGCCCCCGTCGCCCGCCGTCCGTGACCCAGCCTGTCCACGCCACCGTGGTCGCCCACTGGGCCTCGGGCCGCGGTTGGCGCGCCGCCGCCCTGTTCGGCCCGCCGGGCGCGGGCAAGAGCGATCTGGCCCTCCGGCTTATGGGCGCCGGCTGGCGGCTGGCGGCGGATGACTATGCCCATCTGTTCGCCGCCTCGGGCCGTCTCTACGCCCGCGCGCCACGCACCATCGCGGGCAAGATCGAGGTGCGCGGGGTCGGAATCGTGTCCGCCGGCACCTTGGACCTGGCCCGGGTGGTGCTGGCCGTCGAGCTGGCTCCGGAACCGGTCGAGCGGCTGCCGGACCCCGCCCTGAAGCGGGTTCAGGGGGTCGATCTGCCCCTGCTCCGGCTCAATCCGCGAGAGGCTTCCGCGGGTGAAAAGGTCGCGGCGGTCATCGCCCGACTTTAACCCGGCGCGGAGTTGGGCTATTCCGCGCGGCCTGCGGTCAGCTCAGGAAGCGACCGGAACGCGGGGGCGCAAGTCTTGGTGAAGCCTTCATGATCGGGCTGGTGATCGTCACCCACGGAGGGTTGGCCTCCGAATTCCTTTCGGCCATGGAGCACGTCGTCGGCCCCCAGCGGGGCGTCGCGGCCATCTGCATCGGCCCGGAGGACGATATGGAGCGCCGTCGGCGCGACATCGTCGATGCCGCGCGCGCCGTCGATGACGGCGACGGCGTCATCCTGCTGACCGACATGTTCGGCGGCACGCCGTCCAACCTCGCCATCTCGGTGATGGAAGAGACCCACGCCGAGGTCATCGCCGGGCTGAACCTGCCCATGCTGATCAAGCTGGCCAGCGTCCGCGGCCGCGAGCCGCTGGAATCCTGCGTCGCTCATGCTCAGGACGCGGGCCGCAAATACATCTCCGTCGCCAGCTGGGTCCTGCAGGGCGAGAAATGACCGACACCATCAACACCACCGTCGGCATCTGCAACCAGCGCGGCCTGCACGCCCGCGCATCGGCCAAATTCGTCAAGCTGGCCTCGACCTTCGACAGCGAGATCCGCGTCACCCGCGATGGCGTCACGGTCAACGCCCTGTCGATCATGGGCCTGCTGATGCTGGGCGCCGGCAATGGCTGCGACGTCCACATCGAGGCCGAAGGCCCCGACGCCGCCGAGGCCATCGAGGCCCTGTCCGACCTCGTGAACCGGAAATTCGACGAGGATCAGTAGGCCGTCAGGCCTTTGCTCGATCCGGCAAGACCGCGCCGACGTGGTCGATGCCCAGCTTCTCAGCGATTTCCATCTGCCGCGCCCGTTCGGCGTAGCGGTCACGCTGTTCCGGCGTGCGGCTGTCGTGGCAGCGTTCGCAGCAGACCCCCTCGACATACAGCGGTGAGGCGCGCCCCTCGGCGCTGACCGGCATGCGGCAGCCCCGGCACAGGCTGTGACTGCCTTCGGACAGGCCGTGGCCGACCGCCACCCGCTCGTCGAAGACGAAGCACTCGCCACGCCACAGGCTCTCGGGTTCGGGCACGGTCTCGAGATATTTCAGGATGCCGCCCTCGAGGTGAAACACCTCCTCGATCCCCTCGGCCTTCAGGAAGGCGGTCGACTTCTCACAGCGGATGCCGCCGGTGCAGTACATGGCGACCTTCGGCGGGCCCGATCCTTCTCTGGGCCGGTCCAGCAGGGCGCGGCCCTCGGTGCGGAACCACTCCGGAAAGTCGCGGAAGCTGCGGGTGTTCGGCTGGATCGCGCCTTCGAAGGCTCCGACGGCGGCCTCGTAGTCATTGCGCGTGTCGATCACGAGGGTGTCCGGATCGGCGATCAGGGCGTTCCACTGGTCCGGCGGGACATAGGTCCCGGCGTCGCTGGCCGGATCGAGGTCCGGCTCGCCCATGGTCACGATCTCGGCCTTGATCCGCACCTTCATGCGCCGGAAGGGTGGCGTCTCCGCCGTGCCGAACTTCAGTTCCAGCCTGTCAAAGCCGGGCAGGGCTCGAATGCCGTCCAACACCCGATCCACGGCCTCGGGCGGACCGGCGATGGTCCCGTTCAGCCCCTCATGCGCGACCAGCAGAATGCCGCGCACATCCGGCGCGCACAGCGCCTCCAGCGCGTCGCGCACGGCCTCGCGATCCTCGATCCGCGCGAAACGATACAGGGCGGCGACGCGAAACGGAGCGGCGGGGGAAGGGGACAACGTCATGGACTAGATCCGGACCCGCAAGGTCCTGCCTGCCTGTCTTTCCATCCTTCGAAGCGCGCCAGCGCGAAGAAAGATGGTGGAGCCGAGGGGAGTCGAACCCCTGACCTCGTCATTGCGAACGACGCGCTCTACCAACTGAGCTACGGCCCCCCGAAACCCACGGAACGTAAGGGTGCAGGCGAGCGGGCGACATACGAGCGGCGGGCAGGTGGTGTCAACTGTCGTGGCGCTGATCGTCGCGGATCAACGCGAATCCTTGGACAGCGAACGGCGACGCGTTAAAGGCAGGGCTTCAACGCGGGAGACGCCCCTTGGGTTACGCCATCGTCTGGCTGGTCAACACCATCCTGTCGCTCATGACCTGGGCGATCATTCTGTCGGCTATCCTCAGCTGGCTGTTCGCCTTCGACGTCATCAACAACCGCAACCGGTTCGTGAACCAGCTGGCGATGTTCCTCGATTCCGTGACCGGGCCGATTCTCGCCCCGTTCCGCCGGGTCATTCCGCCGCTGGGCGGTGTCGATCTCTCGCCGGTCGTGGCCATCCTGACGCTGCAGTTCCTCGGGATTCTCTTCAACCGGATGAGCGCGCCCTTCCTGATCGCCCTGCTGGGCTGAGGGCGCGGCGCGGAGGTCACGCCGGAGCGTCTTCACCGTTTAGGGGACGTTCCGCGCTTGCACCGTTCGGCGACCGTCCTAAGGTGCCCGCCCACGGGGCCGCTGGCCTGACAGACGACCGGACTTCATGACCACGATCAAGACAGTCGCCATCATCGGCGCGGGCCAGATGGGCGCGGGGATCGCCCAGACGGTGGCGACGGGCGGCTATGACGTGAAGCTCTACGACGCCGCGGGCGACCGCGTGCCCCAGGCCATGGGCGCTATCGCGGCCAGCCTGTCGCGCCAGATCGCGCGCGGCCTGACGACCCAGGCGGACGCCGACGCGGCCTTGGCCCGCATCGCCGCGGTCGGGTCGCTGGCCGACGCCGCCGAGGCTGATCTGGTCATCGAGGCCGCCGTCGAGGACGAGACGGTCAAGAAATCCATCCTCGCCGATCTGGTGCCTCTGCTGGGCGCCGACACCCTGCTGGCGTCAAACACCTCGTCGATCTCGATCACCCGCCTGGCCTCGGCCACGGATCGGCCCGAGCGCTTCATCGGCCTGCACTTCATGAAGCCGGCTCCGGTTATGAAGCTGGTCGAGATCGTGCGCGGCATCGCCACCTCGGCCGAGACCTATGAGGCCGCCGTCGCCTTCGCCGAGTCGCTGGGCAAGACGACCACCAATTCCGAGGACTTCCCCGCCTTCATCGTGAACCGCATTCTGGTCCCGATGATCAATGAGGCGATCTACACCCTGTACGAGGGTGTCGGGAACGTCGCCTCCATCGACAAGGCGCTGAAGCTGGGCGCCAACCATCCGATGGGTCCGCTCGAACTCGCCGACTTCATGGGGCTGGACGTCGTCCTGGCCATCATGAACGTGCTCTACGACGGTCTGGCCGACAGCAAGTACCGCCCCTGCCCGCTGCTGGTGAAGTATGTCGAGGCGGGCTGGCTGGGCCGCAAGTCGGGCCGCGGCTTCTATGACTATTCCGGCGAAACGCCGGCGCCGACGCGATGATCCCCCGTCTGGAGCGGCCCGAGGACTTCCCGGGACAGCAGCGCGTGGTCTGGCGGCGTGAGCCGCAGCGCACGGTTCTGGCCGCCCTGCTGGGCGTGCTTTGGCCGCCGCTGTGGGCCACCCTGTTGATCTGGCCGCCGCACAACTGGATCCCCGGTCTGGAGATGGACTGGCGGCTTCAGGTCATGCTGATCGGCCTTCTGGTCATGCCCGGCATCCTGTGGCTGCTGGCGCAGGAGACCCGGCGTTCGGGCCGCCCGGCGACCCGGCTCGGGGTCATCTGGCGCTTCATGTTCTACGGCGGCCTGATCGCCGTGGCCCTGACGGTCGTCTTCGCCCTGGCCCAGGTGGTCCTGCAGTGGATGAACGCCGCCAACATCGGCGAGGGCGTCGGCAGCAGCCAGACGACCCTGCTCATCTACGGCGTCGGCGGTCTGCCGCTGGCGGTGGTCGTCGGCGTGGCCTACGCCCTGTGGGCCGGGCTCTGCGTGGCCTTCATCGCCTTCTCGCCCCAGCCCGAGGTGCGCGATCGCCTCGGCGTCATCGGCGGCGAGCGCTGATTTATTACCTCGAATTGGTTTGACGCTTCTCGCGTGACGCGCAACCTGCGCGAAAGCCACGCTCGGGGGGATGACCATGGCCGCAACCGACGCCCAGACCGGCGGGAGTCCGTCACCGGCCCGTTTGGCGCCCATCGCGGTCAAGGATCGCATCTTCACCCTCGACATGCTGCGCGGCTGGGCGATCCTCGGCATTCTCGCGGTCAACGCCATGGCCTTCGCCTGGCCCATTGCGATCGAGATGGATCCGTCCCTGGCGCCGCCCTGGCCGCATGATCACGCCAACATCCTCGGCGAATGGGCCAAGGATGTCTTCTTCCAGGACAAGTTCCGCTCGTTGTTCTCGATGCTGTTCGGGGTGTCGATCTTCCTGATCGGCGGGACCCGCTTCGATGAGGCGCGCGGTCCGCTGCTGCTGCGCCGCCTGCTCTGGCTGGGCCTGTTCGGCCTGATCCACGGCTTCGCCCTGTGGTTCGGCGATATCCTGCTGCACTACGCCTACACCGGCCTGCTGGTGATGCTGGTGCGGTCATGGTCGTCGCGCGCGCTGATCTGGACAGGCGTCTCGCTGAATCTCGTCTTCGGCCTGCTGTCGGCGGTGACGGCCCTGATGACGGGCCTCTTGCCCGGCGCCGGCCAGCAGCAAGGCGGCAATCCGTTCGGCACGACGCAGGATCAACTCATGCAGATCATCCAGGCCTATCAGTCCGGCTGGCCGGGCGCGCTGATTGAAAACTTCAAGTCGGCGGTCATCCTGCAACTGGTGAGCCTGACCCTGGTCCCGGTCACCGCGGGGCTGATGATCCTGGGGATGGGGCTGTTCAAGGCCGGCTTCCTGAGCGGACGGTCGCCGACCTGGATCTATGTCCTGCTGCTGCTGATCGGCGGCGCCAATCTGGCGGCCTTCGCCTGGTACGACTGGCAGTTCTACGCCGCCCCGCACGGCGCGCCGGACCCAACGAAGGGGATGGCGGGCGTCCTGGGCAGCTTCGCGCCCCTGATCACCCTGGCCTATGTCAGCCTGCTGATCCTGATGACCCGCTTTGGGCTGAAGATCATCACCGGCGTGTTCGCGCCGGTCGGGCGGATGGCCTTCACCAACTATCTGACCCAGACCCTGATCATGACGACCCTCTTCTACATGCCGTGGGGGCCGCACTGGTTTGGGACCATCGAGCCGGGACGGCTGTGGCTCGTCATCGGCGCGGTCTGGCTCGCCCAGCTGATCTGGTCGCCCCTGTGGCTGTCGGTCTTCACCATGGGCCCGTTTGAATGGCTCTGGCGCTGCCTGACCTATTGGCGCTGGGTGCCGCTGAGGAAGACAGCAGACGCCTGATCGTTGCCCGCGCGCGGGCTTTGGCTTAAGCGCGCGGCATGACCGACAACGCTCCTGCCCGCCCTGAAGCCCGGAACCCGCGTGGGTTCGCCGACCGTCGCGGCCGCGACCTGGTGGCCGAGCGCCGCCTCGTCCAGCGGGTGTCCGAGGTCTATGAGCGCTGGGGCTTCGAGCCGCTGGAGACCGGGGCCTTCGAATACGCCGACGCCCTGGGCAAATTCCTGCCCGACGCCGACCGTCCGAACGAAGGCGTCTTCGCCCTGCAGGACGACGACGATCAGTGGATGGCCCTCCGCTATGACCTGACCGCGCCCCTGGCCCGGTTCGCGGCCCAGTCGTGGGAGACCCTGCCCAAGCCCTTCCGCCGCTACGCCTTCGGCCCCGTCTGGCGCAACGAGAAGCCCGGCCCCGGCCGCTTCCGCGAGTTCGTCCAGTGCGACGCCGACACCGTCGGTTCGGATCGCCCTGAAGCGGACGCAGAGATCATCGCCATGGCCTGCGAGGGGCTTCAGGCCGCCGGTCTGGCGCCGGGGCAGGCGGTGATCCGCGTTTCGAACCGCAAGCTGTTCGACGGCCTGTTCGAGGCGGGCGGCGTCACCGATCCGATCCAGAAGCTGACGGCCCTGCGCGCCATCGACAAGTTTGACCGTCTCGGCTGGGAAGGCGTCTCGGCCCTGCTGGGCGAGGGGCGTCTGGACGAGTCCGGCGACTACACCAAGGGCGCGCAACTGCCGCTGGGCGTCGCCTCGACCATCGAAGCCTTCCTCGCCTCGGCGGGCGACGCGGCCCTCGGCCGGGCGGAGACGCTGGAGGCCGTGGCCCGCGCGGGCGGGCTGGGCGCCGTCGGCGAGGCCGCTCTGGAAGAACTGGCGGCCATCGACCGGGCCCTGAACGCCATGAAGGTCGGGCAGGACGCCGTCCGCTTCGACCCGACCATCGTGCGCGGGCTGGAGTACTACACCGGCGCCGTGTTCGAGGCCGAACTGCTGCTCGAGACCACCGATGAGAAGGGTCGCGCCGTGCGGTTCGGTTCCATCGGCGGCGGCGGTCGCTACGACGATCTGGTGGCCCGCTTCACGGGCGAGCGCCTGCCCGCCACGGGCTTCTCGTTCGGTGTCTCGCGTCTGGCCTCGGCCCTGCGCGCCGCGGGCCGCGGGGACGAGGATTCCGTGCGGGGCCCGGTGGTGGTCATCGTCTTCTCGGAAGCCGACATGCAGCACTACCTCGATGCGGTGTCCGAACTGCGCAACGCCGGGATCGCGGCCGAACTGTACCTCGGTCGGGCGGGCATGAAGGCCCAGATGAAGTATGCGGACCGTCGCGGCGCCCCCGCCGCCATCATCTTGGGCGGGGACGAGATCGCGGCCGGGACGGTGACCATCAAGGATCTCGACGCCGGTCGCGCCGCCGCCGCCGGGGTCACCGACAACGAAGCCTGGAAGGCCGAGCGTCCGGGCCAGCAGGTGGTGGCTCGCGCCGAGCTTGTGGCCACGGTCCGGGGTATCATCGGTTCCTGACGCACAGCTTTGTGAGTTATCGCTGATAAGTAAGTAAATTCCCCTGTTCGCGTCAGGGTCTTGATTGACTTGAGAGGGAAATTGTCGTCTTTCTGACGCACTCGGGAAGCGCAGCGTTTCGACGCAGCAGCCGCCCGGAGGCGTTTCGGGGAGGAAACGTCCGCTCGACAAGAGCGAAAGAAAGCCCGCCGCGATGTATCCCCCGCGGCGGGCTTTTTTATGGGACCTATATACGTGTGTGACCCGATCGAATTCGAGTCTCCCATTGGACCCGACGAGCTTCATTCCATGGAGGACGTTAGCTGGTCCATGAAATCATCCCGCATCAACTCGGTGGCAAAGCGTTCAGGAACACCAACCGTCGTTGCCAAGACCGCTATGCTCATCGTCTTGGCGTCTACCGCACGCTTGTAAGCACTCCTGTCCGACTCTGGACATAGTGCCCCTAGGGCGCGCCAAACGGCCTTCTGCTCTGCTCGGTACTGAGGAGAGATGTTCGCGCCAGGATTACCAAAGCGGTCCGCTTGACGCTCTAGCTTCTCGCCGGTGTCAGCCTTTTCCTCTGCAGTATCGAAGACGTGCATGAGTTCTTTGGTGAACACGAGTCGGCGCCAGTTCGCACCCTCTGGTCCCTTCACCATCTGTCGAGACAGCACGATAAGCGCTTGATGCTCACTTATCTGAGGCGGACCCGCAAAAGGCCCTTCAAGGAAAAACCCGCGCAATCCCATCTGGTCGACAGCGCCGGACCACTGCTCGTTGATATGCGTGAAATCGGAAAACTTCACCGCCAGCTCTTTGAGCCAGTTCGTGCTTATGCGGCCGCCTTGGGCCTGAACTTGTTCGTAGAGAAGAGTGTAAGACATAAAAAAAGCGCCGGTTGCCCAGCGCTTTCCTTACAACCTGCGTGCTAGCGGTCAAGCTTCACAAATGTCATCCGCAGGGTTCGCCGCTTCGGCGAAGAACTTGTTGACTTCACGGGCCATGTCCTCACCAGAGGCGTCCGCGTTCCAGCCAGGGAAGAACTTAATGTTCTTGACCTGATTGTCATCGAACAGCCGCCGCTTCAGGGCCTCTAGTTCGATATGCATAACTCTCTCCCTTCAACCCTATCCAGGGTCTAGCGCTGTTTGCCGTCCCGGCAAAAAATGGAGAGTCGCCTTAAGGGTTCCCTAAAATACGACGCTCCGTGGCGCGGTACATAATCGCAATAATGCGTTTACGCAACGCGCTACATGACCAATGGTATGCGCTAACCGCGTTGAACGCCACATGAACGTGTATGGGTAACGTCGAATTAATCAGCGAAGTGACTTCGAAGTTTTAACGCTTATTATCGCCGCACGCACGCCTCGCGGACCGCCCCCACAGCCTCTGCACCATCACCCAGATCGAAAGTGAAGTCGTGAGCCACGTTGTAGCTGCTCACGCGCATCACGAGCTGCTGCCCACCCGCTATGGCATCCAACAGGCGGCGCGGATTGTCTTCTGAGGTGACGTTCGGCATCCCGTAAGGGGCTTCCCATCCTTCGCTTCGGATCGCCGAACCGTCTACGCGCCACGACACATCGTTCAGGTGGGTTCCGAAGTAGGCTCCCGGCCACGTCACATAGACGATTATCGACCGGCCTTGGCACTTCAGCATCAGAATGCCGGGCACCGGCCTCCCCGTGCTGTCAGTCACCTGATTTGTGGACAGCAGCGTACGTGTGACGGTCCGCCTGCCGTCCAGCGGCGCGGTCTCATCGCTGGCCTGCCAAGCGCCGACAGGCGAGGTGCTTTCAGGCGTGGTCGGTGGCTTCGGGTCCTGCGCCAGCACAGCGACCATGAGGGCTACCGAAACAACCATGACTCTTCCCCGTGTCTCGCCCGGGCTGGCGCCGGGACGGTTGAACACGCGCACACAGGGAACGCGCCTCCCGTATTCCCTACGGGAGGTGTTGTATTTCGGGAGCCGCCCGACAAAGCGGGGCTCCTGTGTTCGCGGTGTGCGCGGTCGCGGGCGGTGTTCAAGCCGAGCCGCAACGAGCGGGACTATGGCGCCGGGGTGAGGCGCGGTCGAGGGGCGAAGTTATTCACAGCTACCGAACGCGCCCGCTGGATCAGCCACATCTCGGCTACGGTGCCGGAAGGGTGGTGACAAATACTCTCCGAGGTGGTGATTACCCTTCAACTTCAATAGCTTAGGCGCGACAGCGCTTTCAATTATTGGTTGTACGTGATGGGGGAGCTTTGCTGCGGCTCAGGAGGCATCGACTATGGATTAACGACACCTAGAAACGACGAAAGCCCCCGCTTTCGCAGGGGCTCCCTCGTCTCGCACGTTGCCGCGCAGAGATAGCTTGAACACCTAATTCTCTCGCGGCGACTAATTCCCGTCAACCCCTTTGATGGAGATTGTGCCGATGGCGACGCGTAAACGCGCTCGCGTGCAGGGCTATCGACAGATCAGGCAGAGCGGAAAGATCGTATCCGTCCGCACTCACTGGTCGCCGAAAGTCCGTCCGCACCGACTTCTCTAATCGTCCTTCTTCGGGGCGCCCGTCTTGAGCTTCGGCTCCGGGCGGGCGCCCTTCTTCTTTTGGCCGGGAGGCGGCTGAACCTCCTCCGGCTTGGTCTGGGCGAAGCGCCTTAGGGCCTCGTCGAAGTCCATGTCGATGAAAAGGGGGCGCTCCACGTCCTTGGCGTTCATGAGATCAGCACCTTGTAGGGCAGCGGGCCTTCCGACCGGCGCAGTAGGTCGTTGACGATCCCGCCGACGCTGAGTTCCCGATTGTTCAGGCGATAGGTCATCTCACCGACGTAGCGGTTTAGATGCTTCGGCGAGATCCAGTGGTGGACGCCGATGATCTGCCGCTTCAGCAAGGCCCAGACGCTCTCAATCGTGTTGGTGTGGTTGTGACCGTCGATGACGTACCGACCGCTCATGTGGTGGTTGGTGTGGTGAGCGTATTCGTCGTTCAGTCCGCGATATGACGAGTGCTCGTCGGTGTAGAGGTTCGCCCCCTTCTCGACGTGCTCCCTGACGACGCCTTGCAGCGTGGCCCGTCGCGTGTCCGGCACAACGCCGGCCCTGATCTCCCCGTTGCGCTGGACCATGCCGAGCACCACCGTCTTGCCGACGATGCCGCGACCCTGGTTCAGCTTCTTGGACTTGTGCTTGTTGGACTCCCGGCCGCCGACGAAGGTCTCGTCCACTTCGACGCTGCCCGACAGAGGGCCGTTGAAGCTGTCCGTTCGCGCCGCATGGCGGAGTCGGTGCAGCACGAACCATGCGGTCTTCTGCGTGATGCCCAGGTCGCGCGCCAGCGTGGTCGAGGCGATCCCCTTGGGGTGGTTGGTGATCATCCAGATGGCCGCGTACCAAGTGCGCAGCGGCAGCTTGGTGTCTTGGAAGATCGTCCCGACCTTGATGCTGAATCGCTTCCGGCAGGCGTAGCACTTGTGGGTGTTGGTCCCGACCAGCGTCCCAATCCGCTTCTCGTCAGCATTGCCGCACAGCGGGCAGAACTTCCCACGCGCCCACCGGATCGAAGTCAGGTGGTCGATGGCGGCCTGTTCCGTGGGGAAGGCCTGAAAGAGCTGCACTAGGTTGTCGAACTGCTGGATCACGACGGTCTCTCCTTACCGCCGCTTATACCTCATTGGGTCACACACGTATATAGGTCCCAAAAGAAAGGCCGGAGCGTCGCCGCCCCGGCCCTCATTCATCGTCTATGCGATCCGCTTACCAGATGCGGACGCGGTCTTCCGGAGCCAGATAGTACTTGGTCCCCGGCTGGACGCCGAACGCTTCGTACCAGGCATCGACGTTGCGCAGCGGGCCGATGACGCGGAACTCCGCCGGGCTGTGCGAGTCGGTGTCGATCTGCTGGCGCAGGGCGGCGTCGCGGTACTTCGATTGCCAGACCTGGGCCCAGCCGTAGAAGAAGCGCTGGTCGCCGGTCGTGCCGTCCAGCACCGGGGCGGGCTGGCCGTTCAGCGACAGGTGGTAGGCTTCCAGACCCACGGCCACGCCGGCGGCGTCGCCGATGTTCTCGCCCATGGTCAGACCCGGACGGACGCGGAAGCCCGGCAGGGGCTCGAACTGGCCGTACTGCTCGCCCAGACGCCCGGTCAGGGCTTCGAAGGCGGCGCGGTCGGCAGGGGTCCACCAGCTGCGCAGCACGCCGTCGCCGTCGGACTTGGAGCCTTGGTCGTCGAAGCCGTGGCCGATCTCGTGGCCGATGACGCCGCCGATGCCGCCGTAGTTGACGGCCGGGTCAGCGGTCGGATCGAAGAACGGCGGCTGCAGGATCGCGGCCGGGAAGACGATCTCGTTGTTGGCCGAGTTGTAATAAGCGTTCACGGTCTGCGGGGTCATGCCCCACTCGGCCTTGTCCACCGGCTGGTTCAAACGGGCCAGCTGGTAGTTCCATTGGAACAGGCCCGCGCGCTCGCCATTGCCGAACAGGTCGTCCGGGCGGATCTCCAGCGCCGAGTAGTCGCGCCACTTCTCGGGATAGCCGATCTTGACCGTGAATTTGCGCAGCTTCTCTTCCGCCGCCGCCTTCGTCTCGGCGCTCATCCAGGTGTAGTTGCGGATGCGGTTGGCTAGGGCGGTGCGCAGGTTGGCGACCAACTGCTCCATCTGGGCCTTGGACTCGGCCGGGAAGTATTCGGCGACGTACTGGCGACCAACGGCCTCGCCCAGCATGCCTTCGGCGAAGCTGATGCCACGCTTGTCGCGCGGACGCTGCGCCGGCTGGCCCTGCAGATCGCGCGAGCGGAACTCCCACTGGGCGTCCGAGAAGCGCTGCGACAGGCGACCGGCCGCGTCGTCAGTGGTGTGGAAGGCCTGCCAGGCCTGGATCACCGCGATCGGAGTCTCGGCGTAGATGGCGGCGATCTTCGGCATGGCCGTGTCCTGACGGACGATCAGGCGCGGCACTTCACCAACGCCGACGGCGGTGTAATAGGCCTGCCACGGGAAGCCCGGGGCCTCCGACGCCAACTGCGAGATGGTGTACTCGTTGTACGTCTCATCGCGGTTGCGGTTCTGCTCCGGGGTCCAGTGGGCCTCGGCGATCCGGGTCTCGAAGGCGACGATGTCCGCGGCCGACTGTTCCGGGTTGGCCCAGCCGATCATGCCCAGCATGCGGGCGACGTAGGCCTGATACAGGACCTTCTTCTCGGCCCAGCGCTGCTCCAGATAGTAGTCGCGGTTCGGCAGGCCGAGGCCCGACTGGCCGGTCGACACGGCGTACCGGGTCGGCGCCTTCTGGTCGATGGTGATGCCGGTGCCGAAGATGGACGAGCCGATGCGGCCCTGGGTCTGACCCATGTAGACCGCGGCCTTGTCATGGGTGTCGGCGGCGCGGATGGCGGCCAGGTAGGGCTGCAGCGGCTGGGCGTCCAGCGCCTCGATGCGCGCCACGTCCATATAGGAGCGGTAGGCGTCGGCGATCTTCTGCTCGTCCGAACCGGCGGCCAGATCAGTGCGGGCGACGAGGGCGTCGATCATGCCCTTCACGCGGTTGTCCGACAGTTCGCGCAGGAGGTTGAACGAGCCGTACGAGGTGCGATCCGACGGGATCTGCAGGCGGTCGATGGCGGCGCCGTTGGCGTAGCGGAAGAAGCTGTCGCCGGGGTTCACCGAGGTGTCGCGGCCGTTGAGGTCGAACCCCCAGGTCCCGTAGCGGGGGGCGACAGTGCCCTGGTAGCCCTGCACCGCGGCGCCCTGGGCCGGAGCCTGGAACAGTTCAAAGATCGTGCACGCCTCGTCGATGCAGGCGTGGTCATGATCCTGGGCCTGGGCGGCGGCAGGCACGAGCAGCGCGCCCAGGGCGGCGCCGATAAGCAGCTTCTTCATAGGAGATTTCCCGACTTCTCTTCACCAATCTGGAAGGGTCGGGGCGGACCCTACGCCCGCTTCAGAGGCTGTCGCCTGAAATTTTTGTCATGAATCGACGGAAACCCAGACGGGGTGGCGTTTCAGCCTGTAGGCTGAACCGTACGGAGGGCGAATGGCGACTCACGGCGGCGGCGGCGAATATAAGGACCTTGTGGTCTTCCTGGCGGCGGCCGGGGTGGTGGTTCCCCTTTTCAACCGGCTGAAGATCAGTCCGGTTCTCGGCTTTCTTGCGGCGGGCGTTTTGCTGGGGCCCGACGGCCTTGCGCGTTTCGCCGAGACCATACCGTGGCTGTCGTGGCTGACCATATCGGACGCCAACCAGATTCGCTCGCTGTCCGAACTGGGCGTGGCCTTCCTGCTGTTCATGATCGGTCTGGAGCTGTCGTGGGAACGACTCAAGGCCATGCGGCGGCTGGTGTTCGGTCTGGGGCTCAGTCAGGTGGCGGTCTGCACCGTGGGTCTGGCGGCGGTCTTCATGCTGATGGGCCAGCCGCTGGTCTCCTCGGCCGTGCTGGGGATGGGGCTGGCCCTGTCTTCGACCGCGGTGGTCATGCCGGTGCTGGCCGAGCGCGGACGGTTGGGCGGCGCGGCCGGACGCACGACCTTCTCGGTTCTGCTGGCGCAGGATCTGGCCGTGGCGCCGATCCTGATCACCGTCACTGTGCTGGCGGCGCTGGCGCAGGCGGGCTCGGCGGGCGGTGAGTTCGATCCGGCGGTGCTGGGCCCGGCGCTGTTCACCCTTGTGCCCGCCGCCATCGGCCTGGCCCTGCTGGTGGTGCTGGGACGGCTGGTGCTGCGCCCCTTGTTCCGCTCCGTCGCCAAGGCGAGGGCGCAGGGTCAGGGGCAGGAGATGTTCGTGGCCGCCTGCCTTCTGGTCGTGGTCGGCGCGGGCGTGGCGGCGCAGGCGGCGGGCCTGTCCATGAGCCTCGGCGCCCTGATCGCAGGCCTGTTGCTGGCCGAGACCGAGTTCCGCCGGGCGGTCGAGGTCTCCATCGACCCGTTCAAGGGCCTGCTGCTGGGGGTCTTCTTCGTCGGCGTCGGCATCGGTCTGGACCTCGATGCCGTGGCGGCCGACCCGGCGGCGGTGTTCGGGCTGGCCATCCTGCTGACCCTGCTCAAGGCCGGACTGATCTACGGCGTGGCCCGGGCCTGGGGCGTCAAGAACCGGACGGCCATAGAGACAGCTCTGGTCCTCGGCCCGGCGGGCGAGTTCGCCTTCGTCATTCTCGGCGCGGGCATGGTCGAGGGCATCGCCTCGCCCGGATTCACCGGGACCGTGATGCTTGCTGCAACGATAAGTATTTTTACTGTTCCCTTGATGGCGATGTTTGCGGATCGACTGACGCGACAGGGCGATGTCTCAACGCCTGATCTTCCGACCGAAGCGTTGGAATTGCCGTCGATTGACGGTCAGGTCCTGATCGTCGGCTTCGGCCGGGTGGGGCGTCTGGTCGGCGAATTACTGGCAGAACACGGACAGAATTTCGTGGCTGTTGATGCGAATGCCGCGACCGTCGCCAAGGGACGCGCCGAAGGGTCGAATGTCTTCTACGGCGACGCCGGTCAGACCGAGCTTCTGGAGCGCTGTGGCATCGAAAAGGCCCGCGCCATGGTGGTTACGATGGATGCGCCCGCGAAAGTCGACGAAGTTGTGAGCGCGGCGCGCTCGCTTCGGCCGGATCTGATCCTGATCGCCCGAGCCCGAGATTCGAAACACGCGGAAAGATTGTATAGGCTGGGCGTGACCGATGCGGTTCCTGAGACGACCGAGGCCAGTTTGCAGCTCGCGGAAAACACTCTGGTCGACCTCGGCGTGCCGATGGGTCTGGTCCTTGCCTCGATCCACGAACGGCGCGACCGGTTCCGCAAATTGTTCCAGGACGCCATGCCGGAAAGTAAAGGAGAGCGTCGTCCCCGCGCCCTGAGGTCAACAATTCGGCGCGGCGCAGCGACGGAGTAGCAAAGCTGCGCCGTTAACCCAGCAACTATCCCCACTGTTAACCTGTGCACCCCAATTTGGTCATCGTTGCGTGATGAGTGCCCACCTTCGCCGGACCACGGTCGGGCCGGGCGCTTCTCCCGGGCGCTTTCCATCCCTGCCTTTGTGGCGTTCTTTCACTGCCGGCGGTCCTCCCCCCGCCGCTTAGTCGAGTAGCCGTTTTATATGCGAGACATCGCCCTGAGCTCCGCCCAGACCGCCTCCGAGATCGAGGCTGAAGCCCCCCGCCTGAACCGCCGCCAGGCCGCCAAGGTCCGGACCCGCCAGAAGGTTCTGGACGCAGCGCGCACCCTCTTCGCCGAGCGCGGCTATGAGCCGGCCACCATTCGCGACATCGCGAAGGGCGCGGGCATGTCGACCGGCGCGGTCTTCGCCAACTTCCAGGACAAGGCCGAACTGTTCGAGGCCGTTCTGGCCGAGGACACCGCCCGCCTGGCCGACTCGCTGAACGTCGCGGTCGCCGCCGAAAGCACCCTGCGCGGTCGCCTGCTCGCCGCCCTGACCGCCGCCTACCACGCCCAGCTGGAGCACCTGCCGCTGGTTCAGGCCGTGGTCGCCCGCTCGTGGTTCCAGCCGGTCGCCGCCGAGATGCGCAGCCGCGCCGCCCTGCGCCCGGTCACCGGCGTCATCAGCGACGTGCTGCAAACCGGCGTCCGCGAGAACGAACTGCATCAGGACGCCGACATCCGCCTGCTGAGTGAGCTGGTCTACGTCGCCTACGTCGGCAACTACCGTCACGCCGCCTATGACGGCTGGGGCATCGAGCAGCTGACGACCCAGATCGGCAAGCAGATCGACCTGATCCTCGCCGGCGTGCTGAGCCGCCAGTAAGCGGACGAGAGACTGAAAATGATAAGGCCGCGTTTCACCCCGCGGCCTTTTCTTTTGTCTGCGCTGCATAGCGCTCAAGCAGCGAGCGACCGCGTCGCGAGCGATAGCGCCTCAATAAAAGGCTTCAGCTCTTCCAGCGCAGGGTCGTGGGCTTCACCGGATTGACGAACGGTCGGCCCTCGGTACGGCTCTTGATCCATTCGCGCTTCAGCTGCTGGTACCATTTGGCCTGTTTGTCGGCGTCGTCGATCCAGATCAGGGCCGGATCGTAGCGCAGGCCTTCGTTCTGCAGGTTCACCATGCCGCCATCCTGTTTGAGGAAGGCGACGACCCCCATGCGCAGGAAGGGCCGGATCAGGTCGAAGATCCAGTGATCCGACCAGAAGATCTGGGTGATGCGCGTCTTCGTATCGGTGATGGGGGTCAGGCAGGTCAGGGCCAGCACCTGCTTCTCGCCGACCTGGATATGCTCCCAGCGGTAACCGGGCAGGCGGAAGGTGATCTCGGTCGCCGGGGCGCCGCCCAGGATCTTGTAGGCGCGGCTGTTGGACGAGGGCGCGTGGCGCACCATCGAGAAGCCCTGCTCGCGCGGTTCAAACGCCTTGGCCTTCTCGTGCATCGAATGCTCGGAGCGCCACCACCATTGCTGATGGACGAAGGGACCGTGGGCCGGGTCCATCAGGCCGACGACCGCATGGTCGATATGGCTGTCGAAATCCATCCACTCGACCAGTTTGGCGCCGCCGCCGACCACGCCGGGGAACTGGGGCGGCTCGTGATCGGGCTCGCTGGCGTTACGCGGATCGGCGCTGACCCAGACAAAGACCAGTCCCTGGCTTTCACGCACCGGATAGGATCGCACCTTGATCCGCTCGGCCTCGAAGGCCTGCGCCTCGACCAGCGAGGGAATGTTGGCGCAGACGCCGTCCGGCCGGAACCGCCAGCCGTGATAGGGGCACTCGACCGTCTCGCCTTCGCCGGGCTTGTTCACCACCCGTCCAGCGGAGAGCGGCGCGGCGCGGTGGGGGCAGATGTCGCGCATGGCGAAGACCTGCCCAGCCTTGGTCCGCCCAATCAGCACCGGCTCGTTCAACAGCTCATGGCGCTTCAGCGACTCCGGCTTCACGTCACGCGACAGGGCGACGAAATACCAGGCGTCGGTAACGAAGCCCTTGCCGAAAGCGGTCGGCGGAGCCTTGGCTTCAGGGGCGTTGGGGGAAACCGGAGCGGGATCGGCGAGGGTCATGCGCCCTCTTTAGCGCCGCCGTGTCGGGAAGTCTTGACCGCCTGCATCCAATCGCGCCTCCTGCGGCGACCAGAGGGTAACAGCGGGCGCAGGGCTCGCCTCCGGGGGAACCTCCATGAAGACCATGACCGCCGTCGCCGCGCTCGCCGCCTGTCTGTCGCTGGGTCTGGCCGCGCCTGCCTTCGCCCAGGAGCACGGCTCACACGGCGCTCATGCCGCGCATGGCCACCAGCACGCCGAGTTCGAGTCGGGTCGTTTCCATGTCCGTATCGACGGGCCTGAGCATCCGGTGGGCGACATCATCCTGATCCCCGGCCTGACCTCCTCGCCGGAAATCTGGGACGGCCTGACTGACGAACTGAAGGGCCGCTATCGCGTCCACCGCGTCCATGTGCAGGGCTTCGCCGGCGCGCCTGCCGAGGACAACGCCACCGGACCTGTGGCCGCGCCGGTCGCTGAGGACCTAGCCCGCTATATCGCCGAGCAGAACCTGAACAAGCCGGTGGTCATCGGCCACTCGATGGGCGGGACCATCGCCATGATGCTGGCCGCCCGTCACCCGGACAGCGTCGGCAAGCTGATGGTCGTGGACATGGTGCCGTTCATGGGCGTGATGTTCGGCCCTCCGGGCACGACCGCTGAAAGCGTCGCCCCCATCGCCGATCAGGTCTACGCCGGGATGTCGTCCAGCCCGCGCGAGGCCTACAACGCCCAGGCCACGGCCTCGATCAACGGCATGATAAACACTGAGGCCCTGCGCGCCGGTCCGATCCGCGACATGGAAACCAGCGACCAGCAGGTGGCCGCCTCGTCGTTCCGCGAGCTGATCGTGACCGACCTGCGACCGGAACTGTCGCGCATCACCGCCCCGACCGAGGTGCTGTACGTCAAGTTCAACGATCCGCGCATGACGCCAGAGATCACCGACGCCATCTACCGGATGTCCTATCAGGGCCTGTCGGGCGTCGAGCTGAAGCGAATCGACAACAGCGCCCACTTCATCATGCTGGATCAGCCCGCCGCATTCGCCGCCGAGGTGAACGCGTTTTTAGAATAGTGGCCTGAAAGGTCATCCTTTCGGCGGAAATCGCCTTCACGGTCCCGTGAAGACAGGCGGGGCGTTTGCGTGCACCGTACGATGGGCTAAGGCCCGTCTACGGGTTGGGTGAGGTTTTAGATGGCCGGTGGCTTCAGCTTCGGACGTGGCGGCGGTGACAAGCCCGCCCGTACGCCATTGCAGCGCGTGCTCTACTGGGGCGCGGTGCTGGGCGTCTGGGGCGCCATCTTCCTGGTCGTCTTCTTCGCCGTGTTCGCGCGCGACCTGCCGGACACCTCGACCCTGTACAATGTCGATCGCCAGCCCTCGATCACCTATCTGGATCGCAACGGCGCCCTGATCGCCGTGCGTGGCACGCAGCAGGCCCCGCCCGCGGACCTCGACGCCCTGCCCGACTATGTCCCGGCGGCCTTCATCGCCATCGAGGATCGGCGTTTCTATCACCACCCTGGCTTCGACCCTGTCGGCATGAGCCGGGCGGCGGTGTCCAACATGCGCGCCGGGCGCGTGGTGCAGGGCGGTTCGACCCTGACCCAGCAGCTGGCCAAGAACCTGTTCCTGTCACCGGACCAGAACCTGAAGCGCAAGGTCCAGGAGCTCATGCTGGCCGTGTGGCTGGAGATGAAGTTCTCCAAGAAAGAGATCCTCGCCCTCTACCTGAACCGCGTCTATTTCGGCGCGGGCGCCTATGGCATCGAGGCGGCTTCGCAACGCTATTTCGACAAGAGCGCCAAACAGCTGACCGTCGGCGAGGCGGCCCTGCTGGCGGGTCTGCTGAAGGCCCCGTCCCGCTACTCGCCGGTGTCCGAGAGCGAGCGGGCGGCCAATCGTGCCACCGTCGTGCTGAACGAGATGGTCGACGCCGGCGTCATCACGCCCGAACAGCGTGCTCAGGCGGTGACCGAGCCGGTCCGCGTCTCGCGCACCCTGGCCACCCAGCACGCCCAGTACTTCATCGACTGGCTGGACAAGCAGATCCGCGAACTGGTCGGCGAGCCGACCGAGGACATGATCGTCGAGACGACGCTGGACCTGACCCTGCAGACCCAGGCCGAGCGCTCGGTGCGCCGCATCCTGGATCGCGACAAGTCCAAGGGCGTCGAACAGGCCGCGCTGGTCGCGCTGGACGGCGAGGGCCGGGTGCGCGCCATGATCGGCGGCAGCTCCTATGCCGACAGCCAGTTCAACCGCGCCACCGAGGCGCGTCGTCAGGCCGGTTCGGCCTTCAAGCCCTTTGTCTATCTGACGGCGGTCGAGAGCGGCTACACGCCCGAGACCCGGGTCAATGACGCCCCGATCCAGATCGGCAACTGGTCGCCGCGCAACTACTCCGGCGCCTTCAACGGCGAGATGACCCTGGCCAACGCCGTGGCGCAGTCGACCAATACTGTCGCCGCCGGGGTGGCCGACCAGATCGGTCGTGACAACGTCGCCCGCACCGCCCGCCGTCTGGGCGTGACCAGCCGGATCGGTTTGGAGCCCGCCATGGCGCTGGGCGCGGTCGAGGTCTCGCCCATCGAGATGGCCCAGGCCTATGATGCCTTCGCCAACGGCGGCCGCCGCGTCGAGGCCTACGGCATCAGCCGCATCCGCACTCCGCAGGGCCGGGTGATCTACCAGCGCGCCAGCCGCTCGGATGGGCCGGTGCAGGCGATCACCAACCCCTACCTCTACTACATGAACCAGATGCTCCGGGGCGTGGTCACCTCGGGATCGGGCCGCTCGGCGGCCATCGCCGGGCGCGACCTGGCGGGCAAGACCGGCACCACCTCTGACTACAAGGACGCCTGGTTCGTCGGCTACACCGGCGGCTTCGTGACCGCCGTCTGGGTCGGCAAGGACGACAACACCCCGATGCGCGGCGTGACCGGCGGCTCGTCGCCCGCCGCCATCTGGAAGGGCTTCATGGAGGCGGCCCTGCCGCGCCTGAGCGCCCCGGCCATCCCCGCCGGACCGCCCATGCCGGAAGGCTGGACGCCGCCGAGCCCGGTGGAGAGCCTGATCGGGCAGATCGGCGACCTGTTTGGCGACAACCCGCCGGGCGATGGCAACGCCGATCCGCTGGATGAGCGCCTGATCGATCCGGCGCCGGCCCAGCGGCCGATCGCGCCGAACCGGCCCGAGCAGCAGCCGGTGGTCCGTCCGACCCAGCCCCAGCCGCAGCGGGAAGAGCCTCGTCCAGAGCCGACACCCGAGAAGAAGGCCGATCCGCTCTTCTTCTGAGGCGGCTCAGCGCCCCACGGCGTGCAGGGCGGCCCCGTGCTCGCGCAGCCATTTGCGGTAGGGGCGGTGGTCGCCGACCAGCGCATGCACGACCGACCAATAGGCCGGGCTGTGGTCCGCGTGGACCAGATGGGCGACCTCGTGGGCGGCCAGATAGTCGGCCACGGCGGGCGGGGCCAGGATGACACGCCAGCTGTAGCGGATGGACCGGTTGTGGGGGCTGCATGAGCCCCAGCGCGACCGGGTGTCGGCGATGGAGACGGTCACCGGGCGCTGGCCGAGGGTCTTCAGATGATGCTCGGTCCGCTCGACCAGGACCTGCCGGGCCAGCCGCTTGAACAGGTTCTCGACCCGGCGGGAGAAGGCCTCGCCCTCGCCGCCCGACTGGATGAAGGGGCCGTCGGGGCCGTCGATCAGCCGGGCTGCGCCCGTGCCGCCGACCGCGACCAGACGGGTGGGGCGGCCATAGAGGGGCACCACCGCGCCGGGCTCCAGCGGGGCGCTGTCGGGGCGCTCGGCCAGCCGTTCGCGCATCCATGAGGCCTTGGTGCGGGCGAAAGCGACCACCTCCGCCAGCTTGCGCTCGGACGGGGCGACCAGCACCGCCTCGCCCTTGCGCCCGTCAATGCGGATCGACAGGCGGCGGGCGCGCGGGTTGACCGAGAGGCGGGCGGGGACCCCGACCGCCTCAGGCGGCAGCTGCTGACCGTGCCGGTACTGAACCACTCAGGGCCTCGTTGGCCGCGATGAAGTCGCGGACGCGGGGATAGATCTCGTCGCGGAAGCGACGACCGTTGAAGACCCCGTAGTGGCCGACTTCCGGCTGGACGTACAGCACCCGGCGGTCGTTCGGCAGGTTGGGGGTCAGGACGTGGGCGGCCTGGGTCTGGCCGACGCCGGAGATGTCGTCCTTCTCGCCCTCGACGGTCATCAGGCCGATGTCGGTGATCTTCGACAGGTCGACCTTGCGCCCGCGGTGCTCCAGCAGGCCGCGGGGCAGCAGGTGCTGCTGGAAGACAATGTCGATGGTCTGGAGGTAGAACTCTTCCGACAGGTCCAGCACCGACAGGTACTCGTCGTAGAACTCCTCGTGCTTCTGGGTCCCGTCGCCGTCGCCGTCGACCAGGCTCTCGAAGTAGCGGCGGTGGGCGTCGATGTGCTTGTCCTCGTTCATCGACATGAAGCTGTAGAGCTGGACGAAGCCCGGATAGACCCGCCGACCGAAGCCCGGATAGGGCCAGGGCACGGTGTGGATCATGTTCGACCTGAACCAGGTGAAGGGCTTTTCCTCCGCCAGCTGGTTGGTCACCGTCGGGGACAGGCGGGCGTCGATGGGCGAGCCCATGAAGGTCATCGAGGCGGGACGGTTCGGGTCCTCATCCTCGGCCATCAGGGCGCAGGCGGCCAGCACCGGCGGTCCGGGCTGACAGACGCCGACGACGTGGGCGCGCGGCCCGATCTGGGCCAGCATGGTGCGGACGTGGTCGATGTAGTCGAAGAAGTCGAACCGGCCCTCGAGCATCGGCACCTGACGGGCGTTGGCCCAGTCGGTGACATAGACGTCGTGGTCCTGCAGGAAGCCCTCGACGGTGCCGCGCAGCAGGGTGGCGTAGTGGCCCGACAGGGGGGCGACGATCATCACCGCCGGGGCGACGGTCGGCTTGCCCGCGCGCTTCAGGTCGCCGATGTGGCGGGCGAAGCGGACCAGGCGGCACCAGGGCGAGGACCAGACGACCTGCTCGGTCGTGCGGACCGGCTTGCCGTCGATGGTGACCACGTCCAGGCCCCATTTGGGCTTGCCGTAGCGACGGGTGACGCTCTCGAACAGCTCGGCCGAGGCGAAGGCGGTCCGTCCGATGGCGGTGTCGGCGGCCGGATTCAGAGGAGAGGTCCAGAAGTCCCGGGCCATCTGGGCCCCGATCCGGAAGGGAGCGGCCGAGGCGTAGGCCAGCTCATGAAGCGTATACAGCATGCGTGTCCTGACACGGCCCCCGCCGAGAGTGCGGCAAGGCATCATAGATTATGCCGCACTGCAAAAAGATAATCACCGATCACTGAAATCGTGAACGGGAGAGGCGGCGCGACACTCAATTATTTTTTGAGTGCACAAAAGTGGACATTTCGGGAGGCGAGGGCGGAAAGAGCGGTTACTCAGACCACCCTACACCCTCGATGCGTCAAATTCGGTCGTAGGGACTCAGCCCCGGGCCATGCTGCGTTCGATCACCTGCGCGGAGCGCTCCGGTCCGAGGTCGTGGGCCACGGAGGTGCGGAACTGTCCGTCCGGCCCCATCAGCGAGATCATCAGCGAGTGGCTCATGGTGTAGCCCTCGCCCTCGCCGACCTTGCTGTACATGGCGCGATAGGCGTCGGCGGCGGCGCGGACCTGCTGAGGCGTGCCGGTCAGGCCGATGACGCCCTTGGGAAAGCCTTCGGAGGACAGATAGTCCTTGAGCATCTGCGGGGTGTCGCGCTCGGGGTCGATCGAGATGAAGACGATCTGCAGGTCCCTGGCCTTGTCGCCGAGCCGGGCCTTGGTGGCCTCCAGCATGGTCAGGGTCGTGGGGCAGTAGTCCGGGCAGTAGGTGAAGCCGAAGAAGACGAGCGTCCATTTGCCGTCGAGGATGGTCTGGTCGACCGGCTGGCCGTCCTGATTGAGCAGCTGGAACGGACCGCCGATGTCGCCCTGACCGGTGACGGATATCTCGCCCGAGACCGGAGCGGCGGGCTGGCGGTTGACCACCACGAGGGTGACGACGGCGAGTGCCGCGGCGATGGCGATGCAGGCGCCGGCGAAAACGAGAATGGAACGGCGCGGCATCGCGACCCTTTCGTACTGGTCCCACGCGGACCGAAGGCGTCTATAGAAGGCGGGTGAGCGCTACAGAAGACCAATCAACGCCGCAGTTCGCCGATCCTTCCGACGGAGGGGGGGAGGGCATGGGGCGCTTCGCCCATTGGCGGAACCTGCCGCGCCGCAGCCGGGGGCTGTCGCTGCGCACCCTCGTCATCGTGCGCTGGATGACGATCTTCGGGCAGAGCGCGACCATCTTCGTCGCCACCGCCTGGTTCCATTTCGACCTGCCGCTGTGGGGCTGTCTGGCGGTGATCGGCGCCAGCGCGATTATGAACCTGAACGCCATGGCGCGGCTGAAGCGCAGCGACGGTTCGACCCCCGACGGCGCCTTGACGGCGGCGCATCTTGGCTTCGACATCCTGCAGACCGCCATCCTGCTGGGCCTGACCGGCGGACTGCAGAACCCCTTCTGCCTGCTGCTGGTCGCGCCGGTGACGGTGGCGGCGGCGTCCCTGCCCGCGCGGCAGGCGATGCTGATGGGCCTGTTGGTGCTGCTGGCCACGGTATGCCTGTTCTTCGTCTCCCTGCCCCTGCCGTGGCAGGCGGGGACCGAGCTGGTCCTGCCGCCGCTGTACAAGTTCGGCATCGGCATGGCCCTGACGACCGGGGTGGTGTTCACCGCCACCTATGCGTGGCGGGTGGCCGCTGACGCCGAGAAGCTGGAACTGGCGCTGGCGACGACGCAGGACGTGCTGCAGCGCGAGCAGCGGATGGCGGCGCTGGGCGGACTGGCCGCCGCCGCCGCCCACGAGCTGGGGACACCGCTGGCCACCATTCAGGTGGTCGCCAAGGAGCTGTTGCGGGCCTCGGCCCAGGACGGCCCGGCGGCCGAGGACGCCGCCCTGATCCTGCAACAGGCCGAGCGATGCCGGGAGATTTTGAAACGCCTGTCGCAGCAGCCGGAGGAGGGCGGCATCGCCTTCGCCGAGGTCGGGCTGAAGGCGCTGCTGGAAGAGGTGGTCGAGCCGCACCGGGGCTTTGACCTGGAGTTCGAGGTGACGGTCCGGACCGCCTCGGGCGAGCCGCCGCCGCGTGTGCGCCGCCTGCCGGAGGTGATCCACGGCCTGTCCACCCTGGTCGAGAACGCCGCCGATTTCGCCGGATCGCGAGTGCGGGTGCGGGCGCTGGTCGATGCGGGCTTCATCGAGATCGAGGTCGTGGACGACGGTCCGGGCTTCCCCCCCGACATCCTGCCGCGTCTGGGCGAGCCCTATGTGACCAGCCGTCCGCAGGGCAAGGCGCGCCGGGCGCTGGCCGCCCAGATCGCCGCCTCGGTGGCCGCCGCCGCCCCGGGGCGCAAGGCGCGCAAGGCCTCCGCCGCGCCCCGACCGGAAGAGATCGCGCCCAGTCAGGGCGGGATGGGACTGGGCTTCTTCATCGCCCGCACCCTGCTGGAACGGACCGGCGGAAAGGTCAGCGTCGGGGTCGGCGAGGGCGGCAAGGGCCAGCCGCGCGGCGCCCGTGTCGGGGTGCGCTGGGCGCGCCCGGCGCTGGAGGTGGCCGCCTGAGCCCCCACCTGAGCCCTGGTGTCGCACCCCCGTTCTGAACCTTGACCACAGGGTCGTCGTTACCGACTTGAACCGGATGGAACTGACGAAGATGCCCGAGACCGAAGCCCGCATCGCCGCGCTGGAGGACAAGACCCTTCTGGTGCTGGACGACGACAACGCCCTTCGCACCCGCATGGGCCGCGCGCTGGAAAGCCGCGGCTTCGTGGTGACCATGGCCGCTTCGGTGGCCGAGGCCAGCGAGGCCCTGCGCACCTCGGTCCCGGCCTTCGCCGTGCTGGACATGCGGCTGGAGGACGGCAACGGGCTGAAGGTGGTGGAGATGATCCGCGACCGTCGCGAGGACGCCCGCATCGTCATGCTGACCGGCTACGGCGCCATCGCCACCGCCGTGGCCGCGGTGAAGGCCGGCGCGGTCGACTATCTGCAGAAGCCCGCCGACGCCGATGATGTGGTGAAGGCCCTGCTGATGACCGGCGAGGCCCCGGAGCCGCCGGAAAATCCGATGAGCGCCGACCGGGTCCGCTGGGAGCATATCCAGCGGGTCTATGAGCTGTGCGACCACAATGTCTCGGAGACGGCCCGCCGTCTGGGCATGCACCGCCGGACCCTACAGCGCATTCTCGCCAAACGCGCGCCGCGCTAGGGCCGCGTCGGGTCGAGAAGGCGGAGCCTTCTGACCGCGGCCAAAAAAGACAAGGCCGCGTCGGGTCGGGAGGTCCGCGTAGCGGCCGACAGTCCGCGGCCCACAAGCGAAGTGTCCGTTCGCGTTTCGCGAATGAACACCCGTGGCCGTTGGCGAAGTCGGAGCGTCCTCTCCTGCAAACGGCGTGGCGGACGGTGAAGGTCGCCGCCACGGTCAGGTCATCGGAGGCCCGGTGGTCGGGCTCTCTTCCCTGAGGACCTCGACATGATCCGCATCGCCACTCTCGCCGCCGCCGCCCTGCTGTCCTTCGCCGCCGCCCCCGCCCAGGCCCAGGACGCCTCGATCACCCTGACCTATGAGACCGGCGCCCACACCGGCAAGGTGATGGTCGCCCTGTTCAACTCGGAAGAGGCCTACAACGCCGGCCAGCCGGTGGCCTCGGCGGAAGCCGACGCTTCGGGCGAGGCGGCGGTGGCGGTGTTCCGCAACCTGCCCGCAGGCGACTATGCGGCCCGCGCCTTCCACGATGTGAACGGCGACGGCCGGATGAACACCAATCCGTTCGGCATGCCGTCCGAGCCCTACGCCTTCTCGAACAACGCCGTCGGCATGATGGGCCCGGCCAGCTGGGAACGCGCCCACTTCGCCGTCTCGGGCAGCACCGCCCAGACCATCAGCATCAAGTGATCTCATTTTTCCTGGGGGCTAACGCGCTTCGCGCTGCTTGAGCCCCCAGACCCCCGGCTCTCACACCTTTCACGATCCGCTCCACGCGTCCGGAGATTTCCATGCTCGCTTCCCGCCGCCATTTCCTGATGGGCGCCGCCGCCCTGTCGGCTGCTGTCGTCACGCCGGAGACAGTCCGGGCCATGGCCGCCATGCAGGTCGCCGCCGACTGGTCGCTGGCCACCGCTGACCTTGAGGGCGATGTCGCCCGCCGGGTGATGCGTCGGGTCCATGGCCGGGCGCCGGCGGGACTGGAGGGCGCCCTGTTCCGCAACGGGCCGGGCAAGTTCCGGCGACCGGGCGGCTGGGCGACTCACTGGTTCGACGGCGACGGGCTGATGCGGGCCTTCCGCGTCCGCGACGGTCAGGCCACGCTGGAGGCCCGCTTCGCCGATACGCCCAAGCGTCGCTACGAAAGCGAGATCGACGCCGTGGTCACTCCGGGCTTCGGCACGGTCGGAGACGCCAGCCGCGCCCGGATCGGCTCGCCCAATGACGCCAACGCGGCCAATACGGCGGTGATGACGGCGGGCGACGAGGTCTGGGCCCTCTGGGAGGGCGGCTCGCCGATGGCGATGGACGCGTCGGACCTGTCGACCAAGCGGTTCGTCACCCTGCGCGACGACCTGAAGGGCATGCCCTTCCAGGCGCACCCCCGCTACGACGCGGACGGCACGATCTGGAATATCGGTCTGTGGGGCGACCGGATGATCGTGTGGCGGCTGAACGCCGACCGCAGCCTGCACACCGCCGAGGTCATGAGCCTGCCGCGCGCCAGCTACATGCACGACTTCACCGCTACCGCCCGGCATCTGGTGATCGTGATGCAGCCCTGGGTCTTCGACCACCACGGCATGCCCTATGCCTCGCAGTTCGCCTGGAAGCCGGAACTGGGGACCCAGGTCATGGTCATCGACAAGGCGGACCTGACCCGGACCCGCATCTTCGAACTGCCCGCCTTCAGCTATTTCCACCTCGGCGACGCCTGGGAGGACGGCTCGGGGACGATCCGCTTCGACGTGGCGGCGGGCAAGGATGTGACCTTCGCCATGGAGGGGGCGCGGGTGCTGGTGGGGGGGCACGGGACGGTGTCGGGCGATCCGGCGGACCTGTCGCTGGTGACCCTGCACACGGACGGGCGGGCCGAGATGGTTCGCTCCGGCGTGGCGGCGGAATTCCCCAAGAGCGATCCGCGCCGGGCGGGGCTGGCCCGTCGCTATACGGTCCATGTCGCGGGCGAGCGGGGCGGGCGGCCCCTGCCGACCGGGCTGGCGGTGCACGACTGGGAGACCGGTCGGTCCGACGCCTTCGACTTCGGCGACGGGGTGATCATGGAGGAGGCCAACTGGGTCCCGAAGCCGGGCCGGTCCGGCGAGCGGGACGCCTGGCTGGTGGCTCCGGCGATCAATCTGCGCGAGGGGGTGACCGAGCTGCACGCCTTCGACGCGGGCCGGGTGGTGGACGGGCCGGTAACCAGCTGGCGGGCGGACATCGCCCTGCCCGCGGGCTTCCATGGGATATGGGCGGGGTGAGTTCGTCCGGCCTCAAGTAGCGCGAAGCGCGATAGGCCAAAAAGAAAGCCTAGTACCAGCCGGCGTCGCGCAGGGCCTTGGCGTAGCGGCGGCTGACCGGGGCCTCGATGCCGTCGTCCAGGGTCAGGGTGGCGCGGCCCTCGCCCCGGCTGACCGAGCGGACGGCGGCGCGGGCGACCCACCAGCTGCGGTGCGTCTGGGCGCCTTCCAGCCCTTCCAGCTCAGCGAGGGCGTCGGACAGGCGCATCAGGATCAGGTCCGAGCCTCGGTCGGTGTGCAGGCGCAGATAGTGGTCCTCGGACTCCACCGCGCGGATCGTCGCCCCGCGCAGCTTGGGCGGCAGGCGGTCGAGGAAGCGGGCCGGGGCGGCGCCTGCGGGGGCGGCTTGGGTCTGCACCGGCTCGCGCTGGAGGAAGATGTTGAGGACGCTCAGCACGCCGGTCACCACGGTCACGGGCAGCAGGAAATAGACCAGCCGCTCCAGCGTCGCATACCGTCCGCCCTCGAAGATCCAGACCGTATAGGCCCAGACGAACAGGGTCAGGGGCAGGGACATGGCGGCGGTCAGGATCAGGGCGCCCAGCCATGGACGGCGGTCAAAATCGATCCAGCGCTCGACCTGACGGGCGCAGATATGGCCCCAGGCGGCGCCGATCAGCATCAGCGGCAGCCAGTAGGTCAGCCGGTGCACAAAGCCCATGCCGGTCATGCCGAAGGCGCCGGTGAAGGCCAGCACCACCCCGGCGGCGCCCGAGACGGCCAGACCCTTCACCAGACCCCGGTCCAGCGTCAGCGAGAGACGAACAGGCGTGTCGGTCATTTGGCGTCCGGCAGGCAGACGGCGCGGAACCCGGCGGCGGCGAAGCGCACCATATAGTCGCCCGCGGTCTCCAGATCGCCGGACAGGCACAGGCCGCCCGACAGCCGGTCCAGGCGCCCGGTCTCGCCCAGCGTCAGCGTCAGGGCGCCCGACAGGTTGTGGTAGGCCCAGTACAGATCGACCTCGCGCGCGGTCGGCATGGTCTGGTGGATCAGTTCGATCAGCCGGCGGATGGCGGGGTCGAAATAGCGGGCCATGGTCTCGCCGCCGAAGGTCGGATTGGCGTTGGTCTGGGCCACCAGGGCCGAATAGTGCTTCCAGCCCGGCCCGCCCTTGAGCGACCATTGGAACGGCGGGCGCAGGAAGGCTTCAAGCAGGCCCTCCAGCGTCATGGCCTCGCCCGCCTCGCGCGCATAGCGGTTGATGGCGTCGACCCGCTCGTTGTTCCAGACCTCGGCCCGGCGCAGGAAGACGGAGTCGAACAGGCCCCGCTTGGCCCCGAAATAATAGTGGACCAGGGCGGTATCGACGCCCGCCTCGCGCGCCACCTCGCGGATGGTGACGCCGTAGAAGCCGTGTTTCGAGAACAGGTCCTCGGCCGCGTCGAGAATTGATTCGCGGGTGTCGCTGCCCCCGGCGGCCCGGGTTTTCGGCGGCCGACCGCGCCGCGCGGGGCGGGCGTCGGCTTCAGGGGAGGGCGCGTCAGGCTTGGTCATGGCCCACGCTAGGCCGTGGCGCGGGGGCTGTGCAACGGCGCCACAGATTTCCGCCATGCTTCCGCCGGGGAAGCGCCACGGTTTGACAGGGGGCGTAAAACGGTTACGGTCCCGGAAAATCATTGAACGCTGAATAAAAGCGTCGATCGGAAACACACAGGGATTTGGGGCTGCAAATGAACAGACTCGTGAAAACCGCCTTGCTCGCCGGCACCGCCTGGAGCGCGCTCTCGACCATGGCCATCGCCCAGGACGCCACGCCGCAGGAAGGCGCGTCGGATCTGGGTGAAGTCGTCGTCACCGCCCGTCGTCGTGACGAGGCGCTGAAGGACGTGCCGATCTCGGTGTCGGCCATCGGTGAAGAGCGGCTGGAGCAGACCGGCGTCGCCGACATCACCGCCCTGCAACAGCAGACCCCGAACGCCACGGTGCAGGTCGCCCGCGGTTCGAACTCGACCCTGATCTCCTTCATCCGCGGCATCGGCCAGCAGGACCCGCTGTGGGGCTTCGAGCCCGGCGTCGGCCTGTATGTCGACGACGTCTACATCGCCCGCCCGCAGGGCGCCGTCCTGGACGTCTACGACGTCTCGCGCATCGAAGTGCTGCGCGGCCCGCAAGGCTCGCTGTACGGCCGCAACACGGTCGGCGGCGCGGTCAAGTATGTGACCTCGGGCCTGTCGCGCGATCCGGAGATGACCCTGCGCGGGTCGTACGGCAGCTACAACCAGATCGATCTGCTGGCCTCGGGCAGCATGCCGCTGGCCGACAATTTCCGCGTCGGCGGCGCGATCGCCAGCTATCAGCGCGACGGCTACGGCGCCAACCTGAACACCGGCGCCGAGCACTATAACAAGGACGTGCTGGCCGGTCGCGTCAGCGCCGAGTGGGAGCCGCAGGACGGCGTGCAGGTGCGCCTGGCCTATGACCGCACCGAGGACAACTCGAACCCCCGCCACGGCCACCGTCAGGTCGCCGGCGTCGGTCCGGGCGCGGGTATTCCGGGCAGTGTCTATGACACCTACGCCGGTCTTGGCGACACCAATGAGGTGATGAACCAGGGCCTGTCGGCCACCGTTCAGGTCGACCTGAACGACGCCTGGACCTTCAAGTCGATCACCGCCTGGCGCGAGGGTGAGACCAACACCCTGATCGACTTCGACAACACCCCGGCGCCGACCCTGGACGTCCCGGCTGTCTATTCGGATGACCAGCTGACGCAGGAATTCCAGTTCCTGTTCAACTACGACCGCATCCAGGGCGTGATGGGCTTCTTCTACCTCGACGGTCACGCCGAGGGCGCCTTCGACACCATCGCGGGCAATCTGGGCATTGTGATCGGCACCGCCGGCTATGTGAACACCACCAGCTACGCCTTCTTCGGCGATGTGAACCTGGACTTCACCGACCGCCTGCACCTGGGTCTGGGTCTGCGCTATACGCTGGACGAGAAGACCGGCAGCGTGTTCCGCGCCAACTACGCTGGCGCGACCCGCAGCCCGCTGCTGGGCGGCACGGCCCGCGCCCCGACCCTGGTCCGCACCAACTATGTGGCCAGCAAGGACTTCGATCAGGTCACGCCGAAGATCTCGCTGTCGTATGACCTGACCGACGATCTGACGACCTACGCCTCGTACTCGCGCGGCTTCAAGTCGGGCGGCTTCGACATGCGCGGCGACGCCATCCTGACGCCGAACACCGTCAACGGCTACAGCCCCGAAACCGTCGACTCCTACGAGATCGGCCTGAAGGGCGCGATGAGCCGGTTCTCGTTCTCGTCGGCCATCTTCTACAACGAGTACAACGACCAGCAGGTCACGACCCAGGTTCCGGCCGTGGGCGGCATCGCCTCCTTCGTCGACAACGTCGGCTCATCGACCTTCTACGGCGCCGAGTTCGAAGGTCGCCTGCAGATCCTCGACAGCCTGTCGGCCAACTTCGCCGTCGGCTACCTGCACTCCGACTTCGAGGAGTTCCTGCGCTACAACCTGACCACCATGGCCTACGAGGACATCTCGGATCAGGTCGTGCTGCAGAACGCGCCGGAATGGACGGGCTATCTGGGCTTCACCTGGATCGGTAACGTCGGCGGCGGTGAGCTGGCGGTGACCCCGTCGGTCGCCTACCGCGGCGACTACAGCCAGTTCGAATTCCCGAACCCGGTCCTCGACCAGCAGGCCTACACCCTGGTCGATCTGTCGGTGGTCTGGACCGATCCGACCAACCGCTGGACCCTGGGCGTGTACGGCAAGAACCTGACCGACGAAGAGTACAAGGTCGGCGGCTACAACTTCGCAGGCGCGCTCTACAACGACTCGCTGATCGCCTACTACGGCCCGCCGCAAACGGTGACCGCGATGGTGCAGTTCAAGTTCTGATCTCCTGAAGCCTGATCGGTTCTGATCAAGGGCGGCGGTTCAAGCGAGCCGCCGCCCTTTTCTTCTGGCGTCGGGCCGCGACGCCGCTACGGTTCGTTCAACGAAAAAGTACAGTCGAGGGAAACGCCATGACCGCCACGGACGCTCCGGTCCCCGGACAGCCGACCGACCGACCCGGGTATCGCTTCTACGTTCTGGCGATCCTGATCCTCATCTACATGCTGAACTTCCTCGACCGGCAGATTATCGGCATCCTCGCCGCGCCGCTGAAGGCCGAGTTCGGCATGTCGGACACCGAGTTCGGCCTGCTGGGCGGCATCGCCTTCGCCTCGGTTTACTCGACCCTCGCCATTCCTCTGGCCTGGCTGGCCGACCGCTTCAGCCGCGTCTGGATCATGACCGGAGCCCTGGCCGTCTGGTCCGGCTTCACCGCCCTGTGCGGGGTGGCCGGGTCGTTCACCCAGTTGTTCCTGTTCCGCATGGGCGTCGGCGTGGGGGAGGCGGGCGGCGTGGCCCCGGCCTATTCGCTGGTGGCCGACTATTTCCCGCCGAACCAGCGGGCGCGCGCCCTGGCCGCCTTCGCTTTCGGGATTCCGCTGGGCACCGCCGCCGGGACCCTGGTCGGCGGTCTGCTGGCCGCGACCTATGGCTGGCGCACCGCCTTCATCGTGGTCGGCCTGCTGGGCCTGCTGGTCGCGCCCCTGCTGCGCCTGACCGTCAAGGACCCGGTCCGGGGCGGAACCGATGCGCCCAAGGCTGTCGCCCTGGATGCGCCCGCAGTCGCCGCTCCGGCCAACGACGGACGTCTGGGCAAGCGCGTCGCGCAGGGCCTGCTGGGTCTGGCCGCCGGTCTGGTGATCCTCGCCGCCCTGGCCCATTTCGGCGTCATCGCCGCCAGCGCCCTGGTTCTGGTCTTCGCCGGCCTGCTGGCCGGGGTCATCGGCGGCTCGCTGATGATCGCCCGGGTGACCGCCACCGCCGTCATTCCCAAGCCGAGCTTCTGGCTGCTGGCGCTGGGGGCCGCCTCGTCGTCGGTCTGCGGCTACGGCGTGGCGGGCTGGCTGCCGCTGTTCATGATGCGCAGCTTCGACATGACCCTGCCGCAGGTCAGCTGGTACTATTCCGGCATCGCGCTGATCGGCGGCATCCTGGGCATCTGGGGCGGCGGCGCCATCGCCGACAAGCTGGCCAAGCGCGGCAAGGGCGCCTATCCGCTGGTCCCGGCCATCGCCTTCCTGATCTCGGCGCCTTGCTTTATCCTGGCGATGAACTCGCCGTGGCTGATCGGCCTGATCTTCCCGGGCGGCGGCACCCAGTTCCAGCAACTGGCCGTGGCCTTCGTCATCTTCCTGGTCCCGACCGGCCTGAACCTGGCCTGGCTGGGTCCGATCACCGCCTCCGTCCAGCATCTGGTCCCGGCCCCGATGCGTTCGACCGCCTCGGCCCTGTTCCTGCTGCTGAACAACCTGCTCGGCATCGCCGTCGGCTTCTTCTACTTCGGCTGGATGAGCGACCTGCTGGCCCCGCGCTTCGGCGACGAAAGCCTGCGCTGGGCGATCTACACCGGCATGGGCTTCTATGTGATGGCGTCCATCCTGCTGATCGGCGCCTCGCGTACGCTGAAGAAAGACTGGGTCGACTAGGGCGACAAGGCCGGTCCGGGCGGGTTCCGGACCGGCGATCCCGCGCGTGACGTGGCGTGAGGTTGCACCTGCGAAGGCGGGGGGCCTATAAGCCCCGCAACTTTCCCCAGCAGCGTTGCGGCGGTCTCCCCATGAACATCCACGAATATCAGGCCAAGCAGGTCCTCAAGGGCTTCGGCGCGCCCGTCGCGGCCGGCGTGGCCGTCACCTCGGTTGATGAAGTCGAGGCCGCCGCCAAGTCGCTGCCCGGCCCGCTCTATGTCGTGAAGTCGCAGATCCACGCCGGTGGCCGCGGCAAGGGCAAGTTCAAGGAACTGCCCGCCGACGCCAAGGGCGGCGTCCGTCTGGCCTTCTCGGTCGAGGAAGCCGTCGCCCACGCCAAGGAAATGCTGGGCAACACCCTGGTCACCGCCCAGACGGGCGAGGCCGGCAAGCAGGTGAACCGCCTGTACATCGAGGACGGCGCCGACATCGAGCGCGAGCTGTACTGCTCGCTGCTGGTCGACCGCGCCTATGGCCGCATCTCCTTCGTCGTCTCGACCGAAGGCGGCATGGACATCGAGACCGTCGCCCACGACACCCCCGAGAAGATCATCACCGTCGTCATCGACCCGGAAGCGGGCGTGACCGACGCCGACGTCGCCAAGATCAACGCGGCCTACGGGCTGGACGGTGCGGCGGCTGAAGACGGCAAGTCGCTGTTCCCGGCGCTGTACAAGGCCTTCGTCGAGAAGGACATGGACATGCTGGAAGTGAACCCGCTGATCGTCATGAAGGACGGCCACCTGCGCGTTCTGGACGCCAAGGTCTCGTTCGACGGCAACGCCCTGTTCCGCCACGAGGACATCAAGGCCCTGCGTGACGAGACCGAGGAAGACGCCAAGGAAATCGAGGCCTCGAAGTGGGACCTGGCCTACGTCGCCCTGGACGGCAACATCGGCTGCATGGTGAACGGCGCCGGCCTGGCCATGGCCACCATGGACATCATCAAGCTGTACGGCAAAGAGCCCGCCAACTTCTGTGACGTCGGCGGCGGCGCCGGCAAGGACAAGGTCGCGGCGGCCTTCAAGATCATCACCGCCGACCCGAAGGTCGAAGGCATCCTGGTCAACATCTTCGGCGGCATCATGCGCTGCGACGTCATCGCCGAGGGCGTTGTCGCCGCGGTGAAGGAAGTCGGCCTGCAGGTTCCGCTGGTCGTCCGTCTGGAAGGCACCAATGCCGAACTGGGCAAGAAGATCCTCAACGAGTCGGGCCTGACCATCCAGGCCGCCGACGACCTTGACGACGCCGCCCAAAAGATCGTCGCGGCGGTCGCGTAAGCGCCGCACCGCCCAGCAGACACACAGAATTCAGAGCTCAGACATGTCCATTCTGGTCAACAAGAATACCAAGATCCTGGTCCAGGGCCTGACCGGCAAGACCGGCAGCTTCCACACCGAACAGGCGCTGGCCTACTACGGCACGCAAATGGTCGGCGGCATCCACCCCAAGAAGGGCGGCGAGACCTGGACCGGTTCGCACGGCGAAAGCCTGCCGATCTTCGCCTCGGTCGCCGAAGGCCGTGACGTCACCGGCGCCGACGCCACCGTCATCTACGTTCCGCCCGCAGGCGCGGCGGACGCCATCATCGAGGCCATCGAGGCCGAGATCCCCTTCATCACCTGCATCACCGAAGGCATTCCGGTGCTGGACATGGTGCGCGTGAAGGCTCGCCTGGACCGCTCGAAGTCGCGCCTGCTGGGCCCGAACTGCCCGGGCATCCTGACCCCGGAAGAGTGCAAGATCGGCATCATGCCGGGCTCGATCTTCAAGAAGGGCAACGTCGGCATCGTGTCGCGTTCGGGCACCCTGACCTATGAAGCCGTGTTCCAGACCTCGAACGAGGGCCTGGGCCAGACGACCGCGGTCGGCATCGGCGGCGACCCGGTCAAGGGCACCGAGTTCATCGACGTGCTGGAGATGTTCCTGGCCGACGAAGAGACCACCTCGATCATCATGATCGGTGAAATCGGCGGCGGCGCGGAAGAAGACGCCGCCCAGTTCCTGATCGACGAGGCCAAGAAGGGCCGCAAGAAGCCGATGGCCGGGTTCATCGCGGGCCGCACCGCGCCGAAGGGTCGCACCATGGGCCACGCCGGCGCGGTCGTGTCGGGCGGCAAGGGCGACGCGGAGTCGAAGATCGCCGCCATGGAAGCCGCGGGCATCAAGATGTCGCCGTCGCCGGCGCGTCTGGGCAAGACCCTGGTTGAAGTCCTGAAGGGCTAAGCCTGTCCCACAGCTGATCTGCTCAAGGGGCTCCCTCGCGGGAGCCCCTTTTGCATCTGGCGCGGGGGCAGGTCCGGCTCGGGCTGATCCGACCCGGACGGCGACGCAAGTCTCGCGGGCGAGACAAATCGAGGGCTAAAATTTCAGAATTCCGGCGAATTTCGACCCCAGCGCCGCTATTCGGTCATGACCCATAAGGAAACAGCGCCTATATGAGCGCCGTCGCCTCCGTGCAGACGTGCGCGCGCGATCTTAGGGACTGACGAGAACGATGGCTGACGACGCCGGACGGCTGAACCAGGTCTTTGCCGAGACCAGCTTCCTGTATGGCTCCAATGCCTCGTTTATCGAGGATCTCCACGAGAAGTGGGCCGATAATCCCTCGAGCGTGTCCGACGAGTGGCGCGCCTTCTTCGACCAGTTGCGTGACAACGCCGCCCAGGTGAAGGCCTCGGGCGCGGCGGGCGGCTGGGGCCGTCCGGTCACGACCGAGCCGACCGAAGCCACCGGCGTGTTCGACGGCCGCTGGCCCGCGCCGAAGCCTGATCCCAAGGCCGCCGCCAAGCCGGGCGCCGCTCCGGCCGCCGCCGCTCCCGCCGCCTCGGCGGATGAGGTCCGCGCCGCCGCCCACGATTCGATCCGCGCCCTGATGCTGATCCGCAGCTACCGTGTGCGCGGTCACCTGCAGGCGACGCTGGACCCGCTGGGCATCGAACAGCCGACCCACAACCCGGAACTGACCCCGGAATTCTACGGCTTCACCGCCGCCGACATGGACCGTCCGATCTTCCTGGACGGCGTGCTGGGCCTGCAGACCGGTTCGATCCGCCAAGTGCTCGAGATCCTCAAGCGCACCTACTGCGGCAACATCGGCATCCAGTACATGCACATCGCCGAGCCGGAGGAGAAATCCTGGCTCCAGCAGCGCTTCGAAGGCCCGGACAAGTTCGAGCAGAACGCCTTCACCAAGGAAGGCAAGCTGGCCATCCTGAACAAGCTGATCGAGGCCGAGGGCTTCGAGCGCTTCCTGCACAAGCGGTTCCCGGGCACCAAGCGCTTTGGTCTGGATGGCGGCGAGGCCATGGTCCCGGCGCTGGAGCAGGTCATCAAGCGCGGCGGCAATCTGGGCGTTGACGAGATCGTCTTCGGCATGGCCCACCGCGGCCGTCTGAACACCCTGGCGGCGGTGATGGGCAAGCCCTACCGCGCCATCTTCCACGAGTTCCAGGGCGGTTCGACCGTCCCGTCGGACATCGACGGCTCGGGCGACGTCAAATACCACATGGGCGCCTCGTCGGACCGCCAGTTCGACGGCAACACCGTCCACCTGTCGCTGACGGCCAACCCCTCGCACCTCGAGATCGTCAACCCGGTGGTGCTGGGCAAGTCGCGCGCCAAGCAGGCCTTCGACATCCGTGAGGCCAACGCCGGCAAGCCCGAGGAAGAGTGGGCGCTGGACCGCAGCCACGTCATCCCGCTGTTGATCCACGGCGACGCCGCCTTCGCCGGCCAGGGCGTGGTGGCCGAGTGCTTCGCCCTGATGGGGCTGAAGGGCTACCGCACCGGCGGCACCCTGCATTTCGTCATCAACAACCAGATCGGCTTCACCACCAGCCCGCGGAACTCCCGCTCGTCGCCCTATCCGTCGGATGTGGCGCTGATGGTCCAGGCCCCGATCTTCCACGTGAACGGTGATGACCCCGAGGCGGTCGTCTTCGCCGCCAAGGTGGCCACCGAATTCCGCCAGAAGTTCCACAAGGACGTGGTGGTGGACATGTTCTGCTACCGCCGCTTCGGCCACAACGAAGGCGACGATCCGACCTTCACCCAGCCGATCATGTATTCGAAGATCCGCGCCCTGCCGTCGACGCGCGAGATCTACGCCGCGCGTCTGGTCAAGGAAGGCGTGATCGCCCAAGCCGACGTGGACGCCGAGGTCGCGCGCTTCGAGGCCTTCCTCGACGCCGAGTTCGACGCGGGCAAGGCCTTCGAGGCCAAGAAGGCCGACTGGCTGGACGGCCAGTGGACCGGCATCGGCCTGGCCGAGGGTGATGAGCGTCGCGGCGAGACCGCCGTGCCGGTCGCCAAGCTGACCGACCTGGGCCACCGCCTGACGACCATCCCGAACGCCGTCGACATCCACAAGACGCTGAAGCGCGTCATCGATGGTCGTCGCGAGATGATCACGACCGGCCAGAACCTGGACTGGGCGACGGCGGAAAGCCTGGCCTTCGGCTCGCTGCTGGAAGAGGGCTTCCCGGTCCGCCTGTCGGGTCAGGACTCGGTGCGCGGCACCTTCTCGCAGCGCCACTCGGGCATCGTCGATCAGACGACCGAGAAGCGCTACATCCCGCTGAACAATCTGTCGGACAAGCAGTCCCACTTCGAGGTCATCGACTCGGCCCTGTCCGAAGAGGCGGTGCTGGGCTTCGAGTACGGCTACTCTCTGGCCGACCCGAACACCCTGGTCATGTGGGAAGGCCAGTTCGGCGACTTCGTGAACGGCGCGCAGGTGGTGATCGACCAGTTCATCACCTCGGGCGAACGCAAGTGGCTGCGCATGAGCGGCCTGACCATGCTGCTGCCGCACGGCTACGAAGGTCAGGGCCCCGAGCACTCGTCGGCCCGTCTGGAGCGCTTCCTGCAGGCCTGCGCCGAGGATAACATCCAGGTCGCCAACTGCACGACCCCGGCCAACTATTTCCACATCCTGCGTCGCCAGATGCACCGGCCGTTCCGCAAGCCGCTGATCATCATGACGCCGAAGTCGCTGCTGCGTCACAAGAAGGCGGTCTCCCCGCTGGCCGATCTGGCCGAGGGCAGCTCCTTCCACCGCGTGCTGCACGACGACGCCCAGACCCGTCCGGACGTCGCGGGCATCAAGATCAAGGCGGACAAGGATATCCGCCGGGTGATCCTGTGCTCGGGCAAGGTCTACTATGACCTGCTGGAGCGCCGCGAGAAGGACGCCCAGGACGGCAAGCCGGTGGATGACGTCTACATCCTGCGCCTGGAACAGTTCTATCCGTGGCCGATCAAGTCGCTGTCGACGGAGCTCTCGCGCTTCCCGAACGCCGAACTGGTCTGGTGCCAGGAAGAGCCGAAGAACATGGGCGGCTGGACCTTCGTCGATCCGTGGATCGAACTGACACTTGAGAAGCTGAACGTGAAGTCGAAGCGCGCCCGTTATGTGGGTCGCCCGGCATCCGCCTCGACGGCGGCGGGTCTGATGAGCCGCCACCTGAAGGAACTGGACGCCTTCCTGACCGACGCCTTCGCCTGAGAATAAAGTCCCGATCGGCGGTTCCCCCGCCGCCGGGATGATGCCTAGATAACTGACCGCACCAGAAGAGAACCGGACCCGACCATGGCCGACATCCTCACCCCCGCCCTCGGCGAATCCGTCACCGAAGCCACCATCGGCAAGTGGACGAAGAAGGCCGGTGATCCGGTGAAGAAGGACGAGGTTCTGGTGGAGCTGGAGACCGACAAGGTCTCGCTGGAAGTCGTGTCGCCGTCGGACGGCATGCTGGCCGAGATCAAGTTCGCCGAGGGCGAGACCGTGACCCCGAACGCCGTGCTGGGCGTGGTGTCGGAAGGCGGAGCCGCCGCCGCCCCGGCCGCGCCGAAGGCTGAAGCTGCTCCGGCTGCTCCGGCCGCCGCCGAAGCGCCCGCTGCCGCCCCCGCAGCCTCGGGCGGTGACGCGGTCGCCATCAATGTTCCGACCATGGGCGAAAGCGTCGCCGAAGGCTCGATGGGGACCTGGCTGAAGAAGTCGGGCGACACCGTCGCCAAGGACGAACTGCTGGTCGAGATCGAGACCGACAAGGTCGCCGTGGAAGTCTCGGCTCCGGCCGCGGGCGTGCTGACCATCCTGGCCGATGCGGGCGCGACCGTAACCCCGAACCAGCAGATCGGCAGCATCGCGGCTTCGGGCGCTGCCGCCGCCGCTGCTCCCGCCCCGGCCGCCGCCTCGGCCAACGCCGGTTCGGCCCAGATCACCTCGGACGCGCCGCACCTGTCGCCGGCGGTCCAGCGCGTGGTCACCGAGAACAACCTCGACCCGAAAGCCATCGCCGCCACGGGTCCGAAGGGCAACATCACCAAGGGTGACGCTCTGGCCGCCATCGGCGCCGCCGCCCCGACCGCGGCTCCGGCTCCGGCCGCCGCCCCGGCGGCTCCGCGCGCCGACCAGCCGCGCGAGGAGCGGGTGAAGATGACGCGCCTGCGTCAGACCATCGCCCGTCGCCTGAAGGAATCGCAGAACACGGCCGCCCAGCTGACCACCTTCAACGAGGTGGACATGACCAACGTCATGGCCCTGCGCGCCCAGTACAAGGACGTGTTCGAGAAGCGCCACGGCGTGAAGCTGGGCTTCATGTCCTTCTTCACCAAGGCGGTCGTCGCGGCCCTGCACGAGATCCCGGCGGTCAACGCCGAGATCGACGGCACCGACATCATCTACAAGAACCACTACGACATCGGCGTCGCCGTCGGCACCGACAAGGGTCTGGTGGTTCCGGTCCTGCGTGACGCCGACACCCTGTCGCTGGCCGGTATCGAGAGGGGCATCGGCGCGCTCGGCAAGGCTGCCCGTGACGGCAGCCTGACCCTGGACCAGCTGCAGGGCGGCACCTTCACCATCACCAACGGCGGCACCTACGGCTCGCTGATGTCGACGCCGATCCTGAACGCGCCGCAGTCGGGCATCCTGGGCATGCACAACATCGTGCAGCGTCCGATGGCAATCAACGGCGAGGTGAAGATCCGCCCGATGATGTACATCGCCCTGAGCTACGACCACCGCATCGTCGACGGCAAGGAAGCCGTGACCTTCCTGGTTCGCGTCAAGGAACTGCTGGAAGACCCGGCGCGGGCGCTGCTGGACCTGTAAGGCCGGTCTTCGGACTGAACGGAAGCGGCGGTCGTCGACGGGCGACCGCCGTTTTCAATTCCGGTGGCGACTGGCCGGGACGGCGACCATCACTATCTGGAGGTGATGGACCTGACCGAGATCGCCCGTTTCTCTGATGTGTACGAAGCCGAGATCGCCGCCGCGCGTCTCCGCGCGGACGGCTATGACCCGGTGCTGGGCGGGGCGGAGCATGCCAAGATCAATACGCTGGCGCTGCTTGCGCTGGGCGGAGTGGGGCTTTCGGTGCCGGACAATCAGGCGGCCGCCGCCCGCGTTCTGCTGAACAGTCTGCGCGCCGGCGACGAGCAGATTGAGGACGAGCCGGAGGAGGCTCCGGCCGCGCGCTCAGGCCCGGCGCGTGGGCTGGGGCCGGTTCTCTTCGTCGTCGCCGTGGGATTGGGCATCTTGTTGACCCTGACGGGGTGGGAGTCTGCGCCGGTGCCTTATGATGACTGGGTCTGCATGTAGCCCGGCGGCTAGCCCTTCAGCGCACCCAGAACCTCATCCGTATCCGCGCCCAGCGCGGGCGGCGCGCGGTCGTAGGCGACGGGCGTTTTCGACATCCGGATCGGAGAGGCGACGGTTCGGACCGGGCCGTCGAGATCTGCGCGGGTCTGACGCACTTCCAGCCCGCGATGCATGGCCTGCGGCTCCTCGAACACCTGATCGATGGTGTTGACCGGGCCGCAGGGGACGCCCGCCGCCTCCAGCATGGCCATCAGGGCCTTCATGCTGTGCTTGCCGGTCAGGGCCGAAAGAGCGGGGGTCAGGTCCTCGCGATGCGCGACCCGCTGGGCGTTGGTGGCGAAGCGTGCATCGGTCCCGAGGCTTTCGACCCCCAGCGCCAGGCACAGGGCGCGATACTGGCCGTCATTGCCGACCGCGATCACCACCATGCCGTCGCTGCACGGGAAGGGCTGGTAGGGGGCCAGGTTGGGGTGGGCGTTGCCCATCCGCGTCGGCGCCTTGCCGGAGACAAAGTAGTTCGCCGCCTGATTGGCCAGCATGGCCGCCTGCACGTCGAACAGGGCGATGTCGATGTGCTGTCCCTCTCCGCTCGCGCGGGCGTGCAACAGGGCGGCCATGATGGCGTTGGAGGCGTACAGGCCGGTGAACAGGTCCACGACCGCCACCCCGACCTTCATCGGCTCGGCGCCGGGGGCTCCGTCCGGCTGGCCAGTGACGGACATGAGGCCACCCATGGCCTGGATCATATAGTCATAGCCCGCCCGGTGGGCGTCCGGCCCGTCCTGACCGAAGCCGGTGATGGAGCAGTAAACCAGCTTCGGATTGATCGCTGACAGCCCCGCGTAGTCGAGGCCGTATTTGCGCAGGCCGCCGGTCTTGAAGTTCTCAACCACCACGTCGCAGGTCTGGGCCAGTTCGCGCACGGCGGCGGCGCCCTCAGGGCTGGCGATATCCAGCTCGACCGACTTCTTGCCCCGGTTGGCGCACAGGAAATAGGCGGCGTCGCCCTTCGATCCGTCGGCCCTGGTGGTGAAGGGCGGGCCCCACTGACGGGTGTCGTCGCCGACGCCCGGCCGTTCGATCTTGATCACCTCGGCGCCGAGGTCGGCGAGCGTCTGGGTGGCCCAGGGACCGGCCAGGACGCGGCTGAGATCGAGAACGCGAACGCCGGAGAGGGGGCCGGGGGGAGTGGCGAGTGGCGAGTGGCGAGTGGCGAGCAAGGGAATGTCCTGCGAACAGGGTTGGCAGAGGAAGGCTCTACCGTCCTACAGCTTCACTCGCCACTCGCCACTCAGAGCCCCACGTCCCAGACGCCCGCGTCGCGCATGCGGCATTCGCGGGCTTCATCCGCGCGACCGCCCATTTCGCGGGCCATGCATTTGATCTCGTTGGAGACCGTTGCCTTGTGGACGCCCGGCACGAAGGCGTGGGCGAAGGCGCAGGCGGACAGACGCGCCAGCTTGAAGCCGAAGCCGAAGGCCTGGCCCATATGCTGGAAATAGCTCTCGCCCACTTCACGAGGGTGATCGGCGAACAGGCGATTCAGCGTGCGCATCATGGTCCCCACCCTGACATGTCGCGGGCCGTCCCTCTACCCGCGAGCGCTATTCTGGCCTAAACCGCGCGTCAGAACAGGGGGCTGATCGTCACGGATGCTCACGATCGCCTGAACCCCGCACCGACAGGAAACACGATCATGGCCGACGGCTCGACCACCCAAAAGACCTTCCGCTGGGAAGACCCGCTGGATCTGGACGGCCGCCTTACCGACGACGAGCGGATGATCCAGGACGCGGCGCGGGCCTATGCCCGCGAGAAACTGCTGCCGCGCGTGGTCGCCGCCTTCCGCGACGAGACCTTTGACCGCTCGATCATGACCGAGATGGGCGAGATGGGCTTCCTGGGCGCCACCCTGCCGGAACAGTACGGTGGCGCGGGCGCCAGCCACGTCGCCTACGGCCTGATCGCGCGCGAGATCGAGGCGGTCGATTCGGGCTACCGCTCGGCCATGTCGGTGCAGTCGTCGCTGGCCATGTACCCGATCTACGCCTTCGGCTCGGAAGAACAGAAGATGCGCTTCCTGCCCCGTATGGCGGCGGGTGAACTGATCGGCTGTTTCGGCCTGACCGAGGCGGACGGGGGGTCCGACCCGGCCTCGATGAAGACCAAGGCGGTCAAGGTCGACGGCGGCTACCGCCTGAACGGCGCCAAATACTGGATCACCAATTCCCCGATCTCGGACCTCGCCGTCGTCTGGGCCAAGCTGGATGACGTCATTCGCGGCTTCATCGTCGAGCGCGGCATGGACGGCTTCACCACCGACAAGATCGGCGACAAGCTGTCGCTCCGCGCCTCCATCACCGGCGACATCGGCCTGAACGACGTCTTCGTGCCGGAAGAGAACCTGCTGCCGAACGTGAAGGGCCTGCGCGGGCCGTTCTCCTGCCTGAACAAGGCGCGTTACGGCATTTCGTGGGGCGCGATGGGCGCCGCCGAGTTCTGTTTCCACGCCACCCGCGACTATGTCGCCGAGCGCATGCTGTTCGGCCGTCCGCTGTCCTCGCGTCAGCTGGTGCAGAAGAAGCTGGCCGACATGCAGACCGAAATCTTCCTCGGCTTCGAGGGCGCGCTGGCGCTGGGCCGTCGACTGGACAACGGCGATTGGTGCCCGGAAGCCATCTCGATGATGAAGCGCAACAACTGCGGCAAGGCCCTGGCCATCGCCCGGGAGGCCCGCGACATGCACGGCGGCGCGGGCATCACCGGCGAGCTGCATGTGATGCGCCATGCGATGAACCTCGAGACCGTCAACACCTACGAGGGCGCCCACGACGTCCACGCCCTGATTCTGGGCCGGGCGATCACGGGTGAAAGCGCTTTCTAGGAAGGGGGCTTCGCGCCGCGCTAACGCTCGGCTCGCGGAGCCTCGCTGCTTGAGCGCATTCTAGGGCGCTAACGCTCGCCGCGCGGCGGCTCGCTGCTTGAGCGTGGGAGGGGCGGCGGCTGTCCTTGTGGCGCCAACTGGTGTCGATCAGGAAAAATCAGGCTCTCTCCTTCGCACGCGCGGGCACGGTGGCGCTTGGGACGGCTGAGCATTGCCATTGCGCCTCAACCTCCTATCGTTCGGACGACGGGAGGCGGCTGATGGACGGAGAGACTGTGATCGCGGGCGAGGATGCTTTCGCCCAGCTGCGCGAGGTCTTTGCGGGCCGCGCCGCCTTGCTGCTGGAGGACGATCCCGATCTGTCCGAACACGTCGCCGAGCGCCTGCTGCGTGCCGGGTTCGCGACGGTGGACCGGGTCGACCGGGGCGAAGCAGCCCTCGAGGCTGCGGCGGGCAAAGCCTATGACGTGCTGATCCTCGACCGCATGACCGCCGGGCTGGACGGGCTTGAGACGCTGAAGCGGCTGCGCGCCTCGACCGGGCCGTCGGCGGATGCGCCGGCCCTGATGCTGACCGCGCTGGGCGGCGAGCGGCAGAAGGTCGAGGGCCTTCTGGAAGGCGCCGACGACTATGTGGCCAAGCCGGTGGGCGACGAGGAGCTACTGGCCCGGATCGCCGCCCAGCTGCGCCGCGCCGCGCGGCGGGCCAAGCCGGTGAACTCCGATCTGGTCAACGGGCCGATCCGCCTGTCGTTCGGGGCGCGGACGGTGAAGCTGGAGCTGCCGACCGGCGCCCGGACCATCGACCTGTCGCCGCTGGAGTTCGCCATCGTCTGCGAGCTGATGACCGCGCGCGGCCAGCCGGTGACCAAGACCATGCTGTGGGACCGGTGCTGGGTCGAGTGGACCTTCCTGCCCGACAATTTCGTCAACATCATCGACGCCCGGATCAGCGCCCTGCGGCGGCGGCTGAAGGAACAGGCGCCCGAGCTGGGCGATGACCTGCATCCGCTGATCGTCTCCGCGCGCAGCCAGAGCCTGGTGTTCCGCGACCTGTCCGCCTGGACCGGATGATCGGCTTGCTGCGCCGCGTCAGGGTCTGGCTGGGGCGGCGCACCACGACCCAGCTGGCGGCGGGGATCGCCGTGCTCTCTGCCCTGGCCCTGAGCGGCTCTCTGGCGGTGACCAGCGCGGCGGTGCGCATGGACCAGCGCGAGAAGGCGGCGCTGGCGGCGCTGGACGACTATGGCTCCATGGCCTCCAAGCTGGGCGTGGAAGGCATGACCGGGGACGCCCTGACGCCTGCTGACGCGGTCTATCTGTCGAACTGGCTGACGGCCTTCCAGAACGGCCCGGCGCGGGAGCGCGAGGCGCGGACGCTGGAAGAGACCTGCCGCACCGGTCGGGGCGGGGCGGGGGTGCGCTTCATTCGCGCTCCGGTGGGCAAACCCGCCGGCCTGACCGAGCTGGAGACCATCCGGGGCGAGCGGTCGCCGCGTCTGGGCGACGACGTCTATGTGATACGGCTGGGGCGCGGGGTGCTGTGCCCCCTGCGCGGGGTCGAGGTGGTGGTGGTCAAGCGCTCGGTGGGCGCGCTGGATATCGCCGTGGGCCGGGTCGTGGACGCCTCGGGCGACGCCTGGGGCTGGGCCGTGGCGGCCGTGATCGGGGCCGGGGTCCTGCTGCTGGCCATCGGCCTGACGGCGGCCACCTTCGCCCGCCGTCGCCTGACCAGCGCCGTGGCCCGGGTCAGCGTGGCGCTGGATCGCGCCGCCGTCGGCGACTTCTCAGAGCGCGCCCCCGAGACCGAGGTGGCGCCCGAACTGACCGAGCTGTCCGGTCATGTGAACCGGACCCTGGACCGGCTGGAGGAGCTGCTGGCCTGGCTGCGCGATTCCGCCGACCAGTTGGCCCACGACTTCCGCACGCCGCTGGCCCGGGCCACGGCGCGGCTGGAGAAGCTGGAAGAGACGGCCCGGACGCCGGAGATGAAGCGGCTGGTGGCCGAGGCCCACGCCGATCTGAACGAACTGACCCGGGCGATGAACGAGGCCATGGCCCTGCGCGACGGCGAGGCCTGGTCGTTCGAGCCGATCCGGCTGGACGCCCTGGCGACCCAGACAGCCGAGCTCTACGAGCCGCTGGCCGAACTGCGCGGTGTCGCCATCCGGGTCGAGGCCGAACCGGTCGAGGTGCTGGGCGTACGCAGCCTGCTGCAACGCGCCGCCGCCAATCTGGTGGACAATGCGGTGAAATATTCGCCTGACGGCGGGGTGGTGACCCTGACCGTCTCGGCGGGGGAGGGGCGGCCCACCTTCGCGGTCGCGGATCAGGGGCCGGGGTTCCGGGGGAACGGCAAGGGCGATGCCGCCACGGTCGCCGCCGCCTCCGCCGAGGGTCGCGAGAGCCACGGCATGGGGCTGGCCTTCGTGCGGTCCATCCTCAAGCGCCACGGCGCCGTCATGACGATTGATGACGCCCGTCCGGGGGCTGTCGTCACGGCGCGTTTCTCGCGCTAGGGTCCTCGTTGAAGAACGAGGGATACAGTATGCGGCGCACCATCTTCCGGACCGGCGGAGTCTCCGTGCTGGCGCTGGCCTTGGCCGCGCCCCTGCTGCTCGGCGCCCCCGCCTGGGCCCAGGACGCCGCACCGCAGCTGCCCCTGCCCTATGACACCGAACGCGGCGTGTTCAGCTTCGCCACCGATCTGGAACGGGTCCTGCCCGCCGTGGTGCAGGTGACGACCCTGGGCCAGTCTACCGGCCCCAGCTCGGGCGACAACGAGCCCCGCCCGATGGCCAGCGGCTCCGGCGCCGTGCTCGACGCCGCCGAAGGCATCGTCGTGACCAACAACCATGTGGTCGAGGGCGGGCGGAAATACACCGTCGACCTGACCGACGGCCGCATCTTCGACGCCGTCCTGATCGGCGCCGACAAGGCGACCGACATCGCGGTGCTGAAGATCGTCGCCCCCGGCCTGTCTCAGATCGAGGTGGCCAGCTCGGACCGCCTGCGGACCGGCGACCTGGCCTTCGCGGTCGGCTATCCGCTGGGCCTCGACCAGACCCTGACCATGGGCGTCATCTCGGGTCTGGGCCGCTCGGGCATGGGCGACCGGATCGAGGACTACATCCAGACCGACGCGGCGGTGAACTCGGGCAACTCGGGTGGACCGCTGCTGGACAGCCGGGGCCGGCTGATCGGCATCAACACCTCCATCCTGTCGGGTGGCGGCGGCGGCAACGACGGCATCGCGTTCGCCGTGCCGAGCCGGATCATGATGTATGTGGTCGAGCAACTGCGGGCCAATGGCGAGGTGAAGCGCGGCGTGACGGGCGCCATCCTGGGCTCGCTGAACGCCGAACGCTCGCGGACCTTTGGTCTGGGCATCGTGCGCGGCGCGGTGGTCGAGGACGTCACCCCGGGCTCGTCGGCCGAGGCCGCGGGCCTGCGTCGCGGCGACGTCATCACCCGCATCGGCAATCGCCCGGTCTCCAACGCCGGCACCGTCCAGGCGACAATCGGCATCGCCGAGCCGGGGACCCAGGTCGAGGTCGTCTATCTGCGCGACGGCCATGAAGGCCGCGCCACCCTCACCGTCACCCCGCGCGCCGAGCGTCAGGTGGTGATCGGCGCCGATATCGTTCTGGCGCGTGGCGCCAGCGTGCGCGTCGGCCCGTCGGGCGGCCTGCAGGTCTTCGCAGTCGAGGGCGGTTCGCCCGCCGCCGCCGCCGGGCTGGTGGCCGGAGACGTCATCCGTTCGGTCAACGGGCGGTCGGTGTCGGATCTGTCGGCTCTGGCGCGGGCTCTGGACGGGACCGGCGAGCGTCGCCTGTCGGTCGAGCGGGGCGGGGATACAGAACGCGTCACCCTGCCCTGACGCCCTCACTCGGCGCCCTTCGGGGGGGGGGCGTCCCCTGGCTCCGGACAGCAAAACGCCCGCTCGGCCGGAGGGGGGAGGGTGGCGGAGCGGGCGTCTCGCTTTGGAGGAAGCATCGGCCCGCCGAAGCCCTTGAATGGAACAATTCCAGGGGGCTGGGGGGGCTGTTCAGGATCCGGAACCGTTCCGAACTCCGACGAGCCGATGTGACCGGTGTCGCCTCTCAAGGGGGCGGGCGATGGGCGGAACGGAGGCGTTTTCGTGTTCGGTTCAATTTCTTCGCATTGCGGCGTTCCGGACACGCTGTTCCCTGCCCGCGTGGGGACTGGCGCCGGGCGCGCAGCGGCCTAGATTAAGAGCATGAACGATGCCGCCGACGCGCAGCCGCAGGCCGGCCCGGTCTTCTTCGACCGGCGCGAGCTGGATCAAATCCTGAGGGTCTACGGACGCATGGTCGCGTCCGGCGAGTGGCGCGACTACGCCATGGTCGGCCACAAGGACGTGGCCGAGTTCGCGGTCTTCCGCCGCTCGGGGGACGCCCCTGCCTACCGGATCGAAAAGCGCCCGGCCCTGCGCCTGAAGCAGGGCGAGTGGGCCGTCATCGGCGAGGGTGGCGTGGTGCTGAAGCGGGGCCGCGAACTGCCGCAGGTGCTGCGGGTCTTCGACAGCCGCAAGTTCACCGTCATCGAATAGAAAAAGGCCCCGGATCGCTCCGGGGCCTTCTCTTTGAAGTGGTCCAGCGCTCGCCGCGCGGCGGCTCGCTGCTTGAAGCCTTAGTTCCGGTTGCCGCCCATGATGCGCAGCAGGAACATGAACAGGTTCACGAAGTCCAGGAACAGGCTCAGGGCGCCGTAGCTGGTCGCCACGCCCATGGCGTTCTTGTCGCCGCCGAGGGTGTAGTAGGTCATCTTCAGGCGCTGGGTGTCATAGGCGATCAGGCCCGAGAAGATGAGCACGCCCGCGTAGGTCGTGATCCAGTAGAGCATGCTCGAACCGAGGAACATGTTCACGATCGAGGCCAGGACCAGGCCGATGACGCCCATGATCAGGAAGGTGCCCAGCGGCCCCAGATCACGCTTGGTGGTGTAGCCGTACAGGCTGAGACCGCCGAACGCCGCGGAGGTGACCAGGAAGGTCGAGACGATGCTGCCCGAGGTGTACAGCAGGAAGATCCAGCCGATCGAGGCGCCGACCGAGGCGACCACGGCCCAGTACAGAAGGCTGGTGCCCGCCGACGTCGGGTTCTTCATGAAGAACATCGAGCCGAAGATCAGCACCAGCGGCAGGAACTGGACGACCATGCCCAGCAGGGTCACGCTGAGACCGGTCGGGGTCTGCACATAGAGTAGCTGGGTGACCGCAGGCACATTGCCGACGATCCAGGCCAGGGCGGCGGCGACCGCGAGGCCGATGGCCAGCTTGTTGTAGACGCCCAGCATGAAGCTGCGCAGGCCCGCGTCCACCGACATGTCGGCGGTCTGCGGAAGGGAATATCCGTTTCTGAAATCGCTCATCGCGGTTTCGATCCTCCTTTGGGTCGGGCAATCCCGACCGTTGACGCAAATATCGGTCGCACCTGCCCCTTCCGCAAGGAAAACCGGACTTGGGTCCGCGCGCTGGAGCCGCTACCAACGGTCGCATGATCCGGCTCTTCACCGCCCTTTCCGTCCCTGACGATGTGGCCGAGACGCTGAGGCGTCGGCAAACCGGCCTGCCCGGCGCCAAATGGCGCGGCGAGGAGCAACTGCACATCACCCTGGCCTTCTACGGCGAGATCGACGAGCGTCGCGCCGATGATCTGGCCGCCGAACTGGAGCGCGCCGCGACCGGCGGGGCGTTCGAGATCGAGCTGACCGGTGTCGGGGCTTTCGGCGACGCGCACCGCAGCCACACGATCTGGGCCGGGATCTCGCCCAGCGAGCGGCTGAACATATTGGCGGGCCGTTGTCGTTCGGCGGCCGAGCGGGCGCGGATCGAGATCGAGCGTCGCGAATACCGCCCCCACCTGACCCTGGCCCATCTGAAACCCCAAACCGATCCGGCCCGCGTCGGCGCCTGGATCACCGGCCATAACCTGCTGCACTCGCCGCCGATCCGCGTGGATCGCTTTGGTCTGTATTCAAGCGTCCTGACCTCGGACGGCAGCCAGTATCAGCTCGAACGGGAGTATCTGCTTTGACCGGATCGCTACTGCAGACCGAACGCCTGATCCTGCGTCCCATCGTGATGGAGGACTTCCCGCGCTGGGCCGAGATGATGGCCGATCCGGAGGCGTCGCGCTTTATCGGCGGTGTCCAGCCCGCGGCGACGGCGTGGCGCGGGTTCATGTCCATGGCCGGAGCGTGGAGCCTGACCGGGATCGCCATGTTCTCGGTGATCGAGCGCGACACCGGCCTGTGGCTGGGCCGGATCGGGCCGTGGCGTCCGCACGGCTGGCCGGGCAATGAGGTCGGCTGGGGCCTGCACCCGGACGCTCAGGGCAAGGGCTATGCCTTCGAGGCGGCCACGGCGACGCTGGACTACGCCTTCGACGTGCTGGGCTGGGACGACCTCATCCACTGCATCGACCCGGACAATACCCCGTCGCAGCGGCTGGCCGAGCGGCTTGGCTCGCGCAATCTGGGTCCGACACAGTTGCCGCCGCCCTTCGCCGAGATGCCCGTCGAGGCCTGGGGACAGACCCGCGCCGACTGGAAAGCCCGCCCGCGGCGTTGAACCTGCGATAAGGCGTCGCTTTGACGGTCGCCCGGCTTCGGCTAGAGCGAAATCGGTTCGGATGACTTCGCATCCGAACTTAGATTTCGCTCCAGCACAATTCTGGAGCCTGATTCACGGCATCGATGGATCGCGAAGCGATTCCATCTCAACCGATCAGGCTCCTGCAGGGCGAGACGCAATGACGGGGAAGACTATGCGCGTACTGGTTCTTGGCGGCGACGGCTTCTGCGGCTGGCCGACCGCGCTTCACCTGTCGGCTCGAGGCTGGGACGTGCTGGTCGTCGACAACCTGAGCCGCCGCAACATCGACAATGAGCTGGAGGTCCAGTCCCTGACCCCGATCCGGACCATGGGCGAGCGTATCGCCGCGTGGAAGGAGGTCTCGGGCAAGACCATCGAGTTCGTGAACATGACGGTCGGCAAGGAGTTCGACCGCCTCGTCGCCCTGATCAGGGACTGGGCGCCCGACAGCGTCGTCCACTTCGCCGAACAGCGCGCCGCGCCCTATTCGATGAAGACCGCCCGGCACAAGCTGTACACGGTCGACAACAATCTGAACGCCACCAACCACCTGCTGGCCGCCATCGTGGAGAGCGGGCGGGATGTCCACCTGGCCCACCTGGGCACCATGGGGGTCTATGGCTATACGACCGCCGGCCTGCGCATCCCCGAGGGCTATCTGAAGGTCACCGTGGACACCGATTTCGGCCCAACCGAGCAGGAGATCCTGTTCCCGCCGAACCCGGGCTCGATCTACCATATGACCAAGACCCAGGACGCCCTGCTGTTCCAGTTCTACGCCAAGAACGACGGCGTGCGGATCACCGACCTGCATCAGGGCATCGTCTGGGGCGCCCAGACCGAGGAGACCCGCAAGGACGAGCGGCTGATCAACCGGTTCGACTATGACGGCGACTACGGCACGGTGCTGAACCGCTTCCTGATGCAGGCGGCGGTCGGCTATCCGCTGACGGTGCACGGCACGGGCGGCCAGACGCGGGCCTTCATCCATATCCAGGATACCGTCCGCTGCGTCGAGCTGGCGCTGAAGAACCCGCCCAAGTCGGGCGAGCGGGTGAAGATCCTCAACCAGATGACCGAGAGCCGCCGCGTCCGGGACCTGGCCGCCATGATCGCCGGCATGACCGGGGCCGAGGTCCACAACGTCCCCAATCCGCGTCAGGAAGCCGACGAGAATGAGCTGGTCGTGGCCAATGACCAGTTCAAGGAACTGGGGCTGAAGCCGATCACCCTCGCCGAGGGCCTGATGCAGGATGTGACCGAGGTGGCGCGCCGCTATGCCGGCCGCGCTGATCTGTCCAAGATTCCGTGCGTCTCGAGCTGGAACGGCAAGCGCGCCGAAGCGCTGAAGACGGGAAGCGTCACGGTTGCGACCGCCGCCGCCGCCGCCGACTCCCACGCCCGTTCCGCCTGAGGTCTGATGCCCGACGCCGTCCTGTCGCCCGTTTCGCTGCTGGTCTTCGGCGGCGGCTGGCTGGGCCGCGCCGCGGCGCTTGAGGCCATCCGCCGGGGCGGAAAGGCGGTCGCCACCTCGCGCGACGCCGACACCCGCGCGGCGCTGGAGGCGGATGGGATCGCTGCGGTCGATCCGGCGGATGAGGCGGCACTGGCCGCCGCTGTCGCCGGAGCCTCGGCCCTGTTGATCACCGCCCCGCCGGACGCCTACGGTTGCCCCGGGCTGAAGGCCCTGGTCCCCGCCATCACCGCCTCGGGCGCCTGGCCCGACTGGATCGGCTATGTCTCGTCCACGGCGGTCTATGGCGATCGCGCGGGCGGCTGGGCCTTCGAGGATGACGAACTGAACGCGGCCTCTCTGGAGGGCGCGCGTCGTGTCCGGTCCGAGCGGGACTGGCTGGACGCCGGGCGGGGCATGGGGCTGACGGTCCAGCTGTTCCGCCTACCCGCCCTCTATGGCCCCGGACGCTCGCCGCTGGATCGCCTGCGCGACGGCACAGCCCGGATCGTCCGCAAGCCGGGCCAGATCTTCAACCGTGTACATGTGGACGACGCCGTAAGCGGCCTGTTCGCCTCGATGGCGCGGCCCCATCCGGGCGCGGCCTACACCCTATGCGACGACGAACCGTCAGCGGCGGACGTCGTCATCGAAGGCGCGGCGAAGCGGCTGGGCCTGCCCCTGCCGCCGGAAGTCGACCTGGACGATCCGTCGGTGTCAGACGCCATGCGCCGCTTCTATCGCGACTCCAAGCGGCTCTCGAACGCCAAGGCCAAGGCGGAGCTGGGCTGGCGGCCGCGGTATCCGGGCTGGCGCGAGGGGCTGGAGGCGATGATCGCGGGCTAGCGGTCGCCAATGAAAAGCCCCGCGCGGCGAACCGGGCGGGGCAGTTTTCAGATTGCGCTCAAGCAGCGAGCGACCGCGTCGCGAGCGGTAGCGCCCTTCCTTAGAAAGGCAGGATGTTCCGCTGGCGGCTGTAAGCCATGGTGCCGACGTTGGCGCCGAGGCGCAGGCCGACGCCGGTGCGGATGGGGGCCAGGACGATGCCGTCGGCGCGCTGGTAGTTCACGCCCAGGCCGCCCACGAGGTAGGCCGAGCCTTCCACGCCGGGGTAGCGGCGGTAGATCATGTCGGGGTGGTACAGGCCGTAGACAAGGGTGAAGACCCGGCTGCCGTTGCCGCCCATGTCCCAGCCGATCGAGATGCCCTGCCAGAAGATTTCCTGCGAGGCCGAGAGGTCCTTCATGTGCAGGGCGCCGCGGCCGTAGCGCAGGCCCACGCCGACGGCGCCGGCGGCTTCCTCGCCCGCGATATAGGCGGTCGGGCGGTCGCCCTGGTCGGCGAAGATGCGCTCGATGGCGCCGCCGATGGCTTCGGCCGCGATGCCCAGCTCGCGCGAGCCGGCGGCGATCAGTTCGTCTGAGGTGTAGGCCGGGGCCGTCTGGTCCGAGCGGATCGGATAGTTGGGATCGCTCGGGCCGGTGCTGGCGCAGGCGCCGAGGGCGGACGTCGCGCCGAGGGCGAGGCCGGACTGGATCAGGTGGCGGCGGTGCATGGTCTGGCTCCGGGATCGGTTCGCCCGAGTCGCACGGGCGCTGAACCCAGCGTCGCCGGGCTTTGCGTCAGCCTTGGGGCCGTAAAGTTAACCAAACCTTGCCGGGCGCAGCGTTGCGCGCCGCGAGTGGCTGGTGACGAGTGGCTAGTGGCTGGCCGGCAGTGTGCAGCAGAAACGCTTGCGCCGCCCTTCCGCTGGCAAACACTAGCCACTAGCCACTAGCCACTAGCCACTAGCCACTAGCCACTAGCCACTAG